>CAZLGL010000005.1:0-185200 GCA_964559315.1 uncultured Coxiellaceae bacterium
CGCAGTAATAAGGAGGCCTGATGAATAAAAAGATACGCTGCGCCATTTACACACGCAAATCCCATGAGGAAGGATTAGAGCAGGCCTTCAATAGCCTTGATGCTCAGCGACTTGCCGCTGAAAGCTATATTGCAAGCCAACAACATGAAGGATGGAGCGCTTTACCAAAGTCTTATGATGATGGTGGTTATTCCGGCGGCACCTTGAATCGTCCGGCTTTACAGGAGTTATTTCAAGATATTGAAAATGGCCTGGTTGATTGTGTAGTGGTTTACAAGATAGACAGGCTTTCAAGGTCGCTCATTGATTTTTCGAAAATTGTGGAACTATTTGATAAGCATCAAGTGACATTTGTGGCAGTGACTCAGTCCTTCAACACATCAAGCTCGATGGGCCGTTTAATGCTCAACGTTCTCCTTTCTTTTGCGCAGTATGAAAGAGAATTAACAGGTGAGCGTATCCGCGATAAATTTGCTGCCTCCAAGAAAAAAGGAATGTGGATGGGCGGCAATCCACCACTTGGCTATGACATTTGTGATCGCAAATTGGTGATCAACTCTGAAGAAGCAAAGCTGATTCGGCATATCTTTAGTCGCTTCTTGGTTTTGCGTTCCACCACCAATCTTGCGCGGGAACTCAATCAACAAGGCCATCGCACCAAACGTATCATCAGCAAAACCGGCAAAGAATATGGTGCGCAGTTGTTTACAAAAGCCAACCTACGCAGAACCTTGATTAACCCGGTTTATAAAGGCTTTGTCGCCCACAAAGATGCTGTTTACGAGGGTGAGCATGAAGGTATTTTGGAGCCTGAATTCTTTGATGAAGTTCAGCGGGTCTTTGAAAAGTGTCCCCATATTCGGGGCAGAGAATCTTCGGCTAAAGATCAAGCTCTTTTAAAAAACCTCATTCGCTGTCAGGTGTGTGATGTATCCATGACGCCGACCTACACCAAAAAGAAAGACAAACGCTATCGCTATTATGCCTGCAGCAATCATTTACGCGGAAAAAACTGCACATCCCAACACAAAACCATTGCCTCTAATGAAGTTGAGCGTTTCGTTGTACAACAAGTGCGTGAGATCCTCAAATGCCCTGAAATTACTGCAAAAACCCTCAAATCTCTGGAGGGGCAAATTTCCACGAATGAAGCCTTTGCGATGCTACAGCAAATTGATGTGATTTGGGATTCGCTCTTTCCGATTGAACAATACCGCATCATTTGTTTGCTGATCAAAGCGGTATTGGTGAGAGAGGACGGTATTGATGTGCGCATTCATACAGATGGGTTGCTGAGCCTACTCCTGCATGCGGGTATGGAAACAGTCGCTGAAAAAGATGAGGCATGTCTATGAGCAAAGGGGAATTATCGGTATTCATGCCTATGCGCTTAAAAAAACGCGGTGGTAGGAAAATGGTGCTGGTGCCTGAGGGAAAGGTGCAACTAGCGACTCAGAATGCATCTATAGATAGCACATTAGTCAAAGCCTTAGTCCGTGCCCATCTATGGCAACGACAGCTTAAGTCCGGCAAATACCAAACCATGCAGGACCTATGCGATGCTAATAAAGTCACAGCCAAATATGTGCAGCTGATCCTGAGACTCAATTTTCTTGCCCCAAAACTCAAAGAAGCTATTCTTTTAGGCCACCAACCCCGTCATATGAAGCTCGCTGATCTTATGCAAAACATCCCCAGCCTCTGGCATGAACAGGGCGAATTATTTGGTATAGGACTTATTTAAAGCTCTGAAAAAATCATTTTCTCCGTTTCAAATCTCTGTCTCTACTCCAATTTTCGTTCTCTAAAAAATGAATCACCTAAAAAGCCTCCAGCTCCAAAACCTAGGTAAATCCAGGGTTTAAGGACATGCGTACCTTCGTCCCGAGTGTTCGCATGTATCGGAGATGGAGAGGGTAAAAATGGAGATTTTGGGTGTAAAATGATGAATTTGGAGAAAGTGAGGTACGGGTCTAAAGTTAAACAAAAACCCTAGAAAGCTCACAAATACTGGGGTTCCTGGATTGCTTCGCTTTGCTCGCAAAGACAAGAGAAAAGTTATTCCTAAAAAATCTGGCGGAGAGGGAGGGATTCGAACCCTCGAAACGTTTTAGCGTTTACACGAGTTCCAGTCGTGCGCCTTCAACCACTCGGCCACCTCTCCGGGACGCGTAGACTAAACACAATCAATCTTCTTTGCAAATCTTCAGTTTATTACTCTTCGCAAACGCCATGATCGCGTCATACAAGGCCGGATTCGTCGTCTTTAATGCCGGATCAATCAACATGCACTTTTGACCATTTCTAACCACCGGCTGCAAAAGCGGGGAATACACCATGCGGTGCCCTTGGAAGGTCGACAAATTTCCGCTCATTCGCTCCGCCCAATCACTCGGACGAAACGTTTGACCCTCTTCAGTCACACCTTCAATAAGAATTTTGCTTGATTTAGTCATCCGCGCATTCTAACAGAATGACACCAAATTAGTGTATCATCCGATTTTAAATTTTCGGGGAAAATTCATTGTGAGTGATACGCCAAAATTTCCAGTGCGCGGTATCTATCTTCTGCCCAATTTGTTGACAACCGTTGCGCTTTTCGCGGGATTCTATTCAATTGTCGCAACCCTCAAAGGACTTTTTGATGTCGCCGCTATGGTCATTTTTATTGCGATGATTGCAGATAGTTTAGATGGGCGCGTCGCGCGTCTCACGAATACGCAAACCGCATTTGGGGCTGAATATGACAGCATTTCTGATATGGTGTCGTTTGGTATCGCACCCGCTTTACTAGGGTATGGTTGGGGCTTGGAAAGTTTGGGAAAGATTGGCTGGGTCGTCGCGTTTATTTATGTCGCTGCGACCTCACTTCGACTTGCGCGATTTAATACCCAGGTGGGTATGGCAGACAAACGCTTTTTTCAAGGATTACCGTGTCCGGCTGCCGCTGCAATTATGGCGGGATTTATTTGGGTGTTAGAAGATAATCATCTTGTGCCTGAACATGGCGTGGTACTACTTTTTGCGGTATTCATGGTGATTGTTTCCGTCTTGATGGTTAGCCGTGTCCGATACCACAGTTTTAAAGATGTTCACTGGCAAGGTCGAGTGCCGTTTGTGACATTATTAATACTGGTATTGTTATTTGCCTGTATTGCTTTTGAGCCCCCCGAAGTATTATTTACGTTAGCGTTGGTCTTTGGATTTTCCGGTCCGACGTTAACGCTGTGGAATCTGCGTCAGCGAAAATTGAAACGTAAACACAAGTGAGCCAATAAATTATGCGATTAAGCCATATTAAATTAGCGGGATTTAAATCGTTTGTAGATCCCACCACCGTCAATTTCCCTGGAAATTTGAGCGGTGTTGTTGGTCCTAATGGATGCGGAAAATCCAATATTATCGACGCTGTGCGTTGGGTAATGGGGGAATCGTCAGCCAAAAATCTGCGCGCCGATTCCATGGACGACGTTATTTTTAATGGTTCCACAAAACGTGCGGCGTCTGCACAAGCGTCCGTCGAATTACATTTCGATAATTCCGAAGGCCGTATGGGTGGTGCTTATGCTCAATACGGTGAAATCGTCATTCGCCGACAAGTAGGACTTGATGGACAGTCTACCTATTATTTAAATAATACGGCGTGTCGTCGTCGTGATATTCGCGATATCTTCTTAGGTACCGGTTTGGGCCCGCGCAGTTATGCGATTATTGAACAAGGCATGATTTCGCGTTTAATTGAAGCAAAACCCGAAGAACTCCGTATTTATTTAGAAGAAGCCGCAGGAATTTCGAAATACAAAGAACGTCGTCGTGAAACCGAATTGCGCTTACAGCATACGCGCGACAATTTAGCCCGACTGACGGATCTTCGTGATGAATTACAAAAGCAACTAGATCATTTAACAAAACAAGCAGAATCCGCCGAAAAATATCAAGACTTGAAAGAACAAGAAAAAGTTTTACGTGCGCAATTATTAGCGCTCCGTGCAAAACAACTTGAAATGCAAATGGATGTTGAACAAGAACAAATTGCGCATCTTGAAAATCAATTGGAGAGCGTTAACGCCGATTATCAATCCATTGCAACACAACGTGAAGTCGAACAACAAAAACATACGGAAGCGAATGATGATGTCCAAGAAGCCCAACGTATTTTCTATCAATTAAATACAGAGCTGGCTCGCGTTGAACAAACGTTATCGCATCACCGTGAGCGTCATCGTCAGTGGGAAACGGATCGTACTCGCATATTGCAAGAATTGACGTTAGCACAAACGCAGTTGTCAACAGAAGAATCACGTCAAAAAGATTTATCTATCCAAATAGAAGCGTTAATTCCGTCGGTATCTGAAACCACTCAGTTAGCGGATAGTGCGCGCGAGCATTTAAAAATTTGTGAACAGCAACAACATGAATGGCAACAAAAATGGGATGAGTTTAACCATTTATCGTCACAACATACGCGTGAAGCACAAGTTGAGCAAACCCGCATTCAGCATATCGAAAAACATATTCAACAATTACAAGACCGATTAAATCGATTAGATGCTGAAAAACAAAAAATGCAACAAACGGTATTGCCGTTGGGTATTTCCGAATTACAACAAAATATCGAATTAGTCTCTCAAGAAGTACATGCTCATCAAGAAGCGATTACGCAATTACAGCAACAATTACAGGATTCACGTACGGTTCATCATGACAATCAAAAAAATCTGGATACTGCGCGTACAACCTTGCAATCTTTGAAGGGGCGTTATGCTTCTGTACAAGCGCTGCAAGAGTCAGCGCTCGGCAGAAATTCAGAGTCGCGTGTAAAGTGGTTACAAGCGCATGAATTGGATAACAAAGCATTATTGGCACAACATGTCGATGTGGAAGACGGTTATGAATTAGCGGTCGAAACATTATTGGGTGATTATTTGGAAGCGATTTGTGTTGATAATATTGAGACTTTATTAGCGCCATTGTCTGATTTACAGGCAACGTCGCTAAGTTTTATAACATCTGGTGAAAAACAGGATTACAAATCTTCGCGTTCTGATTTATTAATCCACAAAATTAAAGCACCTCAGGTGGTCGCGGATTTATTGAAAGATATTTATGTCGCCGATGATATTTTCCAAGCGACGCAATTATTAAAAACGTTATCTTCACATGAGTCTGTTATTACCAAAGACGGAATTTGGTTGGCCAAAAATTGGCTGCGTGTACGTGCGCAAACGGATTTAAAAGCCGGCGTGATTCGACGTGAGCGGGAATTAGCGGAGTTACAAACGGAATTGGCCACACAAGAAGCAAACGTTGAAAAATGTAATGCAGAATTATTAGCGTCTCAAGAAAAGCTGACTGAATTGGAAAAATCTCGCGAAGCCGCACAAAAAGCATTGGCTGCTGTATCAGCACGCTATTCAGATTTAAATGCGCAATTGAAAGTTCAGCAAGCAGAATTAACACAAACTGAACAACGTAAGAGTCAGTTGATTCAAGAACATGATGAGCTATTGGCACAAAAAACGCATGAAGAAGAAACCCTAAAAACAACCCGGGCGCAATGGCAAAGTTTAATGGAAAAAATGACGGAAGACTCCAGTACGCGTGAAGAATTGCAAAGACAACGCGAGGGGCAGCGTGATGTTGTATTAAAAGCCCGTGAAGAATCGCAAAATCTGCAAAAAACCGCACATCAACAATCTACGCAGTTAGAAGTGTTGCAAACGCAATTCCGTGCAAGCGAAGAAACGCAAACGCGACTACATCAGCAATTAAATGCGTTGACGGAAAAACAAACGCAATTAAATGCACAGCTGGAAGAGTCGCAGCAGCCAGAAGAGACGTTAACGACAGAATTAAATAAATTATTAGAAGAACAGCAATTGGCTGAAAAGCATGCGCAAAATAAGCGTGAAATTTTGTCGCAGATTGATCAACAATTGCGCGAGCATGAAAAATCTCTCCAAAATGCAGAAATCGAGCGAACAACCCTTCGTACGCAATTAGAGCAGCGTCGTTTAGACAACCAATCCTATGTCACGCGTTTAAATGCATTAGCAGAGCAATTACAAGAAACGGGCCAAACCTTAGAAGCCATTGTTGAGCATTTACCCCCAGAAGCCACTGAAATCGTCTGGGAAATGAACTTAAATAAAGTCATTAATCGCATTGAGCGATTAGGGCCAATTAACTTAGCCGCAATATCAGAATTAGCACAATCATCAGAACGCAAAATTTATTTGGATCAGCAAAACGAAGATTTAGTTGCTGCGTTGACGATGTTGGAAGATGCGATTCACAAAATTGATAAAGAAACGCGTTCTCGCTTTAAAGAAGTGTATGAAAAAGTAAACGGTTTATTTGAGCAATTATTCCCGCGTATTTTTGGTGGCGGTAATGCTTATTTAGAATTAACGGGCGAAGATTTACTGCAAACGGGTGTGAATGTGATTGCACGACCACCGGGCAAAAAGAACAGCACGATTCATTTATTGTCGGGTGGCGAAAAAGCATTAACGGCAATTGCGTTAGTGTTTTCCATTTTTCATTTAAATCCGGCGCCATTTTGTATGCTGGATGAGGTCGATGCACCTTTAGATGATGCGAACATTGGTCGTTTCTGCGAGTTGGTTAAAGAAATGTCTAAGACCGTTCAATTTATTTTTATCAGTCACAATAAGTTGGCGATTGAAATGGCAGAGCAATTAATTGGTGTGACGATGAATGAACCGGGTGTTTCACGTTTAGTAGCGGTAGACGTGGCTAAAGCGATGGAAATGGCAGAAGCATGAATTTATCGCTGATCATCATGGTGGTGATGATCGCTGCGGTGATTCCGTGGTTAGCCACACGTTTTTGGAAAGCGCAGCCAAAGAAATCCGCTGTTTTATTTGAAGAAAAAACGCCTCAGGTTTTCACGAAGCCGCAAAAAGATCCATATGCGATTTTAGATTGTTTGCGTCAAGAATTTGGTCCGAAAGATATTCTAGGCATTAAGCCATATTCTATTGCAATAGTTGCTGAAAAAGACAAAACTTTTAAAGGCTATGATGTATTGCAAGCTCTGTCGAATTCAGGATTAACGTATGGCCAGGGAAAATTATTTCATTATTATATTGCCAAAGAAATTATTTTCAGTGTTGCCCCTCAAGCAGAACCTTATCATTTTGATTTAGATAAAATAGCCCATTTTGAAACGCGCGGTTTGCATTTTATTTTTGATGCGACGAAAACGGGTTATGAAGATTTAGCGAGGGAAGTTGCGGATCAATTGGCTGATGAATTACAAGGAGAGGTCCGTGAAACCTTACGCTGAACGGATTAAGCAATTGCGCGACGAAATTAACGAGCATAATTATTCGTATTATGTATTGGATGCGCCGAAAGTACCGGATGCAGAATATGATCGTCTTATACGTGAGCTGCAAGATCTCGAAAAACAATATCCTGAGTTAGTTACATCAGATTCACCCACGCAAAGAGTTGGGGTTAAACCGTCTAGTCATTTTGCTGAAATCAAACATTATGTGCCTTTATTATCATTGGATAATGCTTTTCATGATGAAGATATTATTAATTTTAATAAGCGTATTCAGGATAAGCTTGAAATTACCCAAGATATTCAATTTTGTTGTGAACCTAAATTAGATGGTTTAGCCGTCAATTTATTATATGAAAACGGTTTTTTAAAATGGGCGGCGACACGGGGTGATGGATTTTTAGGCGAAGACATTACACAAAATATTCGGACCATTAAATCCGTTCCGTTAAAATTACGCGGTCATGACTTTCCTAAATTAATTGAACTTCGCGGCGAAGTATTTTTGACCAAGAAAGAATTTGAAAAAATTAATGCGCAAGCCAAAATGACGGGTGAAAAAGTTTTTGCCAATCCGCGTAATGCCGCGGCGGGAAGTTTGCGACAATTGGATCCAAGTATTACCGCTTCACGTAATTTAAGCATCTATTTTTACGGTGTCGGGCATGTCGAAGGATTTACATTGTCGAATTCGCATCATGCGATGTTAGAGCAATTAAAAAAATGGGGTTGTCCCATTAATCCTGAAATTCAATTTGTCACCCATTACCAAGCCTGCATTGATTATTATCATAAAATATTAGCAAAACGCGATAAATTACCTTACGAAATAGATGGCGTCGTTTATAAAGTCGATAGTTTTGCACAACAACGAGAATTAGGTTTTGTATCACGTGCGCCGCGTTGGGCCATTGCACATAAATTTCCCGCGCATGAAGAAATGACTGAAGTATTAGCCGTTGAGTTTCAAGTTGGACGTACAGGTGTGTTAACACCGGTTGCGCGATTAAAACCGGTTAATGTATCGGGTGTAATTGTCAGTAATGCGACATTGCATAATATGGATGAAATTTACCGCAAAGATGTGCAGGTGGGTGATTGGGTGATTATTCGTCGTGCCGGTGATGTGATTCCTGAAATTGTCAGTGTGATTTTAGATAAGCGCAAAAATACGCATAAAATTTCTATGCCCAAAAAATGCCCCGTATGTGAAGCGCCCGTCGAAAGAATAGAAGGGCAAGCCGCGTATCGATGTTCAGGCGGATTAACGTGTCGTGCCCAATTAGAAGAGGGCATTAAACATTTTGCCTCCCGTCGCGCAATGGATATTAATGGTTTGGGCGACAAATTAGTTGAGCAATTTGTCGCGGAAGGATTAATTAAATCCGTTGCAGATTTATATGAACTCGAGATTTCTCAGTTAGTTAATTTAGAACGCTTCGCGGAAAAATCTGCTGAAAATCTAATTAACGCGATTAACAAAAGTAAAACAACAACGTTGGGTCGATTTATTTTTGGCTTGGGAATTCGAGATGTCGGCGAAACTACTGCTAATTTATTAGCAAAACATTTCGGCGATATTCATAAATTATTCACAGCCTCCGAAGAAGAACTTCAAAATATTACGGATATTGGTCCAGTCGTCGCAAAGCATATTGTTGAATTTTTCTCCCAAAGTAAACATCAAAAATTAGTAGAGCGGTTAATTAAATCCGGAATTCATTGGCCTAAGATAGTTAAAAATACTCACCAGCCATTAGCGGGTAAAACATTTGTCTTAACTGGAACCCTAAATAAATATAGCCGTGATGAAGCCGGTGATTTATTAGAAAGTTTAGGTGCAAAGGTTACTGGCTCAGTTTCTAAATCAACCAGTTATGTAATTGCGGGCGAATCGCCTGGATCTAAATTAGATAAAGCAAAACAATTGGGTGTTGAAGTATTAGATGAAGAACAGTTTTTGAAGCTGCTCGACAGAGTAATGTCATCGCATAAACCTATGTCATCCTGAGCGGAGCGAAGGATCTTGTGTTTCATTCGAATTCAAAATTAAGATCCTTGGACTTGTTCCGCTCGCTCAGGATGACATTGCTCAGTGTTACGCTCCGCTTTCGTACGGTCGAATTTCATACGACTTCACTCTAATTGTCCGCCATGTTTCGTGTGAATGATCATCGCTTCTATTCCCGCATGTAGATTATAAAATCATTCTTGTGCTTGAAAACATAAATTTGAACGTGTGCAATTTAATACGCGATCCGGTCTTTGTAATCTAATTTCTTCAACACCAGATTTCTGCAAAATAATTTCATTGCTCCGTGAGAAATAATTTTTATTTGTTGTTATTGATTTTAAGGTTTGTTTACGAAACAATTCTTGATGTTCATTAATTACCTGTGGCAATACAATAGAATCGGACATGCAAACTGAATTGCTTTCTCCAATAATTAAAAAGTTCTTTTAAATTCGCGTTAGTTGATTGTCGTACTGAATTTTAACTCTTCGTTGGTTTTACCCTTGTTAAACCATTTAAATGGAAAGTATTGCGCCCTAAAAAATAAACCTTCGCCTTTATCTTGAGTATATCGATATGCTATTCAAGCGTGTAATCTGATTTACAGAAATCATTCAATGGCTTAATTAATCTATCGGCAACAGTCAATCTAGCATCTCTCCCCGCCAAAGTTATTTAGCTAACTTTAATAAAGAATGGTGTCATATACACAAATACTTACTATTTTGCCTTGCACCTCATTTTCAAAGCCAGAGTGTCGTAATGCCACAGTGTTTCCTCTTTCGAATATTTCATGGTATGGTTAGCTCAAAATCCGAATTTGTAAATTTTGGGGGAAATTATGTATAAAATGGATGAATGCTCAATTGAAAAGTTTTTTAATGCCGTTGCTAGCGGTAATACAAACCGGGTTAGACAATTACACTTCAGCGCAAAACACTTAACGACAAGTATTCGCATTTCCCCTCCTCAACTACCGGTTTACATTGATTATGGAACAGCATTTCATTTAGCTGCAAGCATGGGACATTCCTCTATGCTACGTTTTTTATGGGACCAATTAAACATTTTTGAACAGGCGAGAATTGAATCGCAAGAAAAACTAAAAGCGACCAATCCTAGATTAGCTTTATTTGATACTATTACCAATAAAAGCTTAATTCTTTATGTGCAGGGATACGATAATGGTGGTTATTCTCCTTTAATGACTGCCATTAGCAATAATCATTATGACGCCGCATTAGTTTTGCTAGATATGGCTTCAGACGTTAATCGCAGGCGTCATGTAATGGATATGAGCCCTAACAGTAATGATTATGCATATACACCTCTTTACCTTGCCGTAATGAATGGGAATGAAAGAATTTGTGAACTATTACTTCAGAGGGGCGCAGATCCAAATACAATAATCGGTAGTCAAGGAACTGCTTTGCATAAAGCCATCCAGAGTATGCCTGAAAATAATCCCACCAGTTCTCGAATTATAGAATTACTGCTTTTTTACAATGCAAATCCATATATATATAGCGGCAAAAAAATCAAAGTTGCTGAGCTGATTAAACCTAAGAATAGCGACCAAAAAGAAATGATCTTGAAATCACTTGTTGATGAAAAAGATTATGGCCAAGACGTGGATAAAATAGAGTGTCTAAATAGGTTCAATAAAGATCCTAATCGTTATCGTGGTTCCACGCGATGCATAGTTGTTGAAGATAGAAGTCGTAAAGCCCTTTTTGGCGGAGATATTGAGTACTTTTTATGCATGTATAGCGGACCTAGCACTATAGAATTAGCGGAATCAATGGAGCTTAATTTTATATCCAAGAAACTTTCTGCTTATGGAAAAGCAACTTCAGCATCATTAGCGTTACTTAAATATGCGCGAATTCTTTTTAATGCTAAGAGGGAAAATAATCTTTCTGTCCTTCTAAAACCGATTATTATTATAATTCTATTACATTCTGCAAATGCTTTTGGTCGTTTAACGACTGAGCAAGTAAATGCATGCCTTTTGCATGCGCAAGATAAAAATACCTTAACATCAACTAAGTTAAGCTTCCTGCAAAAAAACGTATTTAGCTTTTTTAAAGACAAAATGCCGGAATCCGAAGATTTCTTATTAGCACAATACTCGACTAAATCTAAAAAAAACTAAATAGCCCTTGACCTACAGTTTCCTGATTACACTGAAGACAACTATAATTTATAGTCCACTTCAAAAATTACAGGTTCAACTATTCGTACAACTTAGATATTTTATTTCGAGACAGCAACTATTTAAGGTGGTGGCATGGTGTGGGGTAGTTTGGCTTTTAAAATCGTCCCTCTAATTGAAGGCTAAGCTGATTTAAAAACACTGCCATCATTTCAGGGCTAATTTCAGACAGATTCAGTATTGAATTATTCTTATAAAAAATAAGTTGCAGTATAATAAGGTAACCTTAAGAAAATATTAAGTGCTACGGTCGAAGCTCGTGCTGTCTGACTACTTCAGTAGCGGAATCATATGCTCTCACTGTGTTAGGTGTAGCTTCCAATTTTTTTATATCATCTTCACTAACAAATATATGTTTAATGATATCTTTATCTGTATATAGTTCAGGATCTCTTTGCTGCTGCGTCTGAATATTTTGAAGTCGAGTTCTTCTGGAATCAATAAAGAACTGCGTTCGACTTTCTAAATACGTTTCTCTTCCCATGTTTGCTATAAAAGCAATCAGTGCCAAAACAAGAAAATAAGGTATGTAGCGCTTAATATCGCTTGTAGTTTGTTTTTCAATATATTTAACAAGGCTAAAAAAAGCAACGAAAATTACCATTCCTTTAAGTCCGGCCGAGCCCCATATTTCTCGGGATTTATTTTTTTCTGCTAGTTTGTTTAAAGTATCTAATGTATAAATTTTATTACCTTCATAAAGGTATGCGGTGGTTTTTTTATGTAATAAAATTTCTTCAAATTCCTTGTTGAGTTTAGTATTTGTATCTCTAAACCAATACGGCGCGGTGTTCAGCTCAGTATTTTGTATGCATGCATCTGCAACTAATTTAAATAAGCACCGTCGGATAAAATAAAGTGCAATTGTTCGTTGAGCATCATTTATCTTTAAGCTTTTAGATGTGTCATTAAAGTAGGGTTTGAGAAATGACAAAGATTCGTTGTTGTCAAATTCTTCCGCCCAGCCTTTATCAATAATTTTTTTGCAGTTATCGATAAAGCAATCTTTTTCTTCTTTAGTCTTTAAATCTTCCAAGGCGCCGGGGAACCCATCATAATGATTCTTAAAATACTGAAGGACATGTGTTAACAAAATTTCTTTAAGATCAACAGATTCTTGCATAGTATTCTCCGATAAAAGATTATAAAACTAGTCATGATTATAGCGGAAAACTTTCGTTAAGGTTAAGCAGCGAGTAAATATTGTGGAATGAACAGCCCTTGTTTGAGCCTCGGTTCATCAGCCTTAAAATTTCAGTAGTTATCTTGCTAAGAGGGTTTGTTTTACAGTCAGTATGCATAAAGAGTGGTCCATTTTACCCTTAAGCGTAACGGAAAGGTTAAGAAGAATGGACTCTTATGCTAAGATAGGCGTCTTTAAATCATACCCAAAGGAGCGCCTTTTCCATGGCGGATTTTGCAAAAGAAGTCGTGACGGTCAACATCGAACACGAACTCAAACAGTCCTATCTCGATTATTCCATGAGCGTCATCGTCGGTCGTGCATTGCCCGACGCGCGTGACGGTCTCAAACCGGTTCACCGCCGTGTTTTGTTTTCCATGAATCAATTGGGTAATGAATACAATAAACCCCATAAAAAATCGGCGCGTATCGTCGGTGACGTCATCGGTAAATACCATCCACATGGTGACACGGCTGTCTATGACACTATTGTGCGTATGGCTCAGCCATTTTCATTGCGCTATACCTTAATTGATGGACAAGGAAATTTCGGATCCGTTGACGGTGATGCACCGGCAGCGATGCGATATACCGAAATCCGTATGTCCAAAATTACCAGCATGTTGCTGGCGGATTTAGAAAAAGAAACCGTCGATTTTGCGCCCAATTACGATGAAACCGAATTTGCTCCTACCGTATTACCTACACGAATTCCGAATTTATTAATTAATGGTTCGTCCGGAATTGCAGTAGGTATGGCGACGAATATTCCTCCCCATAATTTACGCGAAGTGGTCGATGCGTGTTTGACGCTATTGGATAATCCCAATGCAACACTCGAACAATTAATGGAGCATGTAAAAGGCCCCGATTTTCCGACAGCCGGGATTATTCACGGCCGCGCTGGAATTTATGATGCCTATAAAACAGGCCGTGGAAGAATATTTGTCCGTGCACGCACGAATATTGAAACCGATGAAGATAATGGTAAGCAAGCCATTATTGTTACGGAATTACCGTATCAAGTTAATAAGGCTAAATTAATTGAAAAAATTGCTGAGCTGGTTAAAGAAAAAAGAATCGAAGGTATCACAGCATTACGTGATGAATCTGACAAAGAAGGTATGCGCATTGTTATCGAATTGCGCCGTGGCGAAATGGCTGAGGTGCTATTAAATAATTTATTCAGCTTAACGCAAATGCAAATTGCTTTCGGCGTAAACACGGTGGCGTTATTAGAAGGCCGGCCGTTAGTGATGTCCTTGCATCAATTATTAGATGCGTTTTTAGGTCATCGCCGTGAAGTTGTTACGCGCAGAACGATTTATGATTTACGTAAATGCCGGGAACGTGCACACATATTAGAAGGTTTAGGAATTGCATTAACCAACATTGATGAAATGATTGCATTAATTAAAGCCTCTGCCAATCCGAGTATTGCAAAAGAAGGATTATTAAATCGTAAATGGAAGTCCGGCATTGTGGCACAAATGTTAGAAAGAGCCGGTGCAGAATTAAGTCGACCTGATGGATTATCAGTAGAATTTGGGTTACATGGCGACATGTATCAATTATCACCTGAACAAGCACAAGCTATTCTCGAATTACGATTACACCGTTTAACCGGCTTAGAACAAGATAAAATTTTCGATGAATATAAAAATATTTTACAAACTATCGAAGAATTGTTGGAAATCTTGCGTAATCCTGGAAAATTAGTTGAAGTCATTCGTAATGAATTAATTGAAGTCCGCGATGAATATTCAGATGAGCGTCGTACCGAAATTCAAGATGCTGAAGCGGATTTAACCATGGAAGATTTATTGACTGATGATCAAATGGTTGTGACGATTTCTCACAGTGGTTATGCGAAAACACAACAGGTCGATCAATATCAAGCTCAACGTCGTGGTGGAAAAGGCAAAATTGCAACACAAGTTAAAGACGAAGATTTCGTCGAGCAATTAGTGATTGCCAATAATCTTGATACTTTATTGTGTTTCTCGAGCATTGGTAAGGTTTATTGGTTGAAAGTCTATCAATTACCGCAAGCCGCACGTCAATCTCGCGGCCGTCCATTGGTTAATTTATTACCGTTGAATGAAAGTGCCAATGAAAAAATTACGGCCATTTTACCGATTCGCGAATACCGTGATGATGTCTATGTGGTGATGGCTACTTCAAAAGGTACCATTAAGAAAGTCAGTCTGACCGATTTTTCACGTCCACGAAATAGCGGAATTATTGCGATAGAATTGGTTGAGGATGATAAATTAATCGGCGTTCAAATTACCGATGGAAAATCGGATATTTTATTATTCAGCGATGAAGGTAAAGTTATTCGATTCGATGAGGCATCGGTGCGTGAAATGGGTCGAAGTGCGCGTGGTGTACGTGGAATTAAACTAAGCGCTAACCAAAAAGTCATTTCGCTTATTGCCACAAAATCACACGATCCGATATTAACCGCCACTGAAAATGGCTATGGTAAACGTACGGAAATGGAAGATTATCGTCAAACGGGAAGAGGCGGCCAGGGGGTGATTTCTATTCAAGTGACTGAACGAAATGGGAAAGTTGTAAGTGCTATTCAAGTGGGTAAAGGCGATGAAGTGATGTTAATCAGCGACAAGGGAACATTGGTCCGTACGCGCGCAGATGAAATTTCACTGGTAGGCCGAAACACACAAGGTGTTCGATTAATTAATCTAGCCGAAGGTGAAAAATTAGTCGGTACAGAACGTATTGCTGAACTTGCTGATGATGAAAATAATGACGCGAGCGTATAATTTTTGTTCCGGTCCTGCGATGATTCCAACCGAAGTGTTGGAACGCGTTAAATCAGAAATATTGGATTGGAATAATATTGGTGCTTCGGCATTTGAAATCAGTCATCGCGGCAAGGATTATCTCGAAAAAGTGATTGAGCCTGCTGAACATCATTTCCGTCAATTATTAAATATTCCTAAAAATTATCATGTCTTATTTACTAGTTTTGGCGCGAGTCATCATTTTGCAATGGTGCCGTTAAATTTATTGGACAGAAGTAAGAACAATACTGCCTGTTATATTGATTCCGGAATTTGGTCAGGTAAAGCCATTAAAGAAGCGCAGCGTTATGGGAATATTATTTTAAAAAAATTTGAAGATTTTAAATCCCAATCCGATTACTCGTATATTCATTACACACCCAACGAAACGATTGAGGGAATTCAATTTCATGATATTCCCAAAACCGGTGATGTGCCTTTAGTAGCAGATATGTCGTCTGAAATATTATCTAAGCCCATTGATATTAAAAAATTCGGTTTAATTTATGCCGGTGCACAAAAAAATATTGCGCCTGCGGGATTAAGTTTGGTCATTATGCGCGACGATCTTGTAGGTTTTGCAAAATCATTTACGCCGACCCTTTATAATTATAAAACCTATGTTGATTCGCAATCGTTGTACCATACGCCCAATACGTTTGGAATATATTTGGCCGGACTAGCGTTTGAATGGTTGTTAAAACAAGGCGGTGTAGAAGCCATTACAAAAATTAATCAACGCAAAGCACAAAAATTATATGATTATTTAGACAGCACAGATTTTTATAAAAATTCCGTGGATAAAAAATACCGTTCAGTGATGAACATTGTTTTTTATACACCGAATGCAGAATTAGATAAATTGTTTGTTGAAGAATCAACAAAAGCCCATTTAATTAATCTAAAAGGCCATAAAGCAGTTGGAGGGTTAAGAGCAAGTATTTATAACGCTATGCCGGAAGCAGGCGTGGATGCCCTAATTAATTTCATGAAGGACTTTGAGAAACGTTATGCCTAAAACTATGGTAAAAGCACCCGTCATTACGATTGACGGTCCTAGCGGTTCGGGAAAAGGAACCATTAGTCAACGTATCGCTAAAGAGTTAAATTGGCATTTTTTAGACAGTGGTGTGTTATATCGGGTACTGGCATTAGGTGCCCAATCGCATCATATTGATGAAAAAAACGAAGCGGCGTTAGCGCAACTGGCGAGTCATTTGGATGTCCAATTTGTTAATCATTCGGTCATTTTTGAAGGTTTAAACGTCACAAATCAAATTCGGTCAGAAGCGTGCGGAAATCTAGCGTCCATTATTTCAGCCTATGCCACGGTTCGTGCGGGATTGATTGCTCGCCAGCGTGCGTTTCGCGAACCACCGGGATTGGTCACCGACGGAAGGGATATGGGAACCGTTATTTTTCCTGATGCAGAATTTAAAGTATTTCTGGATGCGAGCCTGGACGCACGGGCTAAACGCCGCTTCCTGCAGTTGCAAGAAAAGGGTATAGATGATAGCCTTGAGCGCGTTTTGGCGGAGCTGGCGCTGCGAGATAAGCGTGATAGAGACAGAGTTGTGGCTCCTTTGAAACCGGCTGACGATGCCTGGATTTTAGACACGACAATGCTCTCCATCGAGGAAACTTTCTCACGCGTCATGGATGAAATCCAAAAACGATTTTGTAAGAGCGGAGTCGCTAATGGTTAGCGACTTTTTTATTAACTTTTTGTTGTAATTTTATAGAGTAGAGAAAAATTCATGAGCGAAAGCTTTGCACAATTATTTGAAGAGAGTCTTTCCAAACAGGATATGCGCGTTGGTTCAATCCTCAAAGGAAAAGTGGTAGCCGTTAACAAAGACAATGTCGTTGTAAATGTCGGCTTAAAATCTGAAGGGATCATTCCCATTGATCAATTCAAAAATGAACGCGGTGAAGTGTCTGTCACTGCCGGGGATGAAGTGGATGTCGCACTCGATGCCATCGAAGATGGTTTCGGTGAAACGAAACTCTCGCGCGAAAAAGCAAAACGCTCAGAAGCCTGGATTGTATTAAAACAAGCATTTGATGCAGGTCAAACTGTAACAGGTACTGTGAATGGTCGGGTCAAAGGTGGATTTACCGTTGAAATTGGTAATATTCGTGCATTCTTGCCAGGCTCCTTAATCGATATGAAGCCGGTTAAAGATCCCAGCTTTATCGAAGGCAAAACATTAGAATTCAAAATTATTAAATTAGATCAAAAACGCAATAACGTCGTTGTTTCACGTCGTTCTGCGATGTTAGCGGAAGGTGGTAGTGAACAAAATGCGTTGCTCGAAAAATTACAAGAAGGCGAAACCGTTAGCGGTGTCGTTAAAAATCTTACTGATTACGGCGCGTTTGTGGATCTCGGTGGCGTGGACGGTTTATTACACATCACGGATATTGCGTGGAAACGTGTAAAACATCCGGCAGAAGTCTTAACCATTGGTCAAGAACTCAATGTTAAAATTCTGAAATTTGATCGTGAAAAAATGCGTGTGTCATTAGGATTAAAACAATTAGGTGATGATCCATGGGCAGAATTAGCACGTCGTTATCCTAAAGGTACGCGATTAACCGGAAAAGTAACGAATATTACCGATTACGGCTGTTTCGTTGAAATTGAAAATGGCGTAGAAGGTTTGGTTCACGTTTCAGAAATGGATTGGACCAATAAAAATATTCATCCGGCGAAAGTCGTTCAGTTGGGTGAAGAAGTCGAAGTTATGGTATTGGATATCGACGAAGAGCGTCGTCGTATTTCATTAGGTATTAAACAATGTAAAAACAATCCGTGGGAATTATTCTCACAAACACATTCCAAAGGTGATGTTGTTAAAGGCAAAATTAAATCCATTACCGATTTTGGTGTTTTCATCGGATTGGATGGAAACATCGATGGTTTAGTGCATTTATCTGATATTTCCTGGAATGTTTCCGGTGAAGAAGCCGTTCGTCAGTATAAGAAAGGCGATGAATTAACGGCGGTTGTTTTAGCGGTTGATCCTGAACGTGAACGTATCTCCTTAGGTATTAAACAATTAGAAGGTGACGGTGAAGACAGCTTCACGAAGTATGCGGCTCAACACAAGAAGGGTGGTATCGTATCCGGTACTGTTATCGAAGTGGACGCTAAAGGTGCAAAAATTGATTTAGGTGATGGCGTAGAAGGGTATGTTCGAGTGAATGATATTTCACGTGAACGTACAGACGATGCACGTAGCTTATTAAAAGCAAGTGATACGATTGAAGCAAAAATCGTTTCAATTGATCGCAAAGCGCGTTTGGTTCATCTTTCAATCAAAGCAAAAGATTCACAAGATGAAGCAGAGGCATTGCAACATTACTCTAAGCAAAATGAACCGACAGCGACATTAGGAGATTTGTTAAAAGGGAAATTAAAGGATAAAGAGTGAAAATCTTTAGCGTAATTGCGATTCTCTTTGTTTTAGCGTTAGGCGTGACTTTCGCGGGATTAAATGCCCAGGAAGTCACGATTAACTATTATGTAAACTCTGCTAAATTACCTTTGTCGTTGTTATTAGTCTTGGTTTTAGGGTTGGGTGGGTTCATTGGATGGCTCACCGGTTTCATGTTATGGCTACGTCTCAAAACGGAAAACATTCGTCTTTCCCATAAATTAAAAGTGGCAGAAAAAGAAGTCAATCAGCTTCGGACACTTCCGCTGAACGAATCTCACTAGATGATTATCTTATTATTTGTCATTGCGCTCTCCGTGGCCGTTGGTTGTTACATTGGCGTGCAACATTACACGTCAATTGAACAACAACAAAAGCCGTTCTCCCGCGATTATTTTGTCGGATTAAATTACCTCATCAACGAAGAGCCTGACAAAGCAGTCGATGTGTTTACGCGATTGTTGCATGTTGATTCAGATACCGTTGAAACCCATTTAGCGTTAGGCAGTTTATTTCGTCGCCGTGGTGAAATTGGTCGTGCCATTAAAATCCATCAAAATCTAATTGCACGTCCGCAATTATCCAAAGATCAGCGTATTACGGCATTGGTTGCCTTAGGTAAAGATTATTTACACGCAGGATTAGTAGACAGAGCAGAAAAACTATTTTTAGAAATCAGTGCATTGGGTGAACAACCCGCGATTAGCTTAAAATATTTGCTCGAAATTTATCAGCAGCAAAAGAATTGGGTAGAAGCAATTAAAGTCGCATCCCAATTAAAAACAAAAATTGATGAGAATATAGATGTACAAATTGCGCACTACCATTGTGAATTGGCGCAATATTATCTGTCCAAAAATGAAGTTGATGCAGCAGTTGCTGAATTAAAAAAAGCTTTAAAGCAAGACGACCAGTGTGTGCGAGCCAATTTATTATTGGCGGAAGTTGAGCTACACGCTGAGCGTTATAAATCTGCCATTGAGATCTATCAAACTATTTTGGCGCAAGACAAAGCTTTTTTCTCCGAAGCATTGCCGTCGTTAATTAAGGCCCATCAAAAATTGGGTCAAGAATTAAAATTAGTTGAATTTTTGAGCAAAAACATTGCACAAATGTTATCCATCAATGTCATCTTATTTTTGACAGATGTTAAGCGAAAATCAGAAGGTGATGAAAAAGCGATTGAATTTTTAATTCAGCAGTTGCAGCGTTATCCGTCTTTAAAAGGCTTGCAATATTTAGTTGCGTGGCATCTTGAATCGACGCAACAAAACGAGTGGAAAGTCTTAAAAGAATTGATTCAGCATTTATTAAAACATCAGCCAAATTATCGTTGTTCGCAATGTGGTTTCAAAAGTAATTTATTATTATGGTTATGCCCAGGTTGTAAATCGTGGAGTTGTATTAAACCCGTGTTGAACTAGGTTTTTTTAGCGGAACGTATTTCGGCTCCCACATCATTTTTTTTATCTCAGAAGCTATATTTCCTTGCATGCCTGCAACGGTTGCAATCGCTGTCGCAATTTTTAGTGCAGATTCGCGTGATCTATCAAGTGTTGGCAATAGCGCATCGCCACTTAACTCACTTAACGCAACGCATGCCGCCCACAACATGTCATCTGTAAATAATGTAGGGCGTGAGGCAATCACACCTAATCCAATGCCGGGATAGACCAAAGAATTATTGCATTGCGAAATCATATAGGTTTTTCCACTGTAATTGACAGGATTAAACGGACTTCCCGTTGCAATTAAGGCGCGGCCGTCTGTCCAGTGAATTAAATCCTCTGGAATGGCTTCGGCTTTTTCGGTGGGATTAGATAACGGAAAAATAATAGGGAATTCCACGTGTTTTGCCATGGTTTTTACCACCGTTTCGGTAAAGCTTCCGCCTTGTGCAGAACAGCCAATTAAAATAGTTGGCTTAACGTGATCAATAATTTCCTCTAAAGTAGAAAGTTGTGGCGAATTTTTACGTGCGTAGGGTTTTTGACCTGGCGTTAACTCTTTTTGTTTATTCGTGATTAGTCCAGCGCGATCGACGAGCCAAAATTTTTCACGCGCCTCCTTCTCCGAAACATGGTGTCGTAGTAGCGCTTGATAAATTTGGTCAGCAATTCCGATACCCGCTGTTCCTGCGCCAAAGATCACAATACGTTGATTTTCCAAGGATGAATTCGCTTTTTTGACGGCAGATAAAACAGCAGCTAATGCAGCGGCACCTGTGCCTTGAATGTCATCATTAAAACACCGTACTTTATTTTTATACGTTTCTAAAATGCGACGCGCATTGTCGCGACCAAAATCTTCAAAATGTAAAAACGCTTTTGGAAATTTTTTCTTAACGGCTTTAACAAACGCTTGAATAAAATTATCATATTCTGTTTTGGGAATACGCGGATGGCGAGCGCCTAAATAATAAGGGTCGTCTAATAATTTTTGATTGTTGGTTCCCACATCTAAATAAATTGGTAACGTTTTTAGCGGACTTATGCCTGCGCACAAGGTATAAACCATTAACTTTGCGATCGGAATATTGATGCTACCCACACCTTGATCGCCGATGCCTAATACGCCTTCGCCATCGGTGACAACAATTAAGTCAATCTCAGGATTGGTACGATTATCCAGAATTTGCGAAATTTGGTGGCGGTGTTCATAACTGATAAATAATCCACGCGCTTGTCGAAATTCATGACTGAATTCTTGAACCATGGTTGCAATATGAGGTGTATAAATGAGCGGAAAAAATTCTATCAGGTGCTCAGAAACTAACTTATAAAATAAGACTTGGTTTTTGTCGTGTAAATTATTGAGATAAATGTGTTTTTGCAGATCGTCATTATATTCACTCAGTTGAAATCGCGCGCGTTTGACTTGTTCTTCGAGGGTTTCAATCCGTGCTGGAACTTTACCCAATAACCCAAACATCTCGAGTTCCTCGGGAGTAAAGCCCGTTCCTTTGTTTAATTGAGGTGTTGTCATGATGTTTTTGCCTGCGAGGGTGGTTTCGATGTACCCATCGCACTCTTTGAAACTGGGTTTGGCTCGCATGAAATGTCATTCTCCGTTGGTATGCATTCAGCTATAATAAAGAGTCAATCACGGACATACAAGGCAAGGAAAGACGATGAAAAAAGTAACTGCGTTAACTCCCTATCAGCAAACCATTTTTGAGCTTTCTGAAAGAATTGTAAAAGCACAACAGCCCATTCGTGTATTGGATGCCTTGAAATGGGATGCTGAGATTCAGAAAGATTTCTTCGCGCACAAATTCAAAAAGTTACCCGCCGTGACAAAAGACTATTATCAGAAAAACCCTTTACCCTATAAGCCAGATGAAAAAGCCGCAGAATTTTATGATATCGAACATGATATTAAACGTTTGTTGGGTCAGTTCAGTACTGTAGGAAATATCATGTTGCGGATGTGTAGTGAGTATCGTGAATTGATTCGTATGTTAAAACACAGGGGTGAGCCTGAATTTACACAATTATCACAGCGTTTATATGGGGGAGCCACAGATGCCTTTCATGCGGGCGAACCCAATTTAAAAGATTTAGCCGAAATGATTTCAGCAATGTTAGTTACGTTAAAAAATCAGTTAACTGAAACGCCGATCGATAAAAAAATCTATACCACCGAAGAAGGCGTAAAAATATTAGGGGAGCGATTACATCATTATTTTAGAAATTCAGCGCGTCCTGTGACGGTAAAAGTGAGTGATGGAATTTTAGCCGATGCATCAGCAGGTGCAGATACGATTAAATTACGAAAAGGCGTAATGTTCAGTGAGCGTGAATTAAAATTATTGGAAATTCATGAGGGCTGGGTTCACATTGGTACAACCTTAAATGGATTATTGCAGCCTATTTGTACATTCTTAAGTAAAGGGCCTCCTTCTTCGACTGTAACGCAAGAAGGTCTTGCGATTATCATGGAAATTTTTACGTTTGCCTCATACCCGGATCGTGTGCGCCGCTTAACAGATCGTATTACTGCGATTCATATGGCAGAGCAAGGTGCGAATTTCTTAGACGTATTTAAGTTTTATCAATCGCGAGATATTGGTGATGATGAAAGTTATGCGAATACCGCGCGTGTGTTTCGGGGTAGTACTCCAGAAGGGGGGCCTTTCACCAAAGATTTGGTGTACAGTAAAGGCTTTGTCATGATTTATAATTATTTACAGTTGGTTATAGAAAAAGGCAAATTATCCCGTATTCCCTTGTTATTTACAGGAAAAGTTACGCTGCAAGATATTAAAAGCATTCAAGAATTAGTGGACGAAGGGTTAGTTATTCCGCCGCAATTTGTGCCGCCGCAATTTGCTGATTTAGGCGCATTAACGTCGTGGATGTGTTACGCGAATTTTATTCGTAAAATTAATCGGGATAGGGTAGAAATGGATTATAAAGATTTGTTGTAGATTTTAGGCGTCAACTGTTTTTCGGCCCGTTAACGCACGCATTAATGTTGTGCTATCCACAAATTCTAATTCACCTCCCATGGGAACACCATGAGCAATGCGTGTCGCAGAAATATTGAAGGGCTTTAATAATTTTGCAATATGGTGCGCAGTGACTTCGCCTTCAATCGTTGAATTTGTCGCTAAAATAACTTCTTTAATGGGATTATTTTTAATACGTTCCATTAAGGTCTCAATCCCTAATTCTTTTGGGCCAATTCCATCCAGCGGAGAGAGATGTCCTTGTAAAACAAAATAATATCCTCGAAATCCTGCTGTTTGTTCAATTGCAACGACATCAGCGGGCGTTTCAACGATACATAATAAAGTATTATCGCGTGCGGGGTTGCTGCATAAATGACAAACATCATTTTCGCTAAAATTACGGCATTGTGAACAGTGTTTAATTTGTTGAAGCGTTTCACGAAGTGCCTGAGCTAATTTAAAGCCTCCATCGCGATTTCGTTCTAAGAGATGAAAAGCAATGCGTTGTGCAGATTTGGGGCCTACACCTGGCAAAACACGTAAACAATCGATGAGATGATCGATCAATGGACTGAACGTTACGTGTTTTGTCAGCATAAGTGAAAATTATCCCGCAAATCCTTCAGGTAAATCCAATCCAGCGGTTAAAGAGGAAAGTTTTTGCTTAGACGCTTCTTCGATTTTTTGTGTGCCGGCATTAATAGCAGCAACAATTAAATCTTCTAACACTTCTAAATCATCTTTGGGAAGTGCGCATACATCCGTAGAAATTTTGCACGACTTTGCTTTGTGCTGACCGTTAAACGTAATTTTTACGGCGCCGCTGCCGGCTTCGCCGACGATTTCTAAGCGCGCGATTTCTTCTTGCGCATTTTGCATTTTTTTCTGCATATCTTGTGCTTGTTGCATCAATTTCTTGAGATCCATCACTGTCTCCTGAAAAATTAAGTGGTTGTAATATCTTCTATCGTTGCCGAGAAATTTTGCATAATCGATTGAACAGTGGGATCAGAAACCACTTCATTGTGGATTTTTTCTTTCGCATCATTCAAGGCTTTTTGCGTGTGTTTTGCCGGCGTATCATTCGATTTTCCTATGATAATGCTGATTTGGCAAGCATTTCCGAAGTGATTGTGCAGTGTTTTTTCCAGGCGTTCTTGCGCCGCCGGAACGACAAATGCTTTTTGAGATTCATCGACGGTTAGGATTATGTGGTTGTCTTTTTGGGAAAATGCACAGTTTTGAGCGAGTAGGAGTGTCATCCCCGTAAGATTTAATTCAGTAATCAGTTTTTGCCAGGGATCTGAAGCGGAAGCAGATGCTGGAGTCGTAACAGGAGCAGGCGGTGTAATCGGCGTTGCTGTTTTTATGGGGGACGTTACGGTTTGCGATGTTTTTCCAGGGGTAAACACCATCATGCGAATCAATGCCATCAAGAATCCTAGTTTGGGATCCGGTGATAAGGGCAAATCTTTTTTGCTTAATAACGCGATGTGATAATACAGCTGAAGATCTTCAGGGCTGATAGTTAATTCGCCTGAGGATTTATTTAAAAAATTATCCACGGCTAATTTTTGCAACAAAATAATGATTTCATCTAATAGCGCTAAGAAATCAATATTTAATTCAGCCAACTGATCGACCGTCGTAATTAATCCGTCTTTATTTTGGGTGTGAATTAGTTGGAGTAATTCTAGGACTTTTTGAGAGGGCACTAATCCCAGCATTTCAGTGACATTGTTTTCATGGATAGCGCTTTGACCATGTGAAATAGCCTGATCCAATAAACTTAAGGCATCACGCATACTGCCTTGCGCAGCTTTTGCAATTAATTCTAATGCATTCGGTTCAAAACCAATATTTTCTTTATTTAAGACCCGCGTTAGCTGCTCCGTGATTTGATCAAGGGACATATTTTTGAGATGAAATTGCAAGCAGCGTGACAGTACAGTAACCGGTAGTTTTTGCGGGTCTGTCGTTGCTAAAATAAAAATAACATGCGCTGGTGGCTCTTCTAAAGTTTTTAAAAGCGCATTAAAACTATGACCTGACAACATGTGAACTTCATCGATCAGATAAATTTTATATCTACCCCGTTGCGGTAAATATTGAACATTGTCTAGTAAATCTCGTGTATCTTCGACTTTGGTGCGGGATGCGGCATCGATTTCCAATAAATCAATATACCGTCCGGTGTTAATTTCAGTACAGCTGTTACATGTGTTGCACGGATTACTGGAGATGCCTTTTTCGCAACTTAAGCATTTTGCAAAAAGACGCGCGATAGTAGTTTTTCCTACGCCGCGTGTGCCTGTTAATAAATAGGCGTGATGTAAGCGATTCGTGTCCAGTGCATTTTGCAATGCGCGTAATACGTGTTCCTGTCCCATCGTTTCGGAAAAAGATTGAGGGCGGTATTTTCGTGCTAAAACAATATGTGATGTATTTTCTGCCATGAAAAAACTCTTATATAGAAGTTGGGAAAGCGTGGAGGTGAGCTATTCGCCACATTGCGGCACCTGCGTCTATCACTACCGTTGCTTCCTTCCGGACCTGGCGGGGTTTGTAATATAGCACTGCGCAAGGACCAATAGCGTCACCATATCAAAATAATCTATCATGGAAGTCTTCAAATAGGAAACCCCAAATATGAATGGATATCTGCTCCCCGATTGGCCAGCTCCTGTCAACATTCGTGCGTATACTGTACTTCGTCCTTCGAATCATACGCTGATATTGCCATCTGAACCGGTTTGGCTGAACCAAATTCATACCAATACTATAGTTGATGCTTCAATTGGCAGAAATGCTCAGGCTGATGCGTCCTATACGGTCCAATCCAATATGGTTTGTGCCGTTCGCACTGCTGACTGTTTGCCCGTATTAATCACAGATAAGAAAGGCAGTGTAGTTGCTGCGGTTCATGCGGGATGGAAAAGTTTATGCCGCGACATTATTGAATTAACTATTCAGAAATTAAATAAAGATCCGAATGATCTTTTAATTTGGTTAGGTCCGGCTATTTCTCAAGAAAATTATGAAGTCGGCCAAGATGTAAAAGATTTTTTTAAAGAGTACCCTGAAGGGTTTCAAGAAATTTCGGGTAAACCCGGAAAATATTTGGCTGATCTATATAAATTAGCCAAATTAAGATTAACTAAAAAATTAAATATAGCGCCTGAAAATATTTATGGCGGAAATTTTTGTACCTATTCAGCTCCAGAATTATTTCATTCTGCTAGACGAGATAAAGATCTGTCAGGTAGAATGGTCACACTGATATGGAGAATATGAAATGTACTGTTCGGAAGCAGAATCAATTTTAAGTCAACGTTGCCCTAATTTTTATCGTAAATTTAAAAAACAACATGAAAACGATGATACCGTTGTATTCCCCATTTCTGATGACAAATTCGATTGTTCAGAAGCGGTTACTCCCGAAAGATTATATTGGGAGACAAGGATCCGAGAAGAATATCGAGAGTCTTATGAACTTTACCGATTATGCAGTGAGTTAAACGCGTTTGTATTTTATGTGGGATGTAGGCTGTATGCTAAAAATCCGGAGATTGCTGCCGAGCTTGGAAATTACAAAGCATTGCGTGAACAATATCAGGCAAATCCTTCAGATAAATTAATGTGGCGTATACGAGATTTTTATCCTCAGCCAGGCCGTATATTGAGTGCTCAATCGTTGTGTGACTCTTTGCGGAGAAGTACCCCCAAGTCCAAGGGGCATGCGGAGCTTATCGATGAAACAATGGGTGCTTTAGATTCTGCGACGGCGTACGAACCCGATAGTTGTGAATGTTGTATAAAATATGATCCAAGGCTAGCGCTTCCCGTTGGAGATATTCTGGAAGAATTTTTAAGAAAAAAATTGATTACACCTCAAGATCTTGAACGAAGAGATTGTGCAAGATTTTTAAAGCAAGGCAATGTCGGAAAAGAAAATGCTGAAGTAAAAAAAGTTACTTTGGCTTACTGAGCTTGAGTTTATGTTGATGTCTAAGATGTAATTCGAATAATGGGCGTGATTGTCTGACAGGTTTATTCCGAGTAAAGGGATTGATTTCCACTGTTGTTTTGGTATTTGTACTTTCATCTGAAATAATCATCTCGATTTTTCGAGCAACGTTATAGATTGAACCCGTTGCTTTTACTTCAATCTTAATATGATGCCCTTTTTTAATTTGATCAGAAGCGTAAGATTCGATAACCATCATGGTTGAATTGGCATGTTTGCTGCCAAAAATCAGATTTCCTTGAATTTGTCCTGCTTCACCTTTTTTTGCGTAATCGATCAAATGTAACCATTCAGCGCTGAATTCTTCAAACTGTTCTAGTATTCCTGCACGGGCTTCTTGGGATAAAGACATTTTATTTAATGTTTCTGTAATAAGATCAATATCGAATATCTGTTTAACAACATCAGTTGCTGAAACATCATCCATCACCGCTTTTTGACTTCGCGATGATTTTTTTATAGGTGTTTCAGCAGTAGCGGAGTCATAAGTTTGAATTTTGTCGACCGCATGTGCAGGTACGTTGTTATTGTTTCTAATGTCTTGTAAACGAGCTTCGACAAATTGTTCAGTGAGGGCATGTGAGGGTTCTCGTGTAACAGAGGATGTCTTTGCATATACCGCCAAATCGCCAAATACAGATACAAGCTCTAGTTTTTCACCACTGCGTGAAATCATGGACAATGGAGGAGAGCTGGGATTTAAACCGGGCGTACCTATTTTGTGTGGCGGAGTGAAATTTTTCACATGTTTTGAAGCGGCTTTATTAAAATGTTTAATCGGTGTGCTTTCTGGATCGTTCGTACCTCCACGCAGAAAGTACGTTACTTTTTCTGCTGAAGATAATCGATTCCAGGCACGTCCCATTTTACCTGGAGTTGAATCTTCTCCCGTTTCATTTTTAGGAGTATTCACATCAGGTGTTACAGGTTGGGGTGTTGCTAGCACTTTCGTTTTTCTCACCCTTCTTTTACTTTTGGGTTTGCTGGGTGTGTAAATAACTTCTACATCATTTATGTTGGCAGCGGGTTGTGCAGGCTGAGTTTTCTTAACTCTTCTACTTCTTCTAGGTTTGCTGGGTGTGTAAATAACTTCTACTCCATCGTTTACGCTATCGTTATTTGCGATGGAGGGTGGGATTTTTTTTGGGGTTCTTCTCTTTCTGAGTTTGCGTATAGGGCTTTTGTAGGGTGAGATAACTTCTACGTCATCTTCTTTTGAAGGGTCAGGTTGTGCCTTTGGTTGAGGCTGTTTCGGATTCTTGGATTTCATAAGAGAAATTTTATCATGATTGCTCGGGTTTTACCCCTAAAATCTCGGAGTTTTCGAGGCCTACGCCGGACATCTCGGGAATCAGCTGTGTGACCAGTACTCCCGTAAAAGATACTATGGCTAATAGGTGAAAGATTAGCGACAGCGTGTGGGTGGCCAAAATGGGCGGTAATAAAAATACGCCGACAAATGCGCCGAGTTTTCCAACGGCGGCAGAAATGCCGTGGCCTTTGGCACGTAAATTCGCGGGGAATATTTCAGATGGAATTAAAAACGTTGTGGTGTTTGGACCGAAATTCACGAAAAAGAAGCTTATCCCAAATATAGCGATAAATAAGCCAATATGATCGGTTGGGTTATGTAGCATCGAAATAATTAAATAGGATATTCCCATCATCACAAAGCCCAACGATTGTAAGAATTTTCGTCCGACCTGATCAATAAAATATGCCGCTAAGATATAACCGGGTAGCGCACATAATAAAAATATCATGGCCGGGATTAATGTGCTGAATAATAAATCGCCCGATGGATTGAGTGTTTTTAATAAAAGCACTGCAGAAACACTGTTACCGTAGAAAGCAACATCTAATAAAAACCAGGATAACGAGGTTCCGACTAAACACGTCATCCAACGCCGTGAAAAAAAGCTTTGCTTTAAAAATGTTAATTGTTCATAGCGTTCTGAGGTATCGGTTAAATCAGCAATGACACGACTAACTTCTCGCGGAATCGGTTTCGTTAAAAGATAGTGTGGCGTTTCTTGAATACGGCGACGTAAATAAAATACAGATGCAGCAGGAATTGCACCTGCAGCGAGTAAAATTCTCCAAGTTATTTCATGCGGAATGTGTAAATAAATTAAGAGCGATGCAAATAATGGCCCGACAATTAATCCGATTGCTTGCATAGCAAAAACTAAAAGCACTAAAAATCCACGGTGTTTGCGGTGGGCATGTTCGCTGGCAATAACAGCACTGGAAGGATAATCGCCACCAATACCAAACCCGACAACAACACGTGCAAGTAATAAATACCAAAATGATGGCGTGAGTGACGAAAGAATGGCGCCGCAAAATAATACGGCAACTTCAATGCCGTACATTTTTTTACGGCCTAATTTATCAGAGAGCGTGCCGAAAAAAATTGCACCACACGCAGCGGCAGCTAACGATGCGCCATTTAAGGTTGCAAGTTGCCAGGTAGATAAATGCCAGAGAGGTTTTAAGAGAGTGGTGACAACGCCAATGATAAATAAATCGTAGGCGTCTGTGAAAAATCCCATGCCGGCAGTGAAAATAATGCGCCAATGAAAAGACTTCGTGTCATCTTCAATGCACGCCGTTGCGGTCATGACTCTCCTTCTAAGTGAGTGAAAATATTTTTTGTATTGTAACGATTTAGCTGCGTATTGCAATCCACCATTTGCGAAGCGGTGTGAGGCTGATGTGATGCGTAAGTATGGGAAAATCGCTGCGTTGTATCTCGTTGAGTAATGCTTTTTGGATGTTCGCAAGAATAACGCTAGGGCGGATCTGTTTGTTTTTGACGGGAGAAAAATACGACAAGGTGTGATTAACATCATCCTGAAATAATTGACGAATGTCGGGAGTAAGTTGTCCGCGCGACAGTTCATATAAATTCACGCGGTGTTTTAATAATTGTTTTCCGGAAATATAAATTTTATTTTTAGTAAGATATTTTTTTAGGTTTTTAAGATGATTAACTTTTTCGATGAAGATTCCGAGATTTTCTAATGCTTCAAGTGTTTTGGTATCAGTGACACCATAAAATTTTCCGAGAATGCGCTCAAATGCACCCGCGGTATTTTTATAAAACTCATGCAAATGCAATTCATCTTCATAAAGACTGGTTTGGCTGTCTTTAATAAACGCATCGAAAATCGTCAATAGTTCAGGTGTTTTTTGTAATTCCTGCTGCCACCATTCCATTGCGGCAGGATGCAATGTTTTTAATTTTTGATAGATGGCGCGATAATGACGAATATTTTCGCGTTGGGCATTATCCGCAAATAATAAACTGTAATAAAGACTGCTGCCGGGAGTTTCAGTCGCGTGCATAGATAATTCCGCCGCCTAAACAGCAGTGATCTTTATAAAATACAACCGATTGACCTGGGGTAATCGCAAATTGAGGAACCTCAAAAGTAACTTTATATTTATTTTCTTCAACACGCTGAATAGTGCATGCATGGTCTGCTTGGCGATAGCGAGTTTTTGCGGTGCAGCTCAGGGGAAAATTTTGGGGAATAATCCAATGCGCTTGCTCGAAATATAATGTCGTCGAATACAATTTAGGATGTTGATGACCTTGGGCAATTATTAAAACGTTTCGTTTAAGATCTTTATCAACTACATACCAGGGTTCGCCGGTACCTGATTTTAAGCCGCCAATTTTAATGCCTTGGCGTTGTCCCAAAGTGTAATACATTAAGCCATCATGTTCGCCCATTTTTTTGCCGTCAACCGATTCCATGGTGCCAGGTTGGGCAGGAAGATATTTTTGTAAAAATTCTCGGAATTTGCGTTCGCCAATAAAACAAATGCCCGTGCTGTCTTTTTTGGCGAAATTCAGTAATCCTGCACTTTCAGCAATTTTTCGGACTTCCGGTTTAGGAAGGTGGCCAATGGGAAATAAAATCTTTTTCAGCAAATCTTGTGTGAGCGTATAAATAAAATAGGTTTGATCTTTGTTTTCATCAACGGCTTTATATAAGCTGTGTTCAATATTTTGGGCATAATGACCAGTGGCAAATAAGTCTGCGCCTAAATGCGTTGCGTAATCCATGCAGGCTTTAAATTTAATTTCACGATTACACAGAATATCAGGATTGGGAGTGCGACCGGCTTTGTATTCTTCTAAAAAATAGGTGAAGACATTGTCCCAATATTCTGCAGCAAAATTAACCGTATGAAATGGAATGTCTAATTTTTCGCACACGGCTTTGGCGTCTTTTACATCTTCCTCGGCTGCACAAAAATTCTCCGTATCATCTTCTTCCCAATTTTTCATGAATAATCCTTCAACGTCATAACCTGCTTCTTTTAATAAGTAGGCTGAGACGGAAGAATCCACGCCACCGGAAAGTGCAACAATGACTTTAGATTTCTGTTTCGACGATATCATCGACGGTCTCCAACTGCTTAAAATCCCATAAAGTACTATCCATTAACTGACTGGGTTTAACGGCTGATAGCGCATGCAACATATTGCTCGGTACTTTGGGGTTTTCGCGTGCAAGTTCATCAATCAGTTTTGCGACTTTTTTGCGGACGAGGTTTTCTTGAGAGCCACATAAATTACACGGGATGATCGGAAATTCCATTAAGCGGGCAAACGCAGCAATATCTTTTTCCTGACAATACGCCAACGGGCGAATCACAATATGACGTTTATTATCTGTCAGTAATTTAGGTGGCATGGATTTGATTTCGCCGTTATACAGAATCGACATTAATAATGTGCGAATTAAATCATCTCTGTGGTGACCCAGTGCAATTTTAGTAAAGCCATTTTTTTCTGCGAAGCCGTAAATCGTACCACGACGCAAACGTGAGCACAGGGAACAATAGGTTGCGCCTTCAGGAAGTTTGGCTTTAACAATCGAGTAGGTATCTTTGCGATCAATAAAATAGGGGATGTTATGCGTTTCCAACCATGTGCGTAACTGTGTGTCGTCCCAACCTGGTTGTTGTTGATCTAGCGTATAAGCCATGATTTCAAAGGGAATTTTGGCTTTTTTTTGCAGGAGCGTTAACAAAAACAGGAGGGTAAATGAATCTTTTCCGCCGGATAAACAGACCATAACTTTGTCGTTACGCGAAATCATATTGAAATCGTGAATTGCTTTTCCTGTGTAATGCAAGAGTTTTTTTTCAAGTTGTGTCAGTGTGGCCAATGTTTTTCCCCGTTTTTCAAATAAATTATTGTAGCATGTCTTGCAAAATGCAATAAAAGCATTAAGATTGCCTTTGTGATTCAGACCCCAGTCAATAAAATGATTGGATTCCAGTTAACTTGTTACACAGAAGGAAACATTATGGCACGTAAAAAATCGACGAAATCGTCGAAGTCATCCACCAAAGGTAAATTTGCTTCAAAGAAAACGTCCAACGAATTCACACTCCGTTTGAAACCAAGTCCAGACAAGCAAACCAAGAGCCAAATTCTCACCAACATCGCCACACAATCAGGTTTAAGCAAGAAGGAAGTACACCGTGTATTTCTTGTTCTCGCCAATGAAATCGCTGGTTCTATGATTAAGCGTGGTTCAGGCGAATTTACCATTCCTGAAACAGGTATTCGCGTAAAACGTAAAACACGTCCGGCAACCAAAAAACGTTTAGGCCGTAATCCTGCTACCGGTGAGCAAATTTGGATCTCTGCAAAACCTGCTCGTACTGTAGTTAAAATCGTTCCTTTAAGAGCGCTTAAAGAAACTGTTGCTCAGTAAGTTTTACTGTTTTACCAAAAAGGGCGTTAATTTACGCCCTTTTTATTTTGTATCGTAACCTCAGGCTTAAAATCACACTGCTAACCACTGCGCTCACAATCAATCCTATCCATAATCCTTGCGCATAATTGTGGTTTCGAATAAACGCGAGGTAATACCCCAGCGGTAAAGCAATTCCCCAAAAAGTGATTATCGAATTGAATAAGGTAAAGCGTGTATCTTTTAAGCCGCGTAAAATTGCAAATAGCGTAAGGCGTACGCTTTCACAGATTTGAAATAACGCAATATACATAAATAACATGACGGCAGTATGGATCAAAACATCAGGTGGGATGGGCGCATGGAAAAAATCGACATAAATAAGCGACGTTGGAATTAACCAATATAATAATCCCACAATGAAAGTATAGGTGATCACAATACCCACACCTATGAAAGTAATAGGTGCTACCCACTCGGGTTCTTGTCGCCCTAATCGCCATCCTACGCGAATCGAGAAGGCTTGATTCATGCTGAAGACCATATTCATGACAACCCAAAAATATTGAATGGTCAGTTGATGCGCACTTAAAACCGTTTGACTGATTTTTCCGAAGAAAATGGCTAGCACTAAAAAATAGCCCAACTCGATGGAATACATTAATCCCATGGGCAAGCCAATTTTTAAAATCTCGCCAAAAAATTTTTTCTTCTCGGCAGTTTTAAAATTCGCATAATCACGATAGAAGGGGGTGTAATAAATAAACGCAATAATTCCCGCTAAGAAAAGCCAATACGCAAATGCCGTGCTCCACCCGATTCCCGCTAAGCCCATTTTAGGTAAACCCCATTTCCCGAACATAAAAACATAATTAAGGAAAATTAAAAACGGTAGATACAGCGTCGTAAAAATAAAATTAATCCGGGGTTTAGAGATCCCCTGAAACAGCTGCATTAATGCGAAACCGGGTAAATCAAACGGGACTGCCCATACTAACCCATGCAAAAAACGTTTGGATTCTTGGACCACAAAATTGGATTGTCCTGACCACTCAAAAATATCTGGCGCAAACCATAGTAATAACATGATGGGGACGGCGATCATCAATGATAATAAAATGCTGTCTCGAACCACGCCACGTATGGCGGGTTTATTTTCTGCGCCGTGATAATGGGCAATAACAATGCTGACGCCCGAAATCGTTCCCCAAAAAATGACCATGAGTGTGACGAAAAGCATGGTGACTAACACTGACGCTGCTAATTCCTTTTCGCCTAAATGTGCGACTAAAAACGTATTGACGAAACCGCCACTCGCTTCAAGCAAACCATTTGCAATGATGGGCAGCGATAACAGTAATATTGTTCGCATTTCGCTCAAGAGCGATTTTCGTGAGAATGGTGTTAGCATAAAATTTACTTCTGAAGTTGATGTGACTGTAATTCACACTGATTGTCGCGGTAAAAACGGTAGCGAAGACGAGCAGCTTGCCGTTGCGTTTCTTCCCCTGAAACTACTTCGATAACGCGTTGAAACTGATTAAAAAAAGCGAGTGTATTCTGTGTGAGATTGACCAATATATCATAATTCTCAGAGGGTAGGGAGTCAAAATGTGCGATAATTATAGGGGTTTTTGCAGGGGCGATGCCGTGGGGCAGGAAGGTGATGTCGTTGTAGGTCCACAGCAATTTGTCTAGCAATTCGGCATCTTGTTTGGATGCGGTTTGAATGTACACGGTTTTTTGTTGATCATATGCTTTTTCGCAGAGGCGACACACGGTAAGAAATACCGAAGTATTTTCACGGTTTTCGAGTAAATAGAAGTCTACTTTAGGCATGGCATAAAATTTTCCTGTGATTCATAATGGTATTATTTTTTGGGGGCTTTGGAAATGGCATTTACGAAAGTCACGATTTTGATTCCGAACTACCGCACGTATGCGTTAACGAAACACTGTTTGGATTTATTAAAAAAATATACATCAACCGGGCTTTATCATGTCATTGTGATCGACAATAATTCGCGCGATGAATCCATCGAATATTTGCGCACAGTACCGTGGATTGAATTGATTGAGCGAGTCGTGGTGCCCGGCGAAACGCCTCCGCAATCTCATGCGCGTGCCTTAGATTTAGGCATGTCACGAGTGACAACACCGTATGTATTATCCATTCATACCGATACATTGGTAAAACACCCGCAATGGCTAGAATTTTTATTGAATCAAATAGAAAAAAATGAAAATATCGCGGGAGTGGGTTCCTGGAAATTAGAGACGAAGCCATTTCATAAGTGGTTACTCAAAGCGATCGAGCGAAAAATCCAAGTGTTGTATTACGCGGTAATTAATAAAAAAAATCATGCGGTGGAAGGGGTCGGAAAAAATTATTTTTATTTACGCAGTCATTGTGCGCTGTATCGAACAGCATTATTTAAAAGATATCAGTTGAAATTTGATGTGGGTCATGAACCTGCTGGTAAAGTCTTGCATAAGCAATTAGTAGATGCTGGGCATGAAATGATTTTTTTACCTTCGCCTATTTTGAGTAAATATCTGGATCATGTGAATAACGCGACGATGATCTTAAATCCAGAATTGGGTGTTCGTGCTAAGACAGTTCGACGCGGGATTAAAAAAATTGAGGCAGTATTAAAATGACGAAACATATTCATATCTTAGGTATTTGTGGAACGTTCATGGGCGGTGTTGCCATGCTTGCACGTGAAATGGGTTTTAAAGTCACGGGCGCTGATCAAAATGTTTATCCGCCCATGAGCACACAGCTCGAATCGCATAATATTACATTAATTTCGGGTTATGACGCGCAACAGCTCGAATTAAATCCTGATGAAATTATTATTGGCAATGCGTTATCTCGTGGAAAGCCAGTGATCGAAGCGATTTTAAATCAAAAATTAAATTACACGTCGGGTCCTGAATGGATTGCGAAGAATATTTTGAATAATAAACATGTCATTGCGATTTCGGGTACGCATGGTAAAACGACAACAACCAGTATGGTGGCGTGGATATTAGAATACGCAGGATTAAAACCAGGTTTTTTAGTCGGCGGTGTTCCTGAGAATTTTGGCGTTTCTGCACGCATGGGCGGCGGAAAATATTTTGTGATTGAAGCCGATGAATATGACAGTGCTTTTTTTGATAAGCGGTCCAAGTTCATTCATTATCATCCTGACACCTTAATTTTAAATAATCTCGAATTTGATCATGCAGATATTTTTAAAGATCTAGACTCAATTAAAACACAATTTGAGTATTTAATTCGTACGGTTCCTCAAAATGGTTTAATTATTGCGAATCAAGTCGATGAAAATATAGCAGAGGTATTAGCGCGTGGTTGTTGGTCGGCGATTGAATATTTCAGTGAAAATGATTTTGGGTTGCTGAAAACGTTGCAGTGGAATTTATTGGGCAAACATAATTTATGTAATGCACTTGCCGCAATCAAGGCGTGTGGCCATGTGGGAGTTTCATTTGAAACAGCGATTAAAGCTTTAGCAGAATTTAAAAGCGTAAAGCGTCGTTTAGAAGTCTTGGGTGAAAAACGAGGAATTGTGATTTACGATGATTTTGCTCATCATCCCACCGCCATTCATACGACATTAGAAGGCCTTCGCCAAAAAGTCGGAAATGATAAAATTATTGCGGTTCTCGAATGTGCGTCGAATACTATGAAACTGGGCGTCCATAAAGAGACCTTGCCTCAATCGGTCAATATTGCGGATGAGGTCGTATTTTTACGTCCTACTCACGATTGGGGAATTGATGCGGTTGCAAAAAAATGCGCAGTTCCAGCAAAAGTCTTGGATTCCGCACAAGCGATAATTGACCATCTCGTATTACATACAAAACCCGGTTCTCATATTGTATTGATGAGTAATGGGGGTTTTGGTGGATTGTCTCAAAAATTATTACAAGTGATGTGATAATTTTTCCAGAACTGCGTTATAAACGCGGTCCACTGAAATATCGTTCATGTTTTTTTCTTGAATGACGGTTAAGTCTTTTAGATCAGGATAAGGGCCTGTTCGGGCTAAATTTGTTGGGCCGAATAAGGCAATCATGGGAATATCTGCGCTGCAGGCGACATGCATGACGCCTGTATCTGGCGAAATAAATAAATCCATCGCATCAATTAAAGCACGTAATTGTAGAATATTGGTTTTATCGATAAGATTAATTGCGTTGGGTATTTTTTTACACAAGCGGTTCCCTAAGATTTTTTCATTTTGAGAACCCGTTAAAACTAATCGAATGTGCGAGTTATGTTTGTATAAACGCTCAGCCAGTTCGAGAAAATATTCAAACGGCCAAATTTTCGGATGAGTGAGTTTTTTACGAAAAATAGCCCATTTTTTGTGCGCAATACTATGGCATCCAATTTGGCACCCGACCAAGATATCATTCTCTTCATCGACATTATTTTGATGCAATAATTCTTTAATATAATTTCGATCGGATTGATCCGGAAATAATCGGTAATGTCTCTCTTTAATTTCAAAACGTTCTTGTGTGAGATCTCGGACAAACTCCAACGCAAATTCCGCTTGGGGTCGGGAATAATCAATGGGGGGAAGGTCATAGACTTTTGTGGACGTATTTTTAAAAGGATCTGCCAGGTGTGGCTCTCCGTGGATATTTAATACCATCTCATAGTTATTCAGGTTAATTTTTTTTGTATCTATATAGATGTGACGAATGTCTGGATTATTTTGAAGCGTTTGAGCAGAAAGTTCAGAATAGGCGAATGCATCAATAATTAAATGGGGATAATTTAATTTCAGGTAATGAATCGCAGGCGTGCATAAAAGCGCATCGCCCAAACGTTCAGGCGTAATAACCAAAATGGGTTTATCGTTGAACATAATCCGGTTCTCGTTTGTGAATTTTGCGGTAGAGTTTAAAGGCGCGTTTCAATACCCGTCGCCAAAATAATGATTCATAAGCTTTATCATAGGCGCGAATAAATCGCCACACATCGTGTCGCGTTAATCCTAAATCCATGGCAGAGAAAAATAATCCGGCAATGTCTTTAATTTTCCAGCGTAGCGGAACTGTGGTCCGGGTATGGGCGCGATGCCAATCAATAACTGTGAGTTGATGTGTTTTCATGTGCATTAAAAAATGGCAAATATAAAAATCGCGATGGTTTACACCTTTTTCGTGCATCGTTTTGGCAATATGCGCAACGTACTTAATTAATTTTCGTTTTTGCGCGAGCGCGGGCGGATTTTTTTTCCAGTCACGGCAATAATCTTCTAAGCTGATGGTATTTTCCAAGGACTCTGTAATGACAAAGGATTGTTGTGTCGCAGGATTATTTCCACGCCATCCATAACCCATTAATTTGGGAGTTAAATGATATTGGTGTAATTTTTGAATGGCCTGAACTTCATTTTTTGCGCCTAAGACGGGGAAGCGAAATTGTAGTAGATTTTTAAAAATTTCTTTCCAACCCACACCAAAATGCATTTTGACAAAATAGTGCCGTCCAAATTCATCAAATTTAACGGTTTTGCGTCCCGGTTGTTCACGGAAAACTTCACCCTCAATCGAAAGCACATAATCAAAAGGCGAGTGTGCATGCCAGCGATTGATCCAAGATTGTGGAAGCGATAATTTCATTTAAACAGCAACCTTTCCAGAAATGGCCGGATGGTGTTCGTAATTCTGTAAAATAATATCTTCATACGTATAATCAAAAAGGGTGGCGGGTTTTTTCGCAAACTGTATTTGCGATAATGCCAGCGGTTCACGCAACAGTTGAATATTCACTTGTTCAATATGATTGGCATAAATATGACAATCTCCGCCGGTCCAAACAAAGTCTCCAACCGCTAAATCGGTTTGTTGCGCAATCATGTGGGTTAATAATGCATAGGAAGCAATATTAAATGGCACGCCTAAAAATGCATCGGCGCTGCGTTGGTATAGTTGGCAAGAAAGTGTGTTATTCACGACATAAAATTGAAATAAGGCGTGACAGGGAAGTAAAGCCATTTGATCCAGTTCGCCGACGTTCCAGCTATTGATAATTAAGCGGCGTGAGTTCGGATTGGTTTTAATTTCATGAATAACTTTGCTGATTTGATCAATGGTTTCGCCGTTAGGGGCTGTCCAGCTTCGCCACTGTTTGCCATAAATAGGGCCCAAGTTTCCATCCTTATCTGCCCATTCATTCCAGATGCGAACGCCATTTTCTTGTAAGTAGCTAACATTAGTATTTCCACTTAAAAACCATAACAATTCATGAACAACACTTTTAAAATGAATTTTTTTTGTCGTGACGAGGGGGAAGCCCTTTTGGAGATCAAAACGCATTTGGTATCCAAATATGCTCGTAACGCCAACGCCGGTTCTATCGTTTTTGCGTGTTCCATTTGCTAGAATGGCGCTCAAGAAATTTTGGTACTGTTTCATGTTGTTTTACGTCCTTTAACTCATGGAGGTGTTATGAAGCGATTTCTGATTGGTTGTTTGATGTTAGTTTCGTTTAATGCGTTTGCGACAACACTTTCGTTGTATCAAAATCCGGATTCCAAATCGAATGTTATTGCAACCGTGAAAGAGGGGCAAGCCATTATTCCGATTTTTACACAAGGCGATTGGATTAAAGTAGGCGATCCGACGAATGGGAATGTCGGGTGGGTCAGTAAAGACACGCTGCAAAAATCGGGCTATCCACAAATGTCAGTGCAAATTTCAGGTTCACGTGATCCGAAGCAAGCCAAAGAAATCATGGATCGCATTGAGAAGCAGCAGCAACAGTTTCAAGCATCCATTTCGCATTACATGCAACAAAACGTGGAAAACATGACGCAATTAAATCAAAACTTGGGCGAGTTGTGGGCTTCTCCCAGTGAACAAACGAATAAATCAGATAAATCCGAAAGGACCAATAAAAAGTCATGATGGATTCGTTATTATTTGCTGTGGCTCTGCCATTAATCTTTATTATTCATAATATTGAAGAGTGCATGAATTTTAATGATTCCGTACCGACGTTTTTTAAAATTATAGGCGGGCATTTTTATAATCGCATGATTTTTACCTACGCGGTGACTATATTAAGCTTGGTTGTAGTTACCGCATCGATACTGAATTATTTAATTGTTGGACAGTTAGTGCATGTGTTTGCGGTGATTGTGGTTTTTTCGATGCTGATAAATGGGCTTCAGCATGTGTTGGGATCCATTTGGCAGCGTAAAATGGTGCCAGGAACGTGGAGTTCAATTTTTTTAATTATTCCATTCTGTTCATTAACTTTTTATAGTGAGCGATTTGATGTGTTGCAAAGCATTCATCATACGCTGACATATTTATTGGTTTCAGTGGTAGTAATGATCGTGTCTATTTTCTTGAGTTTTTTGATCGCGTTTGGAATTGATTGGATGATCAAAAGGATGTCATCCTGAGCGAGCGGAGCGAGTCGAAGGATCTGGTATTATTTGCCCAACAACATTTTAAACCCGATCGCAAAGAGTACGAACGCAAATATCTTTTTCAAAATATGATTCGGTAAATATACTGCCACTTTTGCGCCAATTAATCCGCCGAGTAAAAAACCCAAAGCAACTAACAATGCGACCTTCATGTCGACATAACCCTGATTGTAATATGTCCATGCAGCTAATATTCCAATCGGTGGAACCATTAATGCTAATGTCGTTCCTTGTGCCATATGTTGTGTCATGCCGAATAAAAATACTAAGGCGGGGACAATAATAATTCCGCCGCCAATGCCAATAATTCCGCTGAATGCACCAGCGGCGAGGCCAAGTAATATATAAAGTAGTATGGTCATAGGTATATCCTCTTTACGTTTTCGCAGTGTTATATATATGGGCGTCACAAGTGCCGCCCTTGCTATCCATGTGGATAAATTTACGCGATGTTTTTTATTATTTCGTCTAAATCAATCAATTTTGCTTCTTTATCCGAACGCGCTTGATATTCAACTTGATTATTTTTCAAGTTACGATCGCCAACCACAATACGTTTTGGAATTCCAATTAATTCGCAATCCGCTAATTTTGCGCCTAGCCGTGAATCGCGATCGTCTAACAATACATCAACATGATGTTTTCTTAAATCATGGTAAATTTTTTCACACGTCTCTTTTACGGCATCGTTGACGGGAATAATGACAACGTCAAAAGGCGCCATCGCTTTTGGCCAAATTATTCCTTTTTCATCGTTACATTGTTCAATGGCAGCAGCGACAATTCGCGATACGCCAATTCCATAACATCCCATTTGCATGGGAATTTTTTTACCTGTGTCATCCGTAATTTCGGCTTTTAATGCCTGACTATATAAATCACCTAATTGGAAAATATGGCCCACTTCAATCCCACGCGCTAATTTTAATTTGCCTTTTCCATCCGGGCTTGGGTCGCCATCTTTGAGATCATGATTTAATTCTATATTAATCGCAAAATCACTTTCATCAGAAAACGCTAGAATATCTTCACCGGATTGTGCAATCACTTGAAATTCATGCGAGGTACTTCCACCAATATTTCCGGTGTCCGCTTTAACCGCACGAAAATCCAATCCCAAGCGCTTAAATATATTTTGGTAAGCGTTAAACATAATATTATACGTTTCTTCAAGTGAAGATTTATTTAAATGAAAAGAATAGGCATCTTTCATTAAAAATTCACGCGCGCGCATGACGCCAAAACGGGGGCGAATTTCATCTCTAAATTTAGTTTGGATTTGATAAAAACAAACGGGTAATTGTTTGTAGCTTTGTAATTCTTTGCGTGCGATATCTGTAATCACTTCTTCATGGGTTGGACCAAAACAAAACTCGCGTTCGTGTCTGTCTTTAATGCGCAATAATTCGGGACCATATTTTTGCCAGCGTTTGGATTCAATCCATAATTCAGATGGCTGAATCGCAGGCATCAGCAACTCTAATGCACCGGCTTTGTTCATTTCGTCGCGAATAATGTTCTCGACTTTGGACAAGATTTTTAAGCCCAATGGCATCCAGGTATACAATCCCGATGCGAGTTTTCGGATTAATCCGGCTCTGAGCATGAGCTGATGGCTAATGATTTCCGCGTCAGAAGGGACTTCTTTGGAGGTCGAGAGAAAATATTTTGAGGCTAGCATGGTCCGTATACCCTAATATAAAGAGAGAAATGGTATCATGCCGGGATGACGACTCAAGTACATTTTATAAAAGTAGACCCCCAATTCGAAGGGCAGCGGCTCGATAACTTTCTGCATACGCGGTACAAAGAACTTCCCAAAAGTAGGCTGTACCGCATTATTCGTAAAGGCGAAGTGCGCGTAAATAAAAAACGCGTAGATCCGGATTACCGTATTCAGGGCGATGATGTCATTCGAATGCCGCCCCTAAAAGACGCGGTGCGTGTCAAAAATCTTCCGACAAAAATCAGTCATGAAATGTCGGATTTATTAAATTCCCGCATTTTGTATGAAGATAAGCAACTTTTAGTGATCAATAAACCCAGCGGTTTAGCCGTGCATGGCGGAAGTGGAGTTAAAGCGGGTGTTATAGAATTACTTCGCATGATGCGTCCACATGATAAATATTTAGAATTAGCCCATCGTATTGATAGAGAAACCTCAGGCTGTTTATTAATTGCGAAAAAACCGAGCATATTAAAAATCGTACATGAATTATTTCGTGAAGCCAAAGCGAAGAAAAAATATGTGTTATTAGTCAAAGGCCAGTGGCCATTAAAACTCACCAAAATTAACGAGCCGTTAGAAGGCAAAATATCTATAACAACTTTTAAGATTATCAAGAAATTTGAAAAGACGACTTTGCTAGAAGCGTTTCCTGAAACCGGTCGAATGCACCAAATTCGATTGCATGCGATGCATGCCGGTCATCCGTTAGTGGGTGATGATAAATACGGGGATAAAGATTTCAATGTTTTTATGCGTGCCTATGGTTGTAGCAGATTATTTTTACACGCTGCAAGTTTAAGTTTTAGCCTAGAAGAGAAGAAATTTAATATTGAAGCGCCGTTGGAAGTGGATTTAGATAAGTGTTTGAAACGGTTAAAGTAAACAGACTCAATTTTTTAATTCGAAAATTATATTTACCTAACGAGGAGAAAAAACATGGAGAATCCTGAATCCCTTCAGCCAAGTCTTTCCAGCGTTCAAATAGAAAACGAATTTCCAGGATTGCTAGCTCAGTTGAATCACGCTATCGAATCTTTCTCAACGGATAAAGTCTCAGAAAAGGATGAAAATCCCGAAGAAAAAAATCGAAACATCAAAGAATTATTAATCCGAATAAAGGGAGCCATAGAGTTTTCAGTGGAAAATGTTCAAGCACTTAGAAGGGAAAGTAGTCGATTAAACGCAGAGCGTCAAAAATTATTAGCCAATTTAAGGGTTGCTCAGAATGAAAATGAACGACAAGCCGAGGCCAAGCGCGCTGAGGATAGAGCTAGAAAACAAGCCGAAGAACAAGCCAGAATGATAGCGCTAAACGAAATTAATGAACGGCTCGAAAAAGCTAAACATGAAGAGTTAGAACGTCAAGCAAAAACGAGGGCAAAAGAAAATGAAGCAAAAAGACTCGCAGAAGAAAAAGAGCGAGAACGTAGAGCAGCAGAAAATGAAGCTGCACGTCTTGCGTCACTAACGCCGAATGCACGTGTAGACGAAAAGGCTAAGACAGCACTAAAAAATGTAACTCAAGATGAAATCGCAGTATTTAAAAATTCCTTAAATAAAGGCATGTTAGAAGAAATTAAACTCAGCCTTGATCGCAATAGAAATTTAGCGCATGTGCAATTTGATATTACTACTTTATCTGGGCATAAAAATTTTGAGAGGGTAACAGGATTTCAATATGCTGTTCTCATGGGAGATCTAGAACTTTGGAATATGTTTATTGAAGCGGATCCTTTCTCTAAGACTTTTTTGTCTGCAGTTGAAGCGTATGATCAATTATTGGCAGTGTTAGGGACAACGGAAACGCTAAGATTTTTCGATTCTCTCTTTAATCCTCTATTAAATGCCTATGAATTCTATATCCCTCATTATGGAGAACTAAAATGGGGAGAGGAATTTGATGAACAAAAATCTCAAGATGCCAAAAGCTATTGGTGTAAATTAGTGGGAGAGGCGCTCAAGAATATGCCGGCGTGGTTTATTTATGGGTTTTCTGAAGAAGGATTATTTCCAGGGTGGCCGAAACGAAAGCTTGAGAAACATGTTATTCGAGACGTTGTTCATTTGTCCGCATGGTCTGAAACACAATTTGAAAACGGGAAATGCGGTGATACCTTTGCATTTTCTAGGGAAAATTCGCCACATGTTAGTATTACTACATCTCCAACGCGCATGAAATTACTCGAAAAAGAAGGGGTTTGGATTGACCGTGATAATACGGTCGAATTGAAGAAACTTCGTACTCAACAGCTTGAGGCGCTTAAAGAGAAGTTGATTCTTGAGGTCTCTAAAAACGTTATGCCTAGATCATCGTCTCAGTTTTTTCAGGCTATTCGGACTGAATTTGATGAAGATAAAAAATCAGACTCTAAATTTGAGCAAGGGTTGAGCATCACTCCAGGAAATTAAAAGCTAAAATAACTCTCGTTTCTTAAGCTTTCCTTAAGGTTTTTCCTATATAGTGACCCAGGTTGTATTTTTATTGAGAGGGTTGTGATGAACGACAACAACGAAAAACCTATTCAAAGCGGTGTATATAATAATTTGCTGGAAAAGATGAATCAAGTGTTCAAAAAGCCCGAAGAGGTAAAAGTTCTTTTAGATACTATTCGGGATTCCGATCAGTTAACAAATGATGAATGGAGTGAGCTTGTTCGAACAGCAATCAAAAATATTGAAAAATGTTTATGGTTTGACGAAAACGAGCGAGAAATATTATTTCTCGTCCTGTGTAAACTAGGTTCGTTAGTTACTGCCAAAAGAGATCTTCCTCTTACAGAGGATGTAATGATTGATTGTCTTGATCTAAAATTAAATTTAAAGCCTAAACTAAAACAAAAAAGAACTGAGCAAGGTTTTTCTCTTTTATATTTTTTTCGTCGAAGCCAGTATGAAAATGTACGTTCGATAGCAGCTAGGGGGGGATACGCCATAGATTTTAAACGCTTGTTAGACTCCATTAAATTAGGCGAAGAAAGTCTTATTGATATGCTTTGTAAAGAGTTTAACCGTGACGATTTACCGCTTGAATCTGTTGAGCTTCAATCTTATTTGCTTAAATCTGTTCAGGGCGTGGTGCACGAATGTGGTATACCTGCGGCATTATGTACATCAGGCGTTGATATTGAATTTTTAAGTTTTCATGGTTTTAGATTAATAGGACATTTATTCGAAGCCGGATATGAAGAAGAATTGCAGCAATTATTAGTGAATAAGAATATGAAAAATCTGCGAAGCCATCGTGCTCAAAGAGTGAATGACGGCCTTCTAAACTTACTTGCCAGTGTGGCATATTCCAATAATTTCAAGGAGATAAAGAGTGCATTGGAATTTTTATTAAAAAATGGTGCAGATCCAAACGCATACTGTCCACGCGGTGAAACGCCATTGCATGAAGTACAATTGCGCCCTGAAACTGCTGAGATGCTTTTAACAAATGGTGCTGACCCCAATAAACCGGGGTCCCCAAACTCTAAGTGTGCAGAGATCTGCCGCCAGGTACCGTTAGTTCTTCATTTATGTATGGTAAATTATCACACGGATTTACCGCGCTTTTTATATCTTCTGGATGTTTTTATTGAGCATGGTGCAAAAATTAATGATGTTCAAATAGATGGACGTCTGTTGGACCCTCAGCAGGAAGGATTGGTGCAAGCATCGCTAGTGGATATTGCGCATAATAGTGAAAGCGTAAGAGATTTTTTACGGTACGCATTGTTTCATGGAGATGCGCAGCGAGTACTTGAGTTAATTAAAATATGGAAGTACAGAAAAAATGATTGTCCTCATCTGGGTGCAATTCCAGCTGAAATTCTTTATAAAAATATTATTGGCGAACATTTCAAAGTAAGTCCTACGAGACCGTTGAGGCAAACACTAAATATAAATAAAAAAGTGGCGACATATATACAAGCACGAGAAAATAGACGGCAGCAAGAACGAGATGCGCATACGCTTAAAACATTAATTGCTTTATATAAATTTAGAACAAATGTCATCCCTATGCTTGCTCGTGTTCCCAGAGATGTTTTTTATAAATGTATTATAGGTGAAAACTTTGCGGTAAGCTCTGCTAAACCTTTATTACTTAGACCTGGTGCAAGGGAACAGTAAGAACGCTGTATTACGAAAACATCCCCGGCATATGCTGCCACTGATGATAAAAGAAATATCCGATCGAAATAAATGTCGACACCCAAATAATAGCACCGGTGTACGCAAATACCGCAAATTCCCAATATTTTAAATAGGTGCTGCCAGCAGCAAAACCCGTGATATGTCGAATGCCCGGAATATAATAGCCAATTAACAAAGTCCACTTTCCGAAACGCTCAAACCAGTTGTGGGCTTTTTCTAATCTTTCGTGAGTGATGCCAATATAGCGCCCAAAACGCAGTAATGCTTTTTTTCCGACCAGTGATCCCAATAAATAACTTAATGTAATTCCGCACATGCTGCCTAGATAAGCGGCAATGAGTGTAGAAGTGAGCGGTAATTTTCCTTTCGCAATTAAAAACCCCGCAATAACCATTAAGGTTTCATCGGGAATCGGTAAGGCAAAAATGCCTAAGGCTAAGAGGAAAAATAACGCAATACTGCCGTATTGATGAAAAAGCTGAGAAAGAGTATGTACATTAAGATTAGCTAGGTCCATAAATCTATGCCTTCTTGCATTAACATCGTAGTTAATGTAATCAACGGTAATCCCAAAATAGCTGTCGGATCATCTGTTTCGATTTTGGTAAATAATGCCATACCTAATCCTTCGGCTTTAATACTTCCTGCGCAGTGTAAGGGATTATCACGGCGAATATATTCTTGAATAATTTTGTCTGTTAATTTTCTAAAATAAACTCTTGTGTAAATTACATCGCTCTGAAGTTTTTCTGTTTTGGTATTTAAAACGGCCAGAGCGGTATAGGAATCAACATATTTTTCACTCACACATTTCAGTTGGTCTATAGCATTTTCGACGGTTTCGGGTTTATCCAGTCGTGTCTCACCACAAAAGAGAACTTGATCTGACCCTATGATAAGAGAGTCGGGATATCTTGAGCGGAAAATGCTAGCTTTCGCTATCGCTAGCCTCAGGGCCAAATCTGCAGGTTTTTCAGTAGGAAGAGGGCTTTCATCCACATCGGGGGAAATCGCTTCAAATGGCAGTTCCAGTCTGGTTAACAGACTCCGGCGGGACAACGAGCATGAGGCTAAAATGATCGCTTTCATATTTGTATTCTAACCCGCTATAATGCAAAGTCACTATTATTAATAGTCCGGAGAAAACATGGCCCGTATTACGATTGAAGATTGCTTACAGCATGTCGCTAACCGATTTGAGTTGGTCTTGATTGCAGCAAAACGCGCGCGTCAATTAGCAATGACCGCAGTAGAACCTCGTGTGTCCTGGGATCACGATAAACCCACCGTGGTTGCATTGCGTGAAATCGCGGCAGGAAATACACAGTTTGAGGAATTTAAAGAAGAAGCCCTGGAGAGAAAACAGCAGCCGCGTCGCGAAGCTGATGATATTCAAGACTTTTAATTTAACTGGGTCTTCTTTTCGAGAGCTCAAGGACGAGCTCTCTCAATACCTCCCTCCTGAACAAATCGCCTTGGTGGAAAAAGCATTTCGCGTCGCCGAAAAAGCGCACAAAGGTCAAAAGCGTCAAAGCGGTGAACCCTATATAATCCATCCTATTGCAGCCGCAAATATTTTGGCGCAATTGCGCATGGATGTTCAAACCATTATTGCCGCATTACTCCACGATACTTTAGAAGATACTGGCGTCGATAAAGAATTTCTTGAAACAGAATTTGGTCTCGAAGTTGCTGAGCTCGTCGATGGGGTGAGTAAATTAGCTCAAATTGAATTTGAATCTCGCGTTGAAGCCCAAGCCGAAAATTTCCGTAAAATGGTTTTGGCGATGGTGAAAGATATCCGCGTGATTTTAGTGAAGCTCGCCGATCGATTACATAATATGCGTACACTGGGGTCGCTGGACCCGGCTAAACGCCGACGCATTGCATTAGAAACCTTAGAAATATATGCACCCATTGCAAATCGTTTGGGTATGCATGCATTACGATTAGATCTCGAAGATTTAGGATTTGAGGCATTATACCCGCGTCGACACCGTGTATTAAAAGCTGCCGTGAAAAAAGCCGGTGGTAATCGAAAACAAATTCTTAGCACTATTGAATCTGCATTAAAAAATCAAATCGAAAAAAATAAATTACCGTCAGCAGCCGTCATTGGTCGCGAAAAACATTTGTACAGCATTTATAAAAAAATGATCAGCAAACATTTGTCTTTTAATGAAATTATGGATGTGTATGGATTTCGGATTGTGACCGATAGCGTTGACTCATGTTATCGCGTATTAGGTGCCATTCACGGATTATATAAACCCGTCCCCGAACGATTTAAAGATTATATTGCGATTCCCAAAGCCAATGGTTATCAATCCTTGCATACGGTTTTATTTGGACCGTTTGGTGTGCCGGTTGAAGCACAAATTCGTACGGTGGATATGGATAATATTGCGGAACAGGGTATTGCAGCGCATTGGTTATACAAAGAAGACGCTAAACATAATGCCAATCCGGCGCAAGCACGCGTACGCCAATGGCTGAAAGGGCTGCTGGAAATGCAGCAAAGTACGGGAAACTCGTTAGAATTTATCGAAAATGTCAAAATTGATTTATTTCCAGATGAAGTCTATTTATTTACACCCAAAGGACGCATTTTAGAATTACCTGCAGGTGCGACCCCCGTTGATTTTGCCTATGCTATTCACTCGGATGTTGGAAATACGTGTATTGCGGCAAAAATTGATCGTCGATTAGCGCCACTGAGCACAAAATTATCGAACGGACAAACGGTCGAAATTATAACGTCACGTGATGCGCGTCCCAACCCATCATGGTTAAATTTTGTGGTCACTGGAAAAGCGCGCAGTAATATTCGTCATTTCTTAAAAAGCCAAAAGCGTACAGAATCGATTGTATTCGGTAAACAAATCCTTGAAAGTTTACTGATGTCACATAAATTATCGTTTGCAGAATTACCGCAAGATTTAATTACGGCGTTATTAGCATTTTATCAAGTTAAAACGATTGATGATTTTCTCGAAGCGGTTGGATTAGGAAATATTTTACCACTAGCCGCCGTGCGCTATATCACGCAGTTTTTGAAAAAAACAGAATTTGAAACCGGTGGTGCAGTCGCTATTCGTGGAACGGAAGGGGTATCAGTTTTATTTGCACCGTGTTGTCGTCCCATTCCAGGCGATCCCATTTTGGGGATTATACAACCCAATCATGGATTAATGATTCATATGGATGATTGCCGCAAAATTACTAAAGAACGCTACTTAGCAGATAAATGTATCACTGTGCAATGGCATCCTGATGTGCAGGGTCAATTTCCCGTCGATGTGATTATGGATACGGTTAATCAGCGTGGATTATTGGCACAAATGACGACATTAATTTCTGGGATGGAAATTGATATTAATAATGTTCATCTTACCGAAACCGAAGGCGGTGAATATTGCCGTATTAAAATGACACTCTCAGTACGTAATCGTGTGCATTTGGCAAAAATATTCCGTCGTTTACGTAATGTTACACAAGTAAATCATATCGCGAGGAAAAAAGCGTCATGAAAAAAGTGATATTTACCAATAAAGCACCTGCGCCAATTGGAACCTATTCCCAAGCCATGAGAATTAATCACACGGTTTATATTTCAGGTCAAATTCCCAAAGACCCTGTGAGTGGTAATATGATCACAGGTGATTTTGAAAAAGAAGTGAAACAAGTATTTACCAATCTTTCAGAAGTTAGCAAAGCGGCAGGTGGAAATCTGAATAATATAGTAAAATTGACTATATTTATAACTGATTTAAATTTATTCTCTGAATTAAATGCAGTGATGGGGGAATATTTTGTAGAACCGTATCCTGCTCGCAGTACTGTTCAAGTATCACGTTTGCCCGCCGATGCGCGCGTTGAAATTGAGGCTATTATGATCCTGGAGGATTAACATGTCTGTATATGGATATTTTATCTCGCTCAGACAAAAAATAATTTCTACACCATTGTTTAAACTCTATAAAAAATTTACTCCCACTATTTCAGACACTGAACTGCAAGCGCTTCAAGCAGGAACCGTGAATTGGGACGCCGAATTATTTAATGGCAAACCTAGCTGGAAAAAATTGTTTGCCTATTCTCCTCCAAAATTATCTGCTGATGAAAAAGCATTTATCGACGGTCCAGTTGAAGAGTTATGTAGCAAAATTAATGACTGGCAAATTACGCATGTTGATGCAGATATGCCAAAATCAATGTGGAAATTTATTAAAGATAATGGTTTCTTCGGTTTAATTATCCCCAAAAAATACGGCGGAAAAGCATTTTCAGCGTACGCGCATGCGGAAATTCTCAGTAAAATTTATAGTGTCAGTGCGACTGTGGGATCAACCGTCAATGTACCGAATTCATTAGGTCCTGGAGAATTAATTTTAAAATACGGTACGGAAGAGCAAAAAAAATATTATTTGCCGCGATTAGCAAAAGGCAAAGAAATTCCGTGTTTTGCCTTAACTTCACCAGATGCCGGATCAGATGCCAGTAGCATTACCGATACCGGAGTAGTATGCCGTGGTGAATTTGAAGGTAAAGAAATTCTGGGCATTAAATTAAATTGGAATAAGCGCTATATTACTTTAGCGCCCGTAGCGACAGTTTTAGGTCTAGCTTTTAAATTATTAGATCCCGATAAATTAGTGGGAAATAAAACTGAGCGCGGAATTACCTGTGCATTAATTCCGACTGATTTAAAGGGAATTACGATTGGTCGACGCCACTTCCCATTAAACGCGACATTTCAAAATGGTCCTACCCAAGGTAAAAATGTTTTTATTCCCATCGATTGGATCATTGGTGGTCAAGAGATGATTGGCCACGGGTGGCGAATGCTGGTTGAATGTTTATCTGTCGGACGTGGAATTTCATTGCCTTCAACGGTTAGTGGTGGAAGTCGCATGGCCGTTTTTGCAACGGGTGCCTATGCGCGAATTCGAAAACAATTTCACTTACCGATTGGAAAATTTGAAGGGGTGCGTGAAGTATTAGCGCGTATGGCTGGACGTTTATATGTGATTGATTCGATGCGTCGTTTAACGTTATCTGCGATTGATCGAGGCGAACATCCAGCGGTTTTAACCGCCATGACAAAATATCATACCACTGAATTAGGTCGACAAATTGCGTGTGATGCGATGGATATTCATGGTGGAAAAGGAATTTGTATGGGCCCGCGGAATTACTTGGCCCGGTTTTATGAAAGTGTTCCCATTGGAATCACCGTTGAAGGCGCAAATATTTTAACGCGCTCGATGATTATTTTTGGTCAAGGGGCGTTGCGTTGTCATCGCTATATTTATGATGAAATGGTGGCGATGCAAAAAAACAATCTTAAAAATTTTGATGTCGCGTTATGGGGACACATTCGTCAATATTTTGGAAATATGTTCCGCTCATTATTTTTAGGCGTTACGGCGGGTCATCTTTCTTCGACACCGGATTGCTCGCCATTAACAAAGCGTTATTTTCACTATTTAAATCGATTTAGTGCGGCATTTGCCTTAATTGCAGACACGTGTTTGATTACATTGGGTGGACAACTCAAACGCAAAGAACATCTTTCGGCGCGATTGGGCGATGTCTTAAGTTATTTGTATATGATTTCAGCGACGTTAAAGCGATTTGAAGATGAGTCACGTCAAATAGCAGATTTCCCCTTAGTGCAATGGGTATGCGAAACGTATTTTTATTTAATTCAAACAACCTTGAGCGAAATTCTGCAAAATTACCCGTATAAAATCATGGGTTTGGCGTTGAGAGTATTAATCTTCCCTTTAGGCCAGCATTTTAAAAAGCCGAAAGATGATCTTTCCCAAGTGCTTTCAGATGCTTTATTATCACGTACGCCGACGCGGGATCGGTTGACCGCAGGGATGTTCAAAGGAAATCTAATGGCAGTGCTCGAGGAAGCCTTAGCAAAAGTAGATACCGCTGATGGAGAAGCGTTACGTAAAGAAGTCATTGCTGTGGATGATTTCGATTCTAAAGAGTTGATGCATTAATAGAGGAATTTCCGTGAAGATTTTTAAACCTATTTTGTTGATGAGTTTGTTAGCCTGGTCTGCAAAAAGTTCTGCTTTAACATTTCAATTACCCACAAACGGCGACAATGTTGTCGGTAAAGTGCAGTGGACGCAATCATTACCAGGTGATGATTTTATTAAAGTCGGTCGGCGTTATGACATTGGCTATTATGAATTAGTCGAAGCAAATCCGGGCGTTGATCCCAATCTTCCGCATCCCGGAACCTTATTGGTAATTCCGTCGCGCTTTGTTATTCCTAATGTTCCGCATACCGGGATTGTCGTCAGCTTAGCGGAATTACGGATTTATTATTTTCCTGCGGGTACTAATACGGTCGTAACATATCCGGTTGGCATTGGACGTGAAGGATGGAATACACCAATTGGTGTTACACATGTGATCAAAAAAGTAAAAAATCCAACCTGGGTTGTTCCTCCCGATATTATGAAATGGCGATTAGAAAAAGAAAATGGTGGCGTCCAATTACCCAAAAGTGTTCCGCCCGGTCCTAATAATCCTTTAGGAGGGTATGCGTTTTATTTAGGATTCCCCGGATACCGTATTCATGGAACTAATGATCCGACAGGAATTGGTCGGCGTAGCAGTTCGGGGTGTATTCGTATGTGGCCTGAAGATGTGGAAGAATTATTTTCACATGCGCCTACGGGTTCGCAAGTACGTGTGATTAATGATCCTTTCAAAGCGGGTTGGTTAAACAATAGTTTGTATCTTGAAAGTCATACGCCATTGGAAGAGCAACAACACATGTACCAAACGGATTCCGCGCCAATGCGTTATGATGTTCAAGCCATGACGGCCAATCGTCCGGCAGAAATTAATTGGTCCACAGCAAAATGGATTTCAGATCAACAAAATGGTATCCCGCAAGTAATAGGGTACGCAAAATAGGCAAAGAATGATTTTATTTCGTTATTTAGCCCGTGAAATTCTGGGTACATTTATCGTCATCAGCTTTGTCTTGCTGTTAATTTTTATTAGTAATCAATTTTCGCATTATTTAATTCTTACTGCTGCGGGCAAATTATTGGGAATGCAATTATTGCATTTATTGGTTTTAGAGATTCCCCAATTGTTGAGTATTATTTTTCCACTGGCGTTGTATCTCAGCATTATTTTATCGTATGGACGCTTGTACGTAGATAATGAAATGGTGGTATTGCGTGCATGTGGCGTTAGTTATCGAAAATTATTAAACATGACGTTTTTAATTTCGACCGTTGTGGCTTTTTCCGTTTTAATTTTTACGTTGTGGATTAATCCTATCGTGGCGGGTACGCGTGATAAATTATTATCTGAAATTGGTGCGACCTCTGTTTTGCAAACGTTACAACCCGGTCGATTTCAGCAAACCAATGATGGCTCGCGCATTTTTTATATAGAAAAAATGTCAGACAATAAACAGGCTTTGCAAAATCTTTTTGTCGCGGAGAAAGGGAAAGAAGGTAGCTGGAGTGTGATGTCAGCGGCGGGTGGGCATCATGAAGTGGATGAAAAAACCAATGATCGTTTTATTGTCGCGGATGATGGTTTTCGTTACCAAGGTGTACCGGGGACAAAAAATTTTACGATTATTCACTTTGACCATTATGGTGTTCGTATAAATTTGCCGGTATTAGAACGTACTGATGCGATTGATAGTATTCCCACGTGGAAATTACTTTTTCCAACATTGCAACAACATGATGAATTTGCTGCAGAATTACAATGGCGGTTATCCATGCCGTTGTGTGTGTATGTCTTAACGCTGATTGCGTTTTCTTTGAGTTCGGTAAAACCACGGCAAGGGCGGTTCGGAAAATTATTTCCCGCAGTCTTGTTATATATTATTTATGCAAATTTTATGATCGTAGGACAAGATTGGATTTCCAGTGGTCAGCTTACACCTAAAATAGGTTTGTGGGTGATGCATATTGGCATGTTAAGTGTTGGTTTATTTCTCTATTCGTATTACACCAAAATGACGTGGATGCGACGAAAATGATATTAGGACGATATATTGGTTCATCTTTAATTAAGGCGACATTATTAGTCCTAATGGTTTTTGTAGGGCTTGAAACTTTTATTTTATTAGCAACGCAAGTCAATTCGATGGGAAAGGGGGCTTATAATATTTGGCAAGCGTTACTTTATGTATTTTTGATATTACCTCAGCAAACGTATTTTTTATTTCCCATGGCGGGATTGTTGGGAATGTTATTTGGATTAAGTTTATTAGCCAATAGCAGCGAAATTATTGTTATGCGTGCCTCAGGTGTATCTCCTGTAAAAATTATGCGTTATGCCATGCAAGCGGGGTTTATATTAGTAATTATTGTGACGTTGGTGGGTGAATTATTAGGACCTGCGGCAAAACATTTAGGTGAAAAACGAAAATTAATTGCAACGTCCAGTGGTCAAGCGATTAAAACCGGCGAAGGATTATGGTTGCGCCAAGGACAGAATTTTTATCACATTGGGCAAATTGATTCGTCGCATCGTATCGAAGCGGTGAGCCAATATATTTTTGATAACGCACAGCACTTATTAAGCGTCAGTTATTCGACCATGGGAATTTATCAACACGATGCGTGGCAGATGCAAAATATTCAAAAAAGTACGATATTATCGGATAACGTAACGTCGCAAACCTATCCATCCGAAACATGGGATTTAGCCATTGATCCTCGCTTATTAAAAATTTCGTTGAGTACGCCCGATGAAATGTCCTTAACGCAATTATCCGATTTTATTGAATATCAAAAAGATACCAATTTAGTTCCGACGATGTATCAGCTTTCATTTTGGCAAAGAATATTACAACCCTTGGCGAGTTTGGTGATGATGTTTTTAGCCATTCCATTTGTGTTTGGTCCACTTCGAAGTGTCTCAACCAGTTTGCGATTAGTATTGGGAATAGTGGTCGGATTTGCATTTTATATCACAAATCAATTATTCCCACCGTTAAGTCAGGTATTAAATTTTCCGCCGTGTTTAGCAGCGATATTGCCCATTTTGATATTTGCGGTATTTGGCGTCGTATTGTTGAAACGCGTTCGTTAAAACGAACCTACGCTTCTATTTTTTTGTATTTCACTCGATGCGGTTGATTTGCTGCATCACCTAATCGGCGAATTCTATCTGCTTCGTAATCCGCAAAATTTCCTTCGAACCATGTGACAGTGCTATCACCTTCAAACGCTAAAATATGCGTTGCAATTCTGTCTAAGAACCATCGGTCATGTGAAATCACAACGGCACACCCAGGGAAAGATAATAAAGCCTCTTCTAGGGCACGTAATGTTTCAACGTCTAAGTCATTCGTCGGCTCGTCGAGTAATAATAAATTTCCGCCAGACTTTAATAATTTCGCTAAGTGAACGCGATTTCTTTCTCCACCCGATAACATGCTAACCAATTTTTGTTGATCCGCACCTTTGAAATTAAATTTGCCACAATAACTGCGTGAAGGGGTTTGATATGCACCGACCATAATAATATCTTGGCCATCGGAAATTTCGTCCCACACTGTTTTTTTGTCATTCAGATGATCGCGAGATTGATCAACATACGATAGTTTTACGGTGTCACCGATACGAATTTCACCGCTGTCAGCTTTTTCAGTTCCAGTAAGCATTCTAAATAAAGTTGTTTTACCTGCGCCGTTCGGTCCAATAATTCCAACAATGCCGCCTTTAGGTAAATCAAAATTGACGTTTTCAAATAACACTTTGTCGCCAAAGGCTTTGGAAATATTTTTGGCTTCAATAACTAAATCACCCAAGCGCGGTCCGGCAGGAATATAAATTTCCTGTGTTTCAGCACGCTTTTGGAATTCTTGCGATTGCATTTCTTCAAATTGCGCCAAACGTGCTTTGCTTTTAGCGTGACGGCCTTTCGGATTCGAACGAACCCATTCCAATTCTTTTTGGATGGATTTTTGTCGAGCCGCTTCTGTTTTTTCTTCTTGTGCTAATCGTTTTTCTTTTTGATCTAACCACGAAGAATAATTGCCCTTCCAGGGAATACCTTGTCCGCGATCTAATTCTAAAATCCAACCTGCGACATTATCTAAGAAATATCTATCGTGAGTGACAGCAACAACCGTGCCTTTAAAGTCGTGTAAAAATCGTTCTAACCACGCAACACTTTCCGCATCTAAATGGTTAGTCGGTTCGTCAAGCAATAACATATCGTAATTGGATAATAATAATTGGCATAACGCGACTCGACGTTTCTCACCGCCGGATAATTTTGTAACGTCAGCATCCCACGGCGGAAGACGTAAGGCATCTGCAGCGACATTTAATTTGCGTTCTAATTCCCAGCCACCACAGTCATCAATTTTATGTTGTAATTCACTTTGTTCTTCTAATAATTTATTCATGTCATCATCTGACATTTCTTCGCCAAATTTTGCGCTGATTTCATTAAAGCGATTAATAAGGTTTTGCGTATCCGCCACGGCGAGTTCAACATTTCCACGGACTGTTTTAGTGGGATCCAACTGCGGTTCTTGAGAGAGATAACCAATTCGCGTGCCGGGTTGAGGGCGTGCTTCACCGACGATATCTTTATCGATACCTGCCATGATGCGTAATAACGTCGATTTCCCGGCGCCATTTAAACCCAATACGCCGATTTTGGCACCTGGAAAAAAGGATAAGTAGATATCTTTTAAGATAAATTTGCTGGGAGGAACCACTTTTCCCACACCATTCATAGTGAAAATGTACTGACTCATCGCGCCTGTCTCCCTTATAATGGATGACGATTATAGGATGGAAATATGCAGAAAGACACATTAATACGCTTTTTAATTGAAAATCGCGCTGTGCGAGGGGAGATAGTTTATCTTGATGAAAGCTATCAGGAGGTTATGGCGCGCCATCCGTATCCCGCTCCCATTCAACAGTTACTCGGTGAATTGTTGGCATGTGTCAGCTTATTAAGCGCGACGCTTAAATATGAAGGATCATTGATATTACAAATCCAAGGCGATGGGCCTATTTCGCTTTTATTAGCACAAGCCAATGCAGAACGTCATATTCGAGGCTTAGCAAAATGGGAAGGAGACATTCCGGCGGATTTCAATCAAGCCGTTGGTCAAGGAAAACTAGCCATTACGATTGATCCGGGTCAAGGAAACGAGCGTTATCAAGGAATTGTGGAGCTTCGCGGAAATAATATTGCCCGTATTACCGAAAATTATTTTTATCAATCGGAACAATTGCCGACCTATTTATTTCTGTGTGCAGATGAAAAACGTGCGGCGGGGTTTTTAGTCCAAACATTACCCCAAGAAAATAATCAATTAACAGAAGATTGGTTTCATATTGAACAATTAGTTCGAACATTAACCGCAAAAGAATTATTAGAGCTTCCCGCGGAGACTATTTTACATAGATTGTTTCACCAAGAAACGGTAAAGATTTTAAACAGCCAGCCCGTGATATTTTATTGTCGTTGTTCACGTGATGCGATGGCAAAAGCGATTTTGACCATGGGCAAAGACGAAGCACGAAAATTAGCGGAAGAACATCAAGTGGTGTCTGTGACATGTGAGTTCTGTAATAAAAAAGAAGATTTTGATCGTATCGATATCGAAAGGATTTTTTATGGAAACTGATTTAGCACAATTTGACCCCGAAATATTTAATGCGATTAAATCTGAAGCAAAGCGCCAAGAAGAACATATTGAATTAATTGCGTCTGAAAATTATGCCAGTCTTGCAGTACTTCAAGCACAGGGTTCTGTATTAACCAATAAATATGCAGAAGGTTATCCCGGCAAACGTTATTATGGCGGATGTGAATTTGTAGATATTGCTGAAAGTTTAGCGATCGAGCGTGCGAAAAAATTATTTAATTGTGCTTATGCCAATGTTCAGCCACACTCTGGTGCACAAGCAAATGCCGCAGTTTTTATGGCGTTATTAAATCCAGGTGATACTTTATTGGGCATGAGTCTCGCTCACGGTGGACATCTTACACACGGAACGTCAGTTAATTTTTCTGGAAAAATATATCGTGCAGTTCAGTACGGCATTGATCCGCATTCGGGTGAAATTGATTACAACGTTGTTGAAGATCTTGCAAATCAACACAAGCCTAAAATGATTATCGCAGGATTTTCTGCCTATTCTCGCATAATTGATTGGAAAATATTTCGCGAAATTGCGGATAAAATCGGCGCGTATTTGGTTGTCGATATGGCGCATATTGCAGGATTGGTTGCGACGGGACTTTATCCTTCACCCGTACCGTATGCCGATGTTGTGACATCGACTACCCACAAAACTTTACGGGGCCCTCGAGGGGGATTAATTTTAGCCCGCGAAAATCCTGAGATTGAAAAAAAATTAAATTCGGCGGTATTTCCTGGCATGCAGGGTGGGCCGTTAATGCATGTGATTGCGGCAAAAGCGGTGGCTTTCTTGGAGGCGCTACAGCCTGACTTTAAAAAGTACCAGCAGCAAGTCGTGAAAAATGCGCAATACTTGGCGAAATGCTTGCAAGCCAAGAATTATAAAATAGTCTCTGGCGGTACGGATGATCATATGTTTTTGGTTGATTTGACTGACAAGAATATTACGGGTAAAGAAGCAGATGAGGCGTTAGGCAGCGCCAATATTACGGTCAATAAAAATACCGTTCCGAATGATACGCGCTCGCCCTTTATCACTAGCGGGTTGCGTTTAGGAACACCGGCATCAACGACCCGAGGATTTAAAGAGCCCGAAATGGCTAAAATCGCGGAATGGATAGCGAATGTGTTGGCAGATCTTCATAATCCTGAGACAATAGCGCGCGTAAAAAATGAAGTGATTACTGTTTGTCGCCAATTTCCGGTATATAAATAGCTTATGCATTGTCCCTTTTGCCAACATCATGATACACGCGTGATTGATTCGCGGTTGAGTCTGGAAAATAACCAGATTCGGCGTCGTCGTGAGTGTCCGCATTGCAATGAACGTTTTAATACGTTAGAAACAGCGGAATTAACCATGCCGTTAATTATTAAGCGCGATGCGCGTCGAGTGAATTTTGATGAAAGTAAATTACGGGCAGGAATGTTAAGGGCATTGGAAAAACGTCCCATTTCCTTGGATAAAATAGAATCGGTTATTCATAAAATTATTCAAAAATTACGGGGTCATGGCGACCGTGAAATTTCATCCAATATGTTGGGTGAGTGGGTGATGGAAGAATTACGTCTGTTGGATCCGGTGGCCTATGTACGCTTTGCCTCAGTCTATCGTAGTTTTGAAGATATCGATGCATTTAAAGCAGAAATTCAACGTTTGAAAAAACTCCCAAAAGAAGGCTATACCGAATGACAATGCAAAAACCTTTTTCCGTAAATCCTCGTAATCGCCGTTGGGCACGACGTTTGTGCTTACAAGCGTTATATCAATGGGAAATTACCCATCACGATATTCGTGAAATAGAAGCGAATTCTCTTCAAGATGAAAATATTGAGCGCGTCGATGTCGAATATTTTAAAGCGTTATTACAGGGGGTAGGTGAAAATCTGGATAGCATACAAACTTATATTAAACGCTATATTGATAGACCCGTTTCAGAAATTGATCCGATAGAAATCAGTATTTTGCGCATGGCGGTATTTGAATTATTACAACGCCCTGATGTGCCCTATAAAGTTGTTCTGAATGAAGCTTTAGAATTAGGTAAAGCTTTTGGTGCTACGGATGGATATAAATTTGTTAATGGCATATTAGATAAAGTCGCGCGAGAAGTCCGTCGCGATGAAGCTTCTCATAAATGAATGAATTTGGAATCATCAAGAAATATTTCCAGTCGTCTTCCTCCAATCGTCAGGATGTCGTTTTAGGATCCGGTGATGATTGTGCATTACTTAACGTTCCTGCGGATCAATTGCTCGCAGTATCGATTGATACGCTAATTTCGGGCGTGCATTTTCCCCTAGATTTTTCGCCATATGATATTGGGTATAAATCGCTTGCGGTTAATTTAAGTGATTTAGCTGCAATGTGTGCAGAGCCGTTGTGGTTTGTGTGTGCATTAACCTTGCCAAATAATAATGAAGCTTGGTTGAGTGAATTCTCAAAAGGCTTATTTGAGTGTGCAAAAAAATATAATATTCAATTAGTGGGTGGAGATCTTACGCATGGTGACACGTTAAGTATAACGATTACCGTGCATGGCACAGTTCCTGAAAAATATGCGTCCAAACGAAGTGGTGCAAAAGTGGGTGATGTTATTTATCTCTCAGGAATACTGGGTGAAGCATTAGCGAAAAAATATTATTACCGACCGGAGCCAAAAATTGAACTGGGTTTAGCCTTGCGTGGAAAAATACACAGTGCCATTGATATTTCAGATGGATTAGTTGCCGATGTAAGTCATATTTTAAAATCCAGTGATGTCGGTGCGAGTATATTTTTAGAACAAATACCGTTGGTATGTGAAGAAGGGTTAACGTCAGGGGATGATTATGAGTTGTGTTTTACAGGTCCGGAAAATTTAATAGCAGAGGGACATAAAATTTATCCCATTGGAAAAATAGAAGCAGAAAAAGGGCTAAGAATAGTTAAGCCAGATGGCAGTTTGTTAACCGTTGAAAAAACGGGTTATAAACATTTCTAAATGGAGATCCCTCGTCCCTCCGCTCACTCGGGATGACGCCATGACTAGTGATGATGTGCACAGCCATTTTTGAGTAATTTTTTGAGTTGTTTAAGATATACTTTTTCATCCATCGGTTTATTTGTCTGTACCAATGCCTGAATCTGCTGTGAAAGTATCGACAGAATATGATGTTCCGCATGATGTACATCACCCATTGTGTGAATAATATCTTTATACACTGCGGTAATGCCTTTCGGTCTATTCGTGGAGACTTGTTCCAAAAGGGTAAGATGTAAACCTAAATGTAAAAAGGGATTTTCATCTTCGTCAGCAAAAGTATGATCGGAAAATTTCTCAGGATTAGAAAAAATCTCGTGATATTCCGGGTGTTCCTGGATAAGATTCCATAATTGTTTTTCGAGCGGCTCAAGCTTTTCATTGTTACTTTGTTTGCGCCATACCGTAAAAAAGGTCTCACGAATTTTATTGACTTGCATAATGGTCCTATAGAACAGGAGTTGTAGATGACAGATTCTAGCACAGTTAATCAGCGTCCCGAATACGATGCAGTACTGCAAAAGATAGCGGATTATGTTCTTGACGACCATGCCTTTTCTCCGCTGGCGTATGAAACCGCATATTATGCGATGATAGACAGCTTGGCGTGCGCAAGTTTGGCCTCACGTTATCCCGCCTGTACCAAATTATTGGGTCCCACGGTACCGGGTATCAAAGTCGATCCCTTAAAGATGGCTTTTGATTGGGGAAGTTTAATTCGATGGCTCGATTTTAATGATACCTGGTTAGCGGCAGAGTGGGGGCATCCGTCAGATAATTTAGGGGCTATCTTGAGTGTCAGTGATTATGTATGCCGTCATAAAAATCAAAAAATTACCATAAAAACCATATTAAATTTGATGATCAAAGCTTATGAAATTCAGGGCATCTTTGCATTAGAAAACAGTTTTAATAAAGTCGGTCTTGATCATGTGATTTTGGTTAAATTGGCAAGCACGGCAGTATCGTTAAAAATACTGGGTGCAACACGCGAACAAATGTTGGCGGGTTTATCTCACGTATTTGTTGATGGCCAAAGTTTGCGAACGTATCGCCATGCCCCCAATGTGGGATCACGAAAATCATGGGCAGCAGGAGATGCGACGAGTCGCGCAGTGCGTTTAGCCTTTTTAATAATGCAGGGAGAAAACGGTTACTCCAGCTGTTTAAGCGCAAAAAAATGGGGTTTTTACGATGTTTCTTTTGGTGGCAAGCCATTTCAAATTTTACGGGACTATGGTTCGTATGTAATGGAAAATATTTTATTTAAAATTTCCTATCCTGCCGAATTTCATTCTCAAACAGCATTGGAAGCTGCGATCAAATTACATCCGCAAATAAAAAATAAATTAACTAAAATTTCAAAAATTGTTGTGACCACTCATGAAGCCGCTATACGAATAATTTCTAAAACAGGTCCGCTTTATAATCCTGCGGATAGAGATCATTGTTTACAATATATTATCGCAGTGGGCTTATTATTTGGTAAATTAGATGCGAGCCATTATGAGGATGCGATTGCAAACGATCCGCAAATTGATCAGCTGCGCAATAAAATGATCATCGAAGAAAGTTCACACTTTAGTCAGGATTATTTGGATCCGGAAAAACGTTCAATTTCTAATAGCATTCAGATATTTTTTGATGATAATACATCGACAGATATCCTTACGGTTGAATACCCCATTGGCCATAAACGCCGTCGTTTAGAGGGCATTCCGCTGTTAATCCAGAAGTTTAAGCAATCGGGATTGAGCCCAAAAATCCAGGATATCTGCCTTTCGAGGGAAAAATATGAAGACATGTCTGTGTCTGCGGTGATGGATCTGTTGTACAATCAGTTTGAGGGTGTATTAGGCAATCGCTGTTAATTTATTAACGGAGGAAAGTCCGGGCTCCTTGGATCAGTGTGCCAGGTAACGCCTGGGAAAGTTTGACTTTACGGCCAGTGCCACAGAAAACAGACCGCCTTGCGAAAGCAGGGTAAGGGTGAAAAGGTGCGGTAAGAGCGCACCGCGTTGCTGGCAACAGTAACGGCAGGGTAAACCCCACACGGAGCAAGACCAAATAGGAATCCGTTTTGCGTGATCCTCGCAGGATTCGGGTAGGTTGCTAGAAGGTTACGGTGACGTAATCTCCAGATAAATGATTGTCCACGACAAAACCCGGCTTATCGATACACTCTCTCCTAAATCCTGATACAATGCGCGCTGTTTAAGCCAGAGGAATGACCATTATGACGCCCGTACAAAGAACGTTGTCTATTATTAAACCCGATGCCGTTTCTAAAAATCTCGTGGGAAAAATTTATGAGATCTTTGAAACATCCGGATTAAAAATTATTGCGGCAAAAATGGTCCATTTGACGAAACCAGAAGCTGAAAAATTTTATGAAATTCATAAAGCGCGTCCGTTTTACAATGATTTAGTCACATTTATGATTTCAGGTCCTGTCATGGTGCAAGTCCTCGAAGGTGAGGAAGCGGTAATCAAGCATCGCGATATTATGGGTGCAACCAATCCTAAAGATGCCGCACCTGGTACGATTCGTGCGTTATATGCCGCAAGTATTGATGAAAATGCGGTGCACGGTTCAGACTCTCTCGAAAATGCGCAAACGGAAATTGCATTTTTCTTTGATAATAAAGATATTTATGAGCGAACGCGTTAACCTTTTAGATTTTGATCGAAAAAATCTGATTCAATTTTTTGAAGCACAAGGTGAAAAATCCTTTCGTGCGACACAATTATTTCAGTGGATTCATCATTTCGGTGTAACCAATTTTGATGAGATGACTAATCTCAGTAAATCACTTCGTCAAAAAATGCAAGACATAGGCACGATTGAGTTGCCAGAAGTCGTCACAGAACAAGTTTCGAAAGATGGCACTCGAAAATGGGTGCTGCGTCTGAAGGATAAAAATTGTATCGAAATGGTATTTATTCCCGAAGACGATCGCGGAACACTATGTGTATCTTCTCAAGTCGGTTGTGCACTGAATTGCAGCTTTTGTTCAACCGGAAAGCAAGGCTTTAATCGAAATCTGACGACCGCAGAAATTGTTGGACAAATTTGGTTAGCGAAACGCAAAGAACCTGTGACCAATGTAGTTATGATGGGTATGGGTGAGCCGTTATTAAATTTTGATAATGTCGTTAAAGCCATGGATGTCATGATGGATGACTTTGGTTATGGTTTATCTAAGCGTCGCGTGACATTAAGTACGTCTGGTGTTATCCCCGCCATGAAAATGCTTCAAGAAATCAGTGACGTTTCATTGGCCGTTTCGCTGCATGCTCCAACGGATGAGTTGCGTGATATCTTAGTTCCCATCAATAAAAAATATCCATTGTCAGAATTAATGGATGTGTGTAGAACCTATTTCAAAGATGAACCACGACGTAAAATAACGTTCGAGTATGTCATGCTTGAGGGTGTTAATGACAAAAAACAGCATGCGCATGCCTTAATTCAATTGTTGAAAGACGTTCCTGCAAAAGTCAATTTAATTCCTTTTAATCCTTTTCCGTACACGCAATATAAACGTTCGCCTTTATCGGTAATTAATGCATTCCGTGATATATTGATGCAAGCTGGAATTATGACAATTACACGTAAAACGCGCGGCGATGATATTGATGCAGCCTGCGGACAATTAGTCGGTGATGTTAATGATAAGACCAAACGAAAGGAACAATATGCAAAGCAAATTTTGGAGAGGGGTGCTTTTACTAGTACTCAGTAATTTTTTACAAGCATGTACCACAACACAGGTAAATACTAATCAAGTTAGGGCTTCTCAGGATAATGTTGTATTAGGGCTCGCGTATCTAAAAAAAGGAAATAAAATTCGCGCAAAAGAAAAATTATTGTTGGCGTACCAAGAATTACCTCAAGATCCCCTTGTACTAGATGCAATGGCGTATTTTTGGGATACCACACAAAATGCTTTACTCGCACATAAATATTATAAAAAAGCCTATGATGTTGCGCCTCATAATGGCGCAGTGTTAAACAATTACGCAGTTTTTTTATGTAAGCAGCATGAGTATCAAAATGCAGAGCGTTTATTTTTAAAAGCGGCTCAATTACCGAATTATATTAATACCGCAAAAGCATACGAAAATGCAGGGGTGTGTGCGCTAAAGGCGGGTGAGCCAGCTAACGCACACGAATACTTTACAAAAGCATTGGTAAATTAAAATGTCAGAAACAATTTCATTTGGAAATAAATTACGGCTCGCGAGAGAGCGTCGCGGACTTTCTCAAGAAGAAGCGGCGAAATCATTGTGTTTAAACACGGAAATTATTAATGCGTTAGAGAACGAACAGTTCGATAAATTGCCCTCGGCGGTCTTTGTGCGCGGATATATCAAAAATTATGCTAATTTATTGCGCTTAACAATTAATGAGCAACCTGCACGATCAACGTCAACGTCTACCTCATCCACACCACCTGAAACCACTTCACGTGAAAAATCTACGGCGAATCATTTTTCATTGTTGAGTTTCTTTTCAGTCAAATCTATTAATTATATTGTTGTGCTTGTTTTGACAGCATTAGTTTTTATTTGGTGGTACGAACAACGTCATGCAATAGAGAAAACCGATTCTACCCGGTCAATTATTAATATGAGCGTTGAAAAAATTCCATTTCAACGTGCAAAGCCTACTGTACCTTTATTACCTTTGCAGCTTAAACAAGATTTAATGAAAGACGTATTTCCAGGATGGCCTTTATGAAAGCAATTCAAGCAGTAAAAGGAATGAATGATTTGTTGCCTGAAAATACTGTGTTATGGCAATGGGTAGAAAATCATATCCGCACACTTTTTTTCAATTACGGGTATCACGAAATTCGATTGCCGATTGTTGAAAAAACAGAATTGTTCAAGCGCAGTATCGGTGAAGCGACCGATATTGTTGAAAAGGAAATGTATACTTTTTTAGATCGCAGTGATGAAAGTTTAACGCTGCGTCCAGAAGGAACAGCAGGGTGTGTGCGTGCGGGAATTGAACACGGATTATTTTACAATCAAGTGCAAAAACTCTGGTATCAAGGTCCGATGTTTCGTTATGAACGTCCTCAGCGGGGACGTTATCGCCAGTTTTATCAAGTGGGTGTGGAAGCGATAGGGTTTCAAGGGCCTCAGATTGAAGCAGAATTATTATGCATGTCTGCGCGTCTATGGAAATTGTTAGGTATTTCAGAAAAAGTTGTCTTACAAATTAATACCTTGGGTAAACCTGATTCGCGTGCGCATTATCGCAAAGCCTTTGTACAGTTTTGCCAGCTGCATCATGCGCACCTCGATGAAGATTCTAAACGACGATTGAATACCAATCCGTTACGCATTTTGGATACAAAAAACCCTGAGCTTCAGGAATTATTAAATAAAGCTCCAAAATTAATGGATTATTTAGATGCGGAAGATAAAAAACAATTTGATGATTTATGTCAATTACTCAAGGCTAATTCTATTCCCTTTGAAATTAATCCAAAATTAGTCAGAGGTTTGGATTATTACACCGGAACCGTATTTGAATGGGTGACGGATGCGCTCGGATCCCAAGGTGCTGTTTGCGCAGGTGGTCGGTACGATGGCTTGGTTGAAGAGTTGGGTGGAAAAAATACGCCAGCCATCGGTTTTGCCATCGGGATAGATAGAATTGTTGAACTATGTTCGGAAAAGTTTACACCTAAAACCATCGATGGATATTTTATTGCGGTCGGTGAAGCATGTGAAAAACAGGCCTCGGTAATTGCAGAAAGACTTCGTGATGCATTGTCCGAATTAAGTCTGGTGTTAGATTGTGCTGGAGGAAGTATCAAATCCCAGTTCAAACGTGCTGATAAAAGTGGGGCGAAATTTGCCCTTATCCTGGGTGAAGACGAATTAGCAAAAAATATGATAACCTTTAAAGACCTTCGTCATGAGGGTAAACAGCAAAGTTTTTCACGCGATGAATTGATCAAGCATTTAAGGAGTACGTAGTGAGTACGTATGTATCGGAAGAGCAACAAATTGAGATGTTGCGCGAATGGTGGAAAAAGAATGGTAACTTTGCCATTAGTTTATTTTTCATTGCTATTTTATTTAGTTTGGGATTGCATTTCTGGTTTAAACACCGTGAACAAAAATTAGAACGCGCTTCAGCTCACTATGAAGTTATGTTAAGTGCATTAGTGAATGGCGATGATGCAACAACCTTAAGAGAAGCCAACTTACTGAAAGACGATTATTCACACACACCTTATTCGGCACAGGCAGCATTAATTTTTGCGCGAAATGATGTGTATCAACAAAAATACTCTGACGCGGAATCTGAATTAACGTGGGTGATGTACCACGGCAATACCGATTCATTACGTCAAATTGCACGCTTGCGATTGGCGCGTATTGAAATTCAATTAAATAAACCCAACGATGCCTTGAAAGTTCTCGATAAAATCAATGATTCGGGTTATCTGCCCATGATTGATGAAGAACGAGGAGATGCGTATTTGGCGTTAAATCAAACAGACAATGCGAGAGAGTCGTATCAAAAAGCAGTTAATTTATTACCCAATTATGCAGTGGCACGACCTTTATTAACCATGAAATTAAATGATCTTGCAACAGGAAATAAATAAATGAAAAAAATATCTGCGTTAGCCGTTTGTGCGTTATTAGTGGGTTGTACTACTATTAGTGGTATCGGCGATGACAACACGCCAGCACCCTCGGCGTTAGTGAATTATCACGCACAATTAAATCCAAAATTAGTTTGGTCGCGCAGCAATAATACTGCTCAAACTGTTTCTATTTTTGATCTGTCTAATGGCATGGTGTTTTGGAAATCACCGCTTAAACAAAATTTAGTGGCAGGTCCGACGATTGCAAATCAATTTGTGTATGCGGGTGATGACAATGCAAATTTATGGGCACTGGATGTAAATTCAGGCAAAACACAATGGCATACCGCATTATCTGATCCGATCGTTTCTGCGCCATTGGTGTCGGGAAATAGCGTATTTGTTAGAACGTTAGACGGAACTGTATGGGCATTACAAAGCACAACGGGGAATGTTATCTGGAGTGCAGCAGGTAATTCACCAACGATGATTTTATCCGGAGGCAGCAAGCCAATATTAATCGGAAATAATATTGTAGTCGGTTCTTCAAATGGAAAATTAACGGCATATGATGCCAAAACGGGTGCTGCAAAATGGCAGTCTGTTATTGCTGAGCCGCAAGGTCCTTCCGATGTAGAAAAAATGGTGGATATAGTCGCAAACCCAAAATTGTCGGGCAACGCTATTTATGTTGTGACGTATCAAGGCAATTTATCTGCCGTTAATGCACAAACAGGTCAAATTTTGTGGCAAACACCAATGTCATCGTACTCGGGACTTGCGGTATCTTCACAAGCTATTTTTGTAACGGATGCGAAAGGAAATGTTTTTGCTTTGGATCGAAAAACTGGCAAACAAATGTGGAAACAAAATTATCTTCAGTATCGAATATTAACTGCGCCGGCCATTATGGGTAATTCAATTGTTATTGGAGATGCTGAAGGTGTTGTGCATTGGTTAAGCCAATCAACAGGTGAAACCGTGTCGCGTGTAGATGTCAGCAGCTCTCCTATTACCAGTCCACCGTTAGTTTATGGTAACACTGTTTATATTTTATCCCGTAGCGGTTTAGTGAGTGCTTATACCGCTTAATTTATTCCCGGAGAAAGATAACGCAAGGTGTTTTTGTTCAACGACTTTATCTTTTATTCGCATACTGTAAACATAATGCCATTCGTCTGGTGTGTTAGGTGTATCCAACACAGGTGAGCCCATCAAAATAGCTACTTGATCTTTTGTCATTCCAATTTTGAGTTGATTAACTGCATTTGGATTAATTACATTCCCTTGTTCAAGCGGAGCGTGATACAAGAAAGGATAGCAGCCCGTTAATGAAAGCATTGGTAACAGGGCAGCAAACGTTAATATGATTTTATTGCTCGTCTTCATCGTCAATATCCTCTCGTTTTTTATGGGACGGAATGCCTGCAGGTTTAGGTGAAGTTCCAAAAGGTGTAATACTGGATTTATCTTCGCGTGCTTCTGCAGACTGAACCGTCTCGTATTCTATCGCATTAATTTCTTTAATGACATCACTGTGGGCGTAAAGTCGGTAGATGGTCGCTACTTTCGTCTTGTGGTCCCAGGCAAGCTTTGCGTTCATAAACTCTACCGCGTCATTTTCATCTGAAAACGCCGCGATGAGTTTTTCAATCCCGTCTTTAAATTGTTTTGTGACTTGATAGGGTAGTGCCAAGACTTAATCCTCCCAGCTTAATGTGCCACCGGTTTGATACTCTGTGACACGTGTTTCAAAGAAATTCTTTTCTTTTTTAAGATCAATAACTTCGCTCATCCAAGGAAAGGGGTTTTCTGCGCCCGAATATTCTTCGGCTAAACCAATTTGTGCGAGTCTACGATTAGCAATAAAGTGTAAATATTCTTTGAACATGCCAGCGTTCAATCCCAATATGCCGCGTGGCATTGTATCAACAGCATATTGGTATTCTAATTCAACACCTTCTTTAATTAATTTAATGACTTCTGCTTGGAACGATTTTGTCCATAATTGAGGATTTTCAATTTTAATTTGATTAATCACATCAATACCAAAATTCATATGCATAGATTCATCTCGCATAATATATTGGAATTGCTCTGCTGTGCCCGTCATTTTATTGCGTCGGCCCATTGATAAAATTTGAGTGAAGCCCACATAAAAGAAAATGCCTTCAAACACAACATAAAACGCAATTAAATCCCGTAATAAACGTTGATCATTTTCTGGTGTTCCAGTGCGAAAATTGGGGTCACTCAAGCTTTGTGTAAATTGGAGTGCCCAGGATGCTTTAGTTGAAACCGACGGAATTTCACGGTACATATTGAAGACTTCCGCTTCATCTAATCCCAGGCTTTGAATAACATGTTGATACGCATGGGTATGCAATGCTTCTTCAAATGCTTGCCGTAATAAATATTGGCGGCATTCAGGATTGGTAATATGTCGATAAACTGCTAAGACTAAATTATTGGCAACCAATGAATCTGCTGTCGCAAAAAAGCCTAAATTGCGTTTAATAATAATGCGCTCATCTTCGGTTAAACCCTCAGCGCTATCCCATAACGCAACGTCAGCAGACATATTAATTTCATTAGGCATCCAATGATTAGCGCAAGCGGCTAAATATTTATCCCACGCCCACGGATATTTAAAAGGCACTAATTGGTTCAAGTCGGCATGACAATTAATAATTTTTTTATCGTCTACGCGAATGCGTGCTGCACCCATTTCAATTTCTTCAAGACCCATCATAAATAAAATTCTCCTAATCCATAATTACATTACTGACATGATTCACAGTCAGGATTATCAATTGAGCACGCTTTCACGGTATCCACCACCGTTACGGCATTGAGCGTACTGTTATTGATCGTTGATTTCTCTGTACCCGTTGCACCTAAACTACGTAAGTAATACGTTGTTTTTAAGCCTTTAATCCACGCTAATCGATATAGCTGGTCTAATTTTTTACCAGACGGTTGCGCCATATATAAATTTAAGGATTGCGATTGGTCAATCCATTTTTGGCGACGAGATCCCGCTTCCACTAGCCAGTTTGGATCTAACTCAAACGCTGTTGCATATAATGCTTTTAAATCTTGAGGAATGCGATCAATTTGGTTAACGCTCCCATCAAAATATTTGAGATCATTAATCATCACGTCATCCCATAAATTTAACGCTTTTAAATCACGCACTAAATACGGATTTACAACGGTAAATTCACCTGACATATTCGATTTAACAAATAAGTTTTGATATGTAGGTTCAATGGATTGAGACACACCACAGATATTTGAAATCGTTGCCGTCGGTGCGATTGCTAATACATTAGAATTTCGCATGCCCGTTTTTTTAACTTTTTCACGCAATGTTTTCCAATCCATCGTTTGTTTTCGGTCTTGATCTAAATAACTGCCGCGGGTTTTTGCTAATAATTCAATGGAATCAATGGGTAAAATACCTTGGCTCCATAATGAACCCTGATAGGATTCATACGTTCCACGTTCTTCGGCTAATATGTTGGAGGCTTCAATTGCATAATAACTTACGGCTTCCATAGATGTGTCCGCAAAACTAACGGCTTCTTGTGAAGAATAGGGAAGTCGTAATTCAAATAACGCATCTTGGAAACCCATAATACCTAATCCAATTGGACGGTGTTTCAAATTGGAATTTTTGGCTTGTGGCACGGTATAGTAGTTAATATTAATTACGTTATCGAGCATTCTGATTGCAGTGTGCACGGTTTTGCGTAATTTTTCGAGATTAATACCGTCTTTAGTGGTGTGCTGAACCATATTAATACTGCCGAGATTACATACGGCAATTTCATCAATAGACGTATTTAGGGTTATTTCTGTACAAAGATTAGAGCTGTGCACAACACCTTTATGTTGTTGTGGTGAGCGTAAATTACACGGATCTTTAAAGGTCACCCACGGATGCCCAGTTTCAAATAGCATGCCTAACATTTTTCGCCATAAACTAATGGCAGGCATTTTTTTGTAAACAAAAATTTCGCCATTTTCAGCTTTCTTTTCATACGCAACATACGCTTTTTCAAACGCTTCACCGTATAAATCATGTAAATCAGGCACTTCATTAGGTGAAAATAATGTCCAGTCGCCATTTTCTGCAACACGCTTCATGAATAAATCCGGAACCCAATTCGCCGTATTCATGTCGTGTGTTCGCAAGCGTTCATCACCGGTATTTTTACGTAATTCTAAAAATCGTTCGATATCGTAATGCCAGGTTTCTAAATAACCCACGACCGCGCCTTTTCGCTTTCCACCTTGATTGACCGCAACGGCACTAGCGTTCGCAACTACCATGAAAGGTACCACGCCTTGAGATTTCCCGTTGGTGCCTTTGATGTGAGAGCCCATCGCACGAATGGGTGTCCAGTCGTTGCCTAATCCGCCGGCAAATTTAGACAGCAGGGCGTTATCTTTAATCGCACTGTAAATTCCGTCTAAATCATCGGGAATGGTTGTTAAGAAACAGCTGGATAATTGTGGGCGTAATGTTCCCGAATTAAAGAGTGTCGGCGTGGAACTCATGAAATCAAAGGTTGATAAGAGGTCATAAAATTCAATGGCACGAGCTTCTCTGTCTTTTTCTTCAATGGCTAAACCCATCGCAACACGCATAAAAAACGCTTGTGTTAATTCAAAACGTTTTCCGCGCGAATGAATTAAGTAACGATCATACAGTGTTTGTAAGCCCAAATAGGTAAATTGTAAGTCACGTTCTGTCCGAATTGCTTTTGTGATGGTATCCAAATTGAATTTTTCTAATTCAGGATTTAATAATTCTAGTTTAATACCCGTTTTAATATATTTTTTGAAATAGTCTGTGTAAGACGCTTCTTCAGTGAGTTCTAAAAATTGATGCGCTTCATCATGCAATTCATCTAATAATAATCGCGCTGCTACGTAGGTATAATTGGGTTCTTTTTCAATTAACGCACGCGCGCTTAATTGTAATGCTTTATTGATATCATGTTTGGTAGCACCTTCAAATAAACTGCGTTCTGTTTCTTTCAAAATTAAATCGGCGCTTACTTCTTTTAAATCTTCACATGCAGCAAGAATTGTTTGTTTGAGATCTTTATCGACAGGTTTTTCTTTTTGTTTTTTGAGCGCCACTTCGCGTTCTTTGCGACGTTCTTCACGGTATAACACATATGCACGTGCGACTTTATGTTCTTCGCTGCGCATTAAAGCCAATTCAACTTGATCTTGAATATCTTCAATATGAATCGTTCCGCCGGTAGGAAGTCGGCGATGAAACGTTTGGGTAATAATCTCGGTCAATTGTAGGACGTGTTCATGAATTCGGGTGGATTTTGTGGCATTTTCACCTTCTACTGCGAGAAATGCTTTAGAAACCGCGACCTGAATTTTGGATGGGTCATAAGGAGTGATTTTTCCGTTGCGTTTTATAACGCGCAATTCGCCGGGCATAATGGCGTTTAATTCGATAATCGGGTTGTTTAATTCGGTTGATTCAGTTGTTGGCATAGGCTCCTCCCAGAGCGATGAAAACACAAGATAATGTGTTTTTGATGAAAGACAATCGCAATATATTGTGTCAGGGTTTTTTGTGTCAAGGACTAAAATCAAATATTTTTTGCCTTGCTGGAGGAGAAAAATTCTGGTATAAAGCGGCCTCGTTTGAGGAGAATTATCATATGGCACGCGTGTGTGATGTAACGGGCAAGCGCCCAATGAGTGGAAACAACGTTTCCCACTCTAACCGTAAGACCAAGCGTCGTTTTTTACCGAATTTACATGAACGAAAAATCTTTTGTGAAGACACAGGACAATTTGTGCGTGTTCGTATATCCCGTAAAGGGCTTAAGCTGATTGATAAGGTTGGCGTAAAAGCAGCGTTGAAAGACAAGGGTTAATGTCATGGCAAAGTCAAAAAAAATACTGAAGATTAAGTTAAATTCCACTGGTAAAACCAAAGAAGGGAAGACCACCGGGATTTATTACACGACAACGAAAAATCCTAAAAACACTCCTGAAAAGATGAAGCGCAAGAAATATGATCGTAAAGCGTATAATCCTGAGACAGGAAAAACAGGGATGCACGTTGACTTTGAAGAAGGCAAAATCAAGTAAGCTTGTTATTGTCGGCAGTGGGTTAGCCGGATACACGCTAGCCCGCGAAATTCGCCGCCACGATAAAACATTCCCTATTACCGTTATAACGGCAGACACTGGGGAATATTATTCCAAACCACAATTATCCAATGCACTTTCTCATCAAAAATCTGCTGATCAGTTGGCTTTATTCTCGCGTGAAAAGTATGCGCAGCAATTCAATCTCGACATCAAATCGTCCTGTTTTATTAACTCCATCGCTGAAATCGAGAATTCTATTGGGTCTGACTATAGCCATTTAGTTTTAGCCACGGGCGCCAATCCGGTAAATTTGCCTGATTTAAATGACGCCTATGTTGTTAACAATCTCGAGGATTACCGTAAGTTTCGCTGTGTTATTGCGGATCAGAAAAAGATTACGATTGTGGGCGCAGGTTTGGTGGGATGTGAATTTGCCAATGATTTGATTAAAAATGGTTATGAAGTGACGGTGATTGCGCCGGAAAATTATCCGTTGGCCAGTTTGATTCCCGAGCAAGCGGGATTGTCGTTAAAAGCAGCGTTAGCGGAAAAAGGCGTAAATTGGCAGTTAGGGCGGTATTTTCAGCCAGAAGATAATCACGGCATTATATTAAGTGCGGTGGGTTTGCGTCCAAACGTTGTATTGGCAAAAACAGCTAATTTAGCGGTAAAAAAGGGCATTTTGGTGAATGAGTACCTCGAGACTAGCCAGTCGGGCGTGTATGCTTTGGGGGATTGTGCCGAGGTTTTTGGGCAAGTTTTGCCGTATGTTCAGCCGTTGACGTTAGGGGCGAGGGCATTGGCGAAGACGATTTTGGGCGAGCGGACGGCTGTAGAATATCCTGTGATGCCGGTTCATATTAAGACGTCGTTGTATCCGGTAGTGGTGACACCGGTTGAAAAGGGTGAAAATCGTTGGGAATTTGACTCTTTTGGAGACGGTTTGGTGGGCCTGTGTTATACTCCCGCCGGAAAACTGGTAGGGTTTTGTTTGACAGGACAGCAAACTTCTAAGATCAATGAATTTCTAGCACGGATTTAAGCTTCCCTTAAGGTGTTTTATATATAGTTCAATCAGGAATGATGACGAGGTGAGTTATGGCGCACATTGATATGTTAAAACCAGATTACAAATACGTTGATGATGACATAAATGCTATAGTTAAAGCCGTGCGTGAAAAAACAAAAAATCCGTTTGTTATTATTTTTGATGTCGTTAATGGCCAAGACTCAGCACCTTCCACTGATCCCAGAAGTATTCAGCAATCTTTAAGCAAGAAATATAGAAAGCTTGGTGAAAATTTACTTTTTCGTGCCTTGATTGAGCTTGCGCAGAACGAAAATCTTTGGGAAGGACAAGAAAACAATCGAAAAGGAAGTATTAAATCTTTTTTGGAAAAATATGATAAGGGAGATGCGCAAACTAAAGATGATGAGAGATTTAAGCAATCCATAGAAAAAACGCTAGAAGAAACTCATTATAATCGACAAGAGTTACTTGATTATCTGTCTGAACAGGAAAATGATCTTTTTGATAAAATTTCCAAAGCATGGCAGGAATCTGTCACAGAAAACTTACCTTTTAGAATTCTATTTCCCGTGAATTTAGGGCTATTTCAACCAGAAAAACAGGATAGTGGAAATCACTGGGTGCTTGGTGAAATTATCCTTAAAAAGAAAGACAAAAATGTAACCGTAGAAATTTCCAAGTATGATACTTTCGGTGGAGTATTTTCAGAAGAATTTCAAAGAGCCATAAGAGATACAATTACTACACGCCTAAAAGAAGAATTACCCAAAGATGTAGTAATTGCATTTAACACAATCCCAGATAATTATCCTCGCAAACAAGCCAAACAGTCTAATGATTGCGGTCCGATAACGTGTGACAATTTAGAATTGCGCGCCCAAGATAAAGCAATTCCAAGAGAAGAGGTTTCGAAAGGCGCCGAAGAATTACGTCAAAAACAATATGAAATAGCTAAAGGAAGTAGCGTTTTACTGACACCAAAAATAAATGTAGCACAGCAAAATGGTAAATGGCACGGTTTTGATAAAAAAGAAGTAAAGGAAATTTTCCAAAAAGTTTTTCAGGCCAATCATGTACACAATGCTAACTTAAAAGATGATTATACGGTGGAGACAACCGACCTTACTGATAAGAATTTAGAAGCGTTTGTTAAAAGCACGAAAGCATTAATAGATGGATTAAAAAATAAAAATCCAGCGATGGGCGACCTTGAAGTTGAAGTCAACGCGCCCGCAGATAAAAAACAAAAATTAATTGAGCTATGTAAAAAATACGGTATTAAATTAACAGGCGAAGCTAAACCAGAACCCGTTAAAAGTGAACCAGAAAGAATGGTGGATGCTGAAGCTGCGACGCATCGCACACCTGTGGCAGCAATATAAAGAAAACTACAACGGAAACTTATAAAACGTATATTTATTCGTATACTCAAATCCACAATTTTCATACAACTTTAACGCCGCTGTATTATCCGACAATACTTCCACTACAATCGGCTTCGCATACTCATGCGAATATTCTTTAAGCCAGGTTAACATTAGCGCTTTACCATAACCTTGCTCACGGAATTTTTTCGCAATACCAACATCATGCACTACGATGCGGTTAAAATCTTCACGCGCATGAATTTTGCCGACAATTTCGGCTTTTTCGTTACGAGCGACATATGCTTTCCGATTCGGTTCGCGTAATGTTGTGGCGAATCGCTCTTTAATGGAATCAAAGTCGGGTCGCTCAAACGATTGAATATGTAAATCCGCTAAAACATCTAAATCTTCTAATGTCGCACGGTTTAACGTAATTTTTTGCTTGGACTCATAGGAGATACCTGGGCGAGGGCGCATCTCCACTTCTTTATGATCAATCACTGCGTTTCGCTTAATGCATTCTTCCGCAAATTTTTCATACTTATCATTTACGATAAACATGTACTCATGAACAATATAATTACGCAATTTGGTTAAACCAATCATGAGCAATTTTTTGAAAATGCCTTGATGGCGAAAGTCAGGGTCAACTAAAACACAAATCTCAGCGATATCTGAAAAGAAAAAGATATTCAGCATGCCAACTAATTTATCATCAGCATAACATAAGTAATCTAAGGCATTTGAATCGTGATGGCGTTCTTTGAGTGTTTGCCAGTAAATTTTGAGTGAATAGCCATCCGTGCGCTCACAGCGATAATATAACTCGTGTGCAGGCGCTAGCGTCGGTAGTGTCGATAAGCTTTGTTTAAAGGTCAGTGCCGTCATAGATTTTTATCTTCATATTCACAATAGTGCCGAATTATACAGGTTTGGCACTTGGGTTGGCGAGCAATACACACATATCGACCATGTAACACGAGCCAATGATGAGCGTTTTGTAAATATTCTTTAGGAGTTAACTTTTCGAGCTTGTCTTCGACTTCACGGGGTGTTTTACCCGGAGCAAGTTTAGTTCGATTTGAGACTCTAAAAATATGTGTATCCACGGCAATAGTGGGCTGATTGAACGCAACACTCAGAATAACATTGGCGGTTTTACGTCCCACACCCGGCAGGCTTTCTAGTTCTGCCCGAGTAGAAGGAACCTCGCCGTTATACTTATTGATCAGTATTTCGCAGGTTTGGAGGATATGGCGAGATTTAGCGCGGTAATAATTAATCGACCGTAAATAGACCATTAACTTCTCGAGACCTAATTCAAGAATGGCATGTGGTGTATTCGCCACTGGAAATAACTTATCTGTTGCTTTATTCACGCCTTTATCTGTCATTTGAGCCGACAGCATAACCGCGACTAAAAGCTCAAAATGCGAAGAATACTTTAACTCGGTCGTCGGAGCAGAGTTGTTAGTCTGAAAGGCTTCAAAGATTTTACGGCGTTTGGTCAGGTTCATATTGCCAAGTTTACCATTTCCGGCGATCATTGCGCGTCCCCAATTTGAGGCTAACGCATGCAAGATATCGATCCCAATGAAACACAAGAATGGTTAGACGCCTTTGATGATGTCATCGAATATCATGGAAGGGAGCGTGCCCAGTTTTTATTGAATCAATTGTTTTTAAGTCCTTATACCAATTCTATTCCGGTTGAAAATCAGCCAAGCTATCCAGGCGATGTGAAGATTGAAAGCCGTATCGCATCCATGTTGCGATGGAACGCGGCGATGATGGTTTTGCACGGCGGAAAAATTTCGTCTGAATTAGGCGGTCATTTAGCGACATACGCATCCAGTTTGGTGCTGTATGAAGTCGGCTTCCAATATTTCTTCAAAGAAAATGATTTGTTATTTATTCAAGGACATTCTTCGCCGGGTATTTACGCGCGTGCTTTTTTAGAGGGAAGACTTTCAGAAACACAACTTGAACATTTTCGCCGTGAAATTGGTGGAAAAGGAATTTCATCCTATCCACATCCTTGGTTAATGCCCGAATTTTGGCAATTTCCCACGGTATCAATGGGATTAGGTCCACTACAAGCGATTTATCAAGCGAGATTTTTGAAATATCTGCATAATCGTGGCTTAGTGGATACTTCAGATCGAAAAGTCTGGGCATTTTTAGGTGACGGTGAAACTGATGAACCTGAGTCTTTAGGGGCGTTATCTATCGCTGCACGTGAAGGATTGGATAATTTAATTTTTGTCATTAATTGTAATCTTCAACGATTAGATGGGCCCGTTCGGGGAAATTCTAAAATTATTCAAGAACTGGAAGGAATCTTCAAGGGCGCTCAATGGAATGTCCTCAAAGTGGTGTGGGGATCTGAATGGGATGAGTTATTTGCCAAAGATACGAAAGGCTTATTGAAAAACCGCTTGATGGACATTGTCGACGGTGAATATCAGAACTATGCCGTTAAAGATGGCGCCTATATTCGTGACCATTTATTTAATACCCCTGAATTAAAAGCCATGGTGTCACATTTAAGTGATGCAGAATTAAAAGCGATGAGACGGGGCGGATTAGATCCCGTGAAAGTGTATGCGGCGTATGAAAGTGCCGTAAATCATACCGGTTCACCTACCGTTATTTTAGCAAAAACCATAAAGGGTTATGGTTTAGGTGCGGGTGCGGGCGAAGCTATGAATATTACGCACAACCAGAAAAAAATGAGCGAAGAGGCTTTAAAAACATTTCGTGATCGCTGGGAAATTCCATTAAATGATGACGATATTAAAAAATTAAAATTTTATAATCCGGGTAAAAACAGTCCAGAAATTAATTATATTCAGGCCAATCGTAAAAAATTGGGTGGATATCTTCCATCTCGCCGAAAAGAATCGACCGTAAAATTAACGGTTCCGATATTAAGTGAAATGAAACCCTTGTTAGAAAGTTCTGCAGACAGAGAAATTTCAACAACCATGGCATTTGTGCGTTTAATTAATATTTTAATGAAAGATAAAAATATTGGTAAACATATTGTTCCGATTATTCCGGATGAATCACGAACGTTTGGGATGGAAGGTATGTTTCGTCAATACGGAATTTATTCTCCGGTGGGACAACTGTATACGCCTGTCGATCGCGATCAAGTGATGTATTACAAAGAAGCCAAAGACGGCCAATTATTTGAAGAAGGAATTAACGAAGCCGGTGCATTTTGTTCATGGATGGCCGCAGGAAGTTCCTACAGCGTCAGTAATTATCCCATGATTCCGTTTTATATTTATTACTCCATGTTTGGTTTTCAACGAACGGGCGATCTAGCGTGGGCTGCAGGGGATATGCGCTGCAAAGGATTTTTAATTGGTGGTACCGCAGGACGTACTACACTTGCCGGAGAAGGACTGCAACATCAAGATGGGCATAATCTGTTATTTTCCGCCACCATTCCGAATTGTATTTCGTATGATCCGACATTTGGGTATGAAATGGCCGTGATCGTTCAAGACGGCATTCGACGCATGTATGAAAATAATGAAGATATTTTTTATTATTTTACCGCCATGAATGAAAATTATACCCATCCTGCTATGCCTGAAGGGGCAGAAAAAGGCATTGTAAAAGGCATGTATTTATTGCGTGAAGGTCAAAATACAAAAGCAAAATTAGGTGTTCAATTACTAGGTTCGGGTACAATTTTGCGTGAAGTCTTAGCTGCCGCAGAAATATTGGAAAAAGATTATGATGTTAATGCGAATGTATTTAGCGCAACCAGTTTTACGGAATTACGTCGTGAGGCCTTACACATCGAACGTGAGAATTTCCTCCATCCCGAAGAAAAGCCAAAAGTATCGTATGTCGCAAAATTATTAGCGCCGTATAAAACACCTGTTATTGCGGCAACCGATTATATGCGTTCGTATGCGGATCAGATTCGTGCTTTTATTCCTCATAAATATATAGTATTAGGTACTGATGGCTTTGGTCGAAGTGATACGCGTGAAGCCTTGCGTGAATTTTTTGAAGTAAATCGCTATTACATTGTTGTTGCTGCACTGAAAGCGTTAGCGGATGAAGATAAAGTAACATACGCTAAAGTTGCTCAAGCCATGAAAAAATATGGTATCAGTGCTGCTAAACCAAATCCTGTGACTGTTTAACAAAAGGAGAGATCCCTTGTCTAAAGAAATTGTAGTTCCTGATATTGGCACCACGGGTGATGTAACTGTTATTGAAATTGCAGTAAAAGTCGGTGACAAAATTTCAGTGGATCAATCTATCGTTACATTAGAAAGTGAAAAAGCTAGCATGGAAGTGCCATCTTCGGATGCCGGCGAAGTCGAAGCAATTTTAGTTAAAGTCGGCGATAAAGTAAAAATGGGCAGTGCATTATTAAAAATAAAATCAGAAGGGGCGGAAGCAAAAAACTCTGACAAACCTCAACAAACTCAAAAAGTTGAAACCAACAGACTAGAAACCAAGAAAGTAGATACAAGTAATACAAATGTTGCTCCTATAAATATTGGTGGAGTTTATGCCAGCCCTGGCGTAAGGCGATTGGCATTTGAATTAAATATCGATTTGAGTCGTATTAAGGGAACGGGATTAAAAAATAGAATTCAAAAAGAAGATTTATTAAGTTTTATTAAATCCGCAATGTCGCAAGGTAGTGGTGGCAGTGGATTACCCAGCGCACCCACGGTTGATTTTAAACAGTTTGGCGAAACTGAACTCAAGCCGCTAACAAAAATTAAAAAATTAACGGCAACGAATTTACATCGTAACTGGGTATTGATTCCCCATGTCACGCAATTCGATGAAGCAGACATTACCGAAATGGATGCGTTCAGACGATCGCAGCAAGAACGTTTAGAAGGCGATGGCATTAAATTAACGCCATTAGTATTTATTATGAAAGCTGTCGTGGCGTGTTTAAAACAGTTTCCTCAATTTAATGCGTCGTTAGATCCGACAGGCGAAAATTTAATTCTGAAAAAATATTTCCATATTGGTGTTGCCGTAGATACGCCTGAAGGATTAGTTGTTCCCGTTATCCGTGATGTGGATAAGAAAGGCATTTTGGATTTAGCCAAAGAATTGGCAGATATCAGTGTCAAAGCGCGTAATAAGCAATTATTGCCTAAGGATATGCAAGGCGGTTGTTTTACAATTTCGAGTTTAGGTGGAATTGGTGGAACATCATTTACACCCATTGTGAATATGCCGGATGTTGCTATTTTGGGTGTATCGAAATCACAAATGAAACCAGTTTTCGATAAATCACAAGAACAATTTCTTCCGCGTTTAATGTTGCCACTGTCTTTGTCTTATGACCATCGTGTAATTGATGGCGCAGAAGGCGCACGATTTATTGTTCAATTAAGTAAATATCTTACTGATTTTAGATTTGTTTTAATGTAGAGGAATAAACAATGTCAACACTCGAAACAGAAGTGGTTGTAATTGGCAGTGGTCCTGGTGGATACAGTGCTGCATTTCGTGCAGCCGATTTGGGCAAAAAAGTTATTTTAGTGGAGCGTGACGAAAATTTAGGCGGTGTATGTTTAAACGTCGGCTGTATTCCGTCCAAGGCATTACTGCATGCCGCTAAAGTTATTGATGAAGCCAATCACATGAATGATTTTGGTGTGCAATTCGGAAAACCGCAAATTGATTTAACTAAATTACGTGAATGGAAAAATAGCGTCGTAAAAAAATTAACCGGCGGATTAAAAATGCTGGCGAAAAAACGTAAGGTCGACGTGGTGCGAGGCAAAGCTGATTTTATTTCACCGAACGAAATTAAAGCGGGTGATACAACCATTAAATTTCAGCAAGCCATTATTGCTGTTGGATCAGAACCTGTAAAATTACCGTTTTTACCCGACGATCCACGCATTATGGATTCTACGGGAGCGCTTGAACTTCCAGACAATAAAGGCAGTTTATTGGTATTGGGAGGCGGAATTATTGGTTTAGAAATGGCGACCGTATATAACGCTTTAGGTGTAGATATAACAGTCGTTGAAATGTCAGACGGATTAATTCCGGCGGCAGATAAAGATATTGTTGCGCCATTTTTTAAGCGTATTCAAAAACGCTATAAAAATATTTATCTCAGCACTAAAGTTACCAAAGTAGAAGCGAAAAAAGATGGTTTATGGGTAACATTTGAAGGCGAAGCCGCACCGAAAGAACCTCAGCGGTTTGACAGAATTTTATCTGCCGTTGGACGCCGTCCGAATGGCAAAACGATTTCTGCGGAAAAAGCCGGCGTAAATGTTGATGATCGTGGATTTATTTCCGTTGATAAACAATTACGAACGAATGTCCCGCATATTTATGCGATTGGGGATGTCGTCGGTCAACCCATGTTAGCGCATAAAGCGGTACCCGAAGGACGATTAGCGGCAGAAGTGATTGCCGGCAAAAAACATTATTTTGATCCGCGTTGTATTCCGTCAGTTGCGTATACGGATCCGGAAATTGCTTGGACAGGAGTGACAGAAACAGACGCGAAAGCCCAGGGCATTAATTATGGCAAAGGGGTATTTCCCTGGATGGCCAGTGGTCGTTCGCTCTCTACAGGACGAGATGAAGGATTAACAAAACTGTTATTCGATAAAGATACTCATCGCGTTATTGGCGCAGGAATTGTAGGGCCTAATGCGGGTGAATTGATTTCTGAAGTGTCGTTGGCGATTGAAATGGGATGTGATGCAGAGGATATTGCATTGACGATCCATCCGCATCCGACATTATCTGAAACTGTGATGTTAGCAACGGAAATGTTTGAAGGGACTATCACAGACTTATAAAGTACGCTATATTTTGGCGATTCTGTAGGCACGTAGCTCAGTGGTAGAGCACCACCTTGACATGGTGGTGGTCGGTGGTTCGATCCCACTCGTGCCTACCATTTTATATCGGACAAAATATGCCTAACATTACATTACCAGACGGATCTATCAAACCATTTGATAAACCAATTACTGTTGCAGATGTTGCTGCAAGTATTGGTTCTGGTTTAGCCAAAGCTGCGTTAGCTGGAAAAATAAATGATAAATTAGTCGATTTATCGTATTTAATTCACGACGATGCCTCGCTGCAAATTATTACGGAAAAATCTCCGGAAGGCTTAGAGATTATTCGTCATTCTTCTGCGCACTTATTAGCGCAAGCGGTAAAACAACTATTTCCTTCTGCCCAAATTACGATTGGTCCCGTCATTGAAGATGGTTTTTATTATGATATTGCGTATGAGCGTCCTTTTACGCCTGAAGATTTAGAAAAATTAGAAAAAACTATGCATGAGATTTCGGATAAAGACCTCGTAGTGACGCGAAAAGAAGTAAGTCGCGATGAAGCCATTACATTTTTTAGAAAACAAGGCGAAGAATACAAAGCCAAGATTATTGAAGATATTCCTGCAACAGAAACTTTATCCATTTATTCGCAAGGCGAATTCAGTGATTTATGCCGTGGACCGCACGTTCCGCGTACCAGTAAATTAAAAATATTTAAATTAACCAAAGTCGCTGGTGCTTATTGGCGCGGTGATGCAAAAAATGAAATGCTGCAACGGATTTATGGAACGGCGTGGGCCTCTCAAAAAGATTTAGATTTATATATGAAACGCTTAGAAGAATCAGAAAAGCGTGATCACCGTAAAATCGGTAAACAATTGGATTTATTTCACATTGAAGAATCGTCACCCGGCATGGTTTTTTGGCATCCGGATGGATGGACCATTTATCAAGAAATTGAAAAATATATTCGCCAAAAATTAACCGCGCATCATTACCAAGAAATTCGCACGCCTGTTTTATTGGATAAAACCTTGTGGGAAAAATCCGGACATTGGGAAATGTTTAGTAAAAATATGTTTACTTCTGAGTCAGAAAATAAAGCGTACGCGATTAAGCCCATGAGTTGTCCTGCGCATGTGATGATATTTAAACAAGGCTTAAAAAGTTACCGTGATTTACCTGTCCGATTTGCTGAATTTGGACATTGTCACCGGAATGAGCCTTCAGGATCTTTGCATGGATTAATGCGTGTGCGGGGATTTGTACAAGACGACGCACATATTTTTTGTACAGAAGATCAAATTCAATCGGAATCTTCTAACATCTTAGATTTTCTATTTGAATGTTATAATGATTTTGGATTTGATCCCATCGTAAAATTTGCAACACGGCCGGCTGAACGGATCGGTTCAGATGCCCAGTGGGATAAAGCAGAAAGCGCGCTGGAAAAATCACTCAAAGATCGCAACATACCTTATACCGTTGCGCCAGGTGAGGGGGCATTTTATGGACCTAAACTCGAATTTCATCTGAAAGATTGCATTGGTCGGTCATGGCAATGCGGTACGCTTCAAGTGGATTATTCACAACCTGAGCGATTGGATGCTTATTATATTGCGGAAGACGGTACCAAGCAGAGACCCGTGATGTTGCACCGGGCAATCTTGGGAACACTCGAACGTTTTATCGCGATTTTGATTGAGCATCATGCAGGACAAATGCCTCTTTGGTTGGCTCCGACCCAGGCCGTAATCCTGAATATAACGGACGATCAGGCCAATTATGCCGAAAAAGTAGGCCAAATCCTCAAAAAAGCAGGTCTACGGGCCAAATTAGACTTGAGAAATGAGAAGATCGGCTTTAAAATTCGCGAGCACACATTGGGCCGTATTCCTTATCAACTTGTCGTTGGTGACAAAGAGAAAACCCAAGAGACTGTCTCCGTTCGTACCTTGAGCGGTCAAGATTTGGGTGCGATGAGTATTGATGCTGTAGCAAAATTATTACAGCAGAAAATTGCGGAAAAAGGTTCAAGTAAAGAGGAGGATTAAAAATTAGTAGTCACGACAAAAGTACTCGAGTTAACGGTGATATTCGAACACCAGAAGTACGATTAATAGGAGCAGATGGCGAGCAAATTGGAATCGTTTCAAATCGTGAAGCGTTACAAAAAGCTTTAGATGCTGGTTTAGATTTAGTTGAAATTGCACCCAACGCAAATCCTCCCGTCTGTCGAATAATGGATTATAAAAAATATTTATTTGAAATGAATAAACAAAAACATGCGGCGAAGAAAAAACAACGAAAAACAGCCGTGAAAGAAATGTCATTTCGCCCTAATACAGATGTGGGTGATTATGATGTTAAGTTAAAGAAAATCGTTGCGTTTTTAGAAGTAGGCGACAAAGTTAAGATTTCATTACGGTATCGTGGTCGCGAAATGACGCATCAAGAATTGGGCATCAAATTAATTGAGCGCTTAAAAGTGGATTTAGAACCACACGGAACAATTGAGCAAGCGCCGAAATTAGAAGGTCGACAAGTATTAATGTTAGTCGGACCTAAAAAGAAATAACGTAGGGGCGCGATATATCGGGCCCGTACAAAACGAGGAGTTAGATAATGGCAAAGCCAAAGAAAGTAAAACGCGTTAAATTAAAATCTAATCGTGGAGCAGCGAAGCGTTTTCGCAAATCTGCGGGTGGATTTAAACATCGCGGTACAGGGCGTAATCATATTTTGACCAAGAAAGGTCAGAAGCGTAAACGTAATTTACGCGGTTCACGTTTAGTGGGTGCTTCGGATGAAAAATCCATTGAACGTTTGTTACACGGTTCTTAATACTTGGAGTAGAAAATGGCAAGAGTAAAGCGTGGTGTCACAGCGCGAGCAAGACACAAAAAAGTTTTAAAACAAGCGAAAGGCTATCGTGAAGCACGCAGTCGTGTATTTCGTGTCGCGAAACAAGCCGTTACGCGTGCAGGGCAATATGCCTACCGTGATCGCCGTGTTAAGAAACGTGAATTTCGTGGTTTATGGATTGTGCGTATCAATGCTGGCGCACGCGCTAACGGAATCAGTTACAGCAAATTTATGGCTGGCTTAAAGAAATTAAACATTGAGTTAGATCGTAAAGTATTAGCAGACATTGCGGTTCATGATAAAGTAGGTTTTACGGCGTTAGTTGAGCAAGCAAAAGCAGCAAAATAGTTTTTTTCCCTCTTCCGTGTTTAACGGGAGAGGGTTTTTTCGAAGTGATGGTAGTCTTTAATAGTTCTCCAATCTCCACCCCATGTCCAGTTATTTTCTGTAAATATTTTATATATAGATGTTTTAGGCGAAATCATTCCCGGAATTAATTGTTCGCGAACAAGATATTTTTCACCATTCAATGGTAATAATTTGTTTTTGCTGAGATATGGATTTAATAATGGATTAATATCAATCGCTAATCCATACGCATGCATTGAAAAGCGATTGGGATTGCTGGCCATTTTTTTACAGTGATACGCAAAGGTATCATTATCTTCCATCGCTTTTTCTTCATTGTTTCCGTAATTTTCTAATGGCTTGATTTTTTCGATAGGAAATTTTTGTGCATAAATTTTTTTAAAAATAGCCTGTGTTTCGTCAGCGATATTATGATTAACGACCAAAATACCTGTATGGGCTTTGTTGTCGAATCCCCAATACGGAACTTGAATATGCGTTAATTGTTGTGGAGAAAGAGGGCAGATTAATGCGGCTAATATCCAATGTTTACGCATGATATTTCCTTTTTTTCGGGACGACATAATATGTCGCCCCTACAATTCCATGTAGAGATATCTAAATAAACACGTAGGGGCGACATATTATGTCGTCCCGGAATAAATTATAGGGCCTCGTTATTTTTCTTCCCTCGATAATGTACCCGCGCAATAATTTCCTGGCCTGTATAACAACCTTTATTAAAATCGATCATGCCGGGAATGAGATGGTAATTTAATTTATGCGGCGTAAATTGTTCGGATGTTTCAGGAGTGATTAATAATACACTGTCATCCCGTAGGGGCGAGGCCATGCCTCGCCCTGTCTCCCTGGATAATGTTACCTTAGAAAATCTCGCGTATTTGCTTAATACTTTCTCAACAATCTCAATCATCGGTTCTTCTAATAGCATAAAAAATTCTTGATGGATTTTAACCAAATAAAAACTTGCAATAACTCGGCCCTTTCGATTACACAATGCGCCTACTTGAGGTATATTTTCTTGAAGCGTTTTAACATTACAGGTAAGTTGGCCTTGTAAGAATTTTTCTGCGTCGGGGCCTGATATTTTAAGCGCATTATTCATAATGATTTATAAGCATTTTCAACTGCGTAGATTTCATTTAAAAATTCTTGATATAACTGCTCGCGATTTGCAGTTTCATCCGAATGCAAATAATCCAATAGGGTTGTTGAAATTTTTTGTAATCGCGGTGCGCCACAATATGAAACGCCGCCTTTGACGCGATGTACAACATCTTTGATGGTCGCCCAATCTTGTTTAGCATACGCCGCCTCGAGTTTTTGTAATTCTAAGGGAAAGCCATCGACTAAGGTTTGAATCATTTCCCTTGCAAATGTCGTGTCTTTTCCGACGAGTGTTGCACCTAGTTGTAAATCAATGATTTGCGTTTGCATGTATTGTCTCCCATTCTTGTTCCGTAAGTGGCGTAATCGATAATCGATTTCCTTTGCGTAAAATAATCATGTTTTTGAGTTCAGGCAGTGAACGTAATTTTTCCAGGGTAATAATTTCAGGAAGTTTTTGAACGAGTTGAACATCAACGTGTTCCCATCGTGGATTTATTTCTTCCGGATAAGCTTTTTTAACGACTTTGATAATGCCTACGATTCCCGGCACAGGGCAACTGGAATGATAAAAAAATCCTAAATCGCCTATTTCCATGCTGCGCATAAAGTTGCGCGCTTGATAATTTCGCACGCCATCCCACGGCGTAATTTGATGAGTTTTTTTCGCCAGGTCATCAATGCTGAAACAGTTTGGTTCAGACTTAAAGAGCCAATAGTTCATGTGCACCTTGTGATAATAAATCATGAGCAACTTTTTGACCCACTATTTGACTGTTGGATAGGTGATCGACAGCGGTTGCAGTAATGTATTTTTTTCCGTCCAGCGAAGAAACACTGGCGCGTAGCTGTAATTGATTATTTTCAACCATGGCATAACATCCAATCGCTGCATGACAACTTCCGCCTAATTGTTTATTTAATTCGCGTTCGGCGGTCACGCACGCACGAGCATGTTTATCATCCAGCACAGAGAGTAATTGTTGGGTATCCGAATCATTTGCACGACATTCAATTGCAATAATGCCTTGTCCGACAGCAGGTAAGCTTTCGTCTAAACTAAAATAATGTTTGATTTGAGATTCAAGATTTAGTCTTTTTAAACCGGCGGCGGCTAAAATTATGGCATCATATTCGCCAGTCGCGAGTTTTTTAAGACGCGTAATCATATTTCCGCGCAATAATTTGATTTCAATATCCGAGCGAAGCCGTTTTAACATGCTACTTCGACGAGGACTCGCCGTGCCCACAACCGCCTGAGAAGGGAGATCAGCAAGGGATTTATATTTCGACGACACAAATGCATCGCGGGGATCTTCTCGCTCTAGAAACGCTGGCAAACAGAATGTAGGGTCTATTTCTGCAGGAATGTCTTTGGTGGAATGAACAGCGATATCAGCCCGGTTATCTAACAATGCCTTTTCGAGTTCTTTGATGAAGAGGCCTTTTCCTCCTACGGTGGCGAGGGAGCGATCCAGCAGCTGGTCACCTGTGGTGGTGAGAGGCACTAAAATGATTTCACAGTCCGGAAAATGTTTTAGAATAGCGTTTTTGACAATGTCAGTTTGCTTGAGTGCGAGCTGACTTTCGCGAGTCGCAATACGGAGTGATTTCATGGGTTGTCCTCGATTTTATCATCCTGCCTCATTAGCGCAGCATCATAATATAAAACTCTCAGAAAGTGCAGCAAGGCATGCTGGGACGGTGCTGAGATTAAAGCCGGGTGATGAAATTGTCTTGTTTAATGGCGATGGATTTGATTACACGGCAACACTCTCCGCTGTAACGCGAAAAGAGGTCTCTGCGGATATTCACTCAAAAACACAGATTCATTGTGAATCATCTCTACGATTACATCTCATTCAGGCAGTAGTTAAACCCGACAAAATGGATTGGATCATGCAAAAATCCGTCGAGTTAGGCGTTACTGAAATTACACCTGTTATCACAAAATTCTGTAGCGTTAAAATCACCGAGAAAAAAATAGACCACTGGAAGAGCATTATTGTGAGTGCGTGTGAACAATCCGGTCGAAGTATTATTCCAGCGCTTCATCCTATCATGAGCGTGGAGAAATTGTTTGCTCAAAATTCAATTAAAGAGGGATTGATTTTTCATCCAAAGGCTACCCGGAAATTATCCGAAATATCGATGAATAAAAATCAAGATACGACTGGTCACATTTTCATTGGACCCGAAGGTGGATTTCATGACGAAGAAATTCAACTTGCAGAAAACCATGGATTTCATTCTGTCCAAATTGGTCGTAGAATACTGCGAGCTGAAACGGCCGCCCTTGCTGCGCTGAGTCTAATGCAATATATCCACGGAGATTTTTAGTTTGCCGAATGTCATCGTTCGTCTTGGAATGACCGCCACCCAAATGTTCATCGAGCTCCTGCGCTTTTTAGCATTCGTAGGCGAGGTGACGATTACTTTTTTTAGTGTATTGCGTAAACCTAAATATATTCCTGTCAAAAGTATCCTGAGTGTTATTGAAAATGCCGGCGTGTATGCCTTGCCCATTATTGGATTATTGTCGTTTTTAATTGGTATGACATTAACCTATCAAATGGGATTACAACTCAAAAATTATGGTGCCAATATCTTTATTGTGGATTTATTAGGCTTATCCATTTTGCGAGAATTTGCCCCATTGATGACAGCCATTATTGTCGCCGGACGAAGTGGATCCGCCTTTACGGCGCAATTGGGTACCATGAAAATTCGTGAAGAAATTGATGCGTTACGTACCATGGGTGTAAAACCCGCTGAAATTTTAGTTTTGCCGAAATTAATGGGCTTAGTGATTGTATTACCATTATTAACCATGTGGTCAATTGGCTTTGGATTGTTGGGTGGCATGTTAATTTCAAAAACGATGTTACATGTTAGCTATGGAGACTTTATTCAACGTTTTTATCAAGCCGTACCCGTTCGCTTTTTTTATACAGGTATGATTAAAACGCCGTTATTTGGATTATTAATTTCCTGTATTGGTGCCTTCCGGGGATTTCAGGTCAGCAGCAGCGGTGACAGTGTCGGCGTAGAAACCACCAAAAGCGTTGTGCAGTCAATTTTTTTTATTATTGTGACCGATGCAATATTTTCTATCTTATTTAGCTGGTTAAAACTGTGACCAAGATAATTGTTGTCGACAAGTTGAAAACGTATTTAGGTGGCAAATGGGTCCACACAGATGTTAGTTTTTCCGTCAATAAAAGCGAAATTGCGGCTATTGTAGGTGGAAGCGGGTGTGGAAAATCCGTTTTGCTTCGCGAAATATTGTCGCTGATAAAGCCCGCCAGCGGCTATATAGAATTATTTGGAAAACCCCAATCAAAAATGTCCGAAAAAGATTTATTTAGTTTTCTTCGCCGCGTGGGGGTTTTATATCAAGGCGGTGCTTTATTTAGTTCACTATCTGCGTTTGAAAATATTGCGTTCCCGATGCGACGATTTACGAATTGGTCTGAAAGCGAAATCAAATCCGCGGTATTAAAGAAATTAGCTTCGGTTGAATTAGGTTCGGATGTATCTGATAAACTGCCATCTGAATTAAGTGGGGGAATGCAAAAGCGTGTTGCATTAGCGCGTGCAATTGCTTTAGATCCAGAATTATTGTTTTTAGATGAGCCCAGTTCAGGACTGGATCCTAAAAATACCGCTATTCAAGATAATTTATTTTGGTCATTACGCGAATCATTAGGTTTAACTATTGTTATGGTGACACATCAGGTGATTACATTGTCGAGCATTGTCGATAAGATTATTTTTTTAGGTGAAGGGAAAGTCTTGGCGTCAGGAACCTATGAAGAATTAAAAGCGAACAAAAATCCTGATATTTTTACGTACTTTCATACAGAACGCGTTAAACGAGGAGAGCGTGATGGAATCGCGCGTTAATTATGGGTTAGTGGGATTGTTTGTCATTCTATTAGGAATTGCAGCAATCATTTTTCCGTTATGGTTATCCGCAGGATTAAATCATGTCAGTTATAATTATTATACGGTTTACATGAACGAAGCCGTGGATGGCTTATCTCCTAACGCCCCCGTTAAATATAATGGGGTGAGCGTAGGAAATGTCACTGATATTGAATTAAATTTAAAAAACACACAGCAAGTAAAATTATTGTTAAAAATTGAAGACGGTACGCCGATTACAACCAACACTACCGCAACCTTACGCAGCCAAGGGGTAACCGGTGTAGCATACGTTGGATTAAACGGAGGTTCGTTAATTAATGCAGCGCCGTTAACGGTTCCTGTGGGAGAAAAATATCCTGTCATTCCATCAACCCCATCGACCTTTGTAAGAATTGACATGGCGGTTACGCGTTTATTAGACAATATGGATAAATTAAGTAATCAATTAAGTGCGATATTGAGTTCACAAAATCAGCAATTACTGACACAAACGTTGCGCAATTTAAATCAATTAGGTGGGGAGCGATTACCTGAGACATTGACGCAAATGCAAGGGGTATTGTCTAATCTTCAAACGATCACGCAAGAAGTAAAACAAAATCCAGGGGTTTTAATTCGTGGAAAAGCGACGCCAAATTTAGGACCGGGAGAAAAATCCAAATGAAACGTACTACTTTAATTGGCTTTAGTGTTTTGTTTATGACAGGTTGTGCGTTTCAACCCGTTAAAGTTCATGCAGAAACAACGTATTTATTAACGGGGCCGAGTTTAAATCCTGCTCAAATCCAGCATTATCGTGGCAAGCAAAATTTATTGCTTTCAGAAATTTCTGCACCGCGCTGGTTAAGTACCAATCAAATGGCTTATCAATTATCTAATTCCCAACTTAATTATTTTGCGCAAAATGAATGGGCGGCGCCGCCTGCACAAATGTTAGAACCCATTGTTGTTCATGCGTTATCACACGCGGGAATATACAGAGCGGTGGTTCAAGCACCGTTTGGTGGAAACGTGAATCAGCGCTTAGATATTCAGTTATTGCAAATGCAGCAAGATTTTACGCAAAATCCCAGCGTGTATCATTTTACCTTGCAAGCCGAATTAATTAATGAAATTTCCGGCAACATTATTGGCACACGTTATTTTAATTATGTTATCCCTACGACTGCCAACAATCCTCAAAGTGGGGTTGATGCAGCGAACAAGGCTATAGAAGAATGGATACCCCAACTCATCGACTTTTGTCGCAAATCCCCTGCCAATACCTAAAAGGTGTTGGGCCTAAACTCGCAAAACTATTAGAAAAATGCGGGATTTTAACCATTCAAGATATTTTATTTTATCTTCCGTATCGCTATCAGGATAGAACGCACATTACGCCGATTCGCCATGCTCGCCCGGGTGATTGGGTTGTGCTTGAGGGAATCATTTCTGATGTGCAAATTACCCGCCGTCCGCGCAAACCGTCGCAATATGTTTTTATTATTACGGATCAATCGGGCTCAATCTATTTACGCTTTTTTCATTTAGCGCAACCACAGCAAGAACAATTATTGCTGGGCACAAAAATCCGTGCATTTGGCGAAGTCAAATATGGCACACAGGGATATAATTTAATTCATCCTGAATATCAGCTTAATCCTGGCGCAGAACCCGAACAAAATCTCACGCCGATATATTCTACGACGGAAGGGTTAACGCAATATCATTGGCGAAAAATTACGGATCATGCCTTAATAATGTTGAGTGATAGTAATGTCCAAGATTTTTTACCGAATCATGATATTCCCTTGCATGAGGCAATAAAATTTGTTCATCGTCCCTTGCCGAATACGAATATTGAATTACTAGAAGCAAGACAACATCCGGCGCAACTTAGATTAGCGTTTGAAGAATTATTGGCTCACCATTTAAGCTTGCGTCAAAAGCGCCAGAAAGTATTGCTTCATACGTCACCCATCTTCAAATCTAATTTATCTCTACAAGAAAAATTTCTTGCTCAACTTAAATTTAAACTGACAAACGCTCAGCAGCGTGTCACGCAAGAAATCCAAACAGATTTAGCCAAACCCCATCCGATGATGCGACTAGTGCAAGGTGATGTTGGATCAGGAAAAACAGTTGTTGCCGCGTTAGCTGCTTTAACAGCATTAAATAATAATTATCAAGTGGCTCTGATGGCGCCGACGGAATTATTAGCTGAACAGCATTTTAATAATTTTTCGAAATGGTTTGCGGATTTTGGCATTACTGTTTTATTTTTTCGTGGTAAATCTGCCGCCAAACAAAAACAAGCCAATCTAGAAGCATTAAAATTAAATAATAATATTATTGCTATTGGCACTCATGCTTTATTTCAAGAAAGCGTGGAATTTAAAAATTTAGGTTTAGTGATTATTGATGAACAGCACCGATTTGGTGTAGAACAAAGATTGGCTTTACAAAAGAAAGGCAATTATCCCCATCAATTAGTCATGACAGCAACGCCAATACCCAGAACACTGGCGATGACTTTTTATGCTGATCTTGAAAGCTCTATTATTGATGAATTACCGCCAGGTCGAACGCCTATTAAAACAGTCTTGATTAATCATTCACGTCGTGACGAAATTATTCAGCGTATTAAATTAGCCCACCATGAAAAGAAACAAATCTATTGGGTTTGTCCATTAATAGAAGAATCAGATGTATTGCAATATCGCGCGGCACAAACCACACAAGAACTACTCCAAAAAGCATTGCCCGAACTAAATATAAAATTAATTCACGGCAAAATAAAACAATCCGAAAAAGAAAAAACAATGGGCGAGTTCAAATCTGGCAAAATTGATTTATTAGTTGCAACAACGGTAATTGAAGTCGGTGTTGATGTTCCGAACGCCAGCGTAATGGTCATAGAAAATCCTGAAAGGTTAGGATTAGCACAACTCCATCAATTAAGGGGAAGAGTGGGGCGAGGCTCTAAAGAAAGCTATTGTATTTTATTGTTTCAAGAGCCGCTGTCTCATTTAGCGCAAGAAAGATTGAAAGTCATGCGTGAATCACAAGATGGATTTGTTATCGCTGAAAAAGACTTAGAATTACGTGGTCCAGGAGAGTTATTGGGAACTCGACAAACAGGCGATATCCAAATGCGTGTGGCAGATTTGCAGCGTGATAAGCATTTATTCAATGAAATCCAACGAACTGCAGACGAGTTGCTAGCTAAGCAATCTAGTGTAATTCCCTTGATTATCCAGCGCTGGCTGGGAAATGTAGAGCGGTTTACGAGAGTATAAAGTATGTTGATATTCGAGTAGACATTACGCTAAATAATAAAATGGATTGGGCAACTTAACTGTCGTGTCTGCAAAACCACCCGCTAAATCGCTTTCTTGATCGCCAACATCTAAAACAATGTCATAGCCTTTGGCTTCAATCGCTTTGCGTCTACTACTTTTAAAAGGAATGACAGAAGCATTCTTGTCGGCAACGGGGCGCATGTATAAACCATTGTAAGCAAAATAACCTGCGCTATCTAAATTTTTAACGGTGGAAGACCGCATGGATTCAGGACGACCTGTCACAAAAAATACCGCGACATGATTTTTTTCAGCGGTTTTAAATAAATCGAGTGTTGGTTGAATAGCGGGATCTTGGCCTTGTGCAATGGCAGCCATAATACTGTCATCCGTTCCGCCAAAATTCATTTTCACCATGTTGGCATAATTGGATAAACTGGTTTCATCAATGTCCAACACGATCGCTAATTTTTTCGGCTGCGATGAAAGTTTGTTTTGGCTTATGCGCTGCATTAAATAGATATTGGCTTCTTTATCTGCACTCGCAATTTCTTGCGCATAAACCCCGGATGTGTAATAGCGAACTAATTCGGCTTTGACAGTATCTAAATTGGTTAAGTGTGAATGAAATATAATCATGTGGGTTTCCCTCCCTTATGTAACGCCATTAATTGCTCAAACATTTCTTGGGCGCGTTTGAGCTCGCGACTGCGTTCAGATAACTGATCGATAATATATTCATTTTCTTTGGTTTTGGCTTTGAGTTCTAGTTCTAAGACGTCGATTTCATCTTGAAGCTGTTTAGTTTTTTCATCGAGTTCACGTGTTACTTCGCGTAACTTAAGATTGACATCACTAAGCTGAATTTCATACGAAGCGTTTTTTAATAACGCTTCGGCTAATTTTTCTTGAGTTTCTTGAGAGGATTTTCTCGCGGCATCGATTGCCATAAAGGTATTTAATCGATCGGCACTGGTGACTTTAGGTGTGGAAGCAATAGGAGAAGTGCGTGTGAGTACTTCGACTTTTTCACCACCAGAAAATTTATATAAAACAATGCTAATAATAATGACAAATGCCAGAACACTGACGAGGATAACGGGCAAAATCCAAATGTGCCATCCCTGTAATAATAATTTCCAACCCGGTTCTGACATGACATAGCCAATATTATTTTCGTTATAACCACCCAAAAAAGAAGATTTGAGTTTAATGTTGACCAAGCCAATTAATTTAATGAATGCAATCGTAAATATGGTTATTAAGGTAAAAATAAGCGTTAAGAATTTATTTCGATTGGTGTACGTGTAGGTAATACCAGCAACGAGAAGAATACTAACGATAATTAATGCCCAGGTTATGATATCCTGAGGTATCACCGGTTGATCCATTACGTTCCTCGTTTTTTAGTTGACGTTCGACGTCCCCACAATTGCTCTAAACCATAATAATCACGTGCGCGTTGTTGCATCACATGAACAATCACATCGCCTAAGTCAATTAAAATCCATTCTGCTTCATTCGCGCCTTCGACACCCAGAATTTTTATATCTTTAGCTTTCATTTTTTGAGTGACGTTCTCAGCTAATGATTTTACGTGGCGATTGGATGTGCCTGTGCAGACAATCATCACATCCGTCACGGGAGTAATGTTCTTTACGTTTAATGTCGTTATATCGAGGCCTTTGAGTTCTTCAAGGGCTTTAATGATAAGTGTTGTGAGTGATTTCAATTGCATCGTTCTATTATGGCACAGGTTTAACGGTAAAGGCCATGCTTCACTATATATTTCCATACGGCATCTGGAACCAGATAGCGGGCGCTTTTTTTATGGGAAAGACGCTTGCGAATATCAGAAGAAGAGATGGGGAGCGTCTGATTTCCACCTCGTGGGACGACCAGCAATTTTGCGAGTGCAATAATATCTTCGCAGCAATGCCAGCGGTTGAAATCTTCAAACGCATCACTACCCAAAATAAGCGTAAATTTTTGTTTGGGCATTTTCGATTGTAAATCTACCAGGGTGTCGATCATATAAGACGGACCGTTTCTGTGGCGTTCACTTTCGTCGACCACAAACTGCGGCTGATCTTTAACAGCGAGTTTCAGCATCGCAATACGATGCTCAAGTGAAACAGTAGCTGCTTTTTTTAAGACAGGATTTTTGCAGGGAATAAAGCGGATTTCATCAAATTTATATTTTTCGTGAAGATCTAATGCGAGACGTAGATGTCCCAAGTGAATCGGATCAAACGTTCCACCGAAAATTGCTATCATAGTATTTTTCTCCCTGCTATCAGAAAACATAATTGTTCGAATTCTTGCCACAACAACCCTTTAGAAATGCCTTTGATAATATCATCAATACGCGCTAACCGCGGGAGCAGCTTTGTGAGTTTTTGTGCACGGCATTCGCGTGCTAGTGCCCACAATAAAAGCGGTGGCTCAATATCATCTTGGCGAAGATTATCAAAAATGATTTTAATACGCGAAGGGCTTTTTTCTTTGACAGCATTGGCTAAATCAAAAATGGTATAACGCGCTGCATCGGTGATGACAGATAAGAGTTGGGTTTCCGTGAGATTTCCGGGTGCATACAGTAATTTACATTTTTCTACCGCTTGATTTGCGGCAAGTAAATTATTTTCAGTAGCATCTGCCAACAACTGTAATGCGTGTTGAGAAACCGTAAAACCTGCGGCTTTTAATCGCTGATTTAACCAACCCGGAAGTTGTTTGGGAGGAATAGGCCACAATAACGTAAAAGCGGTTTTGGATTTTAATTTTTCTAAAAACGCAGGAAATTTTTTGGGTGCGGTAATAATTAATAATTTATCTGCAGGAGGGTTAGCCACATAATTTTCAAGTAACCGCTGAAGAGCAGAAGAGACCTTTCCTGTAATTGAACATTCCAAAATTTCTTTTTCAGAAAATAGAGAACGGGAATAAATATCAGTATTTTCATCAAAACATTTTCTTTCTAGAAAACCGTGTTGATGGGCTAATTGGCGAGTGCGATCCACAGACTCGTTTAGTAATAAAATTTCATCACTGGCGAAAAAATAGATAGAGGAAAGTTCAGGCTTCATTTTTCTCGTTTTTCTCGTTGGCACGCATATACGCTAAAATTTTTTGCGACATGTCGCGAATCATATTTTGTTTCAGCGGCTGAATTGCATTGGTATCACCTAAAATTTGATTGGCGTTTTGCCAGAAGGTCAGTTGTGTGCTCAACGTTGTAGGTTGCTTGTGGCTCAGCGAAATTTTTACAGAATAACTCAACGTTTGTGCATTTAATTGTTGAGCTATACCTAATGGTGAGGTCGATTGCGTAAAACTATCAGACAAAATCCTCAGCGTTTCATCAGCATTTTTAGGTTTATCTACAGTATGTACCCCAATAGCCTGTAAATTTTGACGCAATACAAAAATTAATCCCGTACGAGAGTTGGTATCATCTTGAATATAGACTGTTTTGATTTGGGGATTAACGACGGCTTCGTTGTCGCGAAAATGAAATCCGCAGCTCGATAATAATAAGCATACCATACATGCAAGTAAGCGCTTCATTATTCCCCCATGACCAAATTAACCAGTTTATTGGGAACGACAATAATTTTGCGCAGTGTTTTGCCATCAATGAATTTTTGCAAATTCGGATCGGCATAAACGGCTTTTTGTAAGACGTCTTCATTGGCATCTTTGACGGCAATAACACTGCCACGCATTTTGCCATTAATCTGCACGATAAATTGTTGTGTGGTGGATTCCAGTGCTGATTTATCAATTTCAGGCCATGTTGTTTTTTCTATATCTTTGCCTAATTTGCTGACGTGCCATAATTCTGCGCAAATATGCGGCGTAATAGGATATAAAACGCGTAACAAAATACTCAACCCCTCAATCTGGATAGATTTATCAGACTCCAAGAGTACATTTAATATTTTCATCGCTCCCGAAACGACGGTATTAAATTGTTTGCGATCATAGTCAAATAAAATACGGCTTAAGATTTCGTGTAGTTGTTGTCTTGCTTTATCCGCGGGCATTGGTTTTGTAACGGTAGGAAGAGCATGAGCAAAAGTCCACAGCCGTTTGAGAAAACGGGAAGCACCATCGACGCCGGCATCAGACCATTCCAATCCTAATTCAGGTGGCGCAGCAAAAATAATAAATAATCGAACGGTATCCGCACCGTATTTTTCAATTAATTGTTTCGGGTCAACGGTATTACCTACTGATTTTGACATTTTGGCACCGTCTTTTAAAACCATGCCTTGTGTTAATAAATGCGTAAACGGCTCATCTGACTGAATTAATTTTAAATCGCGCATTAATTTATGAAAAAAGCGTGCATACAAAAGATGCAGTACCGCATGTTCAATACCACCAATATATTGATCCACAGGTAACCAATAGTTTGCACGGCCATCTAACATTGCGCGATCTTGATGTGGACTGGTATAGCGTGCGTAATACCATGACGATTCAATAAACGTATCGAACGTGTCTTTTTCGCGTAGCGCAGCTTTTCCGCAAGAGGGACAGGTTGTTTTATAAAAATCCTCCCCGGTATTCATATCGGGTGGTAACAAAACGGGTAGATCTTTTTCAGGTACTGGCACCGTTCCACATTTTTTACAATTAATAATCGGAATAGGTGTTCCCCAATAGCGCTGACGGGAAACACCCCAGTCACGCAAACGGTATTGTGTTTTGCGTTCAGCCACACGTTTTTTGACTAAGAGCGAAATAATTTTTTGCAAATCTTCTTCGCCATGTTCGATAACGGGTAGCTGGTAAATCTCGGCAAATTCTTTATCACGTTCGTCAGAGAACGGTACGCCCATGATTGCACCGGTACCGTAATCCATTAAGACATAATTTGCGATCCAAATGGGAATAGTTTTCTTCGTGAGAGGATGAACAGCGTGTAATTCCGTATTAAATCCTTTCTTTTCTAATACGGCTTGAGCAGCTTCTGAAGTTGAAACGTTTTTACACGCATCAATAAAATTTTGTAGCGATTTATTTTTCAGTGCTAATTTTTGTGCAAATGGATGTTGAGGTGAAATCGCAATAAAACTGACGCCATCGAGGGTATCTGCACGCGTTGTAAACACCGTAATGGAGTCGCGAGCGCCACTGACTTTAAATTTAATTAATACGCCGTCGGATTTGCCGATCCAATTTCTTTGCATGGTGCGAACTTGGTCGGGCCAGCCTGTTAAGGTATCAATGTCAGTTAATAATTCGTCAGCGTATTGGGTAATTTTTAAAAACCATTGCGGAATTTCGCGCTGTTCAACTTTTGCACCGGAACGCCAGCCTTTGCCGTCGATGACTTGCTCATTGGCCAAAACCGTTTTATCCACGGGATCCCAATTCACGACAGCATTTTTTTTATACACTAAACCCTTTTCATATAATTTAATAAAGAACCATTGTTCCCAGCGATAATAGTCTGGATTACAGGTTGTGACTTCGCGATCCCAATCGTAGCTAAATCCCAAGCGTTTTAATTGATCTTTCATGTACGCGATATTTTCGTGCGTCCATTTTGCAGGCGGAATTTTGTGCTGGAGTGCAGCGTTTTCTGCAGGAAGTCCGAATGCATCCCAACCCATGGGTTGTAAAACATTTTTACCGAGCATGCGTTGGTAGCGCGAAATGACATCGCCGATGGTGTAATTACGCACATGCCCCATGTGAAGATGTCCGCTCGGGTAGGGAAGCATAGAAAGGCAGTAGAATTTTTTTTGTTGTACGTCTTCGGTAACGCGATAGCGTTTTTCGTCTTCCCAGCGGTTTTGCCACTGTAGTTCGAGTTGTTCGGGTTGGTAGGGTTTGTCCATGATACATCCTGCGTTTAAGATACGCTTAGCATACCATTTCTTGAGGATTTCGCTATGTGGTTTTGGTTGGGATTATTTCTGATTGCGGTGGTCGTAATAATTTTATGTTGGCCGCGTTCGACGGCATCTGCTTCTCATAAATTACCTCTCAAAAACATTAAGCCTAAAGCCCAGAGTTCTGATGTGGAAATCATGGGGAGTTTGAAGGATCCGCCGAAGATGAGATTGTACCCGTTGAAAGACGAAGAGACGGAGGAGCCTGCTGAAAACAAACCTGAGCCTGAAGAAGAGCCTGAAGAGAAGAAAGAAGTGGAAACAGAAGAACCTGAGGAATTGGAAGAACCTGAACCGGAAGAAAAAGAAGAGGAATCTGAGGAGGAGCACGAAGAAGAAATCGATAAACCTGAAGAACCGGAGAAAGAAGAAGTTGAAGAACCTGAGAAAAATGAAGAAGAACAGGAACCTGAAGAAAAAGAAGAACCGGAAGACGAAGACAAAGATGAGGATGAGGAGAAGGAAGAAGAAGAACCTGAAGAGGAGGAGGAGGACGACGAAGAACCTGAAGAAGAGGGAGAATCTCAGGAAAATGAATCGGAAGAGGAGCCTGAAGAGAAAGAAGAAAAAGAAACAGAAGCGCCTGAAAAAGAAGAAGCCTTCGAGCACGAACATTTATCCGACAAAGAAGTCATCGAAAAAGAACTCGAATATGAACGCCATGAACATCTCGAACCTCATGAAGAGAAAGAAACGCATGAGGAAGAACACAGAGAAAAACATGAAAAAGAAGAAAAAGAAGAAACGGATCACGAAAATAATGAAGATGGTGACGAAGATAAAGATGAAGAAGAGCCGGAGGAGAAAATGTAATTAATGTAGCCTGAAGGTAGGGGAATCCAGGAAAAAAGGATATGAAAAATATTTTATTCTCCTCTGAAAGTGTTAGAATTTCCATTATGAATATCCCCAATCTTTTTACATGGACGCGTATCGCCTTAATTCCCGTTTTTGTGGTCGTCTACTATTTACCGTGGATTGGCGCACACTTTTTAGCTGCCGCTATTTTTACGGTTGCTGCTTTAACAGATTGGCTTGATGGTTATTTAGCACGCGCCCTAAATCAAGCGTCAGCATTTGGAAAATTTTTAGATCCCGTCGCAGATAAATTAATGGTAGCCGTCGCATTAGTATTAATCGTCGGACAATATCAAGGCCAATTCGAAATTGCATTAGAACTTCCAGCTGCGGTAATCATTGGACGCGAAATTGTGATTTCTGCATTACGTGAATGGATGGCTGAAGTCGGGAAAAGTAGAAGCGTTGCGGTTTCGTATTTAGGAAAAGTTAAAACAACGTTTCAGATGTTGGCGTTAATTTTATTGTTAGCAGAACCCATTCGATTATTTTCAGGAAGATTGATTAGCGTAGGAATTTTATTGCTGTGGCTCGCTGCTGTTCTTACGTTGTGGTCTATGGTTATTTATTTACGCGCTGCGCATCGAGAAATGGCGAATTCGTAATCCACAAATTCCTAATACCCCCACATAAATTACCATCGCGGTTATCATTAAGTAACTCAAATGTAATACGCGCTCACCCGTTGAATAGGTAAGCCAGGTGTTAATATTGCCCTGTTGAAAGATATAAAAGATTACGATTGCCACATTGGCCAAAAATAATTGCACTAAATACATTCCCCAGCCTGATTGAAACTTAAATATTTTTTGCTTAAACAAATAATACAACAGCAATACGACGTTTAAGCAAGAAGACAAAGAGGTTGCGAGCGCTAATCCTGCATGTTGTAACGGTGAAATAAATACTGCATTTAAGATAATATTAACAACAACGGTTACAACACCAATTTTTACAGGTGTTTTAATGTTTTGATGCGCATAAAATCCCGTTGATAATATTTTGACCAGCATGAATGCCAATAATCCTACGGCATACGCAATGACACTTTTTTGTGTCATTAATACATCCACACCATAAAAGTTTCCATAATGAAATAAGGTTGCAACTAACGGTCCCGATAGAATTCCCATTGTTAATGCCGCGGGAATGCCAATGACTAAATTACAGCGAATTCCCCAATCCATGGCTTTTAAAAATTCATGATGTGATTTTTGCGCAACTTGCTTAGAAAGATGGGGAAGAATAACCGTTGCCAATGCTATGCCCACCACGCCTTGCGGAAAATAGGCTAAACGCTCGGAATAATATAGCCAAGTAATACTTCCTGTAGCTAAAAAAGATGCAAATATCGTATTAATTAATAAGCCAATTTGAACTATAGAAGCGCCGAATAAGGCAGGGACCATCAATTTAAGAATTCTTTTTACGCCTTCATCTTCGAAGTTTAATTTCGGCCAGCGTAGAAATCCTAATTTTCGCAATGTCGGAAATTGAAAAAACAATTGTAAAAATCCGGCGATTAATATTCCCCACGCTTGGCTTTCAACCGGAACCGTAAAAAAATGGCTGCAAAATAACGCCGCAATAATTAAGACTATATTTAATAGCGCAGGCGCAAAAGCCGGAATCGTAAATTTATCGTAGGAATTTAAAATGGCGCCCACAAATGCAGTGAGCGAAATTAGCATTAAATACGGAAAGGTAATGCGCGTCATGTAGGTCGCCAGCTCAAATCGATAGGGGTCAAACCCTGGCGAGATAAATTTAATAATGACGGGCATAAAAATCACGGCGAGCATGGTAATCACTAATAAGATGGCGGAAAGACAACCGGCAACATGCGCCACAAATTTTCGGGTTTCCTCGGGTGTGTGATTATGTTTGTAATGGGCAAGGGTAGGAATAAAAGCTTGTGAGAAGGAGCCTTCTGCAAAAAGACTGCGCATAAAATTAGGGAGTTTAAACGCAACGAGAAATGCGTCTACGCCGGCGTTTACGCCAAAAAGTCGAGCGGCAATCATATCGCGAAGGAAGCCCAATATTCGCGAAACAAATGTCATCAATGACACAACGCTTGTCGATTTTGCTAAATTTTTTCCCATCCCAGCATCATATAATAGATTGACTGGGGAAGGCGATGATTTATACTTCGGCGTCGCGGAGAGGTGGCCGAGTGGTCGAAGGCGCTCCCCTGCTAAGGGAGTATGGGGCTAAAACTCCATCGAGGGTTCGAATCCCTCCCTCTCCGCCAAAACTTTGTTATCATGCTACAACTTTATGCGCCCGTAGCTCAGCTGGATAGAGTACCAGGCTACGAACTTGGTGGTCGGGAGTTCGAATCTCTCCGGGCGCGCCAACTCCATAGGGACACCAGATGAAATTAAGCGAAAGCTGGCTGCGTGAATGGGTTAATCCCAATTTATCTCGCGAAAAATTAATCGAAAAGTTAAATTTATCTGGATTAGCGATTGAATCATGTGAACCCTACGAAAACGATCACGTATTTGAATTTGAATTAACACCTAATCGCGGAGACTGTTTGAGTGCGTTGGGGATTGCACGCGAAGTGGCAGCATTAACCCAATGTTCTCTGCATCACATCTCGCAAAAAAAATATTCGGCTAAACAAAAAACTATTGGGGTAAAAATTAATTCGCCGCAATTTTGTCCGCGTTATTTGGGACGACAAATTAACAATATTAGTGCGGGTAAAAAAACACCCACTGTCATTGAGAAAAAATTATTAAAATCCGGCGTGAATTTAATTCATCCTGTTGTCGATATTACCAACTATGTCATGTACGAGTTAGGGCAACCTTTGCATGCGTTTGATTTAACTAAAATCAATAAACATATTGTCGTCCGCCTTGCCAAACCGGGCGAAAAAATTCTTTTATTAGATAAGCGCGAAATTACGTTGGATGACAAAGTGTTGGTTATTGCCGATGCAAAAGGTCCCATCGCGATGGCAGGCATGCTAGGCGGATTAGATTCCGGCGTGACCGAACAAACAACGGCAATATTTCTTGAAGTGGCTTTTTTCGTGCCAGAAATTGTCGGAAAAAATGCAAGGCGGTTTGGTATTCATACTGATGGCTCACACCGTTTTGAACGTGGCGTTGATCCCGAGCTATCGTTTAAAGCCATTGATCGCGCAACAGAGTTATTAGCAGATATTTACCCTGATTTAGAAGTAACGGGTGATATCGAAAAAACCAATAAAAAATATTTACCTAAGTTACCTAAAATTAAATTACGTCCTAAACGTGTTTTAGATTTGTTGGGTTATGATATTTCAGAAAAAAAAGCCCATGATATCTTAAAAAATTTAAATATGACTGTGACAAAAAATACTGTTGTTCCTCCCAGTTACCGATTTGATATTGCGCAAGAAGTGGATCTCATCGAAGAAATTGCGCGAGTATATGGATATGAACACGTACCGACGATTATCGAAACACGACAAATGACGGGAACCGTTTCACCGGAAAATATTAAACCGCTTTCGCATATTAAAGAAAAAATGGTGACATTAGGTTATCAAGAAGTTGTTAGTTACAGTTTTATCTCTCACGAACTCGAACAAAAAATATCGCAGAAGGGCGATGCTAGTGGCGCCCACGTGCTAGAAAATCCTTTATCTGCTGAACTTGCCGTCATGCGCAGCAGTTTATGGGGAAGTCTCATAGAGATTGTTAAGCATAATTTAAATCGCCAACAAGATTATTTAAAATTTTTCGAAACTGGCGTGCGCTTTTTAAAAAACGGCGAAGAACCTGTATTAAGTGGAATTTGGGCCGGCTTATCGTCTCCCGAGCAATGGGGTGAGAAAAAACGCAATGTCGATTTCTTTGATATTAAAAATACCGTTGAGCAATTAAATTCACGCTTTTCTTTTAAAATTGGCTCACACCCTGCATTATATCCTGCACAAACGGCAGAAATATTTTTAGATAATAAATCAGTCGGATTTTGTGGTGCCTTGCATCCAGAATTACAAAAATATTTTGATATTGGTATACCTGTATTTTTGCTTGAGCTTTCGTTGGATGCGATTATTTACAAGCTTATCCCTCACTATACAGCCATTTCAAAATTCCCTAGCATTCGTCGTGATATTTCGTTAACGATGAACAAAAAAGTCTCTGCACACGATTTGCAAGCCTTTATTCAGAAGACAGCAGGCTCAACATTACAAGAGGTTACGGTGTTTGATGTTTATAAACAAAGCATTGCATTACGCTTAGTGTTTCAATTAATCGATCGCACGCTGGTTGAAGATGAAATCAATCAACTTATGAATAAAATCATTTCAGGCTTAACGCAGAACTTTGATGTGACCTTGAGAGCATAAGATACGTGTCTGCCTTAACTAAAGCGAGATTAGCCGCTTATATTGAAGATGAAGTGGGCTTAGATACTTCATTGGCAATGGCGATTGTCGAACACTTTTTTGAAGAAATAACAGTGGCCCTAGAAAAGGGGGCTGAAGTAAAGCTTACCGGATTGGGGCAGTTTTCAACGCGTCAGAAGAAGGCGCGTGAAGGCAGAAATCCTCGTACGGGTGAAAAAGTGAAAATTACTCCGAGAAAAGTAGTGAATTTTCAGGCCAGTTCGGCCTTGCGAAAATTGTTGAATCAACTATCATGCGAGGTTCACGGGGCGTAGCGCAGCTTGGTAGCGCATCTGCATGGGGTGCAGGAGGTCGGAGGTTCAAATCCTCTCGCCCCGACCAAAATATACAAGTAGTAAAGTTGAACTAAACTGGTTTCCGCCTAAATTTGTCATACTGATTACACGCATCGTACAAAAAGCCTTTTTTATTTCATCTTCGGTATGATTTTTTTATTTTAATTTATTTAAGTAGGAGACGATCCATGAATAGTGTGCCAGAAAAACCCGCGGCAGAGAAAGGTAGTGGAAAATTGGGTATGGGTATTAATACTTTAAATGGCACCTTAAAAAAAGTTATTCTTAGTATGGCTTCAGCAACTATATATAATGAGCCCTTGAATGACTCACGGTTAGTTATTAAAACTGTCGACAATGCAACCGCTTTGCATAGAGAAATTTCAGGCACAGCTGCAATTTCAACCGTAATAGGCCCCAATGTTCAAGCCGGTTTAGAATTTTCTGGTTCTCATGAAACAAAATTTGATGCGTTATCAACTTATTGTTTAATAAAAATAACGACGAATGTGAATAGGGTTTCTTTGACAGGTAATTACGATTTTGCAGACATTCCGAAAGCTCTCTTGCAGCGAAACGAGAATGCGAAAGCAGATTCAGTTAGTAGCAAGATGATTTTTGACAGGTTTGGAAATGCTTGCATTACATCTGTTACGTATGGCCATGAAATAATATTTGTGATTCAATTAAGAAAGGCAAGCGCGCAAACAACAAATAAAACCAGTACAACACTAAAAGCAGAGGTACCAGATGTAGCAAAGTTCAGCGGAGGTTTATCTACACTTCTCGAAAGTATTGATCAGGGTGATGTGATAAATGTTTCAACTTATACAAGAGGTTTAGATGAAAAAAGACTTGATGTAGATTCTTTAGAGGGGTTAAAAATATTTCTGGATTCTTTCACTAAATTCAAATCAACTTTGATGCACAATACGGTGGAAACGGAAAGTGTCGTTAATAAATCAGTCAGTACGTCTAGCAATGCTTCGAAACCGACTGATATAGGCAATAAGGGTGCTGATTCTTCTTCTGGTACAGTTCCTGCAGTAACTTCTTTACCTCCACTAGCAACAGTAACACTGTATCACTCGCCGCCAAGTGGTGATGCATCCGCTAAAAATAATGCAGTTGCGGCAGTTTTAGCGCGAGACAATGAAGAAGCGAAAGATACTGCTTCAATGCCGCCTGCAAAAGAATGGAATGCAGTGTTGTCCTATGATACCCAACCTTTTTATGTCATAACTGAAGATGCGTCATTATATGAAATTGTGCGTCGATATGATTCTGAACTTTTACCTTTTAAAAATATTTCTGCAAAAATTTTGGAGTGTTACGAAAAAGTAGAGGTTTTTTTACAGTTATGTGATCTCGCAGAAAAACATCTCGTCTCTTCTCTCTTTAGCCAAAGTAAAAAATATCGAAGTGAGTTAAAAGAAAAAAAAGAAGGTTTAGAAATATTTAGAAAGCAGCTAATGCAGAAATTATTGAATATTTATAAAAATCCCTTTGAGCAAGATGCTGTTGCTCTTGCTGATGGCATCAATGTAATTATCGTGTTATTGAATACATTAACATGTGGTGTGCTTAAATTTAATGAGGGATTAATTTTGTTAAAACGCGTAACTCGTTCGACAAACCATCCTAATCGTTCCCGCTATATCCATGAATTTTCACTCCCTCTAGTAGTGGAAGCACTTCATTTTGATGCGAAACATGAAGGAAGTGAGCAAGAAATTACATCAGAGTTTAATTTAAAACAGAGAAATTTATTAAGGGATGCGAAAGTTTTCACTAGGCTTTCATCAGGTAGTTCTGTTGAACTATCCTCGGAAAGTCATAAAATCCTAGAGAATACGCCAACATTGTATTTTACCGATTTTAAACCAGCTGTTACTGGGGCGTATATTATGGAGATCTGGGGGCAAGTGCTTCCTCCGTTTATTGCTATAACGAAAATTACTGAAGATCAGCTTTCGGCAGACGCGGCTAATGCACCGTTTAATGATCCGGATAGAGGGCAAGCCTTTGATAAAGCGATTTCACAATTGGACAGTAGTCGTTTCTCAATGTGGGAGCAGGTAAAGTCCGACAGGCTTCAACAAAAGATAGAGCAACTTCAAAAAAGAGCCGATGAATTACTTTTCCTTGAAAATCCTACTCAACTTGAGGAAGCTGAGCGAGAAGCTCTAGAAAAGAAAATTTCAAGCTTAGTAGAAAAACAGGCCGTAATTGTTGGAAAACAGTTGGAGTATGACTTGCAGCATCTTGATGCTGAGTGGAGTGACTCCAAAACTTCGCTGCGACAGCAGCAACTTGCACCACATCAACAACAGGCTGAAGGGGGTGAGCTTCAACAACGATTAAAGCTGCTTAGACAATGAAACTTATTTACAGCGGTATATCGCCATTTTGCATTCAAGGGAATGGCGATGTAACTATTTTTGGGCGATATTAATGGAAGCTCATAAACTGAACTTCAGATTTAATTTTATTCAACGGCAAATATCCTTTTTCCATAAAACTTGCCATTAATTCATTCAAACCTTCAGATTGTGTTTTTGCGAGATCAAAATCTGTCTCAGAAATTAATAACGCATCTTCCCACACTTTTAAATAACAATCGGCTTTGACTAAAATAAATTGAACATTCGGTTCTTCTTCATTGGCATGTGGTTCTGTTAAACATACCATCGCGGGAGCAATAGAATCATCGTGAAGGGGAAAATACCCTGGGCGAAAATAACCCCATTTGTCATCTTTAATTCCTTGCGTCATCATTAGGCCTCATATTCAAGATTTTGTGGGAGTGCGACATTATATCAAAGCATTCATTAAATAAATATTTCTGGTGGTTTTTAATCCTCCATTGTGCTCTTTGGGTGGTTGTTCCCTTGACAATGCGTTACGCATTACCCCACGACACGATCGAAGGATTTGTGTGGGGCCAACATTTGGAATGGGGATACGATAAGAACCCCTGGATGAATGCGTGGTTAACACGATTAGGCTGGGAAATAGGCGGGCAATCCGGTATTGGCATTTATGCGATGAGCTCGCTATTTGTCGGATTAAGTTTCTGGGCTGTATGGGAATTGGCGAAGAAAATTGTCCATCCTGCCCAAGCTTTATTCTCTGTTTTATTATTAGAAGGCTGTATTGATTACACGTTAGTTCCCCAAGGATTTAATGACAATGTCATTGAATTAGGTTTATGGCCTTTGATGTTTTTATTTTTCTACAACGCCATAGAAAATCAAAAAATTAAAGATTGGATTGCCGTGGGATTTTTTGCCGGCTTAGCGATGATGGCAAAATATTATACCGCCGTACCTTTAGCATTAATGTTTGGTTTTTTAGTATTTAACTCAAAATCTCGCCCCAGTTTTTCCCATAAAGGTTTATATATTGGCTTGATAAGTTTTTGCCTGGTCATTTTGCCTCATATTCTCTGGTTATTTCAGCATAATTTTTTAACGTTGCGATATGCATTTGGACGTGCAGATGACACTACGCCAAATTGTGTGGATTTTGCGTTATCGCAATTACTCGACTTTTTATTACCCATTATTATGGTCATGTGTATTACACGTTCAGAAATTTCAGTGCGTAAAAGTTTCAATACGCAATTTTTAGTATGGATAGCATTAGGGCCATTTTTATTGACTGTCGTATTGGCAGAAATTTTTCAATGGCATTTATACAGTGAGTGGGGCGTTCCCTTAGTTTCATTATGGGGATTAGTATTAGTTTATTTCTTTAATCCTGAATTAACACTAAAAAAATTAAAAATCATCTTAATTATTATTTATAGCATTATGTTTTTATGGGCAATGGGATATATCGCAGGATTGTCATTCGATGCCAAACGCAAACATTCAGATAATTACCCCGCACAACAAATTGCGGATTACGTGACAAATGCCTGGCAAAATCGCTATCACACGCCCTTAAAATATGTTGCTGGAAGTCGATATGTCGGTGGGTATGTGGCGTATTATTCGAAAGATCATCCGTCGGTATTTGTCGAATGGAATCCTGAATTTAGCCAATGGATTGATCCTAAAAAAATACAAAAATACGGAGCTGTTTTTGTACAGGATAATTATTATGGAACATTAGTGTTTGGCCAGCATCCGGATACCAATAATGGACTCAAATTTCCTCAAGCGGTCCTTGATGCTTACCCCCACCTGAAAGTTCTACCGGTGAAGTACTTTCCATGGCACCGGGCTGACAAAGCCGTCCCGCCAATCCCTGTTCTTGTGGGCTTTTTGCCCCCTCAAAAGAATTCTTAAGAAAACCTTAAGGTTTGATCTATACAATATCGCCTGTTGTGGTAGAGTAATAATTGACCATAATTAAATAGGAGATGTTGTATGTCACATGAAATACCCGATAGTAAAAAACGCGACAGAGATGATTTTGAATCTGCTACATTGTCATCAATTCGAGCAATAGTTTCGTGCTTTCAAAATATTCAACTTCAGATCGACTCTTTTATGAAACGTTATTTGCCTGTAGTGGATATGATTTCCAGAATATTACCCAACGCGGAAGTACAACCCTCACAATTTCAATTGCGCTTTTTTGGAGAAGTCGCTCCATCTTATGCAAAAGTATGGGCCCGATGTTTAATGCTGCTATCGAGTCAGGCTTTATTGATTGATCAAATGTATGACTTAAATGAAGCTACCATACAATTGTACACTCAATTGGCAGGTAGTCCTTCCTTTGAGCAAGAACAAGAAACGCTTATCTCATGCTATCAAATACTCGGAAAACACATTACTTTTGTTGGAGAAGAGACGCGTCTTTTGGTTAATCGCTTCCAAGAGGCTGATCCAATCGCTAAAGCAACTCTTCAAGAACAATTGCATGCTTCAGCCCAATTGATACAATGGGTTCACCCGTTTTTAAATAGACAACCTGATGTTGATCCATTGTTTGAAGTGGTTGCGATTATCGCGAATGCAAAAAAAGTAGAAAAAATTCAAACAATTAAAGATGAACTCAATACAAATGTGATGGATAAATTAACAGGTTTAATTGAATCTATCGATAGTCAATTAAAAAAAGTAGTTGATTTTGACAGCCAGCGCGCAAATATTTCATTATTATCTTATTCCGAGAAAGTCGCATATTTTGCAAACTACTGCGTAAATGTTTTGCACGATATCTGTGATACAAGTCAAACAGTTTCTTTAATGATGAGAGATGTCGACAAGTCTTTGATGGAACTGCGTAATTTAAATGCCGCTACAGATGATGAAGTGAATAAATTTCAAGAAACTTTTATCAAACTTGAATCGTGGATGATAACGTTAAGTATTGAAAAAAATTGCATAACACCTTTTATAAAAGCCCTCTCACAGGAATATGCTCATCATGCGGATAATCTTTCTCCGGAGTTAAAAGCTTTTATGAAACCGTGGTTAGATGAAGATCATCCTGCTCAATTAGAAGGATCAATATTTGCTTATCAACATCAGCAGAATCTTTCACAAAGGCCCCGGGAGCTTAAACCCTCTTCAGACATGACCCTGGGGCAGAAGCTTCGTCTAGTTTAGCCTCATTGCGCGAAGTGTTATTTGACTGTTCTGCAGATGACTCTTCGCGTTCACGCTTTAATTTATTGCGCAGTTCTATCGCTTCTTCACGCATACGCAATAAACTTTCGCGACGACTAGCATTAAATGCTCTTAATTGGCTCGCAACGCGATTAATCATACTTTCCCGATAAGCGTTGGGCTCCGTGTTGTCACCATTGGTAATATCTTTTAATCCTTGTTCATCCATTTTAATTTCCTTGTATGAAAATACGATAAGGAGAGTTTAATTAAGTTTTTGTAAAATTCAATTAAAAAATTTTATATATTAAACATACAAACTATTTTAATTTTAAAAATTATCTGATATGGTTGTGATGGTTAAACAATAATTAGCAACGAGGAGTGTCCAATGACATTTGCTATTTTTGATTCACATGCCGTAATTTCCAGCCGTAATTCTGTTTTTTTTGGTTTCACAGGATTTTCTAAAGAATTTTTCCACACACTCCACCTGGGTTTTGAGCTATATCACAATTCACGCTTTAAAAAAACAGGATTAAACTCGGAACGTATGACATTTCGCGAATGCGCCAATGCCATTATTAGATTTCGGCGACGCGAACACGATGTCGCGATGCTACATACGCGCAAATTTTGGGAAACTACTCAACGTGCAGCCCGTCATAATGTCGTACTTCAACAACAGCTTCGCGAAACTGAAGAAGCGTTTCAACACGAAGCACGTTTTGCGACGCACTCCCATGTTTCTTTATTAGATGCCTATAAAAGATTGGCGCAAATTGAAAAACTAGTAGTGCGCGCATTAAAAGATATCGAAAACGCCAAAAAAAGACGCTATTTTGGACGTATGCCAGAGGCCCTATTAACGCAATATCATGATTATCTCATTCAACAATGGGCCATTTTAAAACAAGAGCGAGAAGATATTGTTATCCATATGCTGAATCGGTTAATACAAGCCGCGCGCGATCCGTTTCTCGAAAATGCGGACACGCTACCGGACATTACAAATGATTTAAAAGAAAAGGGGATTATTCGAAAAGCCTATAGAATTCCGATGTTGTCAGACAATAAATTAACGCCAGAACTCTTTCGACGATTTCACCGTATTCTTAAAGCCCAGCCATCCGGTGAAGTTTCACGCATTATGCGTGAATTACCTTGGTTCGAAAATCATCCTAATATAGCCACTCGAATTGGGGTTAATCATCTGATTCCGGAATCGGCGAAATCGCCCAAGTTTTTATATTACTTTCATAATCTGCGTTTTCATTGGTTTGATGATTATTATGAACATGCCAAAATTGATTCAACGCTGCATTATTTACGTATGTCGAAAGTTGCGATTGCCTCAACAGCAGAATCACTTACTCATCGCATGTTAGCGCTATATTCCGCCGAAAATGCACTGCAGTCCCAATTTGTACGTATTGAACAGGCTAGAAAAGAATCCCTAAGTGGACTACGAAAATATTTTTCACGACTTACTATAAATTTTCTGGTGCGTATTGAAGATTTTTTCAAATTGCAAAAATTTCAATTACTCTGTGAAAAAATCGATTTGTTAGGGTGTATCAGTACAGCACCCATCGAAAACCTCAAAGAAATTCAACTGTATGCGTTTATTCGCAGTTTTCCGGCTCGTATATCGCCTCCACAAAGAAAGCAATTTGAAGAACATAAAGCGAGGATTAAAGAGCGCGTTTCCCCGCACTACGAAACACACTTAAAGCGTTATTTTGCAGAGTGGGCCAGCTTTGCGTCATTACAAAACTTAACGCCCGAACAACTTCAGGAAGCCCATGCACGTGCCGAAAAAGACGAAGCCGTATTAATGACATTTTTGCCGGAGAGGTGGACTTTTCGCATTGAAAAAATCAGAGAACTTCGTCTTACTAATCAGTTTAAAGCAGCTGAAGTATGGGCAGGCATAGGACTAATTGAATTGTTTCGCGAACGTCCTGCGTTATTGCAAAAGCAAATACAGGATGAACTGCAGTACTTATCAGAATCCTTAGAAGAGTATATCAAAGATTATGTCGAAGAATTTGATTACGCAGATCAAAAAAGTTACCTACTTCACTTAATTACTTTGTTGGATAAAGAGGGTGTTACTGAAACAACTGATTCACATCAACTTTCTCCGACTGATAAAACCTTTTTAGAATCTTTTCCTGAGATTAACTTCTTTGTGAATGTTACGCTGAAAATAAAATCCGCAGAAAAACTTAGCGCAAACTTAAATAATATCTCCGATATTAAAACATACCTTGATGATATTTATCGTTTTATTAAACGACAAGAGGGGCATTATTTGAACAAAAATAAAGCCAAATTCGCAACCTTGTTTTGCCGCGAAGCAACCTTAGCACAAAAAAATCTTTCTATTTACCCCATCCGGAGAATAATACGATGAATGATATTTTACTGGACAGCAGTTGTGATGAAGTGTCCAGCGCCGAAGATTTATTTGTTATCCATTATGATTTATCGCAAGCCGAAAATGCGCATATACAGCTGAATGTAAATCGCCTAGAAGTGCGATTATTGTGTGAAGCGTTGGATGCAGGAATCTTACGTTATAAAGATCAGCGCAAAAAAATGACACGTCGTCGTATGCAAGATGTTAATTCTGTTCGGAGTATTATTGCGAACGATACGCACTATAAAACTAAAGAAGAATGCATGATTGTGGTACAGCAACGCTTAGAACAATTTAGAACGGGCTGGTTTATTTTTCGTGGGAAAAGTTTATTGCGTAATATTTTGTTGGAAATTATGCAAGAACATCGCTCATCCATAACGAAAGACTTACGGCTTGAATTGGTTAGAGAAATGCAGGCACATAAAGCCATGCAAAAACGCTATGATTTTATACAAGGCGATACGCTTGAGGATTTAAAACGGGAAGTCATTCAGCTGCGTCGACAGCTTGAAAAACATGAACCGCAGCATTCCATTAATCCCAACGCACCGTTAGTTTCGGATTCGGGGTTTGTAGGTCGATTGAGGAATATGTTCGGGAAGTAATTAATCTATCTTAATTAACTTACCCTTCGCCGAGGCATGTCGTTCACGCAACTGAACATTGATGTAGCGATCCGTAATTGCGCCGGAACCATGACCTGCATCGTCGCGCACATGTTCACGTGGACGCGTTTTCACATCTTCTGAAATTCCCGTATGGCGTAACCAGTGAACCGTCGCAGAGCGTAATTGATCGCCTTCATCTAAAAAATTATCTTTAATTAATTCGTCAGCCGCTCTGTCAAAACACGCTTGCACTAATTTGCGAATATGCCGCGTTCCTGTTACCGCACCTTTGCCTTTATTTTTTGGCACTAAAGGGGTGGATTCTCCCGGAGAGGGCAGAGCAGATAAATTCATGCTTAGGCGATATCGTTTTAATGCCTCCAGCATCGAATCGCTGACGGCAATATCACGCTCTTTATTGCCTTTGCCGACAGTTTTAAACCACCAACTCCCTTCGCCATCTTTATAAAAATGCTGCATTTGAGGCTCCCAGCGCGTACTAGACGATAATTCAGAAATCCGTAAATACATGGAGTACAACGCATTCATAATAAATAGGGTTCGATCATCCATATTTTCAGCCGCATGAATGACATACTTCCATTGCGTTTCGGATAACTTACGAATGACTTTAGAGCCTTGCGTTTTACGTAAGAACTGACTTTTTTGTCGAATCTGTGCAACCGGATTGACTTCAACATAACCTTCTTGAATTAAATATTGATAAAAGCTGCTGATGATTGCAAAAATAGCCTGAAGGGCATTTTGTGAAAGAATATAATCATCTACGGATGGACGAATGCCATCATGAAAACTTTTTTTGCTTATACTCACTACAAATGGTCGCCAATCCGGATTCGGAACACGTGTATTATCTTTGTCGATAAATCGCGTAACGTTTTTTAATCCAATCCAGGATTTGGGTGGATTTTGACAAAAGCGAAGAAAATCTTCGAAATCTGCGCGCGTGACATCGCGTAGTGTTTTATGGCTGATTTCAATGCACCAATGCAAGAGGCGCTCAACTTCTCGTCGATACGCATTAAACGTGGCGTTGGATCCCGCATATGCGCTGAGAAATTCAACAGCATATTTAATATCATCAGTGCTAATCGGCGTAGATTTTAATAAAGCGAGGTTATCAAAAATAGGTGTCGGTGTTTCTGTTCCAGTCGTAGTCATGGCAAAAATCCTTTATCCAGGCCGGTAACAAAGATTATACTGTGGTTTTTACTAAAAGCTCAAGTCGATGAGGTCACATGAAAATAGAAACTGTAAAAGTTAGCTTACCGTCGCGAAAAATTACCAACCAAGACGTGATTGATCTGATTCGCGATCAAAGTAAATCTGTCCCGGAGAAAGTATTCGACAAAATTGCCTCGCGCATAAAAATTCTTTTACGGTTGTCGGGATCACAAGACAGGTATTGGTGTGAAAAAGATGAAACGCCCATTGCGATATTGAAAGAAGCTTATCGTGAAGCAATGCAAGAAACTAATTGGGATCCTCAAGAGATTGATTTATTAATTTACGTTGGCGTAGGACGCGGATTTTTAGAGCCAGGAAATGCATACATGATTGCGCAATCCTTTGGACTGGATCGTGCTGATTGTTTTGATATTTTAGATGCCTGCATGAGCTGGAGTCGAGCGATAGAAATCGTTCACAATTATTTTAAATTAGGAAAATATAAACGAGCCATTATTGTTAATGCAGAATTTAATAGCGCCGCGTTTGGCTATCCTGAAATTTATAAAGTTACGGATGAGTCAATGTTAGAGTCCCGTTTTCCGGGATTTACCATTGGTGAAGCCGCAACGGTAACGCTATTGTCTAATGACAATACTGAAGCAGCGCAACCCTGGGAATTTCATTTTTCATCCAAGCCCACGTTATCTGATTTATGTTCTATTCCTTTACCCCATTTTATGACCTACACCGACAGTGAATCCGAAAAATTAGGCAAAAATGGCCCGTTAGTTTTTACGTCGTATGGTTCTGAATTACATACGCATGGAAATATCGAAGGCGTTAAATTATTTAAAAAATTATCCATTCCTGTGGAAAATATTGATATTGTTTTTACGCATGCGTCATCGAGTACCGCGTGGCAAAAAGGGGCTGATGAAGTGGGCGTGGGCGATAAGATTTATCATATTTATCCTCGCACCGGAAATTTAGTTTCAGCATCAGTTCCGGCAGCGATTGCCCTTGCCTTGCAAGAAAATAAATTAAAGCGCGGCGATAGAGTCGTATGTTGGGTGGCGAGTGCAGGGATGTCGTTTGCGGTGTTTAGTTTTATTTTTTAAAAATAAATTATTTACAGATTTGGGAAAAATTATTTTAATTTTTTTGCTTATATCCCAACGCCGCAAGACGTTTTTGAAGAGAAGGGTGAGTTGATAACCATTCACTCATGGCATTGTGAGATTTGATTCCGGCAACAGTTGGATCAAAAAAGTAGGCTGTTCGTCGCAGCGAGTCATGAGAAGACTGATTGTATTCTTTGGTGTAGAGGGCTGTATTTTCAGCATGATCGCCGCTGATTTTTAGTAAAGCACGCGCCAATGGCTCGTTATTACGCGTAAGTTCAACGCAGCCCGCATCAGCCATATATTCTCGTGTTCGACTTAAGAATAATAACAATAACATGGTAACGAGTGGCAAAATGTAGCGAAGCAGAACAATGACTAACATTAAATAACCACCACCGCCTCCACCTTCGCGTCGTCGACCATTACGGTAATACGCGTTCCAAAATAAAATGTCGACAATCATTAGCATGATGTTACTCAATAATGTCGCCATGAGGGTTAATTTAATATCCATGTGACGAATGTGACTTAATTCATGAGCCATCACGGCTTGCGTTTCATCACGATCTAGTTTTTTCATTAAGCCGCGTGTTATAGCAACAATCGCAGATTTTTCGCTATAACCACTTGCAAACGCATTCATATAGTCCGCTTCAATAATAAACACGCGCGGCATGAAACGAAGTCCGGCTGCAATTTTTAATTCTTCGATAATATTGTAAAGCTGTTTTTCTTCGAGATCTGTGCTGGATTCGGGTGTGATCTCATGATAATTCGTACCCATTAGAACTAATTTGTCATGAAACATAAAAACGACAATAAGCGAAACAATACCAATCAATGCCGTAATAATGGTTGCGCGAGGCATTAATTGGAAAGTAATTAACTGCTCGAAGATAACTTGGGGGGCAACAGTGTGAAAGCTTACTTCGAAATAAATAATCGTGTCGATCAATAGGCCCAATAAAATGTAAAGCAAAATGAATAGGGTGATAACGAGATATGTTCTACGGGAGTTTCGTGAAAGTGTAGCGCGCCAGTCGCCAACACTTTCACTGTATTGATTTAATGCAGAAGGTTCCATACGTTAACGAATATTCATTACGTTTATAATTTGACAGTATAGGCTTCTTTAGATTTGACATCGTCTTCAGAACCGACGGACCAGTAAGGATAGTTGAAATCTAATTTTGAACTGAAAGCGCCTACAACAAGATTTGTGGGAAATGATTTCTTGGTTGCATTATATTTTTCAATGCTGTCATTAAACGCTTGTTTCGCAAAGGCGAGTTTATTTTCTGTACTCACAATTTCTTCTTGTAGCTGAATCGCGTTTTGGTTGGCTTTTAAATCAGGATATTGTTCGAACACAGCATTAATTCCGCCTAAAATTCCGGAAATTTTATTTTCGGCTGTCATTTGACCGGCTAAATTACCTGTAGCTTTAGCGGCTTCTGATTGTGAGCGAAGGGTGGTGACATCCTTAAGCACACTCTTTTCATAATCCATGTATTTTTTGAGAACTTCAATTAAAGATTCGAAAACTTTAAAGCGTCGATCTAATTGAACATCAATTTGCTTTTGGTTGTTACGAACAGATTCATTAAGTGCAATGATCGCGTTATAAGTAACAATAACAAAGATAACGATTAAGGCTAAAACAGCTAAAATAATATAAATGGCCATGCTAAAATCCTCTCTAAGAAACAGACCGGCATTATAGCGTTTTTTGTCAAAAGGAGAAATCAAAATGAAATATATTTCATACTGCGTTCAGTCCATTATTTATAGTCTTATTATACTCGCAATTTTATTAGGCCTTTCTCAGATAAGTTTTGCTGAAGCCTCTATACCATATTGCACACACAATAACGAAAAACCGGCGAACCCAGTAGAAAACAAATTGCTTCAAGTGCTAGTGCCTCACTTTGCTAAATCGATGGGATGTCAAATTGGTAACAATTGTTTAGGCAAATGGAACAATCAAGAAAATCCGAGTAAGTATTCTATTGCATGGGCACAAGCATGTGGGCCTATCATTGGGGGACAAGCTCAGTTAGGTGACAATGGAAAAGGCTCAACATTTTTCTGTCAGAAAAATCCGGATACTGGCAAAGTCTGTTGTGCACCGTTGGGATATGACTATGTGCATGATTTTGTGGTGTGTGAGGAATGAGTACCTCGCATCTGACACACAATATGAAAAAGATTTTTTACTACTCTACACAGTAAATAGCGCATGTAGCCTGAATCTTAATCCTATCACCCACGTGGCTTATAAGGTCCATGGTGTATTGTTTATCTCTCACCGGAAGTAGAGATAACACTTCCAATCGTTGAGTCACTTTTTCATCTGTAACTAATTTAGGAAGATCAATTTCAACTTTTGTTGCCCAAATTTTAAATTTTTCTGGCATATAGGGATCATAGTCTATTCCAAATTTATTACAGAGATAAACATAAATCATCTTTTGCGCATGAGATAAAGCAGTCAAGAATACAAAATGATTTGGACTTTTTAACATATCGCTGTGATATTTTCTTTCGAAAACAGCCTCGACAGTGTTGTCTAAAATTTTATATTCCTTGATAAAAAGTGTTTCCTCAACAAATTTTTCAGGCATAACATTAAAGCGGCAGGATAGAGAGGTGTTTTCTCTAATTATATTAGACCCAGTGCTCATTGTGGATTCCTTGGATTGAAAACAGGAGAAATAGTGGAAGCTGCTTCTAAGGTACACATGGAATAATTTTTTAATTTTTCATCAGGTAGTGTATCGATACCATATTTGATTAATAAGTCAGCGCCATTACAATTGTTTTTAACTACCATGCCAAGTTTTTTTGCAAATTCCTGAATATCATCGATTCCTGAGCGAAAGGGTGCGTTCATGGCCTCGAGTGTTTCAACTAACGCTGTCCAGTCTTTGTGCCCAGTACTTTTTTGATAGATTTGAGTACTATAGTAGTCAAAAGTGATGCTGAGCCCACCCTTAAAATTGTCTTTTAGTGAAATTAAAATGTTTTCTGCCAATTGAATGGGGAGATATGCAATATTTCCCTCCCAAATAATGTGAGTAGGTTTATTAAAATCGATGCGATGTTTTGCAAGAGAATCAATTAAGTTTTCTTTTATATAATCTATTCCTACATACACTGCATTTGGATCGATTTTTTTAGCTTCATAAATCTGTTTTTTAAGCTTTAGCAAAGAGGGTTGGTCGACTTCAAAAAACTTGACTGAGTATTTTCTTTTGTTAGCCGCGCGGGTATCAAAACCAGCGCCCAAAATAATCACTTGCATATCTTTCGTTTCTTTTAAATTAATATTCTTTATAGTGTTTGCTAATTGCTTGTTAATATAACGATGTCGCACGCTAAACATTGGAAAGATCAAGGAGTTAATTTTATCAATGGTATGTACAACTTGTCGTAAATCAGCGTCCGGTGACAAAGAATGAGCGACCTCATCGCTTCCAAAATAGGCGAGATATTCATCTTTAAATAATGGTTTTGTACGCGTCATTTCGCCCCTTATTAGATCATTTTTCTTCCAATAGTCGATATTGTTGGAACGGTATTTTGCATAGCTAGCTAAAAAACTGGTTTTTACGACATTATTTTCTTTTGACATATCACACTCCTTCTTTTTAAGGGGGTCATATTTTAACTGAAATTTCAAGCCTTTGACTACTCAATGGACTTGATGTCGAGGCAAATCACCGACAAAAACGTACGGTTAGAGGTTGACGCAGCTCCCTTGTGCCCCACTCCCGGTTAGGAGGGGCTAATCGGTTTTTACCCTTAACCAGAACACAAACTCTATTTTACGCCTATACTATTACTATATACATGCAGGAAGAGGGGGTTGAGTATGGAAACAAACGAACGCGAAGAAGCCAAACGCTTGCTTGCAGAACGATCGCCTGAGGCTGACCTCTTAAAAGAAGGGCCACCGGGGTCGGACAAGAAATATGTTGATTTAGCGCTCGAAGTTGGAGACATGAAAGCTCTCAACGGACCTGCAGATAAGCTTGGCAATACCGCTTTGATTCTTGCAGTACATCGCGGAGAGAATGCCCTTGGGTTAAAGCTAATCAAAGCCGGAGTAAATCTTGAGGCACAAAATCCAACAATTCTTTTTACCGCATTGCATTTTGCTTCGCGTAGCAAAAAAGAAGGTGCTGGAGAATTAATGAAAGCTTTATTGGCTGCCGGTGCAGACCCTAATAAAAAAGATATTGATGGAAGGTATCCTGTTCAACATGCTATTGAGTCAAATAATTTTGAAAGAATGGAAACATTATTGAATTCTGGTGCTGTCCTCAGTACGCGTCAACGTTTTGTGATAAGCGCGATTAAACGATATCTTACTGCAAATAGTCGTGATCAAAAATTACTTTCGCCTGATGGCTATTGCAATGGATTTGCATTTCTATCGCATCGATTTGATTCGCAGGGGAATAATGCTGTACTAGCTGAAATATTACGCACAATCGTAATGTCTCCAGTCACTCCCGAAAGTTTGGCAGAGCCACTCACAGGATTAGTTGCCCCTTATGGAACACGTGGAAATTTATTTGAAGCCTTCTTGAGCCAATTAACCTATTGGTTTGATCCAATTAAGTTTACTGTGTTGCGCCAACAAAACAGACAATCGCAAATGGCTATGATGGGAGAAGCTGCTGATTTTAATCAGCTCATTCGTTATTTGAGTTCAGGTGAGCTAACAAAGGGGCAATTGATTGAAGTGTTAGAAATGCTTCGTCATCTTCCTGGGAATACACGATTTGAAATTACAGGCGCGGGGCATGCGACTGCATTTAAAATTAATGGTGAACATCAATTTGAATATTGGGATTCAGAGTTCGAATCTTCTGCAGCAGTAAAAATAGGTGATGCAAAATCATTTGCAGAATTAATTATTCAAACAAAATATCACGATATGGGTCAGCCGGTAAGATATGATTTAGGAGGCAATGAAATAATTGATGATTTTCAGCTACAAGGATATTACTTTACTCATGAGAATGTACCTTTAAAAGAGTTTAATTATTTTCATCCGGATGAATTACCACGTAAACGCGAAACGGCTGAAGAATTTATCGCTAGTTCTCCGTGTGGATTTAGTCAGTTTCATGTTGCGGTGTTGACGAATAGCGTAGACAATTTCCGTCAACTGCTTGAACAAGAATTCGCATCAGAATATTTATTGAAACCCGCTGTTGCCTTTAATGGAAAAACGCCTTTGGAAATATTATTCAATGGACGTAATCGTGAAATGATGGAAGTTTTCTTTAGTAAATTAAATTCATTGTCGCTTGATGCAGATGTTATCCAAGGAGAATTATATAATGTACTGTTTGTTGCTACAGGGTTTATAAATGTAACTTTTGAAAATGAAGATAGACGATTTTTTGAGGCAATGATTGGGCACCTTCGCGCAGATCACTTAAAAAATTTACTGGTAACGATGATTTATGCGAATAAAGATCTTGCTGCGGTAGATGCAATACTAAGCTGTAAAAACTTTAATCGTACATCCGTAGGCGTGGATGACTTGCTTGTTATTGCTGCTATGCGAGGTGATGTGGCTGAGGTAGCGCGCCTCTTTGCGTTAAATAGCGAAAAAGTTAAAGCTGGAATGGACGATGCACTCAAATTTGCTGTGCAGTTTCGGAATTTTGATGTGGCGAAATACATAGTTTTGCAAAAAAACGCATCTTCGTTAGAAGCGAAATGTCTGCAAGAAATAGTTGAGCAATTTAAAAGCATGAAAGAAGTGGGCTGTGAAGTTCTGTCGGGTTATATGGCCTATCGGGAACGTTTTCCTGATGATAAATCGATGACGACTGAGAAAGTGAGAGAATATGCAGGATATATAAAATCGCAAATGCCATTAATAGAATTTAAAGGAAAGGTTGTCGGTGATTCTGTAGGTGTGCTCGAAGTATTTAATATTGATCGCAGAGTTTATGAAGAAAAAATTTTGAGTCATGCTCCTGTTCTACCTGAAGGTACACAGAAAGAAACACAAGTTGCTGCAGAAAAAAAAGTACCGGAAAGCAATCCACAGGACAAAGTGAATTGGCATCTGAGTAATCGTAGGTGATGTCAGGAAATTTTTTGCGTAGGTAATTTTAAGAAACAAAACGCCACTCACTCATATACACCGATAATGAGAGTTATCGGAGCTAATGTAGGTGTGGAGGCTGTCGTGGAGCGAAACCCTAAGCTGTTTTTAATTCTCGTAACTCAACTCCATTTCCTTCTGGATCATTAATATAAATAGAATATCCCATCCCCTGCGCTCCATAACGCGGACCTTGATCATGAATTTTAATATTATGATGCGTAAAATATTCGGTAAGATTTTCTAAGTTGAATGGCTGTATGCGCAAACAAAAATGATCCAAGTTACGTGATTCTGAAGATTTTTGATCTACCTCAACTAAATCAATTAAATTGTCGCCAAAACGCATTTGCACTAATCGTAGCGCAGGTTGTTCTTTCTCAATGGTACCGCCTAAGACATTCAGGTAAAAATGCAGCATTTTTTCGCGTTGCGTTGTTAACAAAACAATATGATCAATGCTTTTTACGGTAAACATGCTTCACAGGCTCCTCTCTTATCGTTAATCAAAAAATATCATTCCAATAGACGCAATCAGCCCAGCCGCCATGCTGAAATTGAAAATTTTGCGGTGAGTATCTGTCGTCAAATACTCTCTAATTTTAGTACCCATGACTAACCATACTCCACCACATGGTATGCATACTAAAAAGAAAAGAATGCTCAAATAAAAAATACTCTTAAAATAATTGGAAGAATCCGTGTAAATTGAAATCGCGCTGATTGCCATCAGCCACGCTTTTGGATTTACCCACTGAAATAACATCGCTTGAACAAATGTTAAAGGATCCGCTTCATTGTTAGTATCATTTGAATTGCTATGGGAATTCATAATTTTATAAGCAAGATATAATAAATAGGCAGACCCTAATATTTTTAAAATATGTTTAATAATCACAAACTTCTGAAAAATAACCCCAAAACCCAGAGCCAAAATAATAAACATCAACGGGAATCCTAATGCCACGCCCATAAAATGTGGCAAACTACGACGTGCCCCATAATTTAATCCCGAATTCATTAACATAAAATTATTAGGGCCAGGAGTTAATGTTGTAGAAATTGCAAATAATAATACCGAAACAAAATTTTCCATAACTTTAGTCCTTAGGCGGTTTACGTAATGATTTAATCACACTGCGTTTCTTTTTTGCTTGTAGCATTTTTTCTTTGGCTTTACGTGATCGACGACGCTTTTGACGTCGAATTTTTTGCGCGGCTTTTTGGCGATCACTCTTCTCTTTCAAAATCTGTTCTGTAAATTTCTCACATAAGCGACGCCTTGCATAGAGACGGTTATCATCACGCGAACGCGTTTCTTGGCACTTAATTTCAATACCTGACGGAATATGCTTTAAATAGACTGTAGAAGCTGTTTTATGCAGATTCTGGCCACCTGAGCCTGAGCCAAGAATAAACTTCTCATCGAGATCGTTCTCGAAAATGCCCAGTTTTTGCATGGTATTGTATAGCTCTATCCACTTTTTCGCTTGCATAGCTCACTTCCAAAAAGTTAGTATATCTTCTTGTACAACTATTTTTCACCAGGGGTGCTGTAAAAAGCTGAGAAATACCCTTAAAACCTGCTCTGGGTAATACCTGCGGAGGAAGTGTGATAACACAACTCAAGCTCTGTCTCGTGACAGAACGATATGACAATGATTTTATTCTCGCTGCCCTTTCAGGTGGTGTGACGTTAATCCAATATCGGGATAAATTCAAATCGTTTTCAGATCAACTTCATGCGGCACTTTCACTTAAAGTACTGCTGAAACCTTATGCGATTCCGTTGATCATTAACGACAATGTTGAATTAGCCAAAACAGTGGATGCAGATGGCGTACATTTAGGTCAGTCGGATCAATCACCCCTTGATGCGCGCAAAATATTAGGTCCAGATAAAATCATTGGTTTGTCGATTGAAAATCTTGAACAACTTGAAAATGCGAATCAATTATCGTGTATAAATTATGTTGCTGCGAGCGCACTTTTCCCTACGCCGTCCAAAACAAATTGCAACTATTACTGGGGGCTGGATGGACTGAAAGATTTTGTGCGTCGATCAAGGCATCCTGTTATTACCATCGGGGGTATTACGGCTTCAAACGTATTTGACGTTATGCAATCCGGTGTTGTTGGCGTTGCCGTTATTTCTGCCATTCACGGATCTAATCCCAAATCTGCCGCAAAACAATTAATGCACGAAATTTTACGAGGAGAACAGCATGTTGGAAAAATTACGACGCCATAATCCCTTAATTTTAAATATCACTAATATGGTTACCATGGATTTTATTGCCAACGGATTATTATCATTAGGTGCGTCTCCTATCATGAGTTTAGCTGCGGAAGAACTCGATGACTTAATCAAAATTTCTCATGCTGTTGTGATCAATATAGGAACGTTAACCTCTGACTTTATAGACTTAGCTATTTCAGCTGGACAAATAGCTCAGCATTATAAAAAACCGGTTATTCTTGATCCCGTTGGCGTAGGCGCGAGTCAATTTCGAACAGCATCTGCGCAAAAATTATTAGATGCTGTCCGGATTGATATTATTCGCGGTAATGCGAGCGAAATATTATCGCTATCAGGATTGCCTGTTATTACAAAAGGTGTTGACAGTACTGCAGAAAGTCAACAAGCCATTGAAGCCGCAAAATTATTATCTGAAAAATTTCACTGCGCTGTCGTTATTAGCGGTAAAACAGATATTGTTATTGACGGTGATAAAACAGATATTTCTGATTATGGCTCACCTCTCATGACGAAAATTGCTGGTACAGGATGTCTATTATCTGCAGTCGTTGCAGCTTTTCGTGCGGTCGACGCTAATCGATTTGAAGCGGCAAAAAATGCAGTGATTTTTTATGGCCAGTGCGGCGAGATTGCCGCGAAAAAGTCACAAACCCCCGCTTTATTTAAAAATTATTTCTTGGAGGCACTCTATGCCCATACTCTCTCCTCCGTGTGTACTTAGCATTGCGGGAACGGATCCCTCCGGCGGCGCAGGGATTCAAGCAGATATTAAAGCGATTTCTGCTACGGGAAGTTATGCCGCGTCTGTGATTACTGTATTGGTTGCACAAAATACGCAGCGCGTAGAGGCTATTTTTGATATTTCTGAAAAATTTTTAGCACAACAATTAGACGCAGTATTTTCCGATTTAGATATTAAAGCCATCAAAATTGGCATGTTGCACAATAATACCGTAATCGATGTTGTTAACTCTTATTTAAAAAAATATTCTGGTTTTGTTGTTATTGATCCAGTTATGGTCGCTAAAAATGGTTCAGCATTACTACAATCCGATATGATTGAACATTTAAAATTAAATATTTTATCGCTTGCGACACTGATTACCCCGAATATTTCTGAAGCGGAGAAATTGCTCAGTCGCTCAAGTATTTTGCCCAATGATATGGAATTTTCTGCCAAAGAATTAGGCGAAACATATGGCATTAATGTTTTACTTAAAGGGGGGCATTTAAATACGGAGCAATCATCCGATGTTTTATACTGTCTTCAGGATAAAACATTTACCTGGTTTCACGCGCCAAGAATTAACACTAAAAACACGCACGGTACTGGATGCACCTTATCGTCTGCAATTGCATCTTATTTAGCGCAAGGATTTGTTTTGCCTGAAGCCATTAGATTGGCTAAAGATTATTTAACCCAAGCCTTACTTTCTGCAAGCCAATTTAACATTGGCAAAGGCTTTGGTCCTGTGGATCATTTTTATTACTTACGAGAAAAAAATCATGGCATTCGACAAGCTCAGCCGACAAGCAAAACCATTGCTTCATAAAGTATTGTCCCATCCATTTAATATAGAATTGTTCGATGGCACGCTTCATATTAACCAATTTAATTATTTTTTAGCCAATGATGCTGTATATCTACAGCATTATGGAAAATTACTCCGTCATATCGCGTCGCGATTAAAAAAACCTGAACATGAGTCAGCATTTTTACAGTTTTCTGAGGATACAGTTAAAGCAGAATTAGCATTACATAACACTTTTGTTTTGGAAAAATTATCCGCGCCCTGCCAAGCCATTGCAGATTACTTGGCGCATTTAGATAAGTCCGTCAAACATCCACACGTATGTGTTGCAATCGCCAGTGTTTTACCCTGTTTTTGGTTGTACCGTGAATTAGGAAAGCACACTGCGATTGTTCAAACCAATACAGAACATCCCTATAAATCATGGATAGAAACCTATGCGTGCCCCAAATTTGATGGCGCAACAGAACTCGCGATTAAAGTACTAAACGAAGTCGCAGACAGTCGTCATGAAAATACCATGCAGCAAGTATTTTTGCGCTCAACAGATCATGAAATTAATTTCTGGGAAGAAGCGTATCGTTTTAATACGTTTTCATTACGTACCGTACGAAAGTACTAAAAATTCGTTTTCAAGATCAACTGGTCCACGTGTATGTTCTGGGGCTGGTGGTTGTTTTTGAAAAAGCCCAAATTTTGCAAACAGTTTGGAAACGCCCTCTTTTGCTTCCTCAAAACATACACCTGTTTCAGAAATACATGCTACTGCAGTTGTAATGCCGAACCCCGTAAGCGCTAACGCTTGAAGATGCGGAGGCACTTTTGCATTCACCATTCCTATACTCATTAACTGAGCCGGCGTCGCAAAATAATCCTCGAAATGCGCAATAAAATCTAACCATTGCGCTGTAGAAATTAGCCCTTTCCCGCTTGCCGTAAGTTCGTCATCAGAGTGACTAAATCCACCATGTTTATCATAAGACATGTATTGGAAAAAATGCGTAGCCGTACTTCCGATAGCAGGAAGTATGCCAAACAACGACCATATTATAATACCCGGAATAGAGAGACCAACTGCAAAAGGTGAAAGTGAAATTAACGCATCTAATAATAGTCCAATGCTATAACCATTAATCATCGCCGTGAGAAAACTCCACACCATAGTATAGCTAACTAACGGGCCTGGTTTTAGATCGTCTTCTTCTCCATACTGTGCACCAAAATAATGTCGGAGGATATTTTTAAAACACACGCTCCATTCTTTTACGGTATTGAGTGAAGAACCCGCAATAATTAAAGAGTACACAATTCTTTTAAACAGTAGAGACGCATCCGGTCTAACCAATTCCAACCATAAAATCCATGTAGAAACATCGCCAATGGTATGATCCAAAAAATCACCCACGGCTAGCAACCCAATATAAACGCGCGTTAAATAGCTCACATCAGAAGGGTTCACCTGCTCATGATGAGGCTTCTCACCATAATGCTCGTTGGTATAGCGATGTATAAGAGCAGCAGACAATCCTGTCAGCGTGGTTAAAATCCCACAAACAATCAATGAAGGTATGGTAGCGCCTAAAAATTTCGTTTTCCCGGAAGTATCTCTAAACGTATCGATTGCTTGAGCCAATGCCCAACCGTTCCAAGGAGCCGTAAGAAATTCAAAACCAACGGTATACCATTTAAATAAATGGGGATGCGTAGTAGGAGAATGACGAACCGTTCTTGCCACATCTGCGGCTCTATTTGCTGCGGCTTCAGCCTTAACAGCAACATAACTTGCGCACGTCTGAGTTGTGGATTTTACTCGAGTCCAACAATTGGCCCAGAAACCTTCGGACGCTTCTCGAGTGGAGCTTGCTTCGACAGCAGCGCGTAGAGGTAATTCTTCTAACTGGTTATAGCTCATCTACACAGCCCTTATTGTTAGGGTTGTTAAAATTAAAGCGAGTATACCACTATTTCTTCACTTTTTTCTTGATTTTCGGCTTTGCTTTTAGCTTTGCCTTTGGCTTCGGTTTCGAAACTTTAGGTTTCACTTTACTTTTTGTAGAGAGTTTTTGAGGATTTTTAGCGCTTTTGGCTTCTTTAGTCGGTTTTACGTCTTTAATAACAGAAACAGGGACGGCTTTGACTTTGGATTCTTCTTTCAGTGATTCCAGCATTTTCGCCAGCTTTGCTTCTTTCGATTCTTTGGTTTGTTTAATGTGATTTTCATGCTTTTCAGAGTGCTTCTCGGCTTGCGCTACCTTTTGGAGAAGCTCTTCTTTTCGCTTCTTTTCATCGTCTAAATAATCAAGCTCATCCTGAATGCGCTTCATTTCAAAGTAGTCCTCTAAACGGTGACGTGCTTTTAAGGCAGCTACTTTCTTTCGGACCGGCTTGCCCTCTTCATCTTCGGGAATGATTTCTTCTGAGTCTACCGGAGTACTTTCCTCCGCCTCTAATACCGTTTCTTCCGAAACGTCATCGACTAAGCTGGTTTCATCTGCTTCAGTTGTTTTTGGCATCACTTACCCTCACGGAATTGTCGATTACAACTTACTTGAAAATATTGTTCATCCTCTAAACGTAATGCGGTTAATGCATTTCCCCAACAACAGCCCGTATCCAATGCGTAAATATTCGGCGTATCTGCTTTACCCCGTAACGACGCCCAATGTCCAAAAATAATTCTATCGTTTTTGGTTTTACGTGTTGCCACCGAAAACCAGGGATAAAAGCCTTTGGGTTGTCCTCCAACAGGACCTTTATACGCCAAATTCAATTTTCCCTTTTTATCAACATATCGCATGCGTGTACAGTAATTTACGGTTGCGACTAAACCTTCATGCGAAACATCGTCATACATATGGAGTAAAAATTCTCGGTAATTTTTACTGCGGAGTATTATTTCGAATTCGTGACTGCAGTCAAGCGCTTTTTTCAATGTCCATTGTGGCGCCAATCCCGCGTGCACCATCGTATATTTCAATTCGGGATCATGATAAATCAGCGGCAAATGTCGCATATAGTCGAACAGCGATTCTGCATCGGGGGCAGATAAAATATCATGAAACGTATCTTTTTTTTGCAACGGTTTGCAGTGGCTTGCCACAGCTAAATAATGTAAATCATGATTTCCTAAAACACTGATCGCAGACTTGCCTAAGCTTTTTACAAAACGCAATACTTCCACTGATTGCGGTCCACGATTAATTAAATCCCCCGTAAACCATACGCGATCATTTTGTGGATTAAATTCAATTAATGAAAGCAAATCCAATAATTCATCGTAACACCCTTGGACATCACCGATCGCATAAGTTGCCATGATAATTAACCACCGGGTTTAGCCATAGGACGTACAGCAGATTGTAATTGCTGTACTTCTTTGGGTGCTTGCGTTGGTGACGCTTGAACTTCCGGAATTACTTGAGGAGGAAATACTTGAATTCCCATTCCAATGGGGGGTACACCTAATTGTGCCGGATACGCAACATAGGGATTAGTCACGAGAAGCCCTGGACTTAGTACACCCGATTGTTGTGCATAAGCGACTGAAATAACAACCGTTGATTGAATTAAATGATCTCGCACTTGTTGCGCTGTTAAATGTGACTGCTTATTTTCAGAAACAAATTTATTAATCACCTCATTGGTAATTAAAGCTCCTTCAGCAACACGAGGAACATCAATTTTTGCTTCAGAACCTGACGACTTTTCTTGCGCCTGATGTAGCCAGCTAATAAATTGTCGAACGATATCTTTTGAACTCGCTTTAATTTCTTGCGCCGCTGCTTTTAATTTATCGTGTGAGGCTATTGACGCAAATCCAAACAGAGAAGCCGATTTATTTAATTTCGATTCGTCAGAAGGCGTTTTTGTCTCGATGGCATTTTGTGCATGTTCATTTAATATTCTTTCACCCAATTCTTTTTGTCGTTTTTGTGCATCTTTACGTTCTTTAATGATTTTATTAATTAAAGCAATAGTTTGCGGAGATAAAGAATGGCGGAATACTTTACGATCAGAAAAATACGACTCGAGAATTTGTGCATCGGCCAACGGAATGACTTTCAACCAACCCATTTCGCGTTGATCATCTGTCAATAAGCCAATCCATGCTTGCAGTACTTCTTCGTTGCTGGCTAACCAATTAAATCCTTCGGGAGAAATAATTTGACGCGCTAATAATGGCGTAATTAACCAACGCAAATGATCATTCGGATCATCTGAAAAACCAAAAATATAATGCGTAATGTTATCATTAATTTGCATTGGGCCCGCAAACGGTTGCCACGCTTCAATGGCATTTCCGTCTTTATCCGTTAAGGTCACGATATGACGCGTCGGAATTTTACCGACGTCTAATAATAAAGAAGCGGTAAAAATAGCGTAGACCCAGAGCATTTCTTCTTCTGAAACAGAAGACAATGTTGAACCCTCAGGCAATAAATACGTTCGCGCTAAAAATAAAGATAATGATGCACGCTCTAATGCATGATCAATCATGCCACCCAATGACGCATAAAAGCTGCGTTCCGTCTCCGGTAAATTTTGAACGAAAGATGCAAACGAATGAATATCGCGTAAAAATATGCGGTTATATTCATCCTCTGGTAAATTCATGAGTGTTCGGATATCAGTCAACACGTGTTGGCGCTTTTCGCTTGAGAGTAAATCGTCGGTAGATAAAATTGGCGTAGCATTTTTTTGTAACGCGATTTTTTCCGTAATGGGTTTTTTCTTTAACTTATTCATTAAGTCGTACATTCCATTAAACATGTTTGCGCTCCGATGCTAAATAATTGGCCAATTTTTCAAAATCGTGTAATGACAATTCACCAGGTCGTGATTTTGCGGAAATCCCATTTTTTTCTAAATCCGCTTCTGTAAAATATCGACCTAACGCATGTCGCAGTGTCTTTCGACGATATTGAAACGCTTCACGTACGATATCACTAAAAAGTGTGTAATCAACTAATTTTGTCGCTTCTTTGGGCATAAGCCGAACGACAGCCGAATCCACTTGAGGCGGTGGATTAAATGCAGACGGTGGAACATCAAATAACCATTCTATATCAAAATCTCGCTGAAGCATGATACTTAAGCGCCCGTAATCCGGCGTGTTGATTTCTGCACACATGCGTTCAACCACTTCTTTTTGGAGCATGAAAATCATCTCATCAATGGAATTTTTATAATTCAGTAAATGAAACAGGAGAGGCGTGGAAATATTATATGGCAAATTACCGACAATTTTTTGGTGTGCAGGCAATGAAGCAAAATCAAAATCTAATACATCCGTTTGGATAATCTGAAACTGCGGATAATGTTTTATAGTTCTTTTCAAGCTTTCTATCAGATCGCGATCAATTTCTAATGCAATCAAATTAGGATGTCGCTCTAATAAAGGAAAGGTTAATGCGCCCTTTCCGGGGCCAATTTCAATAATAACGTCGTTTGTTTTTGGAGATAGCGCGTCAATTATTCCATGAATAATATTTTGGTCGTGTAAAAAATGTTGTCCAAAACGTTTACGCGGTCTGTGCATGAATATACTCGACGGTTTTTTTAAAAACATATTTAATATTGCTGGCGTCTGCTTTTCCAGTTCCGGCCAAATCCATTGCTGTGCCATGATCGACTGACGTACGCAAAAAGGGCAATCCTAACGTCATATTGATGGCACACGTAAAATCCCTGTGTTTCAATACACACAACCCTTGATCGTGATACATCGCAATTACTGCATCATATTTTTTGAGATTATTTTCATAAAATAAACTGTCTGCAGAATGGGGGCCTGAAAGAAACGGTAAGGACTTTTTTATTTTTTGAATGACAGGTTTAATCACGCGAATTTCTTCGAGACCTAAATAACCGTTTTCACCTGCATGCGGATTTAAGCCACAAATGGCAATATTAGACGTATTTAAAAATTCGCTGGTTGTTTTGATGACTGAAATTAATCTTTCAGGTGTAATTGCTTTAGAAACTTTATTAAGTGGCACATGATCGGTGACTAGTGCTATTTTAAAATGCGGACTTTCAAAAAACATGACGGGATTTTTAGTATCCGTAAGTTTCGCTAAATAATGAGTATGGCCTAAAAATTTAATGCCGCTATTATTAATCATGGATTTATTTACGGGACCTGTTAACAATGCACTGGCCTTTTTATCGAGACATAATTCTGCCGCCGCATCGAGACAATCCAATACATAGCGTTTTGAGGATGGTATCTCAAGCATGATCTGAGGATTAAACGGTAATTTTAATTGTTTTGCGCGCTTTTGGAGTAAATCAGCATTGCCTACAATAATATAAGGATGATTTAATTTTTGTTGAATTAACTCAATGACAACATCCGGTCCAATACCGAGCGGTTCACCGGGTGTGATTACAATCGGTAATTTAGGATGCGATAACTTTGACATAAGCTTGCGAGCGAAGCGCGGCAATCCAATTTTTCATGGCTTCAGGATATTTTTTCTGCAGTAAATATAATCGCGCTTTTTTCTCAACATCACCGCTTGCGCCTTTTTTCTTGAACATCGCGACCGCTTGCTGAACTTCCGCATCAGAGAGTTTAATCGTCGGAATAACTTGCGATTGAGCGACTTGACTCAAAATCATTTCACGGCGAATTTGATTACGATAATCCGCATAATTCATGTTATGCGCTTCAATAGCGGACTTTAATTCATCAGTTGTCATATGATTTTTAGAGGCAATGCCCGCTATGGTTTTATTTAAATCGGCATCACTGACAGTAATATTGGCTTTTTTAGCCACTTGCAATTGCAGTTTCATATCAATTAATTGATCCAAGACTTTCTTGCGTAATACCGCATCACTGGGAAGCGTTTGATTAGCCGATTGCAATTGTGAGCGCGCAATAGACATTTGTTGATTTAATTCATTTTGTGTAATGGGCTCCGAATTAACAATGACAATTACTTTATCCAAAGTTTCGCCATACGCTACAACTTGAAAACACATCAACAAACACAAACCTAAAAATATCTTTTTGAGTATTGCCATGAAAGTCCCCTACTTAACTGGTTTGTACAATTAATTTCGTTAAATCATATAATTCACGAACAGCAACATAAAACATAATAAACGTTAAATTGGTTGCACCACGCATATTGGCTAAAATCACCAACCAGCGTGTTAATAACGGTTCATAATGTGTCATCCATGCCGCCATACGTTTTTCTGGATTCTTAATGTCTTTATTTTGTTGAAGAATACTGATGGTAATAATACGTTGTTGCACATCCAAATCATCTCGCAACGAGGCCCGCGCTATACTGTCCCAATAATCTTCTAACGCATTTGCATTTAATTGATCCCTAAACCAAGCCAATTCTAACTTGGCGCCAACGGCAAAAAATACGCGAGCAGATTCCACGAGATCAAAATTATTTTCAGTGGCTAAATCGACAATGTTAAGTGCGGTATACATCGCGCGACAGCCGGCAATGCGTGATGCGATGGAGGTGGAAAGCCCCACTTGAACCAATTGACGCGTCAGATTTTCCATATAGTCTTTTGTTACACCTACCATCAATGACGGAATAATGTCCACGATTTTGGCGACACCTGGCGCAAAATACGCAATACAGTCTTTAACGTCTAATTGGGCACGGCGATTACGTAATAACCATCGTGTTGCACGTCGCAACAAACGCTTAATGTGCAATAACATTTCAATCTGAATATCTGCAGGAATTTGGTGATCTAACCCACTGACCAATTCATATAACTGATCCACTTTGAAAATTTCATACGCGCTACTATAGGCACGAATAATTTCGCCCACACTCGCGCCCGTTTCATCTTGAATGCGATAGATAAAAACTACGCCCATTTGATTAACGAGATCACTGCTCAATTGGGTCGCAATAATTTCACGACGTAAACGGTGATTCATGATTTGAGACGAAAACTTTTTCTGTAATTGCGTCGGAAATGCGGTAATCACTGCATGTTTTAAATACGCATCTTCCGGCAAATCCGTCGCCAATATCGCTGCTTTGGTATTAATTTTACAATAGGATAATAAAACGGCCAGTTCAGGTCTGGTTAAGGAAATATTTTGGATTTTACGTTCAACCAATTCTTTATCACTGGGTAAAAATTCAAGATGCCGATCAATTAATCCTAACTTTTCTTGATCATTGAGATAACGACGGTATAACTCACCATGCGTACCTGCATGTACCAAGGCTAAACTGATCGCTAAGGCTTGTTGGTAATTATCTCGGATGCAATCCTCTGCAATTTCATCCGTCATATCGACCAATAATTTATTCCGTTGTTTTTCCGTCAAATCACCTTTAGCCACAATATCATTTAATAAAATTTTGATATTGACTTCATGATCTGAACAGTCCACACCACCAGAATTATCAATAAAATCTGTATTACATCTACCACCGTGCAACGCATACTCCACACGGCCTAATTGTGTGCAACCTAAATTCCCACCCTCGCCTAGTACTTTAGCGCGTATATCACTGCCATTAATTCGCACGAAATCATTTGTGCGATCGCCCACATCGGCATTACGTTCTTGGCTGCCTTTGACATACGTTCCAATCCCACCGTTCCATAATAAATCCACGGGCGCCATTAATATGGCTTTAATTAAATCATTGGGCGTAATTTGATCAACCTCAATCCCTAATGCGGATTTAATTTCGGGTGTTAAGGAAATAGATTTGGCGCTTTTCTTAAAAACACCGCCACCGGTTGAAATTAATTTAGGATCATAATCTTCCCACGATGAACGCGGCAATTGAAACATGCGTGCGCGTTCGTCAAAACTTTTTGCAGGATCTGGGTTAGGATCAATAAAAATATTACGGTGATCAAACGCCGCGATTAATTTAATGTATTTTGACTGCAACATACCATTACCAAATACATCGCCGCTCATGTCACCGATGCCCACTACTGTAAAAGGTGTGGCTTGTGTATCAAAACCAATTTCCCGGAAATGACGTTTTACAGATTCCCAGGCACCTCGCGCCGTAATACCAATTTTCTTATGGTCATAGCCTGCAGAACCACCCGATGCAAATGCATCACCTAACCAAAAATTATATTCTTTGGAAATACCATTCGCGATATCGGAAAACGATGCCGTACCTTTATCGGCAGCGACAACTAAATAGGGATCATTGTCGTCAAAACAAATAACATTCGCTGGCGGTGTAATTTTGCCTTGAACAATATTGTCCGTAATATCCAATAATCCGCGCATAAAATCTTTATAGCAATTAATCGCCTCCGCCAATACTTCATCGCGCGTTCCATTGGCCGGCAATAATTTAGGTACAAATCCGCCTTTAGCTCCCGACGGAACAATTACAGAATTTTTGACTTTTTGGGCTTTCATGAGACCCAAAATTTCAGTTCGAAAATCTTCACGGCGATCGGACCAACGAATTCCCCCGCGTGCAACTTTAGCGGTCCTTAAATGCACCGCTTCAAATCGTGGGGAATACACAAATACCTCATACAGCGGTAATGGCAATGGCAATTCGGGAATGGCATGCGGATTTAATTTAAACGATAAATAGTTTTTCTCTAGCCAATAATTCGTTCGCAGTGTTGCATGCACAACATCTAAATAGCGTCGTAAAATACGATCTTCATCGAGACTGGATACTTTTTCGATACCATCACGAATGTGTTTTTCTATTTCCGCGACTCTTTCGGTTAAATTTTTAGGTTGGTTTAAACCAAAGCTCACCTCAAATAATTCAATCAATGCACGGGAAACATCGGGATAATCACTCAACGTGGTTTCAATATAATGTTGACTGAACATAAAGCCCGTCTGACGTAAATATTTTGCGTAAGCACGCAATACACTGACTTGGCGCCAATTTAATTGGGCACGTAAAACTAATTTATTAAATCCATCGTTTTCCGCGAGTCCATACCATACTTTTGAAAATGCTTCTTGGAATATCGTACCCGTCACTTCGAGATCGACCGTATGACCATCAGACGATTGCATTGTAAAATCGTTAATCCACGCAGTCCCATTTTCACTGATAATTTGATAAGGACGCTCGCCGATAACGCGCAATCCCATGTTTTCTAACATGGGGACCACATCACTTAACGGAATGGTATGTTCAGCGTGAAATAATTTAAATCGTAAAATTTCTTCAGGATCATCCACCAATCGATAAAACGCCATTTCCAATAAATTTTCAGGCGACAAATTGCGCAAATGGACAATGTCGTGAACTGCTGCACGTGGATGGAAATCTTCACGATATGCCGCAGGAAATGCATCCGCATAATAACGAAATATCGAAGTTCCTTGTTCTTCACCGTAATAATCGATCAAATTATCTTTCAGTAGATCTTTCCACGTACGAGAGACTTCGGTTAATTCAGCTTCAAGTTGTTTGAGATCATATTTCAGGGGGACATTCGGATCGACGCGCAATACAAAATGAATACGCGCTAATACAGATTCAGAAAATCGCGTTTCAAATGAAATTTCAATCGCATTAAACGCTTGGTATAAAATATTCTGCATTGCTTGGCGCACATCGCTATTAAAATTATCTCGCGGCACATACACTAAACAGGAAATAAATCGTCCATACACATCTTTACGTACAAATAAACGGACGACTCGACGTTCTTGTAATTGCAGAATGCCCATCGATAAATCATATAATTCTTCTACACTGCCATGAAATAAATCATCACGCGGCAAGGTTTCTAAAATATTTAAAAGATCTTTTCCAGCATGGCCTTTCGGCGGTAATCCTGATCGCTCAAGAATATTTTCCACTTTGTGACGTAAAAACGGAATTTGATTGGGGTGACTGTTATACGCAACCGTCGTATATAAACCAATGATACGTGTTTCACCAATGACGTCGCCTTTCGAATTGTAGCGTTTAATACCAATATAATCGGTATACACTTGGCGATGGATTGTCGCCAGTGTATTCGTTTTGGTTAAAATTAAAATTTGTTTAGGTGATAACACTAATTCTTTAATAATAGGGGCGATATCTGCTAATAATCGAATTTTTTTACTGTGCGTTTCATCTCGCAATACACCCAATCCCGATCCTGACACCAATTCCAACGCAGGCGCACCTTCGTGTTCAATTAATTTATAATCACGGCACCCTAAAAACGTAAAATTGTCATCTTTAATCCAGCGTAAGAAATCAATCGTTTCAGAAATTTCCGACGGTTCTACGACGTTGGGAGGGCGACTGATCAATTCATCTAATAGTGATTCCACTTTTTGTCGCATGGATTGCCAATCTTGTACTGCAGCCGTGACATCATTTAATACGGCTAATAAACGTTCCTGAAGAAAATCTAGGGCTTTTTGATCCGTTTGGCGATCGACTTCAAAGTGAATCACCGCTTCAGATACCCCATCTTTTTCAGGTTGATGATTACGTCCATAAATTTCCGTAATATTATTTTTGCTGTCGCGCTTTACCATAAAGCGCCCAAAGTGGATTAAATTATGGATACTATAGCCTTGGCGTGTGAGTTCGATGCGCAATGAATCGACTAGAAATGGCATGTCGTCGCAATTTAAATCTACCATGGTATGGGTAGATTCCCACCCACTTTCATCAAAATGCGGATTATAAATATGGAATTTTGGCTCTTTCGGTTTTCTGACTTGCATGAAATGCCAAAAATTGATGGCAGCGCCATATAAATCTTCGGGTGAATAGGCTTCGAGAATATCCAATGATGCAGTGGCGTAATAATCAGAAATAAATTGGCGGATTAGGGTGGAAGCTTTGGCGGAGAGTTTCTTATCAACAAATTCGAGGACGCGATGAATAATGAGATCGCGATTTTGTGACTGGTGTTCTATCATAGCGCAAGTTCCTCACTGGATCAGACCGGCATTATATGACAAGACTTGCACTGAAGGCTATTCATCCCAGCTGGGATAAACTTTTTACCCAAGCCCTTCATTCTGTGGATCCAGATTATTTGGAAATGCTCACGCATGAAGACAATTGGCTGCCGGGTCCCGATAAAATTTTCAATGCTTTCTCTATTCCACTTCCGAAAGTCAAACGTATTCTAGTCGGTGAATCGCCCTATCCTCGCGCGCAATCGGCGAATGGCTATGCGTTTTGGGATGGCGCCGTTAAAGAAATTTGGACGGATGAGTCTAAACTGAACAAGACCGTTAATAGAGCAACGTCACTACGAAATTTTATTAAAATGCTACTTAAAGCCGAAGGGGAAAAACCTGAACACAGAGTACAGACCTTATCTGAGTTATTTCAGAATTTATTAAGCCATGGATTTTTGTTGTTGAATGCAAGCTTAGTATTACATCCGACTAGAAAAGTCCAAGAAGATGCCAAACAATGGCGAAATTTTATGCAAGAGATATTAAATGGAATTTATGAAGTCAATCCGAAGGTTGAATTAGTTTTATTTGGAAAAATTGCGCAAACCATTTTGCCGTTATTGAAATATCCTTTCAAAATTATTCAGGCGGAACATCCGTATAATTTAACGTTTATCGATAATCCCGTGGTGTTGGATTACTTTAGGCCGTTGCAATTATTGTCATCCCGAGCAAAGCGAGGGATCTCACGAATTACGCGTATTCTTTTAATTGATCGAAATTAAGATAGCGATAAATCTCCCCAGACATCGTATCAATTTCTTTAATTTTTTCTTGATATTCAGAAACGGTCGGTAATCGTCCCAAAATAGAGCTAATTGCTGATAATTCCGCTGAACATAAATAAACGTTAGCGTCTTTACCCATTCGGTTCGGAAAATTACGCGTTGACGTGGATACAACAGTTGAACCATCTTTTACGCGCGCTTGATTTCCCATGCATAAGGAACAACCGGGAACTTCCGTTCTCGCACCCGCTAATCCAAACGTAGCGTAATACCCTTCTTCTGTTAATTGATGGGCGTCCATTTTTGTTGGCGGAACAATCCATAAACGTGTGGGCACTTGTTTGCCGTAATCTTTTAATAATTTTCCAGCGGCGCGGTAATGACCAATGTTTGTCATGCACGAACCAATAAAGACTTCATGTACTACGTCGTTTTGAACTTCAGATAAGGGCTTAATATTATCGGGATCATTCGGGCAGGCTAATAATGGCTCTTTAATTTGAGCTAAATCTATTTCAATAATTTCTGCGTATTCAGCATCTTTATCTGCTTCTAATAATACAGGATTGTCTAACCAATGCTGCATTCCCTCAAGGCGACGCTGTAACGTTCGTGGATCTTGGTAGCCTTGTTTGATCATCCAATTTAATAACGCAATATTGGATTTTAAATATTCAATAATGGGTTCTTTATTTAATTTAACCGTACAGCCATTTGACGAACGCTCTGCTGACGCATCTGCAAACTCAAAAGCCTGTTCTATTTTTAAATCTGGCAGACCCTCAATTTCGAGAATTTTGCCTGAAAATACATTCTTTTTATTTTTACTGTCGACAGTCAATAAACCCTTTTGGATAGCAACATACGGAATTGCGTTGACTAAATCGCGCAGTGTAATTCCTGGTTGCATTTTGCCTTTAAATCGCACTAAAACAGATTCCGGCATATCCAATGGCATAACACCTAGTGCAGCACCAAATGCAACTAAGCCTGATCCACCCGGAAAACTAATTCCGATCGGAAAACGCGTATGCGAATCGCCACCGGTTCCTACTTTATCCGGTAGTAGCATTCTGTTTAACCATGAATGAATAATTCCATCACCCGGCTTTAAAACCACACCACCGCGCGATGCAAAGAAATCAGGTAATTCATGTTGCGTTTGAATATCAACCGGTTTTGGATATGCTGCCGTGTGACAAAAACTTTGCATGACTAAATCGGCTGAAAATCCTAAACACGCTAATTCTTTTAATTCATCACGCGTCATAGGCCCCGTCGTATCCTGTGATCCGACAGTGCTCATTCGAGGCTCGCAATACGTTCCCGGACGAATCCCTGTGACACCACACGCTTGTCCCACCATTTTTTGTGCGAGCGTAAATCCCTTACCGGTATCTTTGGGCGGATGCGGTCTTACAAAAATATCCGTCACTGGCAATTTTAATTTTTCACGTGTTTTATCAGTCAGCGTGCGCCCAATAATTAACGGAATTCGTCCGCCGGCTCTAACTTCATCTAATAAGGTAATCGGTTTTAAATTAAATTTCGCAATAACTTGATTTTGTTCATTGGTAATTTCGCCCTTATACGGATAGATATTTATGACATCGCCTGTATTTAAATTCGACACATCCACTTCTATTGGCAACGCTCCTGCATCTTCTGCCGTATTAAAAAATATAGGGGCTATTTTGGATCCTAAAATAACACCGCCTTGTCTTTTATTGGGTACAAACGGAATATCATGACCGATGTGCCATAACACCGAATTAATTGCAGATTTGCGGGATGAACCGGTACCTACTACATCGCCCACGTAAGCAATACTATGGCCTTTTTTCTTTAACGCTTCGATCGTTTTGAGACCTTCTGGCATTTTATTGATCAACATCGCTTGCGCATGCAATGGAATATCTGGACGCGACCACGCTTCTTGTGCGGGAGATAAATCGTCTGTATTCGTTTCCCCGGGAACTTTAAATACCGTAACGGTTATTTTTTCCGGAACTTTTGGTTTCGATGTAAACCACTCTGCGTTAGACCAGCTCTCGATAATTTGTTTCGCATAAGCATTAGTTTTAGATTTTTCCCAAATATCATGAAATGCATCGAATATTAATAGTGTATGGGAAAGTGCTTTTACAGCAAGCGGAGCCAAGTTGTCATTATCTAATAGTTCTATTAAGGGTTGAATATTATAGCCGCCTAACATGGTGCCCAATAATTCGACGGCTTTTTCAGGTGAAATCTGCGAGGACTTTTCTTTGCCATTTGCCACAGCTGCTAAAAATCCTGCTTTAACATAAGCGGTTTGATCAACACCCGGCGATACACGCTGCGAAATCAATTCGAGCAAATTTTTATCGTTGTTTTTAATGACATCAGCAAGTTCAGTGGGCGATAAGGGTAAAGATGGAATATTCAACTTTTGGCGGTCAGCAGCTTGCATGTGTTTTACCTTTGTTGTCTTGATTAATAACATCGAAGATTTTATCACGAATTGTAGAAACTTCCCCAAAACCATCGATTTTTTTGTAGTTTCCGCGCATCTGATAATACTCGATTAAGGGCTTAGTCTGTGCATGATAGACATCCAATCGATGACGAACGGTATTTTCTTTATCATCTTCGCGCTGAATTAAAGCTTCACCTGTATTGTCATCTTTAAACGGAACTTTCGGTGGATGATAATCGACATGGTAAGTGCGACCGGAACCTGGATGAAACCAGCGACCACTCAAACGGTGAACGATTTCTTCGTCATCGACATTCACTTCAATCACATAATCGGGATTAACGCCCGCTTCGCGGAGCGCTTCAGCTTGCGGAATCGTCCGAGGAAACCCGTCCAATAAAAATCCGTTTTTACAATCAGCCTGGGTAATTCTTTCTTTGACTAACGCAATCATAATGTCATCCGACACTAATTGGCCTTTATCCATAATCGCTTTGGCTTTGACGCCAAGCGGCGTGCCTGCTTTAACGGCAGCACGTAACATATCGCCGGTTGAAATTTGCGGAATACCATACTTTTCACAAATAAACCTCGCTTGTGTCCCTTTACCCGCCCCCGGTGACCCCAGTAGAATAATGCGCATATGAATACCCTTGTTTTTGATGTCGAAACCATACCAGATATCGATAGCGGAAAAAAGCTATACGACCTGACCGGGTCGGATGCTGAAATCGCTGAGAAAATGCGTGAAATCCGTCGCGCCGAAACCAATGGCTCGGATTTTATGCGTCATCATCTCCATAAAATTATTGTCATCTCTGCCGTGCTCGATACGGGTAGCAAAATCAAAGTCTGGTCTTTAGGCGAAAAAAATTCCTCAGAAAAAGATTTAATCCAGCGTTTCTTTGAAGGTATTGAAAAATATTCCCCGACATTAATTTCATGGAATGGTGCAGGATTTGATTTGCCGGTATTACATTATCGCGCGTTAGTGAATGGCGTAGTCGCTCCCCGCTATTGGGAAATAGGCGAAGCCGATTCGAATTTCAAATGGAATAATTATTTAAACCGTTATCATTATCGCCATATGGATATCATGGATATTTTGGCAGGCTATCAAAGCAAAACGGCGGCGCGGCTCGACGACATTGCGACAATATTAGGCTTTCCCGGCAAAATGGGCATGGATGGCAGTAAAGTACTAGACGCCTATTTAAATGGCGAAATTGATTCCATCCGAAATTATTGCGAAACCGATGTCTTAAATACTTATTTGGTTTATTTACGCTTTGAGATTATGCGCGGAAAATTATCAGAAGCTGATTATCAGCGTAAAGTTCAAACGCTCAAATCTTATTTAACCTCTTCTCAACTATCCCACTTTGACGAATTTCTCACGACATGGCAAATGAACTCACTATAGACAATTTAAGCCATGAAGGACGTGGTGTTGCGCATTTAAATGGCAAGGCTGTTTTTATTGACGGTGCGCTTCCCGGCGAAACTGTTTTAGCAGAAATTACGAAAAAACATTCGCGCTACAATAAGGCAAAATTAATTGAGGTTATCAAAGCTTCTCCCGATCGTGTCACACCTAAATGTAGCCATTTTGAAATTTGTGGCGGCTGTCAGTTACAACATATGTCTCCGGAAAAACAAATTTTATTAAAGCAAGATAATTTATTAAACCAGTTAAAACATATCGGCAAAGTTGAAGCGAAAGAAATTCTTCCGCCATTAATGGGCCAGTTATGGGGATATCGTTCCAAGGCACGCTTAAGCGTTAAATACGTGAACAAAAAAGAAAAACTATTAATTGGCTTTCATGAAAAAATGGGGCGCTATATTGCAGACTTGGATCATTGTGATGTTTTAGATCCACGCGTCGGCACTAAATTTGAAGAACTACGCACTGTTATTTTATCGCTTTCTATATACAGACATATTCCTCAAATTGAAATCGCGTGTGATCCACGCTCCGTTGCATTAATTTTTAGACACATGGAACCGCTCACAGAATCAGACAAAGCAAAATTATTACAATTTGGTTTAGATCATAATTTTAAAATATATTTTCAGCCCAACAAACCTGACCCCATGTCACTCATGGAAGATTTAACCTATAGTTTTGAAAACATAAACTATACTTTTCAGCCGACAGACTTTACGCAAATCAACGGCGACATCAATCAAAAAATGTTAAGCCTCGCTATACAACTTTTAGACTTAAAATCTGATGATGCTGTTTTGGATTTATTCTGTGGCTTAGGCAACTTCACCCTTCCCATTTCTAATCATTGTAAATCAGTGGTTGGGGTAGAAGGCGACAAAAACATGGTTGAACGTGCACGTCAAAATGCTAAGTTAAATAATATTATTAATGCAGAATTTTATTTTGCAAATTTATTTGAGCCCGATGTTTCGATGCCGTGGATGCAGAAAAAATATCCCAAGATATTATTGGATCCCCCACGCACAGGTGCGATAGAAATTTTGCCGCATATTTCAAAATGGTCACCCAATATTATAGTTTATGTGTCATGCAATCCTGCGACATTAGCAAGAGATGCAGGAGAATTAGTCAATAATTACGGCTATAAACTGGTTAAAGTGGGCGTAATGGATATGTTTCCACACACAAAACATGTCGAGTCTATTGCTGTATTTACCAAATAAACGTGTCATCCTGAGCGAGCGGAGCGAGTCGAAGGATCTGTTTCTTAAGAGAGGATAATTTATGTCTTTGAGTGTCTTTGATTTATTTTCTGTCGGTATTGGTCCATCCAGTTCTCATACTGTCGGCCCGATGAAAGCCGCATATTTATTTTTGCAATCCGTCAAAGATAAAAATCCCGCTAAAATTCGCGTCGAATTATTTGGATCATTAGCACTCACCGGTAAAGGTCATGGAACAGATATTGCAATTTATCACGGATTAGCCGGACAACAACCCCATTTAATTGAACCCAACTGTCCTTTGCCTAACTTAGATAAATTCGAGTTAATTTTTCATAAAGATAAATTATTGCCTAAACATACTAACGGCATGTTATTCACAGCGCTAGATAAAAATAATACAGAAATTACACATCAAATTTATTATTCCATCGGCGGCGGATTTATTGTTACCGACCAAGAATACGGCCATGAAAAACAGGATCGCAAACCCGAACCTTATCCGTTTAGCACCGCAGAAGAATTATTACATCATTGCAAAAAAAATAAATTATCGATTAGAGAATTAATGTTATCGAATGAAAAAACCTGGCGCAGTGAAGAAGAAATAAAGTCCGGCTTATTGCATATTGCTGATGTCATGGAAAAATGTATTGAACGCGGTTGCCGAACCGAAGGTATTCTTCCTGGATTTTTAAAAGTTAAACGACGCGCACCGGATTTATATAAAAAACTATGTTCACAAGGCTCACCAAAACCCAGTGAGCATGCTGACGTTATGCATTGGTTAAATGTTTATGCAATGGCAGTAAATGAAGAAAATGCTGCTGGCGGAAGAATTGTTACCGCTCCAACCAATGGTGCTGCAGGAATTATCCCATCCGTATTACATTACTATAAAAACTTTTTACCCAATTCAAATGAGGAAGGGGTTCTTACCTTTTTATTGACGGCAGGCGCAATTGCGATTTTGTATAAAAAAGGCGCATCGATTTCAGGTGCAGAAGTTGGATGCCAAGGTGAAGTCGGTGTTGCCTCTTCCATGGCAGCCGGTGCATTAACGGCGGTGTTAGGTGGAACGTTATCGCAAATTGAAAAATCGGCTGAAATTGCCATGGAACATCATTTAGGTATGACGTGCGATCCGATTGGTGGATTTGTCCAAATTCCGTGCATTGAACGAAATGCGATGGGTTCTGTAAAAGCCGTTAATGCAACACGCATTGCATTAATGGAAGATGAAGATGGTGGACATAAAGTTTCGTTAGATAAAGTGATTGCAGCGATGCGACAAACAGGTAAAGACATGATGTCGATTTATAAAGAAACCTCATTGGGTGGATTGGCTGCAGCGATAAAAGATCCACATACAATTGCCACCGCCAATATTCCGGAATGTTAAACATGCATAAACGTTTTTTGTTTGCACTGCTTATTATTAATTTTCTCATTATTTTAGCCGCAGGATTTATGATGCCGGTGTGGGCAGAGTTTGTGCACAAAATTAACGGCGATATTCGTACCGCCGGCAACGCGATTTGTATTTTTTCTATCATATTAGGCTTTTTTACGTGGTTTGCGGGCAAGTGGGAAAATCAATTGGGTCATCAAGAATGGATTTTAGTCATTTCGCAGGGATTATTTTCATTCAGTTATTTAGGTTACTTTTGGGTCCACTCCCCTCTTACCTTATATATAGTACAGATTGCTTTAGGGGTTTGTGCCGCAATTCAGGTTCCCGCACTGTATGCGCTATACGAGCGGTATATCCCCAAATCAGAATCAACGTTTTATTGGGGAATTTGGGCAGGTTCGTACAATATTGCGATAGGATTTGGTGCTTTAATCAGTGCGTATACGGTGCATCATTTTGGGTTCAAGGTAATGTTTGAGGTTTTATTTGCTGTTTCTCAGCTGTGTTTTTGGTTTTCGCTGGGATCGGCGTGGAAAATTCGGTATACTGAGCACTGCAAAATTTAGGCATTTATAGGGAGCATTTCATGATTGAAGTTCCAACAACACTTCATATTTCTTTTAGAGAATTTATCCAATGGCTTCAGAGAATTTTTTCTCGCGAGCACAAAACAGAAAACTGTAAAGTTAAAAACCCCTGGGTAGGCGAATACGCTCAAACCCTTTACCCTACGCCCAAAATACAACTTTCTCCACAAGAACAAAGTCAACAATTAGGAGCTGTCGCAACTAGCGTAAAAAGTTCTGCACAAACCAGTGTTGAATTGGCTGCACAAAATGCGGCATTTGCAAAACTCGCTGCATTTTTCCTCGTAATTGGTAACGCACTTGCCGAAGCCGCAAAAACTATTCACGAACATGCTAAAGCAAGCAGTGCTCTTTATTATACAAACGCTCAAGTTTACGCCAAACTTGGCGCACGAATGGGATAATCTTAATGAATGATTACGCAGAGCGGGAAGCAAAAAAGAAAAAACAGGAAAAGCTAGATGAGCTTCTAGCTGCTCTTTTCCTTTTACAAAAAATGGTCAATCATGGTCAAATTAATACAGACTCTCTGTTTACCTCAGATACTACAGGTCAATTGAATATTATTCGAGTACTGGCTGCAGAGGGTACATTAATACCCTACTTGAATGAATTAACGCAAACCAGAGATGTAAATAATTACGACGCATCAGATGATACACTTTCTAAGCTTGAGGCTGCCGCTCTTCAAGCTTATCCTGAATCAAAGCAAGGTACTATTTCCGTAAAAAGTACCACTTCTGCTTCTGTTACGGAGCGATTTTTGGTTGCTCCTGAGCGAAAACAACATTCTAGCGTTTCTAAACAACTTAGGTGTGCCGGAATGTTTTCCGATAAAACTCGTGAAAATCTTCAAACAGCTGGTACTATCGCATCGATATCCTTTGGAGCCGCTCTCTTTCTAGGTACTGGTATCGCGGGATTCGTTCTTTCGGCTAAAGCAGTCGCAGTTACGACAGCAGTCGTTGCCTGTGCAGCAACGGCAGGAACGGCATTCCCCCCTCTCGCTATAGGGCTGCTCGCCGCAGCGGGCGTAGCAATTCTTGTTAGTGGTGTTATTCTTCTTGCATTACATCTAGCATTTAAAAATTCGCCGATTCTTCAGCAAACAGGCGCAGCTATGCTTACTAATAGTCACTAAGCGCGCTCATTTTGTGTATAATGGGCTTAATTTTAATTAGGGGGTAAATCTCATGCAAACAGAATATGAACGTCTTTTAGAGGCAGTAAACGAAGCTGATAAAAAGATAAATGACGAAAAAAAAGCACTTATTTCAGCCCTTATTCAACTTTCAAATGATCATCCCCTAATCCATGTTGAACATGCTGATTCTTTTCTTGCATTGACACTTCCTCCAGCAGTTAATAAAGCATTGAATTCAGAAACGAATATTATTGGTAAACTTCATAGAAAAAATACTCTTCAAGCGACCATTAATGGTTTAATTGAACAAAAGAAAAAAGAAGAATCTACAGGCTTTAGTGGTGAAAAAAAACTTGCTGAGGTTCGTGCTGATGTATTAGAAGGTGTTCGTCTAGCTTTGAATAATACCTCTTCATTAACTCTCCCATCTCCAAGTTACGCTGGAAAATCTAATTTTTTATTATTTTCTGAAAACGGTAAGTTGAATCCTGTTAAAACTAGCGCCGTAGTAATAGGAGCTGGACTCGGTACAGTAGGTGTACTAACGGCAATTACACTATTAATTAAATCAGCAGCTGTAGTTAAAACCGCTGCTACCGCTTTAGCAGTCGCTACCGCAGCAAGTACTGCATTTCCACCTGCGTTGATCGCTATGATTGCTATTGGCGGCACAGCTTTGCTTGTCGCGGGGATCGTTCTAGCAGCAACTGCCGTACAATATTATAGTCAACAGCAGCAAATTGAAAAAATGGAAAATCATCAAATGGCAAAGGTAGCAACTAATATTATAAAATCCAGAGGATAACTTTTTAAATTGTTGAGGAGTTACTATGGGCGCGAGTTCGAGTAAATCACCCAGAAAAAGAAGTTGGTGGGATGATTTTTGTGATTTCATGGCCAGTGGATGGGAAGCTTTCAAAGTAAAGATTCGTGTTTCAGAACCGCATGGACTGCCACTTGCTTCACCACAACAAATCGAAAATGCCAATACGAGTAGAGTTTATGATTCAAGTAGCGATGACGAAATTGGTAGCAGCTACAGTCTAGTTACAGCAGCAACGTCTTCTGGTACTTTTCAAAATAGCTCATCAAAAAATCACTCTCAAGAATTAAGTGAGCTTCCCGCAGATGAACACACAGCTTTACACTCATCACAAACAGTCGCCGCAGCACAACAAAGCGGAGAATACGATAAAACACCTGTGACAGTTTTTAAAGTAGGTTTTGGATTTCTTGTAGCAGCAGGATTAGTAAGTACATTTGCAGTCGCTACACAATTTTATCCACTGTTAGCTCTTGCAGGTATGTTAGCCATTATAGGGGCCGGATTAATGCTTACCGCACAAGGAATGAACAACGGAAAAGAAAGTCTTTGGGAACAAGCATTTCCACCATCCACTCCAGGCGATAGTTTCTTACCACTTGCCCACGCTTTTTAAAATACTGAGCGACATAACATAATGACACCACTCGGAATTATGCCTAATAATAAAACAGTCATTCCCACCATCGATAACGCCACTCGTACACTCGTTCCACATTCAAACGCAGCAGTATTATCTGGCTCTTCGAAATACATCACTTTAACGACGTTAATATAATAATACGCGCCGATGATGGCGAAAATTAATGCCAAGACAGCTAACCACACTAAATGGATTCTGATAACAGATTCCAAAACCCATAATTTAGCAAAAAATCCTATCGTTGGTGGAATTCCTGCCATCGAAAACATAATTAACAACATCATAAACGCTAACCACGGATTACGAGAATTTAATCCTCTTAAATCCTGGATACTTTCTATCTCTATTCCACCACGACTTAACATGGTCAATAATCCAAATGCGCCCACAGCCATTAGAGTATAAGAAAACATATAAAATAACGCAGCAGAGTTTCCGTGCGCTTCATGCCCTGCTAATAAACCTAAGCTCATGTATCCCATATGGGCAATGGAAGAATACGATAACATGCGCTTTAAATTCGTTTGAATAATCGCCGCAATATTTCCTAACGCCATCGATGCAACAGCAATAATAATTAATAGTTCCTGCCATTGTGGTTGTAAACTCGGCAAGGTATCCACTAATAATCGAAACACTAATCCCATTGCGGCCAATTTCGGTGCACTGGTAATGAATAACGTAATGGCCGTTGGCGCACCCGTATAAACATCAGGCACCCATGAATGAAATGGAGCTGCACCAAATTTGAATGCAATACCAGCAAGAATAAACACTAAAGCAAAAATTAATAATAGATCATGCGGTGACTGTGTAACCGGAATCATCGCTAATGTTCCGGTTGCACCATATAACATCGATAACCCATACAACAACATGCCCGACGCCAATGCACCCATCACAAAATATTTCATCGACGCTTCTGAACCGTATGGAGAATCATTCCATAATGCAACTAATGCATAAACAGGTAAAGCAGAAAGCTCTAACGCTAAAAATAAGACAATGAAATTATGCGCCGAAACCAACAACATCATGCCTAAAATCGCAAACAATGATAATACATAATATTCTGCTTTCGGCATTTTACGCTCGGCAACATAATCACGCGAAAACCAAAATACAAAAAAGCTGGCCACATAAATAAATAGCTTTAATAAACTCGCCAGCGGATCCAAAATAAAACTCTGATTCATCATGATGCTGATAGGTGAATTAAAAAAGTACGCGGTTAATATAAACGTACCGACCAACGTTAGTTGCGACAAATAATACGTTACAGAAGGAAATCTCGAACGCAGGATCAAATCCGCGAGCAAAATAATCACTATCATGCCCAACAAAAATATTTCAGGAATCAGTGGAATTAAATCAGGCATCACGCCACCTTTGTTTGCAAACTTAATGTTAATAAATGCCCTACCGTTCCATGCATCATGTTTAATAGCGGCAGAGGATAGATGCCGATTGCCAATACACCGACAGTCAGCAATGAAAATAAAATTTTGTCCGAGAAATTAATGTCCGCGAATTTACCCACCGCAGGATTGGTAATATTTCCAAAGAAAACCCGCTTGTACATCCATAACGTATATGTCGCGCCTAAAATTAATGTCGTTGCAGCGGCAAACGTAATCCAGAAATTGGCTTTAAACCCACTTAAAATAATCATGAACTCGCCTACAAATCCGGATGTTCCAGGTAAACCGGCATTCGACATCGCAAAAATCATAAAGAACGCCGCAAAAATCGGCATAGTATTCGCCACACCGCCAAAATCATTAATTAAACGGCTGTGAATGCGCTGATATAAAACACCTACACCTAAGAACATCGCACCCGAACTAAACGCATGCGAAATCATTTGTACCATTGCCCCTTCTAAACTCATATACGCATCCGCAATATTGCCGGAATTTTTGACGATCAAGAAAACCATAAAACAGCCTAATGTCACAAATCCCATATGCGCAATCGAAGAATATGCAATGAGTTTTTTCATATCAGTTTGCGCGATAGCAACTAGTCCAATATAAATAATTGCTATTAGAGATAACGCAATCATAAAGCCATCTAAATATTGCGAGGCATCAGGCGTAATCGGTAACGTAAATCGTAAAAATCCATACGCCCCTAATTTCAACATTAACGCAGCAAGTACAACAGATCCACCGGCAGGTGCTTCGGTGTGCGCATCCGGTAACCAAGTATGCACAGGCCACATGGGAATTTTTACAGCGAACGCTAATAAAAAACCAAAGAAAATTAAAATTTGGATAGGCATGGTTATTTTTAAACTGTAGTAATCAAGAATATTAAAGCTGTGCCCAAGCGCGCGTAAATACAAAATAACAACCAGCAATAATGCAGATCCTAAAAAAGTATACAAGAAAAACTTAATGGATGCGTAAGATCGGTTCGCACTGCCCCAAATCCCAATACTTAAATACATCGGAATTAACATCCCTTCCCAAAATACATAAAATAAAATCGCGTCCGTTGCCGCAAATACACCGGTCACCATACTTTGCATAATTAAAAAACTGGCGAGGTATTGGGCGACTTTATGATGTATCGCATTCCAAGATGCAATGACTACTAATAATGTCGTAAATACGGTCAAAATAATTAACGGCGCTGAAATGCCGTCCACACCTAAATTGTAATTAATGCCATACACCGGAATCCAATTTAAATGCTCTTGAAATTGCATGGCATAACTTTGGCCATCAAATCCTGTATAGAGTGGCAGACATAACGCCAATGTGATCAGGGATGTTAATAGTGCAATCCAGCGCGCAACCGTTGCGTTTTTATCACCACCGGTGAATAAAACCAGTATGGCGCCAATAACAGGTAACCAAATTAACAAACTTAATAGGGGCATAATATGATCCAATAAAGCAAAATAAGTAATCCCGCTAACATTAAAAAGACATAATGATATAAATATCCCGATTGCAATTTTCGGGCGACTTGCGATAAACGTGTCATCATCCGACCAGAACCATTCACAAACGTATCATCGACAATTTTCTCATCACCCACTTTGAAGAAGACGGTCGCTAAACCTCGAACGCTGGGCATAATCACATGCTCGTTAAACCAATCAAAGCCATATTTATAGATCAGTACTTTATAAATAATGGAAAAAATTTTGGCTATTTTTGCAGGCGATGCCGGAAATAGACTATAAAAAATCCAGGCCAGTACAACCCCAGCTACAGAAAGTTGTAGTGGGAGAGAATTTAAGACTGGCATATGAAAATCCATCACATGACTCGGCAAGACAAAAATACTGTTACCGAAATCATGATTAAAAATTAATGGCGTAATTAAATAATAACCGCTGATAATGGACGGAATTGCCAATAAAATTAAGGGCAATAAAACTACCCAAGTAGATTCATGCATATGCGCTTTGATTTCAGGCGAAATTCGCTCTTTACCATGAAACGTCATAAAGAAAGCGCGAAAAATATATAACGGCGTTACTAATGCGCCAATTAACACACAATAATACGCATACGGTTGTCCCCACACATGCGCTTCACTCACCGCATCAATAATTAAATCTTTGGAGTAAAATCCAGCAAACGGCGGAATCGCAGACAACGCTAACGCACCCATTAAAAAACACAGATATGTGACCGGCATGTATTTTCGTAATCCACCCATACGCCGCATATCTTGTTCATGGTGTAATGCAATAATGACGGAACCTGCGGCTAAGAATAATAATGCCTTAAAGAAAGCGTGCGTAATTAAATGAAATATCGCAACAGAATACGCAGAAGCACCTAACGCGGCAACCATATAACCCAATTGCGATAACGTTGAATAGGCAACTACGCGTTTAATATCGTTTTGAACTAACGCCACTAATCCCGTAAATAAAGCCCCTGTTGCACCAACAATTAAAACAACGCTTAACGCAGTTGGCGAATATTCAAACACCGGCGACATACGCGCGATCATATAAATACCCGCGGTCACCATCGTTGCCGCGTGAATTAAGGCAGAAATAGGCGTCGGACCTTCCATCGATTCTGGAAGCCAAATATGCAAGGGCATTTGCGCCGATTTACCCATCGCGCCCAAAAATAATAATAAGCAAATTAAAGTTACGACTCCCGTCGTTAACGATGGCGCAAGATTAAACAGCGTTTGAAAATCTAAGGAACCGGCATAATTTAAAACCGCCGCAATACCTAATAAAAATCCAAAGTCCCCCACACGGTTTACAATAAAAGCTTTCAAGCTTCCAAAATTCGCGCTTTCCCGTTTGAACCAAAAACCAATCAATAAATAAGAAACTAATCCTACCCCTTCCCAGCCAAAATATAACTGTAAGAAATTATTTGCTGAGACAAGCATCAACATCGCAAACGTAAACAGGGAAATATAACTGAAAAAACGCTGATAGCCCTCGTCGTCTTTCATATAGCCAACGCTGTAAATATGTACAACTAGCGAAATAAAACTGACAATGCTCAACATCGCGGCACTAAGTCGATCAACCATGAATCCAATCGAAAAACTAAAGCTGCCACTAATACCCCACGTATAAATATTGCTATTTAGCGGCAATAAATTTTGCACATAAATTTGATTGCAGATAAGCATTGACGCAACAAACGATAAAAATACGCCTAAAATGGTAATGCTGTGTGCCCCCACTCGGCCAATGCGCTTGCCAAAAATGCCCGCGACTAGTCCTGCCAGTAAGGGCGCTAAAATTATCAACAATGTTAAGTACGTGATGTCACTACCCTTTAAGGTTATCCATTGCTGCCACATTGATAGTTCCTCGAGCACGATATAAGACCATAAGAATTGCTAACCCAATTGCCGCTTCTGCTGCAGCAATCGCCAAAATAAAAAACACAAAAATTTGCCCTGCTACGTCGTTCATATAATAAGAGAAGGCAATAAAATTGGTATTCACGGCTAATAAAATTAATTCGATGGACATTAATAAGGCGATAACACTTCGGCGATTAATGACAATCCCCGCCATCCCAATGCCAAATAATAATGACGCGACGATTAGTACTGCATTTAATGACATGATCATTTGACCACCCGTAATCTGTCTCGTTTGTTGGCTTTAATTTGATCTTCAACGGATTGATGCTTTGAAGTCGCGGGCTGAAACAAGGACAAGCTGATTGCCGCAATAATAGCGACCAATAACAGCACGCCCGTCATTTCAAAGGGCAATGCATAATCCGTGTAAAGCACATGCCCTAATTGTCTAACGTTGGATAAGCTAATTGTATTCATGTTTTGCGCATACATAATAAACGGCGAATGCGTTTGCGAAAGCGCGTAAATTAAAATCGCACCCAACAGCGATGCAAAAATTAACCCTAAGGGGATATAAAGTTTTCGATAAGGCTGCTGTAAACTGACCAGATCAATATTTAAGGTCATGACCACAAATAAAAATAAGGTCATCACGGCACCAACGTACACTAATATTAAAATCAAGGCCAAAAATTCAGCGGTCATTAATAGCCATAATAATGTCGCCGCAAAGAACGTGACAACCAGAAATAAAACACTTCGGACGGGATGCGATACGGTGACAACCATAAGCGCAGAAAATAATAATAACGCCGAAAAGGCAACAAACAATAAATTAACGATCATCGGTACCTCTCATCTGCGGCTCTATCTTTGGCAATTTGTGCTTCATACTTATCCCCGTTTGCCAATAATTGTTCTTTTGTCATAATAGAATCTTTGCGGTTTTCAAAATGGTAATGGTGAATATTTGTCTCAACGATAGAGTCTACCGGACAGGATTCTTCACAAAATCCGCAATAAATACACTTGAATAAATCAATTTCATATTTAGTTGTACGTCGCGAACCGTCTTCGCGGGGTTGCGCTTCGATAGTAATCGCTAACGCAGGGCACACGGCTTCGCATAATTTACAGGCAATGCAACGTTCTTCACCATTGGGATAACGACGCAAGGCATGTAATCCTCGAAAACGTGGGGATAACGGCGTTTGCTCATCCGGAAATTGAATCGTAATTTTGCGGGAAAATAAATGGCGGCCCGTTAATTTTAAGCCTATTAATAATTCCCATAATGAAAACGCTTTGACCCATTGCTTTAGTGCTTTCATTGAAACCCCCAGTGCATTTGTATACAGAAGGCAACAGCAATAATCCAAAATAACGTCACCGGAATTAATATTTTCCAGCCTAGCCGCATAATTTGGTCATACCGAAAACGGGGAAACGTAGCGCGTAACCACAAAAAGACAAATACCATGAAACTGGTTTTTAACATCAGCCACACTATTCCAGGAATAAAATTCAGTGAATTAACCGGCGGCAACCAACCACCCAAAAATAATAAACTGGCAATCATGGAAATTAAAATAATATTCGCATATTCCGCCAAGAAAAATACGCCGAATGTAATACCAGAATATTCGACGTGAAATCCAGCGACAATTTCCGATTCACCTTCCGCGACATCAAACGGCGCACGATTGGTTTCAGCCACACCCGAAATCCAATACGCAATAAATAACGGTAATAATGACAGCGCATACCAATGCCAACATCCACCGGCTTGATGCTCAACAATGGTTTGTAAATTCATACTACCCGCTGCTAATAACACGCCGACAAATGCAAATCCCATCGCGATTTCGTAAGATATAGTTTGAGCGGCAGAACGTAACGCACCTAAAAATGCATATTTGGAATTGGATGCCCACCCGGCAATTAAAATTCCATACACGCCCAATGAACTCATCGCATATAAAAATAAAACGCCTGCGCTAATGTCGGTTAATACAATATGCGGTTGAAATGGTATGACAGCCCATGCACTTAAAGCAGGTGCGATGGATAACATCGGCGCAATTAAATACAAATATTTATTTGAAGCTTTCGGAATAATAATTTCTTTGCAAAATAATTTAAGCACGTCCGCAATAGGTTGTCCTAAACCATACGGCCCAACCCGATTGGGACCAATACGATCTTGAATATATCCAATAATCTTACGCTCTAAAAACGTCAGATAAGCGACTGCAACAATTAAGGGAATTAAAATCATAAAAATTTTAATTAAGGTCAGTACAATGAATAAAAGCGTTGCTTTCATAATTGCACCTGCTGTAATGCTTTACCCCGTCTAACGATTGAATCCGATTGATAGATTTTCCATTCGGGAATAGCAGCGTTATCTTTTTGCGAAGATTTCATTTCTGGAAATACAGGATCCGGACGTTTACCCTTTTGTAATTTTAATAATTCATCACGGACCGAAATACTGTCCGTATAATCAAAACCTGCCAATTGAAATAAATTTCCGAGGACGCGCAAAATCTTCCATGCCGGACGCGACTCTCCTAAACTCGGGGTTGCGGCTTCAAAACTTTGCACACTGCCCTCAATATTCATATAAGATCCAGAGGTCTCAGCATAAGGTGAAATAGGCAACAATACTGTCGCAGTATCCAATAAAGTACTGGTTTTATAAGCCGTCAATGCAATAACACTGTCTGCAGTTTTCAAACTACTGATCATTAATTCGGGATTTACATAATCTGCATCAGGCTCAACATTGACTAAAACATAAGCCTTTAATTTATCGTTTAAGGTTTGATGAATGTCATAGCCAGCGGGTGTTAGCTGTTCACCGTATGGCCCACGGTGTGGAACGCATCCTGCAATCCACGCGCCTGCACTGTTCGCGCCTTCAGTGACGAAACCTAAAACCGCATTATGTTTAATGGCTAATTGTTGCGCACGTCGGCGAATAATACTGGCTTGCGGATGATTATGGGCTTGTGCGCCCAATAATATTAATGTCGGCTCACCGGCGATATTTTCACAGGCATCTGCATTTATATATTCTACTTTTGAACCAAATGAGGCTGCTTTTCGTACACGCAACGCTAATAACGGGGCTTCATGTTTCAAATTTGACCCAATAATAACAATATGTTTTTGTTTTTCGATGTCTTCAATAGAAATACTTAATCCTGGAAATAGCGGCATAAAAAATTGATCGGAAAGATCTGTTGCATGTAAACGATGATCAAGATTATTACTGCCTAATCCGCGGAATAATTTTTGCAGTAGATAAAATTCTTCAAGGGTTGAATTGGGTGAAGCAAACGCAGCCATTTCATGACCTTGGACTTTTCGCAATTGTTTTGCGGCAACATCTAATGCCAATGCCCAATCGACTTCTTTCCACACATTATTTTCTTTGATCATGGGTTTTAACAATCGATCTTCACTGTATAACCCTTCATAACTGAAACGATCTCTATCTGAAATCCAGACTTCATTGACGGCATCATTTTCACGCGGAACCACACGCATCACTTTTCCACGCAGCGTTTGTAAATAAATATTCGATCCGACGCAGTCATGCGGTGCAATTGAGGGTGATTGCGTTAATTCCCAGGCACGTGCTTTAAATCTGAATGGCTTTGATGTCAGTGCACCAACAGGACATAAATCAATCACGTTTCCCGACAACTCTGATTTTAATCCATGACTTTTTAAATATGTTCCAATTTCCACTCTGTCATGCCGGCCAATGGTTCCCAATTCTTGATGATCAGCAATTTCAATTCCAAATCTCACACAACGTGTACACTGAATACACCGAGTCATATCGGTTGCGACTAACGGCCCTAAATTTTCATCTTTAACCGAACGCTTGGCTTCTTCGTAACGTGAAAAATCTTGGCCATAGCCCATGGAAATATCTTGTAATTCACACGAACCGCCTTGATCACAAATCGGACAATCTAACGGATGATTAATTAATAAAAATTCCATGACGGATTTTTGGGCATCAATCGCTTTGACAGAATTCGTAAATACTTTCATGCCAGGCGTTACAGGCGTTGCACAAGCAGGTAAAGGTTTTGGCGCTTTTTCCACTTCCACTAAACACATTCTGCAATTGGCTGCGACAGATAATTTTTTATGATAACAAAAGCGCGGAATTGGAATTCCCGCTTTATCCGCGACTTCAATAATCATTGAACCTTGCGTGGTTTCTAGTGTTTTACCGTCTATTTCAATTTCAATCATGCGAATGCTTCTCAATGTGTGCAACAAATTCATCACGGAAATGTTTAATAAAACTCATAATAGGCATCGCAGCCGCATCACCAAATGCGCAAATAGTCCGCCCCATGATTTTACTTGCGACATTGGATAATAAATCCAAATCGGCGATTTTTCCTTGACCTTGTAAAATACGGTGCATCACACGCGCCATCCAACCAGTTCCTTCACGACACGGCGTACATTGTCCACAGGATTCTTCGTGATAAAAATGCGCAATGCGTGTCAACATTTCAACCATGGAGGTATCTTCATTCATAATAATTACTGCACCAGAACCCAACATGGATCCAGCTTTTGCGATGGAGTCATAATCCATCGTCAGATTCATCATGACATCTGCGGGTAGAACTGGCGCAGAGGATCCACCCGGAATGACAGCTTTTAATTTTTTGCCGTCTTTCATTCCACCCGCTAATTCCAATAATTCTTTAAAGGGTATTCCCAAGGGAACTTCGTAATTGCCGGGTTTATTCACATGACCTGTAACACAAAATATTTTGCACCCGCCATTATTTGGAAGTCCTAATTCTAAAAACCACTGACCGCCTTTTTCTAAAATAACCGGAACTGATGCAAACGTCTCAGTATTATTAATCGTCGTAGGACGCCCGTATAAACCAAAATTTGCAGGGAACGGCGGCTTAAATCGGGGCTTACCGGGTTTGCCTTCAAGGGATTCCATCAACGCGGTTTCTTCACCACAAATATACGCGCCCGCACCTAAATAATTATACAAATCAAAATCCGTATCCGAATTTAAAATATTTTTACCTAAATAGCCGGCAGAATAGGCTTCTTTTAATGCCGCTTCCATGACTTCAAAGGGTTCATCATATTCACCGCGAATATAGTTATATCCTACGGTTGCCCCCATCACATATCCACCAATAATCATGCCTTCGATTAATTGGTGAGGATTATTCCGCAAAATGTCACGATCTTTGCAGGTGCCTGGCTCACCTTCATCCGAATTACATAACACATATTTTTGACCCGGCGTGTGACGAGAAATAAAACTCCATTTTAATCCTGATGGAAATCCTGCACCGCCTCTTCCGCGTAATGCAGACAATTTTAATTCAGCAATAATATTTTCAGGCGGTGTTTTTTCCGTGAGAATTTTACGCAAGACTTTATAGCCGCCATTTTTTTCATAGGTTTTAAGATCTTTGGCAACATGACGAAAACAGACTTGGTTAAATTTATCTGTGGTCATTTTAAGTCCTCAAGAATTTTATCCACTTTATCAGGGGTTAAATCTTCATAATATTTATGACCAACATGCATAACTGGCGCATTCGCACATGCACCTAAACACTCCACTTCTTTTAAAGTAAATTTATTGTCGGCCGTCGTTTCACCGACATTAATATTTAATTTTTGATTGAGATGCTTAACGATTTTGTCACAACCTGCCAACATGCACGAAACGTTCGTACAAATGGCAAGTTTATGTTTGCCCACGGGTTTTAATTCATACATCGAATAAAAACTGGCCACTTCATATACCGCAATAAACGGCATGGTTAAATATTCCGCTACGGATTTCATGATTTCATCAGTTAACCATCCGCCATTTTCTTCTTGCGCTAATCGCAATGCAGGTAATACCGCAGATTGTTTTTGATCAGCGGGAAACTTTTTAACCCACTCGTCTATTTGCTTTTTCAATGTAGTTGAGATCAACGGTCGATTTCTCCAAATACAATATCTTGGCTCGATAAAATTGCAACAGCATCAGCAATCATATGTCCACGCGACATTTCATCTAATGCCGCTAAATGGGGGAATCCTGCCGCACGCACTTTTACGCGGTAAGGTTTATTGGCACCATCAGAAACTAAATAAACACCAAATTCACCTTTCGGATGTTCAACCGCCGCGTAGGACTCCCCTGCGGGCAAACAATACCCTTCCGTAAATAATTTAAAATGATGAATTAACGATTCCATATTTTCTTTCATTTGAACGCGTGATGGCGGAACAATTTTATGATCGTCAATCACCACAGGTCCTGGATTTTTGCGTAACCAATCAACACACTGCGAAATAATATGATTAGATTGACGCATTTCTTCTACGCGGACTAAATACCGATCATAACAATCGCCATTTTTTCCAATAGCCATGGCAAAATCTAATTTGTCGTACACTTCATACGGTTGTTTTTTACGTAAATCCCATTCAACATTCGAGCCGCGTAACATGGGCCCTGTAAAACCCAATGCTTTAGCACGCTCAGGAGAAACAACGCCAATATTAACCGTCCGTTGTTTCCAAATGCGGTTATCTGTTAACAGCGTTTCATATTCGTCTACACAGCTTGGAAAACGCTTGGTAAAATCTTCAATAAAATCCAACAGACTCCCTTCACGGGTTTCATTTAATTTTTTGATTGCTTTTTCGTTATGCCATTTTGAAGCTTTGTATTTGGGCATCGTATCAGGTAAATCACGGTACACACCACCGGGTCTATAATACGTCGCGTGCATACGCGCACCCGATACGGCTTCATAGCAATCAAATAAATCTTCGCGCTCTCTAAAAGCATATAAAAATACGCTCATGGCGCCGAGATCTAACGCTGATGCACCAAGCCATAATAAATGATTTAAAATTCGCGTAATTTCATCGAACATCACACGAATATATTGCGCACGAACCGGCGCTTGAATGCCTAATAAATTTTCAATGGCTAATACATAGCCATGTTCATTACACATCATGGAAACATAATCTAATCGGTCCATATACCCGATGCTTTGATTATAGGGTTTTGTTTCTGCTAATTTTTCAGTCGCGCGATGCAATAATCCAATATGCGGATCAGCGCGTTGAATGACTTCACCTTTTAATTCCAAGATTAATCGCAATACGCCATGCGCCGCCGGATGTTGAGGACCAAAATTAATGGTAAAACTTTTCAGTTCAGACATCGCGAATCACCTTAGGCACCAATACACGCGGCACAATACTGACGGGTTCATAAATAACGCGTTGTAATGTTTCATCGTAACGTACTTCAACCGTTCCACTGAGCGGAAAATCTTTTCGAAACGGATGACCAATAAAACCATAATCGGTCAGAATTCGACGCAAATCTGGATGGTTATTAAATAAAATGCCGTATAAATCAAATGCTTCACGTTCATACCAATTTGCGCTGGGCCAAATAGAAACAACAGATTCAATAATTGGGGGATCTTGATCTAAGAAAACTTTTAATCGTAAACGCTGATTTAATTCATACGATAATAAATGATAGACCACTGCAAATCGGGGTTTTTCCCATTTAAGCTGTTCCAAACTTTTTGAGCGATCGACAGCACGATCAAAACCTCTACCCGTTGCTTTAGTGGTTTCCCATTCTGATAGACCATAATGTAAATAATCCACGGCGCACAAATCGATTAACGCATCATAGCGATGCTCTGGATCATCACGTAATTTTTTGGCAGTCGTTAACAAGTCTTCTTTAGGAATTTCGATTGTTTTCATTTTTTTTCACGCCTCCGAATTTTATTCTGAAGCTGAATAATGCCGTAAATTAATGCTTCGGCTGTCGGTGGACAACCGGGAACATAAATATCCACGGGAACAATGCGATCGCAACCACGCGTGACAGAATAAGAATAATGATAATAACCACCGCCGTTTGCGCAGGATCCCATAGAGATAACCCATTTCGGTTCAGTCATTTGATCGTAAACTTTACGTAAAGCGGGCGCCATTTTATTACACAAGGTTCCAGCAACAATCATGACATCGGATTGACGGGGACTGGGGCGAAACATCACACCGAGTCTGTCTAAATCATAGCGGGATGCACCGGCGTGCATCATTTCAACTGCACAACACGCTAATCCAAAACTGACGGGCCATAACGATCCACTGCGCGCCCACGCAGCTAATTTTTCAAATGTTGTGGTTGCAAAACCATTTTCCTGAAAACCTGGAATTACTAACGCCATTCCAAAGCTCCTTTTGCCCACTCATAAATAAACCCAACAACCAGTAAGCTTAAAAAAATCATCATGGAAATAAAGCCAAACCAACCAATATCCCGCAAAACAACGGCCCATGGAAATAAAAACGCCGTTTCGAGATCAAATAAAATAAATAAAATCGCCACTAAATAATATTTTACATCGAACGGTAAGCGCGCATCTTCGAATGCAGGAAATCCACATTCATAGGCAGATAATTTTTCAGGGGTAGGTTTGCGAGGGCTAATAAGACTCCCCAAAATAATGGGCGCAGCGCCAATAAAAAGCCCGAGCCCAATAAAAATCAGTATCGGCAAATAGTTTGTTAACATACAGTCAACCTTTTAAAAATATGGTACCGATGGCCGGACTCGAACCGGCACGGTTTTACCCACTACCACCTCAAGGTAGCGTGTCTACCAATTCCACCACATCGGCTTATTTATTCCCTTGTTGCTGTTGCTGCTGTTGTTGCAATAAAACAGAAGGCGTATTTGCCAATTGTTGTTCTTTTACGGTATGCGCCATTAAATAATTTAATATCAAACTGGAAGCAAAAAATATCGCAACCAAAATTGTAATTAATCGCACTAAAAAAGACGCGTGTCCTTGGCTTCCAAAAATGGTTTGTGATGCACCACTACCAAAAGCAGCACCAACATCAGAACCTTTTCCACGTTGAATTAAAATTAATGCAATTAATAATAATGCAACGATTAAATGAATTAACAACAAGACTTCTTGCATTTTTTATCACCCTATCATGTGACAAATGGAATGAAACTCTTCGCCCACTAATGATGCACCACCAATTAACGCACCATCAATATCTGGCATCTCAAATAACTGTTTTGCATTACTTGCTTTTACACTTCCGCCGTACACAATCGGAATAATTTCAGCTAATGCTTTATCTTTTTCACGTAACGCTTCACGTAACATCGCATGAACGGTTTGTGCTTCTTTGGGTGTCGCTGTTAATCCCGTTCCAATCGCCCAAACAGGTTCATACGCAACTACCATTTGCGGTAAAAAGCCTGCCACGGCGCGCAAGTTTAACACACTCTCTAATTGCGCCAATACTATTTGTTCTGTGAGATGTCTGAGATGTTGTTCCTGTGTTTCCCCCACACAAAGCACGGGTTTTAGACCCGCTTGAGCGGCTTTAATAAATTTGTGCTGAAGCATCTCTTCGGTCTCGCCTCGTTGACGACATTCCGAGTGACCAATCAAGACATACTGACAGCCCACATCAACCAGCATCTCTGCCGAAATTTCTCCGGTATGCGGACCATTGTTATCTTGGCTAAGGTTTTGCCCTCCGATGGAAATGGGTGAGCTTCTGAGTTCATGGGCGACTTTTTCTATATAAATATAGGGGGGAAACACGACGACCTCAGAATGTTCAACCGGCTTTATCCCTTTTAAATGTTGAACCAAGGCATGAAGGGTTGTTTTATCCCCATTCATTTTCCAATTACCCATAATCAATTTTTGTCGGGGCATAACGCTCCTACTGTTCGAAAGGATCCAAAAATGATGATTCTATCTTCTTTTTTGGCGACGGAAAGCGCTTCATGATACGCCGTCAAAATATCATCAAATAATACGCTATTCGCTACATGAGCTCCAATGGCCTCACTGGTTGCGGCACGTGGATCGTTCAACGTTCCCACAAACCAACGCTCAACCATGCTTTCAAAGGGTTTTACGGTTCCGGCGATATCTTTGTCATTGAGCATCCCCAGTACCGCATAGGTTTTGCCTTGGCAAGGGAAAGCTTTAATTTTTTCATAGAGTAACAATGCTGAACCGGGATTATGAGCGACATCAAATATTTGTGTCACGGGTTCAGAAATAATTTTAAATCGACCCGGCAAGTTAGCTTTTTTCAAACCAGCATGAACAGCGTCTTCTGAAACAGGCAATGAAAAATGGCAAAGGGTTTCTAGCGCAATTGCTGCATTGTGTATGCTTAAATTAGGCAGGGGTAAATTTTTAAAGTGGATTTTATGATTCGAAAATTCCCACTGATTCTCATAAATTTTATAATTAAAATTTTTGTGATAACAAAATAATTCAGCCTGAATTTTTTGAGCATAATTTACAACAGAATCAGGAATATGATGCGCACCAAAAATAGCAGGTTTATGAGGGCGGTAAATATGGGCTTTTTCAAATCCAATGCTTTCTAAAGTATTACCTAGCTTATCTTGATGATCAAAATCAATATTGGTAATTACGGAAACATCGGGTTCTACACATATATTCACCGGATCTAATCTTGCGCCAATACCTACTTCAAATAAGAGCGCATCTAATTCAGTTTTATTAAATAATTCAACTGCGACGTTTGTCATTGTTTCAAACGAATCGCAGGGAATTCCGGAAATACGTTGACCATTAATCTTAAAGCGTTCGCTGGGATCAAATACATGTGGAGAATAATAGGCGCCGACACGATAACCCTGCGCTAATAAAATACTTTCACAAAATGCGAGAACTGATCCTTTACCATTCGTTCCTGTTACGCTAATAACAGGTTTAGAGTGAAGCATGGTTGAGTAATTTCGCGAGCGTTTTCGCTAACATTTCTCGCATATCCGCACGGTTAACGATCATATCGATGGCGCCGTGTTCTAATAGAAATTCACTTCGTTGAAATCCTTCAGGTAATTTCACGCGAACCGTTTGTTCGATCACGCGCGGTCCAGCGAAACCAATTAAGGCTTGCGGTTCAGCGATAATAATATCGCCCAACATCGCTAAACTTGCTGACACACCACCCATCGTAGGATTCGTTAATACTGAAATAAACGGCAACCCTGCTTCTGCAAATCTCGCTAACGCAGCAGACACTTTTGCCATTTGCATTAATGAAAATAAGGCTTCTTGCATTCGTGCGCCACCACTTGCGGAAAAGCACACAAACGGAATCCTTTTTTCCAACGCGGTATTTACCGCAATCACAAATCGTTCACCCAATGCAGCACCCATTGAGCCACCCATAAATGCATATTCAAATACCGCAACCACTAACGGCAAAGTTTTAATTTGCCCTTCCATTGCAATTAAGGATTCGCGCTCTTCTGAACTTTTTTCGGCATCGCGGATCCGATCGGTATATTTTTTCAGATCCCTAAAGTTCAATCTATCTTCTGCAACGACTTTTTCCGCCAATTCGATGCCGCTGTTTTCATCTAATAATTTTAGTAAACGCGACCGCGCAGGAATATGATCATGGTAATTACATTTCGGACACACATGTAAATTTCGTTCGAGCTCATTACTGTATAAAACCGCTTCACATCCAGGACATTTTGTCCACAATCCTTCCGGAACGCTTTTACTTTTTTCCCCTTTTTGGGTACGAATTTTTGAGGGTAATAATCGTTTAAACCAACTCATGCTATTTCCTTCACAGCGATTGCCGTAATCAATTCATCATCTAGCCATCGTACAATTTGCTGAATCAAATAATTCGCTACTTCTTCTTCCGATAGTGTTTCACTTAGCGACTCACAAATTTTACCAAAAGTTTTTTGTTGTTGAATACTTTCCAGAACCTGTTTTTCTTGAGCCGAAATTTCCACATAAAATATTTGTAAGCCTTTACGATACACACGATATTTATTTACCAAGCGTAACGAGGGATGTAATTCAAATACTACATTTTCCCATTGCGCTTCGGGAATAGTTTGTAAATCTTCACGCGTGAGGCATTTTTTGGTTTTAGCGTCCAATGCTTCAAAAATAGCCCAATCCAATTCTGCCACATCCGCTAATTCAGCTTCATGGCCTTCCCGGAGAAATAAAGGCAACTGGCGTCCAAATTGGGCTATCGAAAAACTTTCAGATGGATGTGCGTCAATATAATTTAAGGCCAATTCACAAAAATTATCATCACCCATTTTTTGATACAACAATAAAAAAGTCTTTTCTAAGGTTTCAATTAAACGGGCGCGATAAGAATCAACATAAATAAGCGCACGCTCTTCAGGATTAATAATATGTTGAACAATAGGCTGGGCCTTTTCATCAAAGACCCCGGCTTGCCATTGATGTTGAAGTTCACGCAGCGACATATTTTCTCACCAAAGCGACTTCATCTAATAGTTCAGAAAACGGCGGAAATTTATCGTCGCGTTCAATCAGGGTTGAAACATAACCAAAGCGTTTTAAGGCAACTTCAAATAATTTCCACACTTCTTCAATAATCGGCGCATCATGCGTATCTAAAATAACATCCCCATTATTGGTATGACCGGCCAAATGAAATTGTTGTACACGATCCACGGGAATCCCGTTAATAAAATCTAAAGGATCAAAACCATGATTAAAACTATTTACATAAATATTGTTGATATCCAACAATAATAAGCAATCTGCTTTTTTGCAAAGTTCTGCTAAAAACTCCCATTCGGTAAATTCAGAATTTTTAAAGCTGACATAGGAGGAGACATTTTCGATAGCAATACGCTGGCCTAAGTAATTCTGAACTTCCTGAATACGATAGGCAATGTGGTCCAGCGCTTCTTGATTATAAGGCACTGGAATTAAATCGTGCATATTTTTGCCGTTGACTCCCGTCCAACAACAATGATCCGATATCCATGCGGGTTGTACATGCTGAATTAAGGCCTTTAATTTTTTTAAGTATTCTTTATTTAAAGGATCGGTTCCCGCAATAGACATGGAAACACCGTGCATCACGATAGGATATAACTCACGCACTTTATCGAGGTAGTACAACGGATTACCTCCATCGACCATATAATCTTCCGAAATAATTTCAAAAAAATCGACGGGCGGACGCTGGGTGAGAATTTCTTGATAGTAACGAGAACGTAATCCTAATCCACAACCGAGTGCTTTATGCATAAGAGAGAAGTACATCTGAGAAAATTAAGAGACTAAATAAAAATGAGGCTGATGATGAAATCAGCCTCATTGAACCACAACAAACAGTATTAGCTGCTTGCTTTTGTGCCTTCATCAGCTTTAGCTGCAGCTTCTTTTTTAGCAGCCGCATGGTGTTTCTTTGCATGATGCTTAACTTTGTGCTTACAAGAGCTCACGTTCTTACAAGCATTCATTGGAGCAGGAGCGGCAACCGGTGTCGCTACTGTTCCACAAGCATTGCTACCTTCGCTTGCACAACTTGCTAACGCTAAACCTGCTGCAACAACTACTGCTATTTTTGCTAACTTTGCCATGTGGATATATCCTCATATCAATTGATTGTGAACTTAAGTTAATCAATTATCATGTCTGAAAATTGATCGGGCATATTAACGCTTATCTTGAAAAAGAATGCAAGTCTTTTTTATTGAGTGCAATGTAGTGTAAAGTCACACGTTACGCGTGGAGACCCGATGGAGCAAAAAGCAAAAAGATTTTGGCTAGTGTTTGCAGGCATTGGTGTAATTGTTTTTACCGCGCACAGCTATAATCTTTACAACACGTATTTTCCTTCAACTGACGATGCTTATTTGCAAGCAGATGTCGTTAATGTTGCGACGCAAGTTTCGGGTCCTGTTGATCATGTTTATGTCAAAGATCATCAATCCGTAAAGGCAAATCAATTACTCTTTACCCTTGATCCAAATCCCTTTGAAGCCGCACTTCGTCAAGCCCAAGCCAATGTTGCGCAAGCGCAAGCCCAAGTAAATACACAAGCAAAAAATACGGCACGAATATTACCGCTCGTGAAAAATGGTCAGATGCCCAAATCCGCCGGCGATGATGCGCAAGGATTATTGGATCAATATACCGCCGCACTAAATGTCGCTGAAGCACAACTATCTACAGCACAATTAAATTTATTGTATACCCAAATTTATGCCTCGAACGACGGCTTCGTCACCAACTTTATTTTACGCACCGGTCAATATGTCCAAACCGGGAGTCCGCAATTTGCCTTGATTGAAAATAAAAACTGGTGGGTAAATGCCAATTTTAAAGAAACGGATATAGAAAGAATTAAACCCGGTCAATCTGCGTCAATTTATGTGGATACGTATCCGGGTATCAAATTCAAAGGTACTGTAGAGGGTATCAGTCGTGGAAGTGGCGCAGCCTTTTCGTTATTACCTCCTGAAAATGCCACCGGAAATTGGGTCAAAGTGACCCAACGTTTTCCTGTTCGCGTAGACTTTGTAAATCCTGATCCGAAATATCCCTTACGGATGGGCGCGAGTTGTGAAGTTACTGTTGATACGCATTAGCGCATCCTCATAAGAACATCTCGCAAACTCTATCTCATCATCACGGAATTCAAGCCGTTGCAATATGACTATACAATTTTCCGATGATACGTGAAACTCTCTCAGTTTACTAAAGATATCCTTCGCATCGGTTAGTGTGTATAGACTAGAGTGTTGGGACGTACCAAAATATTTTAAAATGCGCCGCTCTTGCTCTAAATTCTGCAATACACACTCACTGCTTCCATTGGGTGAGACTCTCATCAGCAATAATTCTTTCGATAAATGATGCGCGGGTGAGCACATAAACTTCATTGCTTCTGAAACATCTTCATTTAGTAAGCACTCATGGCTTGAAAAACAATATTCTACTTCCCACCTGGGATATTTTTGAGTTCCTATATTCACAACTAACTCATACATACTGTTTGGCTTACGAAACTCGCGGGGGCACTCCCCTACACATTTAAATGGCTGATTTAACGATAATGAATGGGATAAAGAATAAATCCAGGAGAGATCCACCAGAAACTCTTTTTTATCGATAATAACTAATATTGAACTATTGTTTAGTCGCTGATTATAATTAAATTCTCTCTCAGCGTAACGAAATGACTTACCCAAGGTCATACGCGCATCAAACCCCAATAATTTCAGAAGTAATGCAAACGCAAAGTGCTGCTGAAAACAGATAGTGCCTATTTTGTTAATAAAACATTGTAAGATTGCTTGCAGGCTAAGTGAATAATTTTCTGGTTTTCCTAACAGTAAACTCGAGCCTTCGTAGGGAGGAATCTTTATACGGTGCTTCAAGATTAAATTATCTAGAAAACGTTGGGATGGTGAAGGAATATTATCCGAATCTATTTCAAGAAAATTAAGATAGGTTTTCTTAAAATCTTCTAGTTCTTCTATTGATAAGCCATATTTTCTCGCAATCAATGAATCCTGCTTGCTGATAGGTTGCTTTGATTTCAATTTTTTTTGAGAAGGCTCTCTTACTTCATTAGAAAAAAAACCAAATCCAGAATTTAAAATTTCAGCGGGTTCATTCTCGGAATCTCTTCTTTGTTTTTCGTGTGGTTGATGCATAGGAGTGCCCTCTCATTAAAATAATTTTATCTATGATGTTTATTTTATAAGAATTATCTATCCGCTCTCTTCCTATCCACTTCTTTCAGTAATTTCTTACGTAATCGTATAGACTCTGGTGTTACTTCAACCAATTCATCGTCTTCAATAAACTCTAATGATTGTTCTAAGCTGAAATTAATCGGCGGTGTCAAAATAATACTTTCATCTGAACCGGATGCTCGCATATTCGTTAACTGTTTTCCTTTGGAAACATTTACGACTAAATCATTATCACGAGAATGAATTCCCACTAACATTCCCTCGTAAACTTCCACTTGAGGACCAATTAACATACGACCGCGCTCTTGCAAATTAAATAATGCAAACGCTGCAGCCACACCAATGGCATTTGCAATTAATACACCGTTTTGTCGTTGTGCAACAGCACCCTTTACCGCAGGACCATAATGATCAAACGTGTGATGCATTAATCCTGTTCCCGAAGTCGATGTCATAAATTCCGTACGGAATCCCATCAATCCACGCGCGGGAATCATGTATTCAATTCGGACACGCCCCTTTCCATCCGGAACCATATCCAATAATTTTCCGCGACGCATTCCTAATTTTTCCATGACAGAACCTTGATTGGTTTCTTCTACGTCAACCGTTAACGCTTCATACGGTTCACATAATTCACCATCAATTTCGCGCATAATCACTTCAGGTTTTGCAACACACATTTCAAAACCTTCACGACGCATCGTCTCAATCAAAATCGATAAATGTAATTCACCTCGTCCTGATACACGGAATTTATCCGGATCCGGCATGTCTTCGACACGTAGCGCAACGTTATGAATTAATTCTTTCTGTAAACGTTCGCGAATTTGGCGTGATGTAACATATTTTCCTTCACGTCCGGCAAACGGTGAATTATTCACTTGGAAAATCATGCTGACTGTGGGTTCATCGACACTTAAAGAGGGTAATGCTTCTGGCGAAGCCGGATCACATAAAGTATCTGAAATACGAATATTATCAATACCTGTTACAGCAACAATATCACCCGCCATTGCTTCGGGAATTTCTTTTCGTTCTAATCCGTGATAACCCAAAATTTGTAAAATTCTTCCCTGCCGTGAACTGCCATCCGCAGCAATATCCACAACCGGCGTATTGGTTTTGATTTTTCCACGTGTAATACGACCAATACCAATAGCACCCACATAACTGGAATAATCCAATGAGGTAATTTGCATTTGAAATGGGCCGTCTAAATTTACTTTGGGCGGATGAACATGTTTAACCACCGCTTCAAATAACGGAACCATGTTGTCGGATTTCTGTTGGGGATCCAACGTCGCAAAACCTTGCAACGCTGACGCATAAATCACCGGAAAATCTAATTGTTTTTCTGTTGCGCCTAATCGATCAAATAAATCAAAAATTTGATTCAATACCCAATCCGGTCGGGCACTGGGTCTGTCAATTTTATTGATCACTACTATAGGATGTAGTCCTCGAGCGAACGCTTTTTGCGTCACAAATCGGGTTTGAGGCATAGGACCATCAACCGCATCGACCAGCAACAATACTGAATCGACCATAGATAAAATGCGCTCGACTTCACCACCGAAATCCGCGTGGCCAGGAGTATCCACGATATTAATACGGTAACCGTTCCAATCAATGGACGTATTTTTCGCCAAAATGGTAATTCCACGCTCTTTTTCGAGATCATTGGAATCCATCACACGTTCGACGCGATCAGAGGTTGCACCGGATTGCTGGAGCAACTTATCAACGAGCGTAGTTTTACCGTGGTCAACGTGAGCAATGATGGCAATGTTTCTGATATTTTCTACTTGATTTTGCATGATGATAATTTATCCTCTAACCCTTCTGGCTTAAAAGGACTATTGTAACACATGAAAACGAAAACGATGTTAGTAACTATGGCACTCCCTTATGCCAATGGCCAACTTCACCTGGGCCATCTGGTCGAAGCCATCCAAACCGACATTTGGGTCCGTTTTCACAAGCTCCAACAGCATACCTGCTATTTTATCTCGGGTGATGATGCGCACGGCACACCCATCATGCTGAGCGCAGAAAAGTTAGGCCTCAAACCTGAAGACTATATTCAACAGATTCACGAACAACGCAAAAAAGATTACGCCAGTTTTCATGTGGGACTGGATCATTACGGCACAACACACTCTTCCGAGAATCAACGCTTTGTAGAATTAATTTACAAAAAACTCAACGATACCGACGCTATTTTTAAAAAAGAAATTGAGCAATATTTTGATACGCAGAAAAATTTATTTTTACCCGACCGTTTTATTAAAGGCACATGTCCGAAATGCAAAAGTCCCGAGCAATACGGCGATGCATGTGAAGTCTGCGGCACAACCTATTCTCCAACGGATTTAATTGATCCGTTTTCGGTATTAACCAAAACCAAGCCTGTTATTAGAAAAACAGAACATTATTTCTTTGATTTGCCCAAGTTCACGGAAAAATTAAAAAAATGGATGTCGCATGAATCGTTGCAATCTGAAGTCATGAATAAATTAAACGAATGGGTTGAGCAAGGATTTCAACCGTGGGATATTTCGCGCGATGCACCCTATTTTGGCTTTAATATTCCGGGTGAAAAAGATAAATATTTTTACGTTTGGCTTGATGCGCCCATCGGCTATATGGGGATTTTTAAACAACTTTGTGATCTTAAAAATATTAATTTTGCAGATTTTTGGAAAGCCGACAGCAAAATGGAGCTCTATCATTTCGTCGGTAAAGACGTCATGTATTTTCATACGTTATTTTGGCCTGCCATGTTAATGGGTGCAGAATTTCGTACGCCGACTTCTGTTTATATTCATGGTTTTTTAACCATCAACGGCCAAAAAATGTCCAAGTCACGCGGGACTTTTGTTGAGGCCCACGATTATTTAAAACAGTTAAATCCGGAATATCTCCGTTATTATTTTGCCGCTAAGTTAACCGATCGCGTCGAAGATATTGATTTGAATTTAGACGATTTTATGCAACGGATTAACAGCGATCTCGTTGGCAAAGTCATTAATATTGCCAGTCGCTGCGCAATGTTTATCAATAAGCACTTTAACAATCATCTTTCAGAAACCTGTGTTATACCGGATTTATTCGATGAATTTGTGGCTACAGGCGAAAGCATCGCAGCGTATTATCAACAACGGGAATACAGCAAAGCCATTCGCGAAATTATGGCGCTGGCCGATCGCGCTAACCAATATATCGATGAGCAGAAACCATGGGCCTTAATTAAACAAGCGGAACATGAAAAACGCGTTCAAGAAATTTGCAGCGCCGGGTTAAATTTATTTTTATTATTAATTACTTATCTAAAACCTGTTCTTCCTGAAACGGCTAAGAACGTCGAAGCCTTTATGAATATTAGCGAAATTACGTGGCAAGACAGTAAAGCGCCGCTTGTAAATCACACCATATCCACTTTTACACCCCTTTTACAGCGTATTACGACTGAACAAATCAACGCCCTTCGGGAGAAACCCATGAATACTGAATCACAAGACAATACGCCTGCTTCTCAATTTGATCCGTTATTTCCTGAAATATCCATTGATGAATTTGCTAAAATTGATTTGCGCATTGCAAAAATACTTTCAGCTGAATCTGTCGAAGGCGCAGAAAAATTATTAAAACTCACTGTCGATATTGGATTTGCACAACGTCAAATATTTGCGGGAATTAAATCTGCGTATAATCCAGAAGATTTAATCGGCAAATTAACCGTCGTCGTTGCCAATCTCGCGCCACGTAAAATGCGATTTGGTGTTTCAGAAGGCATGGTCTTAGCAGCTGGTCCTGGCGGAAAAGATTTATGGATTCTTGAACCCCATGACGGTGCGCAACCCGGCATGCGTGTAAAATAATGTCCGCAAAACTCGCTGTCATTGATGAAGATGTTTGTATCGGTTGTACTAAATGTCTTCAGTTTTGTCCCTTCGATGCGATCATCGGCGCCAATAAACAACTTCATACCGTAATAGAAACCGAATGCACAGGATGCGAATTATGTGTCGCGCCCTGTCCTGTTGATTGCATTAAAATAATTGAAATTCCACATGCGCTATATGATTCTGAAAAAGTAAAATTTCGACGACAACAACATCGAGAGAGAATGGAGCATCATTTTGCTGAAATGTCTGACGATAAAGAAAATCAAAAACGAAAATTATTGCAATCCTTGGAACGTTCCCGGCGTAACCTCTAAAACATATTTTGCTGGAGCAGTGGGCGAATAAATCGGACAATCTGAAACCGTACACGGCTGTGCATTATGCGCGACATACACCACGCGATAATTTTCATCCATCCAAATAATATCCAACGGAAATAACATCTGTTTCATCCAAAATGCATGATACCCTACTTCAGGAAACACAAATAACATACCGGAATTTTTTGCTAAAAAAGGACGTCCTGATAGTCCTTGTTGTTGCGCTGCAGGTGTAGTCACCACTTCGACATCTAACGTCACATGATCCAACGTAAAAATCATACTAATTTCACCGCAATCTCTGCCACACGTTTTCCTAATTTTCGACACAGTGTTTTTTCAGAATCACTCAGCGGCAATTTACTTTCTGAACCGGCAAAATGGCTCGCACCATACGGCGTGCCACCCTCTTGCGTGTTATTTAATTCTTTTTCAGTATACGGAATGCCCACCATTATCATGCCATGATGAATTAAGGGAATCATCATGCTAATTAATGTTGTTTCTTGCCCACCGTGCATTGAAGCCGTTGAGGTAAATACTGCAGCGGGTTTATTCACCAATGCGCCTGACAACCATAATTCCGCTGTAGAATCTAAAAAATGTTTTAACGGTGCAGCCATATTTCCAAAGCGTGTCGGACTTCCCAAAATTAATCCGTCACAATTTTTTAAATCATCCAATGTTACATAGGGCGCGCCTTCTTTTGGCACAGGTGGTTCTGCTATTTTTGTGATCGGTGAAACCGGCGGAACCGTACGAAGTACTGCTTCCATTCCTTGTATTTCATTCACACCCCGCGCAATGTGATTAGCCATGTCAGCCACTGAACCGTATCGACTGTAATATAAAATTAAAACTTTACCCATGTATTCTCCCCTATGGGCGCTGCAAGCATCGCCCTTACCCTTTTATATTGGATTCCTCATGCGTGACGCTAATGTGTCAGGCAAAGCCAATTCTTTTTCATAAAAAGTCATTGACGTCATAATATTTCGTACATAATTTCGAGTTTCATGGAAGGGAATATTTTCAATCCACACATCTGCCGGCATCGGCTCAGCAGACAGCCATTTCTTTACATTTCCCGGTCCTGCATTATAAGCCGCTGTCGCTAAAATAATATTATTATTAAAAACTTGCAGCATATGGCTTAAATAAATACTGCCTAGTGTTACATTCATTCGCGGATCCAATAAATTCGATCGCGCGAAGGGAATATGCAATTGGTTTGTAATCAATAACGCGGTATTAGGCATTAGTTGCATTAATCCCAACGCACCGGCGCTGGATTTTACTTCTGGCATAAATAAACTTTCTTGGCGAACTAGCGCAAATACCCAGGCCGGATCTAAATTATTTTTTAATGCCGCATCTAAAATAGGTTCGCGATACGCCAACGGAAATCGTAACGGAATATCCGAACCATCATTAATTAAATTGACGGTGGAAATCGCGCGTTCAAACCAGCCCCACTGCATCGCCAATTCTGCGGCCGCCAAATAATCTTCTTGCGGCATATGATCAATCGCCCATTGCCATTCTTGGGTAGCTTCGGGAATCCATTTTAATTGGTACAGTTCATAGGAACGCTTCAGCGCCGGAATCGTACTTAATGCATTTATTTGCGCGGCATTGACTTTATAATTAGCGACAGCCATCAACGGATGTTGTTGTAATTGCACACTCGCTAATTGTCCGTAAAAATCGCCATGTAACGATAAATCACGGTAAATATTTTCCGCTTCTGCAATGCGATTTTGCGATGCCAACGACCGTGCTAACCAATAACGCCATTGCGGTAATTTTTTAAGTTCAATCGGAAGTTCATTCACATTTGATTCTACATCTGACCAATTTTGCGCAAACAATGCCATTCGAATTCGCCAAATGCGGACTTCATTATCCATATACTTATCTTGAATAGTATTTAGCCACACTAAGGCAGACGGATCATGGATACGTGCCAAAGCAATCGCGATGATTTTAATGGCTTTTTGTTGGGTTTCCGGATCAAATTTATATTGATTATTTAACACATCCCATGTCATAGCACTTTGACGAGGATTATCAGCACTGAGTTGCATTAATCCGGTAAGCACCATAAATCCGGTTAATTTGGGTGCTTTGAGCATATATTTGGGATTATTATAAATCTGCATCCAAATGCGAAATGTTTTGACCTCCGTTTGCGGTAATAACGTGGACAACTGTGTGGCTAAATCGGGATTATGATTTTGAAACGCCGATGCAATTCGTTCCCATACAATATCTTGCGCAATATTGCCTTGATGTAAGGCTTGTGCAAAAACCCACAAACACGACTTAGGGACTGCCGTATTTTTACTGACCAAATCACCAAAATTTTGTAATGCCGCATCAATTTGTCCGGTTCGCCAAAATGCTTCTCGCTGATCACACTGTAGCGATAACACTTTTGTGGGACGGTATTCTGTTAAAAATAATTGCCATTGTTGTTGTTGAGCTAATTGCGCTAACCATAAATGCCGTAAATGATCCGCGAGTGGCGTATCGCGATAGGTATCCAGAAAATCGCCTAATGCTTGCGGGGTTGCACGCGGCAAATTGAGGATCAAATTTGAATATAATAAGTAAGGATATAACGGATAATCTTGAAGATTTTGAGAAATGGTTAAAAACGCTTTTTGATTACCGTGTTGCAATTGGGATAAAGCGGCAAGAAAAGCGGTTCGATCATTAACAGCATTGTAGCCCAATAAAATTCCGGGAAATAAGCATAAGAATAAAATAATCCCAATGAAATATTGTCGAAACACACAAAATCCTTGAGTTTATTAACCAGATTTACCTGGTCCAGAAGACATTGTTAGGCTAACCGAGTTATTTGCATCATTTTTTGCCGTTTTATCATTCTTTGATAGGTTTGCATTTTTCTCCGCTTTCATCTCAGCAGTAATACTCGACTTTTCTTTCGGTCCTTTTCCTTCTTTTTCATCTTTGAAATCCTTAATAGCCTCCTTTAATTGCTGTATTTGCTTTTCTTTCTTCGTTGCTTCGGAGGACCAATTGGCTCGTGCATTTAAACTTGGTCCTACTAAAGCCCCCATCAGTTTACGGATATCATTTTCAGGATATAAACCCGCTTTTAATGCAGTAATCACTTGGTTGTGAACATTATCTTTATATTGCCAATTGCTTCTCAATTTATTTTCATCGACAGGTGGATTTGTGAAATTAATATTGCTGAACCTTCTCGAGTTACCTTTATCATCCGCCGAATCGGCATAATCTTTTAATGCAGCTTCAAATGCTTCAGGCGTATTTTTGGTTGCCATTACTGTAAACAACTCTTTACCCATTTGATCTTTCTCAGCGTAACGGTATAGATCTTGGCCGTCGACAAATCCCAACGGTTTTGTGTGATTTTTTATTTGATCTTCTTTGTAAGCTTCATCAAATTCTTCATTTGCAGTTTCAGCTTCTTTTACTTTCCCTGCTAGTGCATTCGTTACTTCGTCCGCCTTTGCTTTCTGCGCCTCGTTAAGTAAAAGTTTATCTTTATTCATTTTTACTAAACTAGCATATAATGATTGTAGAATTTGCATTTGCTCAAGTGTTTTCTTTTCTTGATAACGCTTGGGAAGCGCCGAATTAGCTAAAAAACTTTGTAACCCCTGATACGCCTCTTGACCATTTCCGTCTCTAATTTCCACAGCTTCAGGAAGATTATTGAAAGCAACCACAAAATTGTGAACTTTTTCACGAAAATTTTTACGGGCCTCAGTAAGCCTAGGAAGCTCTTGAGCGACTCCGTTGCTGGGATTTGTTGATGGAACTGTTTCATTAGGTTCATCGGCGCTCATAATCTACCCCTCTAAAATCACTCTATAAGATTAAGTATAGCACTCTCTTAGCGGCTTTTTTCAATAAAGCCCATTAAATCGTTTATTAGAGAGACCGTCCCAACGCCTGCCAAGGCTGATATGCGGTAAACAGGCCCTTTCCAGGCCAACCCTTTGATGATGCGTTTTGCCTCTTTTTCGGCGTCTTTTTCAGGTAATAAATCTATCTTATTTAAGACTAACCAACGCGGTTTTTTCATTAAATCGGGGTCAAATTTTTGTAATTCGTTAATAATTTGTTTGGCGGATATAACCGGATCCGTTTCGTCTTGCGGCGCCATATCGACAATATGCAATAACACATGTGTACGTTGCAAATGTTTTAAAAATTGTATGCCTAAGCCTGCCCCTTCCGCTGCACCTTCAATTAATCCGGGAATATCTGCAATCACAAAACTACGGTGCGCAGAAACTGAGACTACACCTAAATTTGGATAAAGCGTTGTAAACGGATAATCCGCGACTTTAGGTTTTGCTGCAGAAACCGCACGAATAAACGTTGATTTTCCGGCATTGGGTAAACCCAATAATCCGACATCGGCTAATACTTTTAATTCTAATTTTAATTTTCGAATTTCGCCGAGTTTACCTTTCGTGCATTGTCGAGGCGCACGATTTACACTGGATTTAAATCGCGTATTGCCTAATCCATGAAATCCGCCTTGCGCGACTTTTAATAATTGATTTTTTTTATTTAAATCGCCTAATAATTCTTGGGTTTCAATATCATAGACTAATGTTCCAACCGGAACAGGAATAATTAAATCTTCACCACTGCGACCGGTGCATTCTTGACCGCCGCCTTTTTCTCCCGATTTTGCGCGATGTTCACGTTGATACCGAAAATCGACTAGCGTGTTGATGGAATCATCGGCTTTGAGAAAAACACTTCCGCCATCTCCACCATCACCACCGTTTGGACCACCGAAGGGAATAAATTTTTCACGACGAAAACTCGCGACACCATCACCGCCTTTTCCTGCAATAACTTTGATAGTGGCTTCGTCAACGAATTTCATGGGATTTTCACACAGTAAGGGCGCGATTCGTCGCGCCCAGGATATACAAAGAGATTATTGTGCAGCAGAAACTTCTTCAGGAATAATATGTACGTACTGCTTATTTAATTCACCGCCGACTTTGAATAACACGCGGCCAGATACCAATGCATATAACGTATGATCTCTTCCCATACCCACATGCTTACCAGGATGTTTACGTGTTCCACGTTGACGAACGATAATTTCGCCAGCATTCACGAATTCACCACCATAACGCTTAACCCCAAGATACTTAGGATTTGAATCGCGACCATTCTGTGTACTACCACCGGCTTTTTTTGTTGCCATGACCTATACCCCTATAAGCGGGACGTGATGTATCACGCCCTTACAATTACGGGCGGGAAAAATCCCGCCCCTACAATTATTTGATAGATTTAATTTCTAATTTCGTAAAATATTGGCGATGCCCTTGTTGCTTACGGTAATGCTTACGACGACGGAATTTAATCACTTTGATTTTATCGTGACGGCCTTCACCTACTACATTCGCAACAACTTTCGCCCCTTTCACAAAAGGCGCACCAATTTTCAAACCTGAATCATCAGATAACGCTAACACATTGCTAAATTCAACGGTTTTGCCCGCTTCAACATCTAATTTTTCAACGGTTAAGATCTGACCTTCAGACACTCGATACTGTTTACCACCGGTTTGGATCACTGCGTACATGAGAAAAACTCATCCTATTTATAGTAAAAATTTGAGGGGTGCATTCTACTGAATCACCTCCATAACTGCAACTGTTCAAAATATTCACATGTCCTGTGGATAACTTTGTGGACAAAATACTAAAATCAAACGAAAATCATGATAAAAACAAGGTTTAAAACAAACTGGCCAAAAAGTAGCCAACCTTGTTTTTATCTATATTTATCAAGAGCTTAGAGTTATTTTTTAGCATTATAGCGGGTATTATTCAAAAACGTAAGGAAAGCTATGGATTTTAGTGGATATGATCTGATTTTGACTTCCAACCACCGACTTTCAGCGTCATTAGACTCCCCTGTTCCTGTACAATCTTTTTCTCGATGGCTCGAATCGGCTTTTGAGAGTAGCGGCTCCCCCCTTACCTTATTGAGCTCGCACCAACAGCTTTTTATTATCAAAACGATCATTCAGGACACTTTTCCGGAATTTCTAGGGCTCTCAGCTCTGGTTCAATCCGCTTGGAACCTTTGCGCCCACCATCAGGTTAGCATCCATGATGCGCGCTTTAATAAGAATGAAGACACGCAGCTTTTTCAAACCATAGCGAAGCACCTTGAAGAGTACTACCGCAAATATCAGTTAACGGACATACCTCGCGAAATGGTTAATTTATCACTACCGGCCAAAACCGGTTTATTGGGATTTGGCGAGTTATCACCACTTGAGCAAGTAGTACTTAATAAGGGTATCCCGTTAAAGCATGAAAAACCGACTCAAAAAATAACACAAACCTCTTATAAAGATCCGCAAACCGAGCTGAAAACCTTAATTTTATGGGCCAAACAACAACCACGGGATCTACAGATAGGTTGTGTTATTCCTGATTTAGAATCTCATCGCGACAAAATTTTATATTATCTGGATTATCTTGATATAGATTCCAAACATTTTACGGTATCAGCGGTAAAGAAATTATCCGATTATTATTTTATTCAAGATTGTTTTTCTCAATTTATGTCTGATGAAAAAATCCTCAAACCCAGCGAATGGACTAAAATTTTTCAACATCAATTAGAACATTCTCCTTTTATTCTAGATCGCACATTAAATAATGAAGAGTTTCAACTGAGTGAAAAACTTAAAGAGATATTTAAGTCTTATCAAAATTTCGACATTGCCAATAGAACATTAAACTTTGATGAAGCGGTTTCAGAGCTAAAAAACCTCTGTTCGCGCGTACCGTTCCAAAGTACTGCCTCGAAAAGCGCAAATATTCATTTTTTAAGTTTATTGGATTCTAAGGGATTATTATTTGATAAATTATGGGTAAGCGGCATGGACAGTCGACACTGGCCAAGTAAATCTAAATTTAATCCTCTGCTTCCCTTTCAGCATGTTGTTACGGAAAATCGCGACTGGAAAAATACAGCCACAGAAATTATATATAGTTATCCATTACAAGTTGACGAAACCACAACAGTACCTGCAAAAATACTGGATGGAATTCCCGTCGAAAATATTGACATTTCATGGCCCAACATCGCTATAGGGAGTTCCCTCGGCAATCACGTGCCTCGGGATGACACCGTTGCTGTAAATATTGCGGATCTCAAGCGTCATGGCACACAAATATTCAAAGATCATATCGCGTGTCCTTTTCGTGCCTTTGCAAAACATCGGCTCCATGCCGTTAAACTCGAAGAACCTCAAATGGGCTTAAATGCTTTGCAAAAAGGCAATACGGTTCATGAAGTTCTCGAACATTTATGGAAAGCCATAGAATCTAAACAAAACTTACTTGCTATAGATCACAACACTTTACGTGAACTGATTGATAAAATTATTAATAATAGCCTCAAAAAATTTTCCAAAACTATCCAACCTATTTTTATTCAAGCCGAAAAAGCAAGATTAGAAAAGTTAATATTAGATTGGCTTGAGTTAGAAAAATCTCGCGAAGATTTCGTGGTCATGTCTACGGAACAGACGTTAGAAACACAATTAGGTGGCTTACCGCTAAAATTACGCATTGATAGAATTGATCAAATTAGCCCTGATAAATATTTAATTATTGATTACAAAACCAGCCAATATGATATTCGTGGTGATTATTTAGACGAACCGCAATTACCCCTTTATGCAGTAGTAAGTGCCCAATCTGTCGATAAAATTGCTTACGCCTATTTGCGTACAGGTAACAGTAAATTAAAAGAAATTCCCGTAGGTCAATTAAAACAAGAATGGGAAGCTGAACTATTAAAAGTTGCCCAGGATTTCTTAAAAGGTAACGCTGAAGTCAAACCGAAATATGGCGAAGAGACATGTCGGATGTGTGATTTAGGCTCACTTTGTAGGGTTCGATCTTAGCCCCTTCAAAACCCTCTTTTTTATTGAAGATGATGCGCTGCCTTAATAAAACCTTAAGGTTATGCGGTTATACTCGATCAGAAAACTTGCATGAACGATTCACAGCCATTATAAAAATGAAGAGATTACTGTAGAATTAAGGCTCGACTTTATAATGAAAGAAAAGAGATAAAACATGATTGAAGCTCCTTCTAAACCTGCCACCACCATTTACAATATCAAAGAACGTCCTTATGCCGCCTTTTTTGATGCTTGCAAACGCGGGGATATTGATACCGTAAATCAATGCTATGCTGAAGGCATCGTTTTGTCACAGCCAGAGCCTTACACCGATTGTACGGGTCTTATACTTGCTTGCCTCAACGGACATCTTCCTCTTGTAAAACATTTTTACGAAGAACTCAACGTTGAAAGTAATGATGATTTTTATGACTTAGACGACACATTCTTTTCAGCTTACAAAAGCGGAAATATGGACTTAGTAAGATATTTATCGAGTAAAGGTCAAGAGAATCCGCATGATTTTGAACGTGCTTTCAAAAATGCCTGTATACAAGGACACGTTGCAATGGTCCGTTATTTTCTGGAAGAAAAAAAAGAATATCAGCTATTGAAACTTGATAATAAAGAGTACTGCAATCAAATATTAACTAGTGCACTCCGAAGCGGTAACGTCAATCTTGTCATTTATCTTTGCGAAGAAAAAGGTGTAAATCTTTCATGGTTAACCCCTGAGGAAATTTTTACAGAAGCTTGCTACTCTGGAAATCTTGAACTCATTAAATATTTATATGAAACGAAAAACATCAAACCATCCCAAAAAATAGAAATTTCATATGCTGCTTTTAAAAGCGGCAATCTGGATGTGTTACGCTATTCGAATGAAGTTCTCGGTTGTAAAATTGATATCCCACCCCGTAACGAAAATTTTTATGAATATGAATTTTATTCTCGTTTTTTAAACCTTGAATTTCTGCAGTTTATTTTCAAAAAATTAGGTGAAGTGAAAAAATTACGTGAGTTTGAAAATGACTTATTGATTGCGGAGAATTGCCCTCTCAGCGTTGTCCGCTACTTGTGCGAAGAGAGAGGTCATCCTATAGACGATGACTTATTATTGGCATCCGGCGGAATGCCACTCGATGCTGTCAAATATCTTTTTATGAAACACCCTGATATTAGTTCTGCAATGCGTCGAGTAGGTGCTAAGCTTTTGGAAAATGCGCTTTGTTATTTCAACATGGAAGTCATTGAACATCTTTGTACTGTTTATAATATTAAATTAAAGACGGTAATAGGCAATTATGAAAACGCACTTTTTTATATTGCAGAGCGATTAAAAAAAGGCCCCCGCGCTCAAGACTTTGAGATGGTAAAATACCTGTGCGAAGTTCAACAATTCGATGTTAATGACACTCTCGCCTATGAACCTCAAGATACAGTCTTGCATGCATTTTCAAGTGTATCATGTTGTGGTCCTGATTTAATAAGGTATCTTTGGCAAAAAGTGAGCAATCCTCATGTAGCAAATAAGCTGGGGGAAACAGTTGTTATTGTTTGTGCTCTATCGGGCAATCCTGAGCAGCTTCCTCTTTTTAAGAGCTTAGGCGCTGATCTCATCACAACTGATTTAGAAGGCAATAATGCCATATTGTGTCTCGATGATCCTTGTCCTGATTCAAATGCCGACTATTATATCAAAATATGTGCTTACCTTTATAAACACGGTGTAGATATTACTCAAGCCAATAAAGACAATTGTACAGGATTAGAAGGTGTTAAGTGTGCATTTGTAGCACTAGAAAATGAAGGATTTGAACCCATATTACGCTATCCTATATTTTGTAAATATTTTATTTTCGAATATATTGCATCCGATTGTCTCAAAGATAATACTAGCCCGCTCACGACATCATTTGCGTGTTTCATGGCGGCAGTTTTTGCATTGAGGGAAGGCCCATCCGACGAATCTCAAAAAAATGCATTCAAGTTTTTCAGAGCATCCTTTGAAGTAAACAAAGAACTTTTCTTAGAATTAATGAAAAAATGCGTTGAAAATAGAGAGAAATATTACGAGTTGAGTGCAACCGCCATCCACTGTTTACTCTCCTTCACTGCAAAACAATTATTAGCGAAGCATGATGAAAATACATTACAATCACTCTCTTACATGTGTTTTGATAAATCTGCAGCACTATTACATGATGATAAGAAAGCGTTTGAAGAGATGGTTACGTTCTCCCTCTTATTTATAGGCATAATACGCAAAAAACATGTTGATGAAGAGATTGGAGAATTTGTTCCAAACACCTTAATCACTACTCCTCATGATGATGAATTTGAGAAAGTATTTTGTGTATTTCTGAAGACTAAAATCATGCCTTTAAGCAAGTTAATTGAAGAGCATCCCGGGACAATTTTAAAGAAACTCTCAATATTTAAAACACAATTTTCTGATGTTTTTAATGGCAATGTAACTATTTTTCAGGATATTCAGCAATTATGCTACGTTAGCTGTGCAGCAATGGAAGATGAATATTGGCAGCTAAAAGCTGAAAAAGAAAAATGCAATCAAATGAAAAATAATGATGCCAGCAACAAACGTGAGCGAAATGAAGAAGAAAATCAAGCCGTAAAAATACAGCAATTTGGTCTCATTCAATCTCAAACTTCAGACAATGCTGATATAGCAGATAAAACTGAATTAAAAAAAATAAAAAACGAGCCCCCTGATGAAGCTAAAAAATTTGATGTATCGAATGAATCACTGGCACGTTTTAACTAAACTGTCACTTTAAAAGGTGTAGCGACTGAGAGGTTCCTATCTAACTAGTAAGAGGTCTCTTAGTGCTAAAGCTAGAGTGCGCTTCACTCTGAATAATCTTTTTTTATTTTTTAATTTCTTGGCGTATTTGCCTGTCTTGAATTATCACCTCTAGATCTTTTTTGCGGCCGAGTATTATGCAAACCTTGTGTTTGAAGTAAATTTGCTACGGCTGCTGGCAGTAACCTTTTGCAGTAAGCGATGTCTTCACTATAAGCATCTGGAAATTGGGTAACACCCCCTTAAAATATCCCAGGTAAGAAATAGAGTTTTTTGGTACTTTAA
>CAZLGL010000006.1:0-138201 GCA_964559315.1 uncultured Coxiellaceae bacterium
ATTAATTCCAAATTACTCTATTTGAAAGCTGGGGAGTTGATGGGGGCTTTACAACCTTTTTGCACCGTTCAAATTTCTGTGTGTAATTTGTGTGTAATCATGCCAAGAAAAGTGGGGTATTTTGGAGAATTCGAGAGAATATCTGAGAATTCTAGAAATTCAAATTATCAATAAAAATCAAAGGGTTTAGATAAAAATAGAAAAATCGAGAATCCTTTCTTCGATTTCTCATAATCTCTTGGTCCCAGGTTCGAGTCCTGGTGGGCCCACCAATTTTTTGATGAATACTAAATCAAATAAGAGGTTATTGATGCAAGACACCGCTTTCTTCGATAACCATATTACACTTCTCTCCCACAAAAAGGGCCAGCATGTCATAGAGCTCACTGCAAAAGACATCATTGACGCCTCTCATAAAATCGCTCTGCTTCGCGTGTGGTTCCCCCACAATATGTCTCGCGACAAAAATAAAATTTTGATCTCAGGCGATAAAAAATTCATTCAATCTGCATTGGAAACACTTGAAATTGAATACTATTTTATCAGTCCAACCAAACATAAAGAATTGAATAATTTTTTAAATGAAGAAAATAAAACTCAAATCCGTAAAAAAACTCAAGAAAAACTAGCCGAAATTACTGCACGTAAAAAACAAACCGCTCGAACACCCTTTTTTATAACTCCCCCTGCATCCAGTGTGCAAAGCCTTGGAAAAATGGCACCGCTATTAAGAAAACCGTAAGGTTTTTCCAGTATTAATAGCCCACCATTTTTTCCTGACGCACTCCTTGCTATTTTCCCCCTGCAAATGTTATACCTCAAAAATACTTAGGGGATTCATCATGGAAGAAGACCCAACGCTTCCTGCAAAAATTGTCCGCTCCGTGGAATGGAAAGCTGCTTTCCCCAAAAAATCGCCCTATACGAAAAAATATCGCTTGAGCTACTCTGTAAAATATTCTGCCATTCCCTCATATCCACTCGACACACGACTCGCTCAAAAAATTGGTGAAAATATTTTCATGATGTTTCCACAACCGAAAAAGGATTTTCTCGATGATGATGTATTTTTCACTCGGGAAGATGGTAAATTTGTCATTAAAATTCTCGATGAAACTGAACAGAAAGCAAAAATAAAATGCGGTGAGTTAACTCGCAAAATCGTGATGAATGATTTTCTTATCACGGCAGAAGAAGAAGCTGTAGCATTTCGTGGCCTACTCTGTGGATTACAAAACGCCGTTGACCAGCTATTTATACTGAAATATATCAGCACGGAAAAACGATATACCTTACGGGATGCACTCGACGAAGAGATGCTAAACGCAAAATCAACGCCTCAACTGTCTCCAACGTCCTACCTCTCGAACCAATGAAATCCCTCTGTAATTCCTCGATTCCTGCTGGACCCGCCAATACCCTTTCAATCAATAGGCAACCTAGAAATATTAATAGGTAACTGTAGTCATTTGTACGAGTAGCTATTACAATGTCCGTGAAATATACTTACAGTATTTCTCATCCTTACAAGGAAGTTTAACGATGCCCAATTGCCAAACGCAGTTTCTCAGCGCCCTTATTGCTGCTCAATCCCCCGTTTCCGTTTATCTTAAAAATGGAATTAAACTCAGAGGAACAATTGTGGGACACTCTGAAACCGCCATTTTTCTCGACGACCCCATACCGCAACTGGTTTACAAAGAACAAATCAGCACGATTACTGCTGGCTAACTACCTTGACCATCATCAAGGCAAAAAATTTCTAACTTTTATTAAATAGTAACTATTCTTTTTTATCTCAAGGAGTACGTTATGAAAATCGCAGACGTCATGACAAAGAACCCTGTCATTATTGGGGAAAAAGCAACCATCCACGATGCCATGAAGAAAATGGAAACGATGAACTGCGGTATTTTACCCGTGGGTGATAGCAAAGAGATTAAAGGCATTATTACCGATCGCGACATTATGCTTCGCGCACTCAGCGCAAATAAAGATCTCGAAAAAACTCTTGTTACAGAAATCATGACAACCCATGTTATTTTTTGCGATGAAGATTCACCGCTTGAACAAGTCGTCTTTAAAATGCATAAAAATAATATCAGGCGTATTTTAATTCGCGATAAACATCAAACAGTATCTGGCATCGTATCGCTGGGTGATATCGTAAGACGTATTCCTCGAAAATCTTTACTTGCAGAGTTATTAAAAAATACCCGTGTGGCCTAATAATGAAGCGGCTAATTAAGCCGCTTCATTGCACGGATAGATTTTGGAACAGTGTTTACAGACGTAATTAATTAATTTACTCATATTTAAAATGTGAATAGCGTCACCTTCAAGCTGAACTTCACATTCTTCATGTAATTTATGCAAGGCGCGCGAAAAGGTTTCGGGACGCATTCCCAAACGAAGCGCCAATAGCGTTTTATCATACGGTAATTGAGAAGCCTGCGTGCGCCGTAACCGTAAAATATAACACCCTATACGTTGTGCTGCATTTTGAATGGCCATATGCTCCATATTCATATTAAGCGTATGCTGCTTTTGCAGGGCCGCCTGAAGAAAATTAATCGAAAGCGCATGATCTGTAAACATTAATTTTTTTAAACCCTCGATAGGCAATGTTAATACTTCTGTTTCGGATAAGGATTGGGCTTCATAGTAATCAGTTGGATTTTCATTAAATGCAAATGTTTCACCACAATGTTGCGTGTTCGTCAGTACATCAACAATAATTTCTTCACCCTCTGCGCTTTCTTTAAATAATTTAATCCAACCCTTGAGCACATATAAAAATGTTTTACTGGAATGCGGGAAATCTAAAATAACTTCCCCCTTTTTGAATACTTGCTGTTTGGTTAACTGGGATAATGCGTGGAGACTGTCAGGTGAAATACCTGAAAATAGCGATACGCTTTGAAATAAGGCTGTATTCATATTCACCTCGCCTATAATTTATTTAATGCGGTAAAGAGATTATAAATGCGGCAAGATTTTTGCAGACCTAGATATCATGCCAGGTCTGCTGCAGAATTAATTAGCGCCTGTTTTGTGGCCTTAATAATTGGTTATAATCCTGGCTTCACAAGGAGATCTGGATGAAAACCGCCCACTGCTCAAGCTGCAAACCTTCACACGACACTCACATGCATGAGCATTACTCTCATGATTTGCTGCATAAAACACTGTTTGCAGCTATTATTGGAACACCTTTATTTATCACAAACATGTTAAATATTAATTTTAATCCCCTGATGAATATGGTTATCACCCTACTCTCCTTAATAGTATTAATTTATTCCGGCGGACATTTTTATAAAAACGCGTGGAATGCATTAAAACTTCATCAAGCCAATATGGATACGCTGGTTTCTATCGGCACAGGCATGGCGTGGTTATATTCTGCTGCAGTCGTATTTTTGCCTACTTACTTCCCTGTTTTGGCGCGACATGTATATTTTGAATCGGCTGTCATAATTATTGCTTTAATTAATTTAGGCAACTTGCTCGAACAGCGCGCGCGACAAAATACATCCGTAGCGATAAAAAAATTAATTGGCTTACAAGCGAAAACCGCGCGCCTGGTTAAACCGAGTCAAGAAATCGATATTCCAATTGAAAATGTTCAACTCAATGATTTATTACGTGTTCGTCCCGGCGAAAAAATTCCGGTAGACGGAATTATTATTGAAGGCCACTCGTCGGTGGATGAATCCATGTTAACCGGCGAACCCATTCCCGTTGAAAAAAACGTGGGAAGTCCTGTTGTTGGCGCAACACTAAATAAAACCGGCAGTTTTATTTTTAAAGCGACCAAAATTGGCACCGAGACTGTATTAGCGAAAATTATTCAAACAGTTCAACAAGCACAAGCATCTAAACCCGCGATGGCAAAAATGGCAGATAAAGTTTCAGCGATTTTTGCGCCGGGGGTAATTCTCATCGCAGTGATTACAGCATTAATATGGTTTAATTTTGGACCCAATCCCAAAGACGCATATGTATTGGTCACCGCCATGTCGGTATTAATTATTGCATGTCCGTGTGCCGTAGGATTAGCCGTCCCCATTTCCGTGATGGTGGGCATTGGAAAAGCCGCACAACATGGCGTATTAATTCGTAATGGCGATGCATTACAACTTGCCGGTCAATTAAAAACCATCGTATTAGATAAAACCGGAACGGTTACCGAAGGCAAACCCAGCGTGACGCATATTGTTGCTGAAAAAAAATGGGATGAAAAAGGCTTATTACAATTAGCTGCAAGTGTTGAAGTTCATTCAGAACACGCGTTTGCGGAGGCAATTTTAAGGGCTGCGCAAGAAAGGCATATTGAAGTATTACCCGCCACTCAATTTGAAGCCATTTCAGGACAAGGCGTAAAAGCGGTTATTCACAAAGAAATTATTTTAATTGGTAATAAAAAATTCATGCAAAGAAATAATATTACCGTAAATGAGAATTATACCAAAAATGGCCAAACCCCCGTTTATATTGCAGTTGATAATACATTCTCGGGCGTTATATTCATTGCCGATAAAATTAAATCCGACTCTGCGCCAGCCATAAAACAATTACAAAACATGGGTTTAGAAATTATTTTATTGACGGGTGACCATCACGACACGGCAGATTTTATTGCCAAACAAGTAGGCATCAAAATTGTTTTAGCGGAAGTATCACCCGAAGATAAAGCTAACGAAATCAAAAAATTACAGGTCAGGACTGGCAAGAAAAATAATATTATTGGCATGGTAGGTGATGGCATTAACGACGCACCTGCGTTAGCACAAGCCGATGTTGGATTTGCGATTGGCAGTGGAACAGATATTGCGATTGAAAGCGCAGGAATTACCTTAATGCGCAGTTCTTTACACGGCATTGTCGATGCCATAATGATTTCGAAAGCCACCGTTCGAAATATGAAACAAAATTTATTCGGGGCCTTTATTTATAATATTATTGGGATACCCATTGCTGCCGGAATTTTATATCCATTCACAGGATTATTATTAAATCCGATGATTGCCGGATTGGCGATGGCATTATCATCCGTGACCGTTGTGATGAACGCGAATCGTTTGCGGTTATAACAATATGGAGACTCCCAACGTCACCGAATTCTCTGAACCTAAATAACTTACCGCACCATAATTCGAATCATGTTCATATTCTGTAAATAAAGCCAAATTCGGATTTAATTGATAATAGGGACGAATAATAAAATGCAATTGGTTTAATCCCGCGCCCACATCATCTTGGGGTACTGTTTTAGTCGCTAAAATACCGCGAACACCCGTTCGAATAAAAAATTTATTGGTAATTTGCGAATCACGTGATAATTGAATATCAAACTTTTCACTGCCACTGTGATAATATGACCTAATATCAGTACTAATAAAATAGGGCATTAACCCCTCTATCCCAATTCCAGGTTGCCAATAGCCGTGTTCTGCCGGACGGTAAAAATAATTCATGCCGGCTTTGACGGCCCAAAATTCATTGATCAAATGCCAATAAAATAAATCCACATCAGCATTTTTAATGACGCCCTTCTCCATTTCAGCATCTTCACTGTAAATTTCCAATTTATTAAAATCACTTCCCCAATAGGATTTAAGTGTTATTTTTTGTAAATTATTAAAAGGATCTTCGCCAATATCTAAAAAGGTCGCTTCATAGATATGTTGTGGATGAGCCATCGGATGCAGAGGTCGATTTTGCATCGACGTATATTGAAACACGCGCGACATTCCAGACATCATGTGATACAACAAATGGCAGTGAAAAAACCACTGCCCACTCACATTCGCATCCACATCTGCGGTAATCGTTTCACCCGGCCCGACATCTATAGTATGTAATCTTGGGTCATACGCGCCGTGTCCATTTCGCAAAATAAACCAGTGGCCATGGATATGCATGGGATGATGCATCATCGAACTATTGGTAAAAATAATGCGGTAACGTTTTCCGTGTTCAAACAAAATAGGTTCTGCATTATATTCAGGTGTGCCATTAATAAACCAAATATATCGCCCCATATAGCCATTCAGATCCATATGAATAATTTTATAAAGGGGCTTATGCGGATCATTGGTTACAACCGGTGAAACGAGATTACTGTACTTATTACTGTGAGCATCCGACATATTCATGTTTGACATATCCATGCCCGGCATATTCATTGCCATACCATGATTCATCGGCATTACCATTTTAGGCTTTGATAATTCCGCATGAATAGTAATAGGATTTTGATTGGCCTGAATTAAAACATCATACGTTTCACCTGGCGCAAGCGTAAACGCATCCGTGTTATATGGCTTAATATCATTACCATCAACGGCAATAATTTTCATAACATAATCAGGAACGCTTACTTTAAAAATAGTCGCGGCACCCGCACCAATAAAACGTAACCGCACAAACTCACCTGGATTGGTGGGAATAATATAAGGACAGTTTTCAGGTTGGCCATTAATTAAATAACTGTCGTATTTGACATCCGTATAGTCATACATGCTCATGCGCATTTTTTCCATCATCATGTATTCTTGTAATAATTCTGGACTATAATGCTGAATTAAATTGACGAGTGAGGGTTGCTGCGAAAACTCCGTGGAATAATAATCGCCTTCTTTTTTCAAATTGGCATAGATTTGACTCGGATCCGTATTGCTCCAATCTGATATAACAATCGGATAATTTTTAGCGTGATAAACTGACGGAGTCCGAGGTTCAATGATAAGAGCACCGTATTCGCCCTGTTGTTCTTGAAGCCCAGCATGCGAGTGATACCAATACGTTCCGGATTGATGTAACGTAAAATGATAATGAAACACTCCACCCGACGAAATGGCGTCTTGTGAAATCCCTTCTACACCATCCATTTTCCATGGCACTACTAAACCGTGCCAATGAATTGTCGTGCCTGTATTTAAATGATTAAAGACATTAATCGTAACCGTATCACCTTCTTTAAAATGTAATGTAGGACCGGGAATGTGATTGTTGATCGCAATGGCTTGTACCGATTTTCCTGCAAAATCCACGGTTTTATAGCCCACATCAAGATTAACGATGCGTGTTGTTGCTAATGCAGAAGAAACCGCACTTGAAAAAACTATCGCCAACAAAAAATTCAATAATACAGTTCGCATATCGCCTCCCGAGAGGCTCAATTTACCAGTATTCTGGTGATTTTCACAGAACTTCGGTAGAATTCCCGAAATAAAGAAAAGAGCGAACTATTATGCAAGAAACGACAACAGATACGACTGACAGTATTCTCGCCAACGCCGAAGCTTATCTTGAATCTCTCACAAAACCGAACGTTGATACCGATTTAGTTAATGAACTGATTTCACTTTTTCGTCGAAACAGCACACTTACTAACAATAACGCCTTATTGCCAACACTCGAATCCATCACTGCGCGCGCATTACTATTACTTGCAGAATATGTATTACTGCTTAAAAAAAATCCTCCTGATACTCAAACATTTGAAGCTTGGCTAAAACGATGCTTAGAACTTGAGTTATTTCTCACTCATTTTCGCCAAAATACTAGCCCTGAGCGCTTACTCGCACAAACAGTATCCTTTAAAGTGCTTATCTTTATTTGTGCACTGAAAGCCCATATCCAACACATAGCCAAAAAAGAACCGGGAGCCGTCGTTTCATCGGTCTATCAATTTGCGTGTACACTCCAGGAATATATTAATTACGAAGAATATACAAAAATCAAACTCAATAATATTGCTACCGAAGCCAGGCGGCTTTTTTATGACGTTCAAAAAGAAAATCCATTAAATATATGGTCCCAGAGTATTACTCAAATCATCAATCACTCGATTGGTGCTATCACAATTGGCGAAGAATACACAGACGAAGACAGAATTTTTATTGGTTATATTGTGTGCTGTTTCACCGAAGAAACCCCATTTGATCATAGACTACGAAAAAAAATACCGGATTTTAATTTTGAGGCATTCCAACGTAATGTCTTGGCGGAAATCGCACAATCTTTTCTGACAACAAAAACAGGCTTAAGTAAAAAAATTCAGGGCGAGCTCACTATTTTTGGACGGCTGAAATTTTTACACACACAATTACAATCATTGACACACACCGCGGCATTTCCCGTACTGGAAAGTCTATCGGCTCCCATTAGGCTACATCTCCCCGCTTTATATGTGTATTTTTATTTTTTACGTTCCACAGAGTACTATTTTTTAGGAATGGACCCGTTAACCTATAAAGAATTTACTGCAAATGGAATGACAAAGACGTTTCTTCAACGTTTATGTATCGCTTCAGAACCCGACCACTTTAACAAATTGATGTTTTATTTCGACAGCATGATTTATTCTGATGGGGTGGACATCCCTATTATCAGACACTTGCATCTCTATCTCATGATGGAACGCACTAACGATAAAAACCCCATTGTCGATGCACTCAAAAAAATTACGATAGATGAATCAAACTATAAAAAGTTAAAATCCCTTTCCAACAAAAAAGATACACCACTCAAAGATAAAATGGATGCACGATTCAATGTCATGATGAGAAACGCCATCGCAACATTGAACATGCTTTTTTCAGAAGATAAAAATAAAAAAGCTACCGTAAGTGCATTTCTTGCTGAAGCAAAAATGTTTTACAATGATTGGAAAGTGTTGAGTTTTCCGATAGCTTTTTTCTTGATCTGTAAAAAATCGCTTGAACTCAATGATCCGGAATTAACACCGCAAGTGCATAATGCGCTTGAAAGTTATTATTATGCGATTTTAAATAAACCACGGCCGGAACCCAAAAAAACTATCCCATGCAAAAGAGATGTGCTGTCTGATAAAGCCGCTGAAGCACGCTTACTTGCCGAACTGTGCGATGAAAAACCTGAAACAACGAAAACAAAAAAGAAAAAAACTCATAAAAAGAAATCTACGACAGCGAAACCTCCTAAAGTAGCACCCCCTGTTTCTCAGCGCCCACCTAAATCTGAACCTGAACCCACGTCTCCCTCACGGACATTTCCGTCACTACCTGACACAGAAACAGAAAAAAAATCTCCCTCAACACCTTTAAGGGTACTGACAGCATTATCAGAACAGCCATCTATTTCCCGCGCACCATCCCCTGCTTCACTCAGGAATTATCTTAAGAAACACTTTCGAAAATTTGTCTCATACGAAAAGCTTAGTGAGCAAGACGAAAATAGCAAAATTAAAACGCGGTCCCCATTTAATCTACTTGACGCACTCATGGCGCTTTTTAATCAACATGCCACCGAATCTACTGATTTTAAATTTGCTTTATTTCTCTTTGGCAGTGCACAACACCGACAACGGTATTTTTCGTACCCTGTCTTTGCAAACGATATTGATTTCAAAGTCAATTGCACATTCGAAGAACTCATACAATTTCTCTCAGCACATGAAAATACACTGGGATTTACCACTCACGTCGTCTATGGCAAACATCCCGTTGTAAAAGTAAAATTTTCAGCGGGCCCATCTGTCGTTCTCGATATGTCTCCTTTGCGAAACGAAGAAAACCACGACCAAAAACTACACGCCCTTATCACAACGTTTCAAGCCAGCCTAGATTTCCCCGAAAACACGGTGTTTTCGACGATTGTAGATGGCGAAGAAATTTTTATCGATACACAAGGCGGCTTAGTATCACTGCGCACACAAAAAAATCGCGAATTGCGGTTAGTGACCCAATCACATGAAGGCGAGGCTATTCCGATAACACTGTTACGTGCCATTCGATTTTTAGCCAAATGTCCTGATTATACATTGCACCCTTCTACGCTCATCTGGACTCATGATCACAAAAAAATGCTTAGCACGCAGAAAGAAAATCGCTATGCTGAATTGGTTTCACACGCCTTTGTAAAAATGCTTTACTCGGGAAAAGCGGCGCGCGGCTTAACCTTATTGAAAGATTATGATTTATTAAAAATGCTCAGCCCTGATTTGGATGCCCGAATGTCAGGCGAAGAAAAATCGCAATTTATCATCTGGGTTGAGAATTTTGATGGCAATCACAGCGCTGCATTTCAACAACGTCCTTTTAAAGAATATTCCAATACTTGTCGTGAAATCCTTGGACTATTTAAGATACAACTCGAAACACTCAATGTCTTTTTAAATAATTCCTTGTGGAAATCCAGCAGTACGATTTATACTTCCCCCATAACTCATACGGGAGAACAAAATGGAATTGGAAAACAAGATCGACGAAGTGATTTTGGCTCTGATGGCCCAAAATAAATTTGAAGACGGCTCTACCACTCGCGCATGGAAATGTTTTGATGATAGTTTAGAGCGACTTCAAGAAAAAAATTATATTCGCGGCTCTGACACTCATGCCAAAAGCGTTTTACTCACACCAGAAGGCTTAGTTCACGCGGAAAAATGCTTTAAAAAACATATATTAGAAAATGCCTAAGATTTCAAAAGAAGATCGTGAACTGTTTCGCGAAGCTGTCAAAAAATTAAATATAGCCCCCGCTCCTCATTCCTCTCACGCTTCATCCCCTTCCTCTATTGAACTTTATGACAAACCGGATGAAAGCCTCTCACCCACCGATACGCTTTTTTATAGCCGTGGCGGATTACAGCATAAAACATTGAAAGATCTGCGTACGGGAAAAATCGCCCCCTCCGCTGAAATTGATCTGCACGGCATGACCGTCGAAGAATCCCGCGAAAATCTGTCCCGCTTTATTCAACGGGCTTTACATAATCACGCGCGTTGCGTCAGAGTCATTCACGGCAAAGGAAAAATCCTCAAGAATCATATCGGAAACTGGTTGAAACAAATTGATCAGGTTTTGGCTTTTTCTTCCGCTATTCCGAAACACGGCGGAACCGGCGCGGTTTACGTGGTATTAAAACGCACTCGCCATTAATTGACAGAGATTCATGCTAGCATTACTTTTTCAAGATAATCAGGAATATAGCAATCCCACTGAAATTTCTCCTGAATTTTTTGTTTAAATTGTTTTGTGGATTCCAGCTCACCGTGTACCAAAAAAACTTTTTGAGGCTTTTTTGTAAAATGACTTAGCCATTCGAGTATTTCAGGATAATCCGCATGCGCAGACACATTCACAAGCAATTCAATTTCTGCATTCACAGGAATCATTTCGCCGTAAATTCTGACATTTTTTTCGCCGCTTAAAATACGATCACCGCGCGTTCCTTTGGATTGGTAACCTGTAAATAAAATCGTATTTTTAGCATCAGGCAAATATTTTTGCAGGTGATGCAATACACGCCCACCCGTTGCCATTCCACTGCTCGCAATCAAAATAATAGGATGATCGACATGATCGAGTGCCTTTGATTCCTCAATAGTATTAATATAGGTCGCCACACTACAAAAGGTACTGCATTGATCCGCACTCCACTTATGACTTTCCGCATGCTCGCATAATAATTCGGTGGCATTGATGGCCATTGGACTGTCTAAATAAATAGGTATGGCTGGAATTTTTTTAGCCACTTTTAATTGATGCAAATAATACAAAATGGTTTGACTACGACCCACGGCAAAAGATGGAATAATTACCACACCGCCCCGCTGAACGGTTCTATTAATAATTTCTGCTAATTGTACTGTAGGATCACCTGACGTATGTGGACGATCGCCATACGTAGATTCTAAAACAAGATAATCTGAGCCATCGACGTCCATAGGTTCGCGCATAATCGGATCATGCAAACGCCCCACATCACCGGAAAATAAAATAGACTTATTGTCATACGTTATTTTAATAAAAGCCGCGCCAATAATATGACCGGCGCGTAAAAAATTAAATTGCGGGCCCTCAAACAGTGTTACCGGATGGTTAAATTCCACAGACTTAAAATGGGATAATGCTTTTTCCGCATCAGATAATGTATATAACGGTAAAGCGGGATGATGCTTGGAGGAATGATACCGATTTGCCATTTCGGCTTCTTCTTCCTGCAATTTTGCACTGTCCCGCAATAAAATTTCACATAATTCACGTGTTCCCCGCGTACAATAAATAGCTCCCTTAAACCCATTTTTGACTAACAGCGGAATATAGCCAGAGTGATCAATATGCGCATGGGTTAATAATACCGCATCAATTTCGCTGGGATTAAGGGGGAATCGATTCCAGTTTCGCAAACGCAATTCTTTAGGACCTTGAAATAATCCACAATCCACTAAGATTTTTTTGTTGCCGAGGGTTAATAAAAATTTCGATCCCGTCACACATCCCGCTGCCCCCAAAAACATTATTTGCATTCAAATACTCCCAATATTTCTTTGACTTTTTGGCGGCAGGCAGATTTGGCACTAATTATGCGCTGTACATCAAATGCAATAATTTCTGCATTGGCATAAATATCTTCGATAAAATCCGTCAAATGATTTGAAATAATCACGGGAATTCCACGCGCCTGACACTCGAGGGCTTTTTGTGCCAATAATCGCTGTTGCGCTTCACCAAACGGAATACTCTGATAACTGGTAAAACTTGATGTTTTGGACAACGGCACATAAGGCGGATCACAATAAATTACATCGCCCGGTTCTGCTTTATCCATCGTTTGAGCAAAATCTTCACAGGTAAATTGTGCGAGAGGGGCTTTTTCCAGAAAAAATTTCATTTCCTTTTCAGGAAAATAGGGTTTTTTATATTTGCCGAAAGGCGTATTAAATTGGTTATTTTTATTATATCGACATAAGCCATTAAAACAGTGTTTATTTAAGTAAATAAATAACCGTGGATCGCGCGTGTCATTAAATAAGTCTCTCAGTACATAATATTGGCTTTCCGAATTATTGTCGGGTGTAAAAAATTCACGACAAGACTCAATAAAAGTATTACCTTCCTGTTTAAGCGTATTAAATACAGTAATCAAATCTTGATTAATTTCAGCCAGATAATACTCAGAAAAATCGGTATTTAAAAATACTGCGCCTGACCCCACAAAAGGTTCTACTAATCGTTTACCGAACGGCAATACGGATTTAATGCGTTGAATAATGGTGTATTTATTTCCTGCCCATTTTAAAAAGGGTTTCATGAGGTTTTTTTATCATCCTTGGGTAAGGGAAGTGGCGCATCATCGGCATGCTTAGCTTTATCATTGGCTTCGAGTTTTTTCATGTGATCTTTATCAAATAAATAACGGTATTGCCCATACCCTTCCGCGTCGAGTTTATCTGCCGGAATAAAACGCAACGCTGCCGAATTAATGCAATACCGTTTTCCTGTAGGTGCGGGACCATCATCAAATAAATGGCCTAAGTGGGAATCTGCATATTTTGATCGGACTTCTGTGCGCGATTGCAATAATTTGCGATCCTCTTTCAAATATACATTTCGCGGGTCTAACACGTTGGTAAAACTGGGCCACCCCGTTCCCGAATCAAATTTATCTGTTGACGCAAATAACGGCTCACCAGACACGATATCCACATAAATCCCCGGCGCATGATTATTCCAATACGCATTTTCAAACGGTTTTTCAGTCCCTTCTTTTTGAGTAACTTCATATTCTTCAGGGGTTAATGTTTTTATTTTTTCTGTTTTATTAAACTTATGATAGTCCGACGTCGGGTCTTGTGCTTTCCCCCATACTTCGCTGATACGCTGATCGCGCCCTGAGTGCCAACGATAAAACGCGTAACTGGCCGGATTTTTTAAATAATAATCTTGGTGATAATTTTCAGCGGGATAAAAATTCGTGGAAGGAACAATTTCCGTATACACCTGCGGCAATTGTTTTTTGACATAGCCTAAAATTGTTTCCGCCTGAGATTTTTGCTTTTTATCTAAATAAAAAATAGCCGTGCGATATTGTTTGCCCACATCACAAAATTGCTTATCTTTTGTCGTGGGATCAATATGGTGTAAAAAATAATTAACTAATATGGCATAACTTAGTTTTGTCGGATCATAAATAACTTTGACGACTTCCGCATAGTTAGTTTTTCCGGAGCACACCTCTTCGTAGGTGGGGTTGGGATGGGTTCCCCCGTCATATCCTGAAATCGTTTTGACTACGCCGGGTAATTTTTCAAAATCCGCTTGCACACACCAAAAACAACCACCTGCAAATATCGCTTCCTTCATTGATGTCGCATCCTTCGCAAATCCCGTAACCGAAAAAAGAAAAAGTAGGATAAAAAGAAATCCTTTTTTCACCATCGCAAATCTCCTATGATAGTGTTCCATTTTACATGGAGAACATGGATGAGCAAAACGATAACGATTCCCTCTCACGACGGCGCGCTTTTTTCTGCGTATCTCTCATTACCCAAAGCTGAAAAATCCAATAGAATGATTATGGTCGTGCTACAAGAAGCGTATGGCGTAAATCATTCGATTCGTGAAGTCTGCGATCACTATGCAAAATTAGGTTACATCGCCTGCGCACCCGATTTATTTTGGCGTATCAAACCGTATTTGGATTTAGGGTATGACGAGCATGAACGCGAAATTGCCATGAATTGTTATCAGAAATTTAATATCCCGCTCGCGTTACGTGATATTCACTCAACCCTAACGGAACTCAAAAAGCGGAAAGATAGCTCAGGCAAAGCAGGGGTGATTGGATTTTGCTTAGGCGGAAAACTTGCCTATTTAATCGCCGCAGAGGAAAAACTCGATGTGGCGATTTCCTATTATGGTGGCGGTATTCATGAGCATTTAGATGTTGCGAAAAACATAACCTGTCTTATTCAATTTCATTTTGGCGGTGATGATGCGAATATTTCTGCTAAACAGGTGGATGCGCTCCGTGAAGTCATGAAAGGCAAACCCAATGCCGCGATTTATGTCTATCCCGATGCCGAGCATGCTTTCGCCAACCCTGACAGGCCGTCTTTTCATAAGTTCTCGACAGATGAAGCACATGCACGGGATATAACCCTGTTAAAAAAAATCGTGTAAAAAAAAATTGACATGTTAGAATGATTCTACTTGGAAATTATGCATAAGGAGATGCCAATGTACATATCAGAGTCACTGCAGGAAAAGTATTTTTTAGACCTCATTCAAACGAAACAACCCGTTGTTGTTTATCTACGTACCGGCAGGAAGTTTCAAGGAACATTGATGAGTGTTACGCAAGATTTAGTGTTTATTAAAACGCCTGCAATACAAACATTACGCCGTAATCAAGTTCGCACAATTATTCCACTGAATACCTAAGTGAAACGGGGAGCAAGATACTCCCCGTGTAGTTTACGCAATTGCCACCTTTTCGCAGAATCGGCATACTATTCCCATCATGTTATGAGGAAAGACCGTAATGGATATACCGCTCAAGAAATATGTCTGGCAATTTTTCGGCTATTATTTACTGGGGTATCTGATTGGCATAACGTTACTTTTTAGTGTGGCGTACTTTCTCAATCTCCGCATGCCTGATCTCATCTTAATTGTCATTTTGTGCATGATAGTTCCACAAACCTTAACCGAAGATTTTATCAAAAATGAAAAACGTTTTTTTACCGAGACGGAATTAGCCATCATGATAAAACGCTCATCACTGATTAGCTTTGCCATTAATTATGCACCGTCATTTTTATTTATTATTTTTTGTCTTATATTAAAACTAACCCATACTCCTTCCCCTGTTTCTAATCCGTTATTAACAGATTTTCTGGGGTTTTCAGTGGAATATTTACTTTTAATTCTTGTGGGTTCAGGATTGCTGTATTATCTTATTTCGCGCTTTTTAATTGGCTTAAGTTTTAAACGAAGGAGATCATCATGACAGGCTATATTGATAACATCGAAAAACTCACCCTCGAAAATACTTTATTTAGAAAAGTATTATATACCAGCCAACACATGCAATTGGTATTAATGACCTTAAAACCCAATGAAGAAATTGGATTAGAAGTTCACAGCGTCAATGATCAATTCTTTCGAATTGAACACGGCCAAGGCAAAGTTATCATGAATAAAAAAGAACACGTAATAAAAGAAGATGATGCGATTATTGTTCCGGCCGGAACCGAACATAATGTTATTAATACTTCATCCACCGAACCGCTAAAGTTTTATACGATTTATTCACCACCGCATCATAAAGATGGCACAGTGCATAAAACAAAAGCCGAAGCGATGGCGGATGAAGAGGATCATTTGTAACCCTCAACCCTCAATAAATCTTGAAAATTCAGTGTGAAATTTAACAGGCGTGAATTCAATAATTTCATAGGTGGCTATCCCATGAATTGCAAACGGATCCTGTTTGAGAATATTTTCAAGCAGCTGACGATCTTTTAATTGCGAAATAATGATTCCACCGGTACGAGGATTTCGCGGACCCGACACGACAAAGTAATTTTTTTGATATCCTTGCTCCAGAAAATCGCGATGATCTACTAAAAATTTATCAACCATCTCAATAGGTTTTACATAACTCACCAGAATAACAAACATAGGATTATCTCAATGCATCTGACGGATTCTCGCGAATACCACGATAACCACCAATTAACGAATAAACATTTTTGTAACCCATGCGCTGAAGATTTTCTGCCGCCAATGCAGAACGGCTTCCACCACCACAATACAACACAATTTCTGCAGTTTTATCGGGAATGGTTTTTTCGATATCTCTCTCAATCACTCCCTTAGAAAGATGTATTGCCCACGACACACTGCCTTGTTGATGCTCTTCTTTTTCGCGCACATCCACAAGAAAAATATTCGCTTGCGAGGCTAATCGCTGTTGCAGTTCAGCTAATTCAATTTCTTTGATTTTTTTCTTTGCATCTTCGGCAATTTTAAGAAAACCGGTGGAATGGGTTGGTGACATAATGCTCTCCTTTTTCACAAGAATTCCAGTATAATTCAGAGCATCTGATCGATTCAACGGAGAATTTACGTGGCTAAAAAACGGCATAAAAATCTACCGGGCACTCCGGAACGCCACCTCAGTCTCCACGCCATCCGACAGCTCATGCGAAAAAACAAAAGTGTACAAAAAACCCTTTCAGCTATCGATATTCACTGGGTCAATGGGCATAACTTAAAAAAACAACTGAATGCCATGGGAAACGCTGACTACATCACCTGGATAGGACATGCGACCTATTTAATACAACTCTCGGGAAAAACAATTTTAATCGATCCGTTTTTTTCAACGATTGCAGGCCCATTTGGAAAATTTGGTCCCAAACGCTATGTACCTCCCGCATTAAGTATTCACGAACTTCCACTCATCGACTACATTTTGATTACACATAATCATTACGATCATTTAGATATGCCGTTTTTAAAAAAATTAAAATCCAAATCACATACGACAATTATTGCCCCTACGGATCTAGGGAAACTAATTAAAAAATCAGGTTTTAAAAACATAATTGAATTAGGCTGGCATGAAAAACATGCCACTGAAAATATTACCTTCACCGCACTCCCCGCTTACCATTATTCCAAACGTGGATTATTTGATCGTAATATTTCGCACTGGTGCGGTTTTGCCATTGCTTCTGAGAAATATAAATTATTTCACTCAGGCGATACGGCGTATGGACCTGTCTTCAAAGAAATTGGTGAACAGCATGGTCCTTTTGATTTCGCGATGCTCGCGATTGGCGCCTATATGCCGGTGGAAATGATGAAATTCGTTCACACCGATCCCGCTGAAGCATTACAAATAGGACTGGATTTAAACGCCCGCTGTATCTTACCGATGCATTGGGGGACTATTGTACTCACCAGCGAACCCATTGATGAACCCTTAAAAAGACTTTACGCGGAAAGGGAAAAGGCTGGAGCCAAAATTGATATTCAATTAAATAAGATTGGCGATATATTAGCACTGTAAGCCAAAATCAGTTTCGCACTTAATTCAACGCAATTTAGTGACTTTGGGTGTTTTTTTCCTCGGTTGTGTATTCGGCTGCCGCGGTATCGATTGCTTTTTCTCTGTAGGTTTTTTAGCAAACATCGCAGCGGGTGCGCTTTGAACATGCTGCAACCTCTTAGGCTTTTTAGTCGTGTTATCCGCTCCACCCTTTTGTATCTTCACCACAGCTTTTTTAGCCGGCTGATTTAATTGTTTTATGACTTGCACTGCACTTTTTGCACGGGAATTATTTTGCGGCACAATTGCGCCAATGCTTTCACTACTTTCCTCAGCCTCGGTTGCTTCGCCATCTTCTGTACTGGCGGTGCTGATACGGGTAGATTCACCCAAGGAACCCGACGGACTTAATAATTGTTCTTCACCGGGAATCCTTCCTTTATCATTCATTAAAAAAGCTTCTTCTAATTTCTTAACACCTCTTAACTCTAAAAATTTATGATGAATTTGCGGTTCAGCTAATAAAAAAGAGGGAATATCAGCGACAAAGCTAAATCCATGCCCTTCTCCTCTGACACACACTATTGCGTCCTTTTTAATGATATTAAATGCCTTAATGGCCATTTCACAATTCTTACAGCATTTTTTAGAGACGCCGATATAGGTCACTTTTTTATGGCGAAATAATTCAGCCCGAGAAATATGCAAATAATCGAGAATACGCATTTCGGCATGCAAAGGACGATTTTTATTTGGGCTATTTTCTTTATTCAAAAATAAAAAATCTCCTTTGCGCATCGCTTCAGCCATTCGAAAAGGAAAAGCAGTGGAATGCTCAGGTCGTCGAAAAGCAAATTTAATGGAACGCGTAACTTTGTTTAATGCCGTTTTGAATCTCGCCTGATAGGTTGGATTACGCTGATAAAGACTGACATTCTCACTCACAAATGCGAGAAGTTTTTCTTTAGCGGCATTAATAAAAAACGTCAACAGTTGTTCACTGAGTTGTTTTTCACTAGCTTTTTGAGCAACTATTTTTAGATAGAATTTTACCCCTTGAACCAAAGCTGTTTCTTCACCTGAATTTGTAGCAAGAAGAATTTTTCGACCATCAAAACAACTGGCACCACAAACGGCATCGCCCTGAATTAATATTGCGATTGAATCATAGCGACGATAATCTGAACTTAAACCGGCGTCTTTCATAAAATTCCTCTTCTAGAAAAAGCTTAACTCATTGTTCTTTACTAAAAATTAAAACACTGGCCTTTTTTCACAAACCCTAAAAATCCGTCTTTTTCCGCATTGGGTAACTCACTATTATCATAATGATATAACCACATTTTTGCTTTAATAGCCGGCGTCAGGGTTTTTAATTGTTCATAACGCGCATGCACACCACTGGCAGATTTTGCCGTTTCACAATCATGAAAAATAATATCTGCTTTTTCATAATAGGACTTATATTCTTCAGGTTTAAATTGCGTATCTGTTGTAATAAAAACTTTCTTGCCATTCACCGCAAAAAACAACCCAAAACTGGGCACACGTTTTTCACCGTTATAGACATGCTCTGTTTGGACTAATTCGAATTTAGTGGATCGCCATGTAAACGTATTATTTTTTCCTACGGGTTTTACGTGAAAATACGTGTCTAACTCAGATACTTCTTCGTGCAACGAATGTAAACCACCGGAAAGTACATGTTCCCATAGTTGATCGACTAACTGCTCAGAAATATGAATAATAGGTTTATGCGGACCTTCAGGATCGAATTTACATTTAAACGCAAGCCATTCTAAACCACCGACGTGATCCGAATGTAAATGGCTAATATAAACATCGGTAATATCACGATGGGACAATTTCAATTCATTCAAGGAATGACGCGCATCTGAACCACAATCAATTAATAATCGATGCGAATTACCATCTTCTAAAATCATATTGGAGTGAAAATTATCAACTCCAACCGTGAACGCTGAACCTGTACCCAAAAATGTAAGCTTCATGCCATTTTTATTCCATACTCAAAATGGTGTTAAGACTACACGTTTCAATACATCCCATCAATATCATTAATAAACGTAGCTATCTGCTTATTACGTTGACGCGTCATCCACGTTTTCCATACCTCGGGGGGAACGGCAGGATAACGCAGCGCACCTAATCGAACCCATGCATCGCGATAATGAATCCAGTTTTTTTCAAGGTCTTGAATTTCAGAAACATCCGGCAATGAAGGACCATCGCATGCTGTGTCAATGTCATTATTCGGATCCGCATAGTATTTTGCTTCTTTAATTTTTTTACGCTTTAAAACACGCAACGCATGCTGATAATTTCTGTTCAAGGTTTCATCGCTCTCACGAAAATCGGCTGCTGTATAAACAGGAAATTTTCCTGCGGCAAATTGTTTTAATTCATGCGTTAATTGATCGCGCTTATTTGCTACCATGAGGTGTTCCTGACTCTCTTTATCATTACCATCTTTTCCACAAACACTTAGTGTTGGATCCTCAATGGTAGATTGATGAAAGAATTTATCTGCAGATTGTATAAGACTTTGTAGTGCGGCTTTTTGTTCCGGCGTCCAATTTGCTGATAACGCATCAGTTTCTGCTAAACGAAGTTCGTTTTCTTTTCTATAGGAAATGTCTACACAAGCTATTCCATACATTGATGCAGGGATATCGACATTACAACAAGTGAGATCTACAGCACCTGCATAGGGATCAGATAAAGGTTTATTCAACGCGTTTTCTAACATTAGAAATTCATCATCATCACCCATGGCCGCAATATGTCTTGCATAATTAAGGTTTTTAGGAACACCTAACCCATTGGCATAAATCATCACCAATGTCTCTGCACCATACGTAACTGGTAAATCATAGTTTTTTGTTTCGTCCGGATGGGTGGTAATGTTGAGGTCGGGTCGAGTCATTTCTACAAAAGCGTATTTACGTGCTTTTACATAATCCACGGGGTATTTTTTTACTTTTTTTCCAGCCCAAGCAGGAATTTCATGATTCCACGCGGGTCCATAATAATAACTGGATGAATAATCTCCGGCTTTAATCGCCGCTGTAATTTGTTTTACTTCAGCAGGTGTCGGTTTATCTTCTGGGGAGGGAGCTTGAATGTCATTAAGCGAACGTGTTACGGCTAATGCATTTTGGAAAAAAATACAAAATACACCTGCAAGTATATATTTGATTTTACGGCTAAACATATTTTTCTCTCCTGTTACTTTTTTAGGGTTGTCGCACTAGAACCCGGCGCATTATAAGCTCTTTGCGGCGTCGACGGACTCAACAATAAATCTCGGCTTTCGCCTTGTGAAGGGTAAGATTTAAACTTCTCCGTAAAATGGCCAATCAACTCAAAGAATTTTCCTAACGATACTTTTGCTTGATTTAAGGGTGGGATAGGTTCTATTTCCGCGTACATTCTTTCAAGTTCATAAACAGCAGCGCACGTCACAGAAAGATTTTTCATCAAGCCATCATAACTATTTCGTACTTCAGAAAAATGGCGTTGCCAATATTCGATCTCTTTAACGCTTTTACTGTATTTAATTTTTACCAAATAACTTCCGGCTTTTTCATATAAATCATGGATACACTTGGTCCATTCAGCATATAATAATTTATAGTGCTGAATCGCTTCACGCAATTCTTTTAATACATAACGACAATCGTGTTTAAGTTCAGAAAAATCTTGGAAAATAATATAAAAAACTGCCATTCTTTGAGTAAGCTCATGCAGACGAATAAATCTCCGCATCAATTTAATATCGTCCCTAAAAACCGGCAAAATACCGAACGGAATCGCTATGATATTTTTACCACTCCCATTACTCCACTCCTTGGGAAAAGGATCCGCCCCTTCTTCAGACATAAAACTACTTTCACACAATTTTTTATAACCCACTGCGTCTCCATAATTACCTTGGAAAATTTCACGCATAACAGGGGACGCGACCAACTTTAGCAGTGTTCTTCCCGACACTGTTGCATCACATTCTCTGCCCATCGGTATCGTCATTCTTAAAATCGGATCTTGCAAATCTGCGAGGTTACATCTGCTCACCACATATTCTGTGTCGCGAAATATATGAAACATAAATCTAAACAAAGACTCGAGCGAGTCACGCATACTTTCTTTAAATGATGAAAAAGGCTTTTGAACAAAATACTGCGTTAACACGGCGTTTAAACAAGGCAACATCTCGCTCTCAACAACCATTCCACATTTATAAACCGCTTCTGCAAATTCAGGCAGTTCTTTAAATAAAGCAGGATGACTGCTAGCTTCAGAAAAAAATAATTTTCGCGCATTCAGCTCATCACGCAGTGGCATACCTAAAATTTTTAATTGCGAAATTTTCATGACCCACGATTTTATTTCTTCCAATACCATCGTCGAAGGCTCATAAGTATGTCCTTGCAAGCCTAATCTTTCCTTAGCAGCAAGCTGGGCCGCACACAAATGTCCCATAATAGTTTGAAGCGCGTTATAAAGAAGTGAGCTTGAATCCAGTAAACTTTGCCAATATCTAAAATCTGTAATGGAATAATATCCCAACCTAAAAAATTCAGAACACTTGTCTCGAGTCAAAAGAAAAAAGAGGAGACTATTTTTTTCATTTTTTGCGTGGTCATATTGAAAACAAATTGAAGTGTACAAATCAATGATAATTCGTAGCTCAATGCACTGGTCCTCAGTGTATTTTGTCGAAATACATTTTTCATTTTTCTTTCTTTTCACTAACCACGGTGGAATTTCACCTATAGGATCGTGCTCATCCATTTTCATCCCTCTTATCGTTAAGAAACGGCTACTAGATTTACTATGAAAGGTATTGGTGGAGATGGGTGGACTCGAACCACCGACCTCAGCATTATGAGAGGTATTTACTCAATCTCCTCAAGGCAAAACAATATAACTCAGTATAAAAAAAACTCAAAGATTTACAGGGTAAAGTTAAGTTTTTTGGGGAATTTCTGTTGCATTGATTTAGAGTTGTTACCATTCCATTCTACTCCTCTTGGACTTAGGGTGGACTTACGGGAGAAACAATAATGAAACTTAAACTAACCAAACGATCCATCAAATCCTTACTACCTAGCATTAAACCCTACGAAGTCATTGATGAAGACATACGAAGCTTTCTGCTCCGTATTCAACCTTCTGGCATCATGACATATTATCTTTCTTATAGAATCACTGCAGGTCTAAAAAAGCGTTTTCGCATTGGCCATCAGGGCTCCCTCTCCGCTGAACAGGCCCGAGAAATCGCCCTTAAGTTAACGGGGAAATACCTGTCGGGGACAGATAAACCAACCAGCCTTTTGACTACCGAAGTTCCCCCCCCATCTTGCTTAAAATGGTCTATAATTATCCGCGTAGAAGTTAATCTAAGCACTACTTTAAGAATGAGGGTTTCTATGGATGAAGTATTTAAAAATGACAAAATGTTTACTGCTTGGAATTCCCAGCAAAATGTGTGGGTATTTTGCCATATTGGGGATAAAGTCGCTTATTTTGGAGATCCCGGCGCCGTCAGCGCACCAGTAAGACCTAATTTTTTAACTTCTCCATCTCAAGTAAAATCTGAAGAGGATAAGGCAAAAGAATGGAGCGCAAAATTCACGACGTTTTTTAAAACTCGAAGTGAAGTGGGAAAAACTAAACATGCATTCTACTCATTGGGAAGATCGCTTCTTCCGCCTCAACCTAATATGCAATTCATTTTAGCCATTAACATAGCTGCTATGGCCTTTTTATTAGCTGTAACACCAACCTCGGTAAATGCTACATCGACAAACGTTACGAATAGTAGTACTACTAATACGGCACTGACTGAATCGCGAATGTGGTACTCGAGCATAAATTTAGCTATGACAATAGCCACACTCGTCTATCTTATTTACTTAGGCGGGCATAATAAATACTATGAAAAACCTGAGAATATTAAATGGTATAAAAACGAAATTGAAGAGGAAATTAAAAATAAAGAAGCCATTATCTCCTGGTTGCTTTCTTTTCTAAAATATAACAACGGCGTAGAAATTAACGATGATAATATTTCTTACTTTATCGCCGAGTTAGAAAAAAATGGGGGTCCTAATCGCTATAAAAAGATCTTAGAATCTCTTAAGTTTCTCTCAAATCCAGTTAACACCAAAGTATTAGAAATAGCAAAAGCCTTTTCTGCTGCCAATCGTAGCATCGCTCAAATTGAGTTTGAATTTGGTATGCAACAGGAAGAAAACAAACCCCTCCCACAAGAAGGTACGAGATTTCTTGCTACAAATGGAATTCTCTACGATCTGGAAATGCTAGAAAATAGCCCTGAGGCTCTAATGTATGTATATAACATCTGCTCGCCTCATTTCCATGAAGAAAGCCGTAAAATTTATGACAATATACGTCTTGCCATGAAATCAAACCCAAGAGTTTTATTATTAATAAAAGAGACTAATCAACTCATTGAAGAACTTCTTCAAAATAATAATATTCCCGCAGAAGTTATTGAAACGGCATTTCAAATAATGAAGGGAACTGCAAAAGATATATTGTATAAAGCTATTGACGTAAAAAATATGGTGGCTGGTAGATTGCCCCCCCGAAGCTTTGGACGAAACTAGGAGCGAAGTATGATTGACGAAAAAACACGAGAGATTTTACTGAAACAAAAATCCAAAGCAGTATCTGATTTACTGGTAAAAAAATTTCCACGCCCTCAAGAAACCAAGCAAGATGTAGAACTGATTCGAAAAATATTAGTATCTTGTATATACAACGAAAATCCCAACGTAGTTGCATCTGTGCTGAATTATTTTAAACTGGAGCCTGACATGGTGCTAAAGGGGGAGAATTTCCGTCCCTTGCATCTGGCAGCATCTTCAGGAAATTTTGAAGCTATCAACGACCTATTAAGGGCAGGAGCTAATCCTGAGCTGCGTGTAGCATTGCCTAATAGTAATATAACAGCTGACTTTATGGACATTTTAAAAGCTCAAGTGAATACAGCTCTTATCGCTAAAACTAACGCTTTACTCCAAGAGTTAAATGCTCCTCCACCAGAAAAAAGAAACGCACCCTCAAGAAACTCTGATTCTACTGATGATGAGAAAACAGCAAATATTTCAGCCTCCTCTGCCCGATCGCCTCTTCTTCGCAAAAGAAAGTAAACAACCTTAATAAACAGCTTTATCTAATATTAGAAGATTAGTCTACCAATACTAATTTATTTCCCGGCGGATTTAATTTAGCAAGAATTTGATCGTAACAACGTCGGAGCATAAATACTCCAAACGACAATCCAAAGAACACCGCTGCCATGAAATATTGATGTGTGGCAAACGTTAGATAAAAAAAAGTCACTGCCAAAAAGAAATTGATGATCTTTGAGAAACTGAAGAATAATCGTCGCAAGTACAACATCAAATAAAAAATACCTGTCATAACTTCTCCTACCGGACCATTTATTGGCGAAGATCAGCATAGCAGAAATTTATATTTGCCACTTTGCAATAAATTTACTATTTCTCCGCCAGGAGGAGGAAAAACAACAGCTTCAACTATTCCTGTGTTGTTATCACATATTGGCCCAGTATTTGTTTTTGATATTAAAGGTGAACTTTGGGCTACCACTGCACGACACCGTTCAGAAACATTGGGTAGAAATATCGTTGTCATTGACCTTTACGATGTAACCAAAAGCAAAGATTTTGCTGAAGGAAAATCAGAACAACTTTTAAAAAAGTATACTTTTAATCCATTTGATTGGGTACCAGAACACCAAGGCGACCGAGACAGAATGATTAATGCGTTTGCTTTTTCTTTTATCATCAATGAAGGTGGTTACTCTACTCACTTTGATGAAAACGCTAAAATCTTAATTCGTGGATATATTGATTTTATTGTGAGCTCTAAACCTAAAGAAGAACGAACCCTTTCAACACCCTATGATTTAATGTCTGAAGATGTTGCATCAGCAACTTCTGTGATTTTTCTGTTTTGTCAATTTTACTCGGCTGTTCCGTTTAAATTCTCCTTCTTCATAATTACAAACTTAGTTTTTTCCTTGTTAGTGATTGTTCCTCAGCTTGTATGAGAGCATCGGTAAGACCCCCTTAAAATTCCCCAGGTAAGAAATAGAGTTTTTTCATACCTTAAGGTTGTATCAGGAGACTTGTTATGAAAACGAAACGATTTAGCGAAGCCCAAATTTTGGCTGTATTAAAAGAATATGAAACTGGCGTTTCCGCAGCAGATTTATCAAGGAAATACGGCATTGGTGAAAGCACTGTTTACGCGTGGCATTCAAAATATGCTGGCATGGATCATGAACTCTTAAAGGAAGCGCTTGGAAAAAAGTTAAATCGGGATCTGAGCGACGAGAAATGGCGAGAGATTTGATTGCAACACACGACGTTTCGCTTAGCCGAGCCTGTCGAGTTGTAAATATTGATCGCAAAACTTATCGCCATTTCCCGAAACGAAAACAGGATGAAACTATGCTTGAAGATTTATTAAAACAATTTTCTGCTCAGTATCCTACCTACGGCTTTGTTAAATTATTTAATTTAATCCGCGAAAAAGGTTACCCGTTTAATCATAAACGCGTGTATCGCATTTATTGCGATTTACGGCTTAATCTGAAGATAAAACCGAAGAAACGCTTGGCGCCACGAACAGCAATAAAATTAATACAACCCAGCATCATGAATGAATGTTGGTCGCTGGATTTTATGAGCGATGCGTTGATAACTGACAAACGCATTCGCACCGCAAATGTTATTGATGATTGTAATCGTGGTGCCATCGGTATTTTGGCTTCATTCTCATTAACATCCAGACGAATTACACGCTGGCTTGATCAGTTGGCGTTAAGGCAAAGTTATCCCAAACGTATTCGGGTAGATAGTGGCCCTGAAAATATTTCTCACCACTTCCAGAAATGGGCGAAAAAACACAATGTTTTTATTCAATATATAGAACCTGGGAAGCCTGCGCAAAATGCTTACATTGAACGATTTAATCGTACTTATCGTGAAGCAGTTTTAGATATGTATTTATTTAGAAATATCGAAGAGGTTCAACACATGACAGACAATTGGATAAAACATTACAACGAGGAAAGACCACACGAAGCATTAAATAATCTAACGCCGATGAATTTTATGAAGCAATTAAATCCAAATTACTCTATTTGAAAACTGGGGACCATAGGGGGGCTTTACAGGGGCTTTACAACCTGACTTTGCCAAAATTGGTCGAAATATACGTTATCTCAAAGAAGAATTAGATTGCTGGCTTGAAAAATACTCTATACGACGCAAGTCTTTAAAAGATCTTTATTTAGACCACCCATAACCCATCCCATTGTACTTCTGCATCATTTGGCAAACTTCGACTGTTGCCAAGGTGGTTCTTTGGTCGAAAATTATGCGACGAAAAACATTTCTCACTTCTTCACCGCGACGAAAAAATGCACTCCATTTGCACTCCAGAGAATTCTATTGAAAATCGAACAGTTGAAAAAACCATATATTTAATTGGTGGAGATGGGTGGACTCGAACCACCGACCTCAGCATTATGAGTGCCGCGCTCTAACCGGCTGAGCTACATCTCCAAAGGGAGGAACATCATATCAAACATTAAAGCGGAAATGCATCACATCTCCGTCTTGAACCACATAATCTTTTCCTTCTAACCGCCATTTTCCGGCTTCTTTTGCACCTTGCTCACCCCGGTACTTTACATAGTCGTCATATCCAATGACTTCAGCACGTATAAATCCCTTCTCAAAATCCGTGTGAATCTCACCCGCCGCTTGAGGCGCTGTCGCTCCCGCGTGAAATGTCCAGGCACGGACTTCTTTTTCGCCCGCCGTAAAATAGGTCTTTAATCCCAATAGTTCATAACCCACGCGAATTAATCTGTCCAATCCGGATTCTTTTAATCCCATCGAATCTAAAAACTCTTTTTTCTCGTCATCATTTAAAGAGGCTAAATCCGATTCGATTGCCGCAGAGATAGGAACAATTTTTGCGCCCTCTGATTCGGCTAATTTCGTCACCTGCTCTAAATAAGGATTATTATCAAAGCCATCTTCGCTGACATTGGCAATATATAAAGTAGGCTTGAGGGTCAATAAACTTAAGGGTTTTAATAATTCCAAATGGGATTTTTCGAGCGCCATCGTTCGAATTAATTTGCCTTGATTCAAATGGTATTTAATTTTTTCAAAAATAGGATCGGGTTTTTGTTGCTTTTTTAAGTATTTTTCAATGCTATCTAAATCGGCTAACGCCAACTCCATATTGATGGTTTCAATATCCGACAACGGATTAATTTTTCCAGCAACATGAACAATATCATCATTTTCAAAACATCGAACAACATGCGCAATCGCTTCCATCTCACGAATATTCGCCAAGAATTTATTACCTAATCCTTCGCCTTTGGATGCACCTTTGACTAATCCCGCAATATCGACAAACTCTATGGTAGTGGGTAGTACTTTTTGCGGTTTCACGATGTCCGCTAAAGCGTTTAGTCGATCATCGGGAACAGGCACGACACCGACATTGGGATCAATCGTACAAAATGGATAATTCGCTGCTTCGATACCTGCTTTGGTAAGCGCATTAAAAAGCGTAGATTTTCCTACGTTAGGCAAACCTACGATGCCGCATCGAAATCCCATGACTACCCCCAGATGAATGCAAGGGCGGTATCTTGCTAAAAAAGCTTGTGGATTTCAATGATTTTTGGGAATATAGCAACAACTTTATAAGGATATAGCTAAACCACAGGGCGTGACGGCTGGAATATATAAAATTAGGTGCCCTGAAATTTATGGAACAACAAGACCCAAAACAACCTCAAACACCTCAAGCACCACAAAAATTTAAACGACCTCCAGCACCCACAGAAAATTTGCTACAAAACCCGGGGACCCCAAAGAAACCAAAGGTATTTTTTTCACCTGTGACACCTGCTATCCCAACACCAGAGGCACCGACATTTGATGAGGCCTTCAATCTTACTTCAATGGTAGAGAGTCAATTAGGTAACGTAATTTTGATTTCTGGCCGTAAAGACCCAGAAGAAGAGGAAGAAGAAAGAGAAGAAGAAAGAGAAGAAGAAAAGAAAAGAGCGAACTCTCGCCCTGCAAGAATTTGGCAAAAAGAACCTTTTCCAGCCGAAAAACAGACTAATACCTACAGAGGCCTTACTCAACATCTCTTAGCACTATTACGCGCCTCACATGAATACTCGCCACTTAAATTGGCTCAGTTAAAAGGACTGACGCAAGTTTTAAGCGGAATTGTCTCGCGACTTACGATGGATAAAGTAAAGCCTGAAAAAATTTCTAAAATAAAAAAAATAGCGCTCTTATTAAGTAATTTTATTCAAGATAACGCATCTCCAGAAATTTCAGAAAGCCAATTCAAAAAAAATTCCCTGACATTCTATATACGACTCCGATTTAATCAGAATCAGCAGGATTTTTTAATTCAGCTCGTCGATTATCTCAACACTTCGGATGAGCATGATGATTCAATTCAAGCACATATTGATCGAACCACACAAAATATACAGGCTATCTCTCAACTGCTATTGTTGCTCAAAAAAAATGGGGCTGATTTCCAGCAGCTCTTTTTAAAATTTATCGAGAAAAGACGCTCCTATTTCGATATTCGCTTTATAAATTTAAATAGCGTGTTTTTGACACTAAAAAATGCATATGACCTCTGTGAGGCAAATCACATTGCTCTTGACGCCATGCTCTTCAAGGAAAAATCAAAGTTTAGAGAATTACAACGGGAAAATACTGAGATATCAAAAGAATTGGATGACTTAAAAGAATTACCAGAACAAGATTTCCTTCTATACGCTGGCAAAAAAGAAGAGCTAGAGAGAAAAATAAGCGCGCTTCGGCAGGAAGGAGCTGACTCAAAAAAGGAAATAAAAAGGATACAGGCTGAATTAAAAATATTGGAAAACGACATAGATAAAATTGACAGATTAAAACGTTCTTTTAAATTCTGCATACAAACATTTCAAGAAATCGAAGATAATTTCAAAAATATTCAGTCGAACCTTAATAAAAATAGGGATCAACTGAACTCAGCCATCAATACATTATTCAGTAATGGCGAAGAGGTACTCACCCCGAATGAAATGCAGCCTTCTCCTTTCACGCCAAAATATATTTCTCCTGCTCCAGTAGTTGAAGTCACTCTCAACACAGAAACCAAAGTTTTTATAAGTCAACTTCAAGAATTTGCAGCCACGCTTGAAGCTGAAGTTGAAGCTCAAGCTGAAGCAAACGCTAGAGAAGAAGAAAAACCGAAAATCTCCCACCAGGAAATAAACCCTCCTGCTCCTGTTTATGAAATTCCGACATTTGAGGATGCTTTTCCTCAACTACAAGAACAAAAAACAATTTTAGAAAATTATAGCCGAGAACTCGACGAAAATTCGGCAGAATATACCGCCGCTCAAGAACAAATTAACGTGATTACACAACATATTGCTGAAGGCATTTCTCTCCTTCAACAAAACCATCGGCTCATTGCAAATCTTGCGCAACAGAAAAAGCAGAGTGAAATTCTGTCTCCCGAAAAAACACCGTTCAAAATTTTTACTTCATTAAAACGCGGTCCTCGAACGCCTCTTTCAGAAAAAAAACCGTCGCCCGCTATGACGACTCCACTTGCGCCAAAAACATCCTCCCATGTGCCGAGCATTACTGATACACCTCGGATGGCTGTCCGTATGAGCATGAGCCCTCAAAAAAAATCTTCTGTAGTTGAACCCTCTTTTTCCCCTCTTCGCGCTTTCGTGTTTGACGCGCATGCACTTAGCGAAGTGCAAGAAAATGATGGAAGCCCAGCATCATCACCTTCTTTTCCAGGCACTCAACTCGTTGAAGATGATGAAGAGCTCAATTTCATTCCAAAGAACAAGTATATTGTCCATGAAGTGCTTGGAGATGGAGAATGCGGACTAACGGCGTTTGGCATTACACGAACCGATGCATACGAATTACTTTGCGACAACATGCTACGCATCGGATATTTATTGGATGCAGCAGTTAAGGAAGCCATGCTGTCTCAAGAGTTCGAAAATTATTTAGCAGATAATGGCGTGGATTTTGATAACCCTAATCAAGTTATCAGCGCTTATATCAATTATGATGTTAGAGATCGTCAAATCGATCATGGCTGGTCTCATCCCGCCATTTTACAAGCGCTTGCTCAAATTCAAGGGATTGGACTTCGCATCTGGCGTCGCGATGACCAAGAAAACCTAATTCCTCACCGCACGAATGAATATGATTATGCAGAACATATACCAAGAGGTGCAACTCAAATTACGGATTTGGTATTCGTCAACGGAAATCATTTTAATCGTGTGGAATTTCTAGGGAATACACCCCAACCCAATCCGAATCACTTATCTCATCAATTTTTTGCAGCGCGCGAACCTTCTCAGAAACGGCCTCGCGTTTTTTATCTTTCTGCGGATGAAGCAATCAAACAATTCATTGAAATTTCAAGTCGCCTGAAAGAGGGCCTAAAAGAACATCACAGAATTTTTACTGATGAACAACGTTTAGATTTAGAAGGTATTCAAACACTTTTTAATGAAACAATTGCTTCGATAGAAAAATTAACTACACAAGTAGAAGATGAAAAAGCAATCGCCGGGCTTATAGCTTATAGTGAAAAAATTTCTTCACTCACGGAAAATGCGAAAGCACTTTCACCGAAAGAATTCCTTGAAAAAGCTTATACAACTTTTGTGGAATCACGCGAAGAAAGACAAGAGCAAAGAAAAACTGCTTCACCACCACGACTTTGACGAAATATTATTTTTTGCTCATCTCTGCGGCTTTCCATTTATTAAGCGCGTCAAGGACCATTTTTTCTGCTTCGTCGATTTCGACAAGGGCTTTCTTGTAACTTGCATTAACCGCTTTAAAAAACCCCGCTTGAATATTTTCCACGCGTTCATTTTCTTTTGCGGCGAACTTTTCTGATGCGGTTAATCCTTCATACCCACTTTTTTCATCATCCCTCATTCTTTTTTTACTCGGGCTCAATTCAGTTGTCACGCTCACGACTCCCTTTAAATTCATGCCTGGCGCAGTTTAACATAAAAAATTATTTTCTTGATACGTTAAATAGCTTATGGCATATTGCCGGCTCTAATAGGGATATTAATTGAACACACGGTTGTGATAACGATTAATGATATTCGCCGGATAGAATATGACAAGACGCTATGTACGTAAGGGTCGCGTAGAAAAAAAAATAGTTACCCGTGAAAAAAATTTAAACGAAGCAGAAGCTTTAGAAACTTTGCTTAACCCTCCCCCCGCTGCTCCTTCTGAAATTTCCGAATTTGAGCCATTTGAAAAAACATTTAGCACACTATCAGATGAACTTCGCCAAAATATGATTTCGGTACTGGATGGTTGCACAAAAATTGCAATGTTAGTTGATGAATTAGATGCCGCAGCGAAAAGGCTCCCCGATAACGCTACCGAAGTAAAAAAAGCCATACAAAACTACCGAAAACCATATGTTGATTTAATTTCAACGGCTTTCAAACTTAATCAAAACCCGCGCGAACAAAATACGGAAACAGACACATTCACGATTGAAAAACCCAGTTTAGTTTTATCATAAGGAAATAATTTACCACACGGTTGTGATAATTTTTAATGATATTCACAGTGAGGAAAAAAACATGAATGACGATAGAGACGAAAGATTCCCTAACAGAGAAGAGCAAAGAAGAGCACGTGGCGAAAGAGCTGCAAAACGTGAAAGAACAGATGAATCAGGAACACCTAATCCAGTTTCACCAGCTGAATTGCCCCCTTATACACCTATAGCACCAACAAGTGCAGACCGAGTCGAATTAAGTCCTGAGGTAGGTTTTTTTACACCTGTACAAGGTGTTGTAGCAAAAAGACTCGCGTTTTCTTCTGATAAAAAAGGTAGCCAAACAAACAATCGAACATTCCGCACACCAGCAAACTCTCCTGCTTCAGGTACACGCACACCGTCACATGAAAAAACGATGGCAGCATTAGTCGGATTGCCCCCACTAACACCTTTACAACGTACAAATGAGTATGATGCGCCTCTCAGCCCTTTTAATCCTTACGCAAGCCTCACTCCCCTTGCAGCGGCTACGACAAAAGCATTCGATCGTCGTCACTACAATGATGGCCCCATAGATATTGATGCAATTGATGTTAATGCAGCAAATACACCGAAAAAACCTGACATTAATTTGACAAACACACTGCATCGATTTGATAGCGTAATGAAAAGTCTTAAGGACTTTTTTGAAAATCCTGTGAAAAATGAAGGCGAGATGAAACAATTTGTTCGCGGACAAAAAGTTATTTTGGAAAGCATAAAACGCGATCTCGAACAACTGAGTTGTTCTGCACAATGCACCATCGATGTCATCGAAGCACTCGAAAATCATGTGCTCAAACCACGCGTAAAAATTGATGTTGAATTAATCAAAGCGGTATTAGGATTTGGCCTTGAACAAGAGAAGTCATACTCACCCGTAAAAATGCTTGGGATGTAAAAAAGTGTAGGGGCCAGGCATCGTCTGGCCCTCTATTACAAAATCATTTATTTAATTTTTTGTCTTTCTCTTTCCTCAATTGCATTCAGAATTTCTTGACGAGCTAACACCGCTTTCGCTTGAATTTCACGCAGAACCTTTATTTTTTGTTGTTCCCAAAATCCAGCTGTTTGTCGCGCAACTTCTTTATCAATGATGCCTTGACTAACCAATGTGAAATCTTCGTCATCACGACATGCTTTGCGAACTTTCGTTTCACGTCTATGATTGTCTTCAAGAAAAAGACCTAACCGCTTTCCATTTTGATCTGGATTATTACCCTCTTCTTCCACGCCATACTCCTCTCACTAGACGATTATTGCGCAGTTTAGCACAGCAGATCACTGAAAAAAAATTGAAAAAGTAGCTCATCTCATGCGAAAATTAAGCTTCTTCTAATTACATAAACTGAGGAAATCACATGGCACACGAACGACAAAAACGAAACGTCAAAAAACGTAAGGTTCATAAACCACCCGTTATTTCCATTGAACCCTCTCGAAGAGCTCATCTTGCACAAAAAAGTCTTTTTGATTCAAACGGAAAACCCACTGGCATGGAAGTTGCCTTACCTTCACTACCTACTCCTTTACCTAAAGATATTTTATATTATGGACCGGAACCTGATTTTCAGGTCGTTTATTTTTCGCTTTACGACAAACTTGCATTGCATTGTTATGCCGCTGAAAAAACAGGCCAATTTGATGCAATAACTATCAAGCTAGAAGCAACCGCTTGCTTAGACACTATTAAAAAAACAATGTCATTCACCAATAACACAAATATTCTTAGTGTCTATTCACATCTTGCCCAACTTATTTCCGATCACCTGATATCACCTCAAAAACTAAAACTTAAACATTTGAAACATTTGAAACATTTTCTTGGAAAAAAGACCCACTCTCAACAAGATATTTTAGATGAAGAAGGTTATTTGAGCCCTGTATCGGAAGCAGAACTATTACCACTTATTTCAGACTTTGAATCACTTTCTCTTTACCCAAAACCTAAAACCCCTTATGAATTATTTCCTATTCCTTCGATAGAAGAAATATTACGCTGGGGCACCCGTGTGACATCAGATAGAGTTAACTCTCAAGAAGATATTTCTTTATTATCTGATATTTTCCCTGCAGATTCTTCAAGCAACAACGATGCAGAAACACCCTTATTAAAACATGCAAAAAGGGATTTAGCAGAAAATACAGTTTTAAAAAAACAGGATTTACAAGAAAATGTTTCTAGCGATGAAAGCTCAGTTGTGACAGCCAGCACATCTGAATCCACTTTTCTTGTCGCTCAAACTCAATCTACGTCTGTTGAAATACACCGCACTACTCCATCTGCACCAACATTTTTTACAGCAACCAAAAAACCTGAAATAAAACCATCTCAGCAAACACTTCAATATGAAGCGGATGACGCAAAACTTGCAAGATCTATGTCACTTGGGTTGAGAACGAAGAAGTAGTAGTACTTTGTAGTAGGAGATCCCTAAGGCCTACGGTGTTCAGGATGGCAGCTAAGCTTTTGTATGTAACAACTGCATTGCTTTTTCGTTTTGGCCAGATAATAAATAATCTAAAACACCTGCCGCTTGATCAATATTTTCATCAATGATTTTACGGTCGGATTTGGATGGGCGCTCTAATACATAATCCAATACTTTTTCACGTACGCCAGGATGTGCAATCCCAATCCGTAAACGATAAAAATCATGCGTGTGCAAATGCGCAATAATATCGCGCAAACCATTATGCCCCCCGTGACCACCCGCATATTTAATGCGCGTATCACCAATCGATAAATCTAAATCATCATGGGCAATTAATATTTGAGGGGGTTGGATTTTATAAAAATCTGAAATTAATTTTACGGCTTGTCCACTGTGATTCATAAAGGTTTCAGGAATAATTATATGAATTTTTTCATCCTGAAATAAAAAAGAACCGCAAAGACTTTTGAATTTAGCTTCGCGCTTTAAAGAGATTTGAAATTGATGAGAGATCTTTTCTGCAAACCACGCGCCAGCATTGTGACGCGTGTTCGCATATTCATCACCGGGATTACCCAAACCAACAATTAATCGTATTGGCGAGGATAATGCTGGCATGAGGATTACTTTTTCTCAGGTTTTTCAGCAGCTGACGCTTCTGCTGCAGGAGCCCCTTCAGCAGCTGACGCAGCACCTTCAGTACCTTCCGCAGGAGCAGCACCCTCTTCACCTTCAGCAACCACCGACGTGGATTCTTCTTCCACTTCGACCTTCGGAATGTGTAATTTCACAACCGCGGTATCGTGCTCTTCCTTTTCACCACCGTGTGCAAATGCCATAATTTCAACGTCTTTGGGCATTTTTAATTCTGATAACATTATGGTGTCATCAACATTAAATCCACTTACGTCAACTTCAATAAATTCCGGCAAATTTGCAGGCAAACATCGCACTTCAACAGTGCTCATTAAATGCATAAATACACCACCATCTTTAAGACCCGGCGCTTCTCCTTCACCTTTAAAGTGAATCGGAATTTGCATGATGATTTTTTCTTTCGGATTAATGCGTAATAAATCCATATGTTCAATTTTAGGTTTGTACGGATGACGTTGAATTGCTTTTAAAACGATTTGTTGTTTTTCACTGCCCATATTGAGCGTTAATACGTGTGAATACACCGCTTCATTTTCAAGTAATTTTGAAACTTCAAAATGACTTAACGAAATATTTTGCGCAGGTTTTTCTGCACCGTACATAATTGCAGGAATACGGTTCTCACGACGCAGGCGGCGGCTCGCTCCTCTCCCTGCTTCTTCGCGGACTTCCGCATTTAATTCAAATTTAATAGCCATTTGTATTCTCCAAAAACATAGATTAAATAAAAGCCTGCTCCCGCGACCAGGAGCAGGCTCGAAAAGGCGGCCATTCTAGCATGGCTAAAGGCGTTAGTCAGCGACTCTGACAGCTAAAACATCACATTCGGCATGATGAAGGACACCGTTGGCAGTGGATCCTAACAATAACTGCAATCCATGACGCCCATGGCTACCCACCACAATCAAGTCCGTACCTGATTCTTGGGCTTTGTGAAGGATCACTGACCGAGGAGACCCTGCTTCTAAATGCTGCTGGGAAACGGGAATATTGAACTTTTGCCCCAAGTTGGCCATCTCTTTCCGGGCCTCATCCATCAACTGGGACTCTACATCGAGTACGGCTGAATACGCTTCGGCTACACCGTAGGCATTAATATGCTCAACTGCATGAACCAGGCTGACGGTTCCTCCATTGGCCTTCGCGATTTCTATTGCTCGCTCAATAATGTCTCGATCTGAATTGGGGTGTAAATCAACGGCAACCAGTACGTGTTTATATAATGTCATGATAAAACTCCCTATTTTAAAAAGTAGACTTAGTCCTCGCCACAATAATACCACTTATTGAAAGCATTTATCTTTGAGCATTTGAGCAAATTCGTCCTCACTGTAAGTGTAATGCCAGAAATCCAAATAAATTTCTTTGGGAATCATCAACACTTTTACGGTATTCTCTGCCACAATCGTTGAATTTCGTGTATCACCTCGAATTACACCGACATTTCCTAAAGGAATAAACGCATGGGCATGAAACGGCTCATAGCCACCCAAGGGATATCCCACTAAACCTTCAGCTAATGGAACATAGACAAAACTTCCCATCGTTCCTGCTTGAATTAACATTTCGCCAGCTTTCACGGTAGTACATTTCACATGGCCAAATGCTTTTTGCGGTAACATCGCCGAAATTTTATGACCGGATTGCGAAATACGTTCCAACATTTCCTTTTGGGTTTTCAAATCCCAGTTTAATTCTTCTGCCATTAAATAATGATTGCGTTCTGTTTCGGATGCATTTTGTAACGACGGAACGGTGCGTACAATTTCTTTCAATGTCGGATTTAAAATAATTAATTGATCTTTTACCCGTTCTGCAAAATTTCCGTTATCGTCGGTATTTTCTAAAAATATTTGCACGGGCTTCCATTTTTTACTGTAATCCCCTGTTGCATTATCTTCACCTGCAGGTGGACGCGCAAAACTTCCAATCATATCCAACTGTACTTCATTGATCGCAACTGCTGCATTAAATACAGCTTTATCAATCACTTTATCACCATTAAAATTTCCCCGAAAAAAAGAAATACGCAAATCACCGGCTTGCGTAAATTCTGTTCCCGACAAATTGGCTTCACCTGCTAATAAAGTATCTTTGCTTTGCATTAATAATAATTTGCTGCCGACATTAATGGCAAAAATTGCATCCGCTGTTTGGTGATCCAAGAAAATTTGAAATCCGCCGGTTGCACGCAATCGCTCACCCCGTTGACGACACGCATTTGCGCAGCGAAGCACTCGCAATGAATCCAGTACATCTTCAACCAAGGAACGCACTTCATGGTTTTCCGAAATTAACCACACAAAAGAATCACGCTTAAAATCTTCATAGAATAATTTTAAATTCGATACACCATCAATCATATTTTGAATTACGCGACGTAATTCACCAGGATGATTTAATGCATCTGTCGAAACCGTTTCTTTTCGGTGCGCACCAGCTAACGCTAACATTTCGCGCAATACTAAATGCGGCGGCTGGGTAATCGCTTTTTTAAAAGCAAGCTGGGTAATTCGCCATGCAACATTTCCACTGTTTTCTTCCCACAACAATGCAATTTGCTTATCAAAAAAATCGTTGTACATCATTTGTGCAGAAAGTGCATCATGCGTATCATTATCACTATTTTTTACCTCAACCATACCAACATCATGTGCATACGAAATCATTGCCCCGTAGCCTTTCATGAATCCTAACCGTGATGGTAATCGTTTCGCAAAATGAACACCGTTTAATTCATCAAATAAAGTCATCATTCGCATTGTGATGTCACGCACATGCACAACACCGTGATCCGTTGAAAAGGCAATATGTTTGAAAGGATGTGCAATAAAAACAGGGTCGTTAACAATAGAATTTAATTGGGCATTGAAATTTATTTTTTCATAATATTTTTCTTCAATATTTCGACGGACGGTGGGGGAAAAATATTTATCGACTAACGTTAATTCCGTAACGCGGCTTTCCATAAGCTCTCCTGTTTATCGTTTCCTCTGAAATGCGAAAAGCCTCCCCCCGAATGGGAAGAGGCTTTCGGTAATGTGTGACTTAGATACCCGACGAAGCTGCTGCGCGAGCATTGGGACCATTTGTAGCAGAACCACCTGAGTATCCCACTGGCGGTCTATCAATTCCCGGTAAACTACCTTCATCTGTTGCAGAAGATGTTTTGCCCGTGAACGTAATGCTAAAGAAGATACGTGGTGCAAAATTTCCGTAGGCTGAAACGGGTTTTGTTAACGGTAATGTATAAACAACAGAACCATACACATACGGATTAAAGTTCACACGGACACCTGCACCCGTTGACGCAGCACTTTGTGATTGCTGAATACCTGTCGCACTGAACGGTAAAATATTCCAAATTTTACCAATATCATAGTATGCATAGTATTGCGCGGCAGATAAGAATCGATACGCAGGATACGTGTTATAACGAAGCTCAGCTTTTGCGGCCATACCTCTGTCACCCGTTAATTCACCTGGATCATACGCCGAACCGTATTGCGCACCACCAAACGTAAATTGTTCAGATGAGAGCAACGGCTGATTCGTGTACTGACCAATACCTGCAGCCAAGAATGAAAGATTTTGTGTTATGCCTTGTAAGCGGGATAACGTTCCATTGAATTTTGTATATTGCGGATCACCTTGCAAACGAGACAATGGCGGACTTGGCGGAGGTGTAATTTCACGTGGACTTGCAGCTAACACATTAAACCCGTGTGAAAGTTGTCCGCTGATTTGGTTAGAACCATTCCAACTATCTTGTAAATAATAATCTGCGCCTAAACGTACGGAACGAACATGATCTTGGTACACAATCACTGGAGGATTAAATACATCAAAATCCGTTTGGCTGTTTAAATAATCAAACGACAGATTGGCGTATAAGTTTTGTCGACGTGAACGAATAAATGGCACGCGGAATGTACCGACGATTTCTTTACTATAACCATTTACTTTTTGCGGAGTTAATAAAAATCCCGGTGTTGTTTTACTGTAACTTGCCGACAAATTAAATGTCGCACCCGTTGCACCCAGGGGTTGTAAATCAAAGGCATTAATATATTGGGAATTTTTATTGCTACTCGTTAACGCTTGTACACCCAATTGGTCCCCCGATTGGATTAACGAATTTACTGTTGCACCAGCTGAAAATTGATTTTGGCCTAGGTAACGTGTGCCACGATTATCGATCGTGAAAAATCCACTCGCTTTTGAAAAATCAGGGGCAAATGATAATTCCGTTGAACCTAATGGCGCATTAGGACTAGACGGTGGTTGCAATACCACTTTGACTTGATTCATCCCTGGAATATCGTTTGCTAATAATGCGTAACGTTCCAAGGTATTAATATTTAATGGTTTAGATTGCGCAATTTTTTGACCGTATTTGTTCACCAACGGACCTGAATTTTGAACATATCCAACCGGATTTACATGACCTACATAGCCTTCAATAATTTGAATGACGACAACACCACTTTTGATGGTTTGCGCAGGAATAATGGCACGGGATAACACATAACCTGAATCTCGATATTTCAATGTAATATCATGTGAGACGCTTTCGAGCTCAGCAAGAGAAACTTGATGACCGACATAATTTTGAAACAAAGGGGCTAAATCTTGATAGCTATAAACCGTATTACCTTGTAATTGAATGCCTTTTAAATAAAATTTAACTTTTTCAGCACCTGGCGTGGCTTGAAATTTGGTTTGTGTAGCGGGAGCTGCAACGCCACCCGACGTACTCGGTGCAGCAGGACCCTGCTGCAATTGTTGACCAACACGAGAAACATCAGCTGTTGCGGGAATCACTTGCGCTGCTGAGATTCCGGGAATTGTTACTGCGACTAACAACGACACTGCTTGATAAAGCTTTTTCATCCTCATCTCCGTTTCCTTTTACTGCTGACGTTTGCGAATAATAGTGGGAAATTCCCGACATCAATGCTTCTGCAATTTCTTCTTGATACGTTGTTGATTTTAATCGTGCTTCTTCTTCGGGATTCGATAAAAATCCCGTCTCAACTAAAATAGACGGAATATCAGGTGACTTTAATACCATAAAAGGCGCCTGCTCGACAACCCCATGATGTAAAGTTGTAATTTCACCCAATTGTTTTATTTCAGCTCTACCTAATTGCAGACTCGCGGCAATCGTAGCTGTTTGTGATAAATCAATCAATACTGATCGTAATTGCACATCTTTTTCGGTGACATTATTTAAATCGATTCCACCTAATTCAGAATAATTTTCTTTTTTGGCTAACCATAATGCGGCTTCACTTGATGCACCGTGTAACGACAATGCAAATACCGACGCGCCTTGGGCGCTCGGATCGTTATACGCATCAGCATGAATCGCCACAAAAATATCGCCCTTTTCTTTTCGTGCAATCATTAGACGTTGGCGCAATCCGACATAATAATCGCCCTTACGTGTCATAACCGCTTTCATGTTTGGATTAGCGACAATTAAATTCCGCAAATCTTTTGCAATCGCTAGTGTCACATTTTTTTCTAATACTTGATTAGGACCAATGGTGCCCGGATCTTTTCCGCCATGCCCCGCATCTATGACAACCGTAAAAAGATGATTTTGCGTGAAGGGCTCAAGCATTTTGGCGGGCTTAGGCAATTTAATCACCAGCTGAAAATTTTGGCCTTCAGTGACACTGCTTTGAATAGGAATGGATTTTTTAAGATCAAATACGACACGTAAATTTCCACCCTGCTGCACACCATGTCGAAAATCCACCACTGGAGTTTGTGAAAAATCTGGCGGTATATTTATACCGTAGGTCGCATTTTGAAAATCAATGACTAATCTTTCGGGAGAGGATAATGCAAATAATTTATATTGAACGGGCTTATTAAACGACAAGGTGATTTTTTGGGGATCGACAGAAACATTTTGTAGCGCAGCGCTGTCAGCAAATGCATTACTGCAAAATAATAGTAACATCACTATCACGCTGAATATTTTCGTGGGGCTCAACGTTTTTTTTGCGCTCATCTTTTTTGTAGCGCCTCCACAATAGATTGACCTTTTGGAGTATGGAATTTCACGGTAATTTTTCTGCCCTGCGGAGAAAAATCCAGCTGGCAACTTAGATCCGGCGACGGTAATTTGGCTAATGCTTTTTCGGGCCATTCTATTAATAAAATAGTTTTATCATCGAGATAATCCCGGATATTTAAATTATCCATCTCGTTAGGATGATTAAGACGATACAAATCCATATGGACCATATTTACAGACGAGCCCTCATAGGTTTCGATTAACGTATAGGTAGGGCTTTTAATTTTGCCTTCCACGCCACACGCCTGCAAAAATCCTCGCACCAGCGTCGTTTTGCCCGCCCCTAATTCGCCTTGCAGGAAAATAACGCACGCTTTATTATCAACGCACATTGCCAAGTGTTGGCCAAATTTGAGTTGTTGAGTCTCATCATGAATATCAAAAACCATGTCTCGCATACATTTCTCGATTGGGATACCCAACAGTTAGGAATTCCGACGGCCAAGATTACGTCAATTACGTCGGAGATTCTAGCGGAAGCCAAACAATCGGGAATAAAATTAGTCTACTTTCAAACGCCCGAATCTGATATTAGCCAGATTAAATTAGCGAAAGAATTGAGCGGCATCTTAGTGGATAATAAAATTACGTATTTGATGTCCCTTAAAAATCTTTGTATTCCCAGTGATCCTAGCGTTAAATCTTTTGCCGCCACCATTCCATCTGAAGCATTATTAAAACTAGCTTATGAAAGCGGCTTGTATTCTCGCTTTCGAGCAGACCCTAACTTATCCGATCAGCAATTTAAAAATATTTATAAAACCTGGATAACCAATTCAGTTAATCATACCGTTGCGAATGATGTTTTAATTATTGAAGAAGATAATCAACTACTGGGCATGGTAACAGTGGGTGATAAAAACCAACGCGGTGATATTGGATTACTGGCAGTTGCAGAATCTGCGCGCGGAAAAAATATTGGTACGCGTTTAGTAAGAGCAGCGCAGAAATATTTTATAGAAAAAAATTATTCGCATTCTCAAGTGGTTACACAACAGACAAATATTCCAGCGTGTAAGTTGTATGAAAAATGTGGGTATCATATTGAAAAGACGGAATGTTTTTTTCATTTTTGGATTTAATAACTATCATGAACTTCATATCAAAAATCATATTTATGCTCTTGTTATTAATTTATACAACTTCAAGTTTCGCCCACGCGATCAACTGTCAGCCAGATCCCCCCACAGCAGATAGCGAATACAATTCGTTATTTCAAAAAACATCTGCACAATGGCCAAAAAAATTGCGGCTATTACTTCATCATGCAATTAACGCTAACGAAAAATTTGTTGGTACACTCTTCTCCTTTTCAGATGAACCCGCAATTTTTGCTCCACAGTATGGCAAAGCATTTGATTTAATAAGAGATAATTGGTACAAAAATGAGTTTCTTTCATTCCAAAGTATGGTAAAAAATAGCGAAGCAGGTCTATTTCCACCAGTTGTTTCTGAAAATGAATTTGCTCAAGCGGATAAAGAGCTTAATGCGGTCTATAGCAACATTATGAATACACTTAAAATTGCAAACCGTCCCCTTGATAAGATGGATAAGTGTTCTATGAGAGCAGATCAAATAGAACCTCCACATGGTATTTTTTGCGCCGACTTACCGGATCCAAGCGAACTGAAAGAGGCTCAACGAGCGTGGATAACTTATCGCGATGCATGGGTTGCATTTGCAGCCGCACGCTATCCCTCGGTGCCAGTCATAGCCTGGAAAATGAAGCTAACACAAGAGCGCGTCGCTCACTTAAAAAAAGTTCAAGTAGCACTCCCACACTTTTTAGATTCTTCTTCGCCTGACTATGACAATGCCCTTGGCAATTAAAAAATTAGGGTTCTCCTGCTTTTTTCCCCACTCCCCACGCTGCCGCGCGCCCCTCTCCCACACAGGGAAGAGGGGCTAAGTACTTTTTAATGTTGCGTTAAATTTTCAAACCATTACAATTTTCTTTTTTAATAATTAAAGGTAAGTTATGAGAGAACGCTCCCGCCTTCTTCGCAAAAATCAAACTGAAGCTGAAACTACATTCTGGAATATCGTTCGTAAACAGAAATTTTATGGCTTCAGATTTCATCGCCAATATGTTCTGCATGGTTATATTCTTGATTTCGTTTGCTTTCAAAAACTATTAGTCATTGAATTTGATGGTCAACACCATTTAGAAAATAAAGGATACGATAAAATACGAGATGATTATTTAAGAGCAGGTGGATTTACTGTTTTACGATTTATGAACCGAGAATTTTTACAAGAAACTGATTATGTACTATCTAAAATCCACCAAAAAATTATTGGGCTACCAGATAAACCACGATATTTAAAAAGTACTTAGCCCCTCTTCCCCGAGTGGGAGAGGGGCGCGCGGCAGCGTGGGGAGCGGGGAAAAACTACCCCTGCACCGCCAACGTTCCCGATCGCCCTTCTATCTGTCCTTGAATAAAATTATTGACTGGAATTCTGTCAGGATGCTCTAAAAATTCTTTTGCAATATCGTCCATCTTTTTAAACACAATATTTTTCTCTTTCAGCGCAATTAAAAACTTTTTAAACCACTGTAGTTTTGCCATGCCTTCAATTTCAGCATGCATCGTAAAAATATTGGGCAATTCGGGATTTAATAAACTCACATAGTAATCAATTAATTTTTCTTCCGGGTATTCAGGTCGACCTAACAACTCATCCAGTGTCGGCAATGTCGTGGGAATCTGTATGGTTTTAAACACATGCCCGCGAACTTGCGGATAAAATGGATAAAGACCACGGGAATCACTGGCATATAATAAATTTGCCGCATCATATGCCGCTAAGCTATTTGAATTCGCTTGCCAACCAGCTGATCCTGCTGTTAACGGTCTTTCGTTAAAGACGTTTTGGAATTCATCACAGGCTTTTTTAAATTCTTCAAACACTTTTTCACGGGAAATTTTATGGACATTGTCTTGCCAATAAATATGGTCATAACAGTGGATACCCACTTCATGGCCCAAGGATTTAGTTTTGCGCATAATATCCGCATGACGTTTTGCAATATGCGGACCCGGCCATAACACGCCATTTAATAACGTCTTAAATCCGTACATGGAAACCACATTACTGCGCGCGACTTTTTTTAAAAATCCGGGGCGGAAAATTCTTTTTAACGCTCGACCCGTATTATCGGGACCTAACGAAAATAAAAACGTCGCAGGAATGTTTAACTCAGAAAATAAATCTAAAAGATTAGAAACGCCGACTTTAGTACCACGCTCGGTATCAACATCTATTTTCAGCGAAAATACCGTCATTCGGCTTCACGTACATCTTGAACAATAAATTTAGGGCGTGAGCGACTGTTTTGATGAATACGCCCAATGTATTCACCCATAATACCTAATCCCATTAAAACAATACCCACTAAGAAATATAAAATCGCAAACAATGTAAATAATCCATCGGCTTCAGGTCCGACAATAATGCGGCGAATAAACATGTAAATCACAAACAAAAAACTGCCCAGTGAAATCATCATGCCCACCAATGTAAATAATTGAAGGGGCAACAACGAAAATCCTGTCATCAAATCAAAATTAAGCCGTAATAATTTATATAAATTATATTTAGACTGCCCTGCTGCACGATCACTGTGCTCGACTTCGACTTCTGTCGGATTCGCCGACAGCGTATACGCCAATGCAGGAATAAACGCAGAGCGTTCATACGACTGAACCATTAAATCTACTACTTTTCGTGTGTAAGCTCTTAACATGCAACCCTGATCGGTCATCTTGATGCCCGTTAATACATAACGGATTTTATTGTTTAATTTAGACGCCCATTTTCGAAAATTCGTATCTTGTCTATCCAAACGAATCCCACCAACAGAATCATGGCCTTTTTCAATGGCAGCTAACAATTTAGGAATTTCTTCGGGCGGATTTTGTAAATCGGCATCGAGGGTTACAACCACTTCACCACGTGAATATTCAAATCCAGCCATCACTGCCATGTGCTGACCAAAATTGCCATTAAAATGCACGACGCGAATTTCTTTTTCATGTTTTTCATGAAGATGATTGAGCATCTCCAGCGATTGATCACGACTGCCATCATTCACATAAATAATTTCAAATGGTTTTTTCATCGCATGACAGACTTTTAATAATCGGTCAGTTAATAATTTGAGATTATCCTGTTCGTTATAAACAGGAATCACTACACTAAGATAAATCGCGGGCTTCGATTTCATTTAAGACACCATTTTCTAAAATCAAGGTTCGTTGCATTTTTTGTGCTAATTTTGGATCGTGCGTCACAATAACAAAACTGGTTCCTAACGCTGAATTTAATTCCAGCATTAATTCATACACCGTATTGGCGGTTTTTTGATCTAAATTTCCCGTGGGCTCATCGGCTAATACACACACCGGATCCGTGACTAACGCTCTCGCTAATGCCGTACGTTGTCGCTCTCCCCCCGATAATTCACCTAACTTATGTTTAACACGTTTCGCTAAACCGACGCGCGTTAATAAATTATGCGCTTTTTCTTGTGCTTCGCTGGGATGCATATTGCGCAATAACAAGGGAATACAGACGTTTTCCAATACCGTAAATTCTGGTAACAAGTGATGGAATTGGTACACAAAACCTAAATATTGATTACGCACGAGACTGCGTTCGGCATCGCTTAATTCAGACATGGATTTGCCCGCAATATAAATTTTTCCGCCGGAAGGAACATCTAATCCACCGAGCAAATGCAATAACGTACTTTTTCCTGAACCAGATTTTCCGATAATCGCAATGCGCTCAGCAGGTTTCACCGCTAAATTTACACGTGATAATACATCGACATACAATGCACCATCATGAAAGGTTTTCGATAAATGTTCGGCTTGTAAAACACACGCAGGTAATATTCTTTTACTCATAACGCAATGCCTCAGCCGGTTGTGTTTTCGCGGCACGCCACGCAGGATATAAGGTTGCTAATAAACATAAAACAAACGCAACGACACACACGCGAATGACATCTGACCATAATAATTTCGACGGTAAATAATTGACGTAATACACATCCGATGCAATTAATTGGACATGAAATACATGTTGAATCATATTTACAATGCCCGTCACATGCATGGCCAATAGCACACCCAATATTAACCCTGACAAAGTTCCCACAATACCCACGACCATACCTTGGACCATAAATATACTTAATATAGTGCGAGGTGTTGCCCCCAAGGTTCGCAAAATCGCAATATCTGCTTTTTTATCGGTAACGACCATAACAAGGGTTGAAACCAAATTAAATGCCGCCACCGCAATAATTAAAATCAACATTAAAAACATCATGGTTTTTTCTAATTTAACGGCTTGGAAAAACGCGCCGTAATCTTGCGTCCAATCGGTGATTAAATAATTCGAACTCAAATGAGATTGCAAATCCAATGCGATGGACGGTGCGGCATAAAAATCTTGTAACTTTAATTGAATGCCTGTGACACCCTTCCCTAATAAAAATAATTTTTGCGCATCACCGAGATGGATATACGCCAAACTGCTGTCATATCCAAAGCCATTACCCACATGAAAAATACCGACTATTTTAAATGCTTTAAATCGTGGCATTACGCCTACAGGTGTAAACGTTGCACTGGGTACCACAACCGTTACTTTGTCACCTATTGTTACGCCTAAGTTTTGCGCTAATTTTTGACCAATCACAATACCAAATCGGCCCGCTCTCAACTCATCCAAGGATCCCTGGACCATTTTGTTGGGTAATTCCGAAACATGGGACTGTTCACCCGGAAGAATGCCAAAGACTTCGACGGGATTGGTTTGCCCTTCGGCACTTAATAACCCATTACCTTGGACAAATGCCGCGGCTCCGGTCACGCCTGAATATTTTCCTAAATCAGATTCGACAGTATTCCACTCGGTCATATTTCCACTGACGGAGCGCACCGTCACTTGTTGTGCCATTGCAAAAAAGTGATCGCGAATCGCACCGTCAAAACCATTCATGACTGACAGCACCGTAATAAGCACGGCCACGCCTAACGCGATTCCAATCATGGACGTTAGCGAAATAAACGAAATAAAATGGTTACGCCGTTTCGCACGGGTATAACGCAAGCCAATATAAAGTGAGATGGGTCTGAACATAGTCCGTGGATGTTACACTGAATTTTCCCCCGGTAAAAGCTCGACACCAGCGCGAATCATAGGGTATAAATAAAGCATGCGAATATTACTGATTGAAGATGACAAGTCGTTAGGTTCTCTTATCCAAAAAGCCTTGGTGAAAAATGGCGACGCAGTGGATTGGATTAAAGATGGGGAAGCTGCACTGCTTGCGCTCACTAATTCGAGCAACCAATTTGATGTGGTGATTTTAGATTTAGGTCTACCCAAAATTGATGGCATCGAAGTATTGCAAAAAGCCCGCAAAAGCGGCGTTCATACACCCGTCATGATTTTAACCGCACGCGATACCGTCGACGATCGCGTAAAAGGTCTAGACTCTGGAAGTGATGATTATTTAACCAAGCCGTTTGATCTCGACGAATTAGGTGCACGATTACGCGCATTGCAACGACGCGCAACAGCCCGCACCGAAAATAATATTGTCTTCGAAAATATCGAATTAAATCCAGTGACCCATACCATCACCATGGATAAAAAAGTGGTCATTATTCCGCGGCGTGAATTTGCGTTAATGCAAAAATTACTCGAAAACATTGGACATGTCGTTACGCGCGAAACACTCGCCCAAACGTTATATGGCTGGAATGAAGAAATCGACAGCAATACGTTAGAAGTTCACATTCATAATTTACGCACGAAATTTGGCAAAGATATTTTCAAAACGATTCGAGGTGTTGGTTATATGATTGAGAAATCCGAAAGTAAATCATGAGCGTACTTCCCCGCAATTTTTCTATTCGTAATTTCTTATTAATTTATATTCTGTGTATCACCGCCTTGATGGCCTCGTTAAGTGCCGTCGGAGATTATTTTCTCAATCAATCCGATGTGCAAAAACACATGGACAGTGTACTAGAACAAATGGGCCTTTCGTTTCATGCCGTACTCGCCAATGTCACCGAGCCTAAAACCAGTCGCGGTCTTCAAGATCAATTCTTCAGCAGAACCAAATATGACTTTCAAGTATGGTCGAATGATAACGTCTTGATGCTTTATTCTCCGCAAACCAAAAATATTAATTTTAATGTTGCATCAAATGGATTAACCGACATCACTATTGATAACGAGATGTGGCGTATTTTCAAAGTCATCGATGTGAATACGCACTGGACATACATCGTTGCAGAACGATACAACGCGCGAAATAAATTGTTGTGGCGAATTGGTCGAAACAATTTCTATATTTTAGCGCTTACACTCCCCTTTGCGGGATTATTAATTTGGCTCATTGTCGGCTACGGATTTAAAAGCGTCACGCGTATCAGCAGCGAAGTCAGTAATCGCGCCCATACCTATTTAAAGCCTGTTGAACTGGAAGAAGTTCCAGAAGAAATTAAGCCATTAATTATTGAATTAAATGATTTATTTTTACGATTACATGAAGCGTTTGAACGGGAAAAACGTTTTGCCGGTGATGCGGCACATGAATTGCGTACGCCGCTTGCGGCATTAAAAACACAAGTCCAAATTGTCTTAAAAACATCTGACGAAAAAGAGCGTCATCAGTTATTGGAAAATTTAATTGTCGCGGTTGATAGAATTACGCACATTGTGCAGCAGTTATTAATCTTAAGCCGACTCGTTCCCGAAGCGGCAAGTATTTATGATTTAGTCGAAGTGGATATTCCCAAAATTGCAGCGGAAGTCATTGCGCAATTAGTTCCTATGGCCTTGGAAAAAGATATTGATATTGCATTAGACTCACCCGACAGTGTCAAATTGAAAGCCAATTTAACGGGTTTAAGTATTTTAATTCGTAATTTAGTCGACAATGCAATTCGCTACACCCCCGAACATGGACAAGTCATTGTCGAAATTGCCGATCAACTGGAGTATGTTATTTTAAAGGTGATTGATAATGGCCCGGGAATTCCGGAAGAATTACGTGCACGGGTATTTGAGCGATTTTATCGTATGATAGGCAACAGTGCAGCGGGAAGCGGATTAGGTCTTGCGATTGTTCAACAAATTTCGGAATTGCATCAAGCGGATATTAAATTAGCGACGCCCACCTCTGGAAAAGGACTACAAATCGAAATATGGTTACCCAAACGATAAAGAATGTTTTTCTTGGACTTTCACTTTCTTCTCTTTTATTTCTATCGGGTTGCGCCTCTCATTTTGGTGATCGACCTGATGTAGAACACTTTATTCATGAAGTCGCACACAAAGACAATTTCAATGAACTTCATCTAACATATTTATTTAATGAAGTGTCTCCGCGTCCGATGGTTGTTCACAAAGAAGTCAACGCCGCAGAACATACGGCGACCTGGGAACATTACCGCTCGATTATGATTACACGTCAGCGTATTGATTTAGGCCGTGCATTTTGGCGTAAACATCGCGCGACGTTGGAACAAGCACAACGTTTATATGGTGTAGAACCTTCTGTGATAGTAGGTATCATTGGGGTTGAAACAGAATACGGCGAATACATGGGAAATTACCGCGTGATCGATTCGCTGTCGACGTTAGCGTTTAATTATCCTTCTCGCCAAGCGTTCTTTAAGAGCGAATTAGAACAATACCTATTATTAACGCGTGAATTAAATAAAGACCCCTTAAGATTATATGGTTCGTATGCAGGCGCAATGGGATATCCGCAATTTATGCCCAGCAGTTATCGAAAATATGCCGTCAGTCAATCACCCGATCGCAAGCCAGATTTATTTGATAATCCAGACGATGCCATTTTAAGTGTCGCGAATTATTTCCATCACATGGGTTGGTTACCCCATAAACGCGTCGCCGTTATCCTCAATAACAAAAAATGGATGGTGTATCACAACTTTAATGTCATTAAGAAATACAACAACAGTAATTTTTACGGGATGGCGGTTTATCAATTAGGACAGATCATTCAAAAAGGACTGTAAAAATGTATTCAACATCCCATCCTAGCTCTTCTGAAAAAACAGCTTGGTTGAAATTATCATTAGCCTTGATGTTAATTTTTATTTTTCTTTTATCTGGCTGTTCGACGTCTCACCGCCGTTATAAATATCGGCAAGATTTTGCCCCGAATTTTCATGTCGATCCAAACAGCGTTCCAAATCCTGTTCCCAAAGATGAACCGTTAAGTAAACATGGCAATCCATCATCTTATGTTGTTATGGGCAAACGGTATTACGTTTTAAAATCTGCAAAAGGTTATGATGAAACAGGTATTGCATCGTGGTATGGCATGAAATTCCATGATCATCGCACCTCGAATGGCGAAGAATATGATGTTGCTAAGATGACAGGGGCAAACAAAGTATTACCCTTGCCTACGTATGTTCAAGTCACTAATTTAAAAACGGGTAAAAAAATTATTGTCCGCATTAATGATCGCGGACCGTTTCATGAAAATAGAATTATAGATTTATCTTATGTTGCTGCTGCAAAATTAGGCATGTTGCCAACGGGTACCGCTTTAGTTGAAGTCAAAGCGATTGATCCAAATAATCCGTCTGAAACAATCTGTTCAGAACCGTCTGTACCAATTGGTGAAGGTGAAATTTACGTTCAGATTGGTGCGTTTGCGGTAGAAGATAATGCAACGCGATTAAAAGCGAAGATTCAAACGCTCACGAAATATCCTGTCATTATTCAATCGGGTGATTTACATGGCCAGCCAATATATAGAGTACAGATTGGACCTATTCCGAGTGTCGACAGCACCGATTCGCTGCATCACACACTACTTTCTATGGGATTAGGCGAACCGATGACGGTGATTAAATAATAAATTAGTTAGCCAATAAAGGACTTGTTTCTTGATTGGTCACAAGTTTTTGCAGTCCTTTTATTCGACCTGCTGGAAGATCGTACAAACCAGGAAACTCATCTATTTGGTATTGAGTTAAACTGGGCTGCCCATACAATAAATCGTACAGGGCATCAGCAAATCGCATGGCTCCATTCATTTCTTTTTTTCCCACTTCAGATTTATAACTGAAGAACCCTGTTCCCAGATTATCCACATAATCTAAAACACTTCTTATTCCATTTAGCATGGGAGTGAAAACATTCGCAGCTTTCTCACCTCCCACTTCTCTTTCGAAATATTCTCGCAATCTCCCCTCTAACATAATTGCAATACGATCATATTTTTTGCCACGAATGGTTGCACGATTATTCGCACAATTATTTATATAATGTTTATATTCATCATCACCGTATAATTCTCTGGCCAGCTTAGTTTCTAGTTTTTTTGACAAAGTACTATTCACATGTCGAATGCTTTTATAATGCGCAAAAAGTAAAATCAGTTTTTTCATTCTATATACTTTTGAATCATCAGAAGACAACCGCAGATTTTTTTCTAAGTAATTATTTCTCTCCTGACGCGAATGATAAATAGACGCTTGTTCAGGTCGTGAAAACGCATAACCAAAAAATGAACCTTTTGTATGGCTCTTAACTTCACTGGACAAACTGGAAGATCTTGTTACAGGATTTTTACCTACCCTGTTACCTGCTGCTTGATTGCTTTTAGATTTTTCTCTTTCAGCAGCATCTATTTTTTCAATTACCGATCCTAAGCGCAATTTAAAACAACTTATACCATTGTTGGCGCTTATGGGTTGGTTTACTATTTCTATGGATAAAGGTTTATTTAAATAAGGCTGAGCTGTTCCAATTTTAGCTTTTCTTGCTTTGCTGTCTTTCGGATTATTTTGATTAATCGCGATAATAAGAGGAGATTCATGAAGTTTAGACTTAACACGCTCTGGAAGCCATTCATAAAACCCCGTAAAATCTGGTACCTTATCTATATCCCAAACAGCAACCGCTATTTCATAAGGTTGTCTAGAATCAATTACTTGCACATGCTGATTGTTTCGAACTGCAGTACGAACCTCTTCTGGAGAATCAGGCAAAACAAAAACGTTCCTGAGTGAATTGAATTTAATTTCTTCCATACTACTTTCCTTATCAATAAATTATCGCGTTATAAATCTTGCTGAGGAACAACTCGGGTAAGATTATCGTATATACGCTGAGCATCTTTGGGTAAATTATCCACAGCAGGCGCATTTTGTAGTTGAGCTCTAAACTCATATACATTCTCAGCAGCTTTCATGATATTTTTAATTTGAGTTTGCTTTTTGTCAGAGTTAAAAAATCCTCTTTCGAGAGAATCGGCACATTCTAATAATTTAATTAAACCATCCAACAACGCATCATTAATGAATTTATCTTCACTATAGGTTGTTTTCAGCAAACTTTTTAATCTTTTTGCAACACGATCTTTTGCTTTGCATCCCCTTTTTATACGGTCATTTTTTTGATTGTCTTTATAATCTTGATACCCATTTGGCATTAATACTTTTGCCAACTTATCTTCAAATTCACTTGTTAGCATGCCTTTTATATCTGCTATATTAAAAATGGTATGTCGCAAACTCATATAATGCGCAAATAATAAAACATGCTTTTTCTGTTTAACTTGTTCAAGATCACTATCTATAACCACTAGATTTTCTTCCGCATACTTAAATCGCGTTTGACGTGAGTGACGACATGTACGCTTTTCTGGATAATTAAAAAACGAAGCGTGTTGTGCAACAGGGGCTGGAGCAAGAGCCGCCTTGGAAACTCCCGATTTTTTTTCTTGAGAATTCGCTAACGCTTTCTCAAATTCTATTTGACCTGAATAATAATTAAGCAGCGTGCTACAAATCTGAGAGTGTTGCTGTAAGTTTTTCCGTTCTTTCAACATATCCGCAAGTTTCGGAGAAATGGCTTTAGCAGTTTGTTGAGCTCCACTTAATTTGGTCGCCTCAACACCCTCAGCGATTGCATATGCATCATTCACAACCGTAAAAATTACGTCTTTCTGAGTATGCTCAAGTTCTTCACATTTTTCTTGGAGAAATTGACCTGCTTTTTTAGCACCCTTATTTACATCACACGCTACAACAATTATATCCACATCATCTTGATCTTCGACGACAATGCCATTATCTGCAGTAACGAGATCACCAATCTTTTGTTTATTAGCGTCACTTAAATCATTCGGTGCAATAAAAACTTTTTTGCGAACAGCTGACGCGGCATTGTTATTGTTACCACCCGCTCCTTGACCCGGTAGTACCACCAGAGGATTCGAACGTTTGGCAGCGTCTTCTTCTTTTGCTTTTTGTTGAGCTTGCTTTTCTTGCCGAATCGCTAGTAATTGTTGCTGTTGAGAAAAGATAATTTCTTTTAATTTAACCGTAAGCTCATCTTTACCCTCCTCTGAATGATCTTGGAGAGAGTGTGTAACTACAAATAAATTTACACCTAACTCACGACCAAATGCATTTAAATTTTCAACAGTACGATGACATTTTTGAGGAAAAGAACTCGTTATACCAGTGTAGGCAAATACTACCGGAGTTTGAAGAGAAATTGTTAACCTTCTTTTTTCATCAAGCAGTAATTGCCAAACACGTTTTTTAAATAATGCTAAATTTTCATCTTCTTCGAAATTCATGACACCCACAAAGATGTCAGCATCACGACATTTTTCATCAGTAAGCTCATAATCACAATCCGCACTTTTTATTGCTTCCAAAGCGAAGCCATTATCGCTGGTGACAAAAACTTTAAATTTTTCCTGAGGGGCAACACTGACCAACGTTTCCACTTTACTCTCCAAAACTACTGCGTTAATGCTTCCATTTTACCAAAATTTCCTTAAGGAAAGCTTAAGAAACCTATCTTGCCCCTACACTGTGCGGGCCTGGGAACGGTAACGCGGCGGCAGATAGACCGGATCTTTATCCTGAAGTAGCTTTGTCACACTTTCTGGAAGAACAGTATCTTTTGCAAGGCCTGACACTCCGTTCAAATGACCTTTTCCTGAATAAAGCCTATCATAAGCTCGGTCTATGACATCGAGCGTACCTTCAATATGAGGCCCATGTTTTCTAAACGAAAAACTGGTTTCAAGTTTGCTTACACACTCCGCTAATCTCACCAAAAGCTTTAAACTTTTTTTCGTTATATTTGCATCAGGAACATAGTCAATTTTATTACCATTTTGTGTTGGTGCAGATAACACATCCAGCAATGATTTTTTTAATTCTTGTGCAATAAAATCTTTGCTCTTTCGTGAGAAACTTAAACGACCCGCACGACCTTCATGATTTTGGTGTCTATCTAAAAGATCAGAACGCCCTAGTGCATGAATTAATTTACTTTCGAGCTCCATAGAAAGACGACTTTCAATATGATTAATTCCCATGTAAAGCGCAAATAATAATACAAGCTTTTTCCGCGTATAATTACCGTCCTTATCCGATTGAAGATTTTGTTTAATCCATGCTGCGCTTTTTTCTCGAGAATGAGAAACGCGTGCTTTTGTATCCATGAAATGGTAAGAAAATTTTATTGTTCTATCGCGCGAAGCGTCGTATTTCTGATTCGTCGGAGATCTGCTGGGCAGTTCTTTCATTTCTTCGCAACGCAAATCAATAACCTCTACAGTGCGAACACGAAAGCGTCTAGCATCACTCACTAAACCAGATGCAAATTGTTGGGTTAATGTAAACCGCATATTTAAATCACGTATTTCTGCATTACGTGCCAAAAAATCAAATACTGTTGTCACAAAATTCCACTCTGCAGAATTTTTTAATACCCGCTTGTTTTTATTTGCCTCAACACAAATATTCCATGCCCATTCATACATAGCAGCTTCTACTGCAAAAATTTTATCCAATCTATTATGATTATCCGTCTCTTGTCGCTTTAACTCATCTGACTCTGCTTTTTGTGCCAAAATTCTTTTTGCAATAACCTGCTCTTTAGGATCTTGCTTGCGTAATTCAGAACGCGCCCAACTTAATTCTTTCTCTTCAGAGGGGTTGTTTGGATAAGGTAGATTTTGTTGCTTATATTGAAGCTTTAGTCGTTCGTTACGAGTTTGCACTGCCGATCTATATTTACTGGCAATTTCAGAATATTGATTGAATTCTTCTTGCGGTACTACAAAACGTTGCTCTTCCATAATTCTCCCTGACTTGTTTGTAATCGAGTGTGAGAGATTCTAACGAATGAACCTTAAGGAAATATTAAGGCGGAAATTTTTTTATCCGCGCGCTACTCTTCGAGCAAAGACTCTTGTCGTTCCACGAGGAAGTACCTTTTTGGGATTATTGGTTAAATCTTTAACCCACTTTATACTATATTGATGTCCATACCACGATTGTTGCAAGTCATCGTAAACTTTATCGACCAGTTCTGTCGCATTCCTAATTTTATCCTGAGACCCAAATCTACTTTTCTCAATAAGATTTACGGGCCGCAATAAATCAGCCATCAAATCTAGATCCGTGCTACCTTTAGGAGTATTGGGTAATCTCGTTTCTTTTAAGCTCGGATTTCGGTCTAATACTTCGTCTCTCATCATTCGCGCGACCGCATCATATTTTTTGCCCCGGATATAGGCACGCTTCCACCACTTATTTCGATCTTTGAGCACAGCATGACTTGTATTAAGTCCAAGTTTTTCTATTAGTACTTCTTCCATTTTTCGAGAAAACAAACTATTTACGTGACGTACACTCATGTAATGTGCGAAAAGCAATACCAGTTTTTTGTTTTTAATATACTCATCATCTGATTCTTTTGAAATCAAATCATTTTCTACATATTTATTTCTCAATTGACGTGTATGAAAAAATGACACTGCCGAAGGATATTTTGGAAGTACAGCAATTGCGGGAACCGTAGCTGCAACCAATCGAGAAGATTTTGCAGGTTTGTGGGGACTACCGGTTTCAGTAAAATTTAACGTTTCTGCAAACTCCCCAATCCAATTTTCTTCAGGAATAAACACATATTTTTTTAGCGATAATTTATCCATCCATTCGGAAAACTTAACAAAGCCTTTATCTAAATGATCAATATTTAAATTTTTACACACAAGAACAACTCGCACATCATCTCGGCTGGGATGTGAATTAAGCACAGACTCATATTGAAGATAAGACTGCGGCTGTTGAATATCGACTATTAAAACCACATCATCAGCATCGTTTATTTTTTTTGTAGCCTTTAAATTGTATTCACGCGGAATACTCCTGATTAATTCAGGTGCCACCTTCTTATCTGAAACATAAATTTTGCGCTCTTCCACAAACACCACCTATTGCTAATATGAGATATCCATCCCCATCCATCTCAACTATTATACTTATTATTCCTTAAGGAAAACTTAAATAGGCTAGTTTTACCACTCTTTTTGGTATAGGGTATTCTCTCATATTTGGCTCAAGGAATGACCTATGAAATCGCTTAAACTGCTTGTACTACTCCTGTTTATACCCGCTGCGTACGCTCAAACCGTCACCGTAAATCTTTATAACACGGCTAAAACGGGTCAGGGAAAATCAGTCGGCACCGTGACATTTAGGGATACCAAAATGGGATTACTCATCCAACCGCATTTAACACAATTGCCTCCGGGCCTTCATGGATTTCACGTTCATGTCGGAACATCCTGTGAAGATATGGGCATGTCGGCAATGGGACATTTGGATCCGAAAAATACGGGTAAACATTTAGGGCCGTATGACACGAATGGACATTTAGGTGATTTGCCTGCCATATACGTGGATCAAAATGGTGTTGCGGATTTGCCGACATTGGCGCCGCGATTAACGGTAAAAGATATTGAGCATCACTCGATTATGATTCATGCCGGTGCAGATAATTATTCGGATACGCCAGAAAAGTTAGGTGGTGGTGGCGCGAGAATTGTGTGTGGGGTAGTTATGTCATCCTGAGGAGTGCGGAGCACGACGAAGGATCTTATAAACAGAAGATCCTTCGCTCCGCTCAGGATGACATATAGATGTATTATTTCCCTAACTGATTTTGATTTAGAAATGCGTTATTAACAATATCAACTACTTCTTTCGGAAATTGATTTCCATCCATATTTAAATAAGTTCGATCAGCGGGAGTAATGTCCGGTTTAAGTAGGCATGGATAAAGTCTTGTCATCAAACTCATCGTATTTTCGATAAAAGCATCAATACATTTTACGGTTTCTTCTCCACCCCATATCTTATAACTCCACGATTCTTCTTGCGAGGTTATGTACTCTTGTAACTTAATTAATATTCCTATAACTCGTTCAAAAATTCCTTTTTCGGGATGTTTCTCAGAAAATCTCTGACATATTAATTCTCTTAACGCAGTGGAAAATCTATCCTTGTCTTTAGCCACGCGCTCTCCTTTTGCGTTAGCCAAATAATCTTGCTTTCCCTGCTCAGACATTAACGCAACAACCAATACGTTCTCAATCGAGCTTGAGAGCTCACTTCGGACCGGAAGACTCATATAAACCGCATAAAGTTGCATTAACTGCTCTAATGAAAATTGGCCTTGCGCATTAGGAAGATAATTCGCTGTAATAAAATCAGCGCGTTTTTGGCGGGAATGTTTTCTATTTAACTCTGGATTACGATATTCAAAATAAGCTTTTTGAACTGTAGCTTGTGGACTTACAGCTGAAGGTGCTGGTACAGCTTTTTTCACAGCAGTAAGCTCAAGTACTTTATGCAATAAAACTAACTTTTCTGATTCAACTCCAATGCCAGAATCAATTATAGAGAACTGCTTTTCAGGTATTCCTGAAGCGTCTAACCACTTTTTTAACAATGCTTTGCTTTCGTCAGAAACCTTTCGATCACCCGTTTGGCAAAATAAAAGAAAATTACTTCGCGCCTTCATGGCCAACAAAACTTTTTTAAAACATTCCAAAGTATGTTTTTTATTGGAACTTGGGTCCCAAAGAAATATCATTACACTTTTTGGATTAATTTCGTTTATCCAGTCTTGAGGAAAGGCGTCTCGAACACTTTCAATAAATTTGAACTCGTAACACTTTGCATCATCTTGGCCATCTGATAATAATTTTCGCAATCCTTCGCGATCGACCTCTTTTGCCGACAACACAACAACTTCTGGCTTCATTTCCATTATGCTCTCCTTCTAGGTATAAATTTTTTTAACCGCTTAAATCCAATTGTTAAATGCAATACCAACACCCGCCGCTTGTGTGCGGTGATTATATTCAATCAAACTTTGACCATATCCACTAAAGAATTGAACATATAACGACATGTGTTTTGCAAATTGATACGAAAACGTCGGCTCAACATATCCACGCGTTAAACCACTTTCCAAATTTTGCGCTTCAATGGACAAGGTTACATTACCCCATTTATGCGCTAACACAATTTGATCACGACCTAAATAATATAAAATATCGGGATTATGTAAGTCGACAGATTCGGCGGGGAAAATTAACGCCCAGACTTTTAAACTCGCCAACCAATCCGTTCCGCTTAACTGTCCCGTTAAATATGCACGATTCCAGCTACGCTCATATGATCCACCGCGACCGTTAGATTCATGTTCAACACCCGCACGCATTAACCAATTGTGATTTAGCTTTTGGATAAATATTTCCGGTTCATAATTGGTTTCTCGGAAATATTGCGAACTCGCATACACCTGCCAAAAATTTAACTGTGTATAAGCCATTTCTAATGCAGAATCTTTCCAACCAAATAAATCGTACGCAATTGGGACCAATAAACTGAATTGCGCTTTAAATTCAGAATTCATCACTTTTTGATTGTCTGGCGTATTGTTGTTATACACCGCAAAATCCGGCGACGCCGTGTAGTAATAGGGCAAAACATAGGTAGGCTTGAATAAAGAAATGGAAATAGGAATTTGTGAGGCTTTATATTGTTCTGAAAATTGTTTTTCTAAAACGGTTTCGTCTGGTTTTGAGGCTGTCGTGTCGGTATTAGCATAGGCCACACATGTCACACTTGCGGCCAACAGTGTGAATATAAAAAATTTAGCTATTTTCATATAATATTCCCTTCAAAAAAGATTTTCGGTGAATAGGTGACACGCCGTATTTTAAAATTAAATTTCTGTGTTGTTGCGTCCCATACCCTTTATGTTGGCCAAACGCATATTCAGGATAAAGCTTATCATACTCTGCCATTTCTGCATCTCGAGCGACTTTTGCAATGATTGATGCGGCACTAATAGCAGGAACTAATTGATCGCCCTTAATAACCGCTTTAGCCGGATACGGGCAATTTTTAGGAATCTGATTGCCGTCAATGAGAATTAATTCAGGCGTGAGAGATAATTGGCTGATGGCGCGATGCATTGCCAATAAACTGGCCTGCAAAATATTTAATGTTTCTATTTCGTCAATTTCCGCACGCGCGATTGCAAACGCTAATGCGCGTTTTTTAATTTCGCCAGAAAGCATTTCGCGTTTTTCTGGTTTAATTAATTTTGAATCTTTTAAACCTTCGATAGGATCATCAGGGTTTAAAATAACGGCGGCGGCGATCACGGGACCGGCTAACGGCCCGCGTCCGACCTCGTCGACACCAGCGTAGATCATTTTTCCTAACGCTAGGGCGTTGCAAGCAACGCCCCTACTATCCAAAAACGTATCCATTACGTATTTCTATCCTATTTTTCATTTCGGCGGGATGAGAGTTTTAATTGCTTTTGCCGCTTGCACCGCAGCATCACATTTTAATGTTCGGTGGATTTCACCAAATCGCTGTTGCAATTCGGCAACCCGATCCGGATGTTCAAAATAATATTCAACACTGCTCGCAATTTTTTCGGGCTTCGCATCATATTGAATATATTCCGGAATTAATTTTTCACCGCTCAAAATATTCGGTAACGACACTTGCTTAATTTTTACTAAATTCTTCGCGATCCAATATGAAATATGCGAGCCCTGATATAAAACCACCATTGGGCGCTTCACTAACATGCCTTCCAATGTCGCGGTTCCCGACGCTAACGCAACCACACTGGAGGATTCCATTACTTGACGCGTATTCCCTATGGTTATTTTTAAAGGCAATTCAGGCGCGAGGGTTTGGTATTGCGCAAAAAATTGATCATAGCGCACTTGGTTTGCCATCGGACTTAAAAAAATCATATCCGGATATTTTTTAAATAATATCTTTGCCGATTTTAATAATGTCGGGCCAATATATTTTATTTCACCCTTTCGACTGCCCGGCAATAACGCGACGGTTTTTTGAACAGGAAATGGTTTTGAATCTATAGGAATATGATCGGCTAACACATGGCCAATATAAGCCGCTGGAATGTTTGCCTCATCGTAATATTTTTTCTCGAATGGAAACAATACCAACATTAAATCAACCGCTTTTTTAATTTTTAAAATCCGCTTTTCGCGCCATGCCCAAATCGTTGGGCTATTACAATGGACAGTTTTAATATTTTTTTTCTTTAAGCTGGTTTCTATCGGCAAATTAAAATCAGGTGAATCCACACCAATATACACATCCGGCGGATTTTCAAGAAAATATTCTTTAACGGATTTACGTAATCGCAATAATTCAGACACACGCATCAATACTTCCGTAAATCCCATCACAGATAATTTTTCCATGGGAAATAAGCTGTCGACACCGGCGTCAACCATTTGAGGTCCGCCAACACCTACAAACGTTGCATCAGGAATAAGAAGACGAAGCGCACGAACAATTTCTGCGCCTAACAGATCACCGGACGGTTCACCGGCAACAATGCCAATCCGAATTGACATTTAACGTGTAATACCTCGATCAGAATTTTTTAACGCGGTAATCAATAAACCTATTTCAGGACATTCTTTTACCATGCTATCTAATTGTTCTAACGCTTCATTTACCGAAAGATTTTGACGAAAAATAATTTTATACGCCCGCTTTAAATTTAATAAGGTTTCCTCGGAAAAACCGCGGCGTTTTAACCCAACGGAATTTAAACCAAATGCACTGGCCTCATGGCCTGAACCGGACACCATAATATAGGGCAAAACATCTTTTCCAATACCCGTACCTGCTGCGACAAAACTGTGGGCACCAATGACACAATTTTGATGCACCATCGAAAAACCACTTAATATGGCATAATCTTCGACTTTTACATGACCTGCTAAAGAAGCATTATTCGCAAAAATGGTGTTATTTAATATTTCACAATCATGCGCCACATGCACATACGCCATGAATAAATTACCGTTGCCGATAGTCGTGGCTGAATCTTCTGCCGTTCCGCGATTTAACGTACAACATTCACGTACAACATTATCATTCCCCATAATTAAATAGGTTTTTTGATCATGGAATTTTTTATCTTGAGAATCGCCGCCAACCGAGGCAAATTGATAAATTTTATTGCCGGTGCCTATTTTTGTATGGCCGTTAATTACCACATGCGGTCCAATCCAAGAATTATCACCAATTTCTACGTCATCATGAATAATAGAAAATGGACCAATAGAGACATTTTTTCCGATTTTTGCTTTCGGACTGACAATCGCGCGCGGATCAATCACTTATTTTTCCTCCCCGCAAGCAACAAGTCTGCTTCGCAGGCTATTTTGTCACCGACCATCGCTTTTCCATTAAACTTCCATACATCTTGACGCTCACGTTCAATCGTCATGTGTAAGCGTAATTGATCACCCGGCGCCACCACTTGTTTAAATCGGGCATTATCAATTCCAGCATAAAAATATAATACGTCTCCGGCTTTTTCATAATTTTGCGTCACAAAAATTAGCACGCCGGCCGCTTGTGCCATGGCTTCTAAAATAATCACGCCCGGCATCACCGGAAATTCAGGAAAATGCCCCATAAAATACGGCTCGTTTGAGGTGACATTTTTTAACGCAATAATCGATTCTCCCGGAACGAGTTCCTCGACTCTATCAATTAACAAAAACGGATAACGATGCGGAAGGTATTTTAAAATCTGATGGATATCTAAATTCATGTTTTTTCCAAGCGATCAACGCGATCAAATAATTCATCTAAATGACGTAAACGAACAACCATTTTTCGCCACGCCATATTTTTCTGGGCAGAAATGACGGAAGAATAAATACCCGGTTCCGTAATAGATTTTGTTACGCCCGTCATGCCGGCTAACATCACCCCATCACAAATTTCAATATGACCGGTGATGCCGGTACCCCCACCAATCATACAATGTTTACCTATGGTAGTACTTCCCGCGATACCGACACAACCTGCAATCGCGGTATGTGCACCAATTTTAACATTGTGAGCAATTTGAACCTGATTATCGATCCGCACACCTTCTTCTAAAACAGTATCTTCTAAGGCACCACGATCAATAGTCGTATTGGCACCAATTTCGACATTGTTTTTGACAAGGACTCGGCCCAATTGCGGGACTTTCATCCATTGTCGACCATCGTGTGCATTTCCAAAACCATCACTGCCTAACACAGCACCGCTATGAATAATCACACGCTCACCCAATTGGGTTCCGTCATACAACGTTACGCGGGGCCATAAACAACTCTCAGCGCCAATTTGACAATCGTCTCCAATAAAACAAAAGGCACCTATACGCGCAGTTGGATCAATTCGGCAATTTTTTCCGATTACTGCACTCGGATGTATTCCGACATCCGGTAACGGCCGCCGATCAAACAATCGCAGTATTTTTGCAAAATCTAAATACGGATTTTTGCTAATCAATACCGGAATTTTAGAAAAGGGTTTATTTTCAGCAGATAAAACAACCGCACTCGCCTTAGTTTCAGCGAGATATTTTCGATATCGAGGATTATCAAGAAAGGTAATGTGATGCGGGTTCGCTTGTTGAAGCGTCCCAACACCAGACAGCCTGGTATTGGGATCGCCCTCAAACGGAATATTAATTAAAGTTGCAATCTCGTGTAATGAATATTCTTTTTCACGCATCATTTATGCATTACTTCAGTTCATCCAACACTTGTTGTGTTACATCGGTATCTGGCTTGGAATACAATACCGCGCCCTTTTGTACAACGAGGGTGTAACCATCTTTCTGTGCAACTTGGCCAACAGCAGACGTCAATTGTGTCATTAATTTTTGCATTGCATCATTTTGTGCTTTGCTTAAATCATCTTGATACGATTTTGCCATCGTTTCGTATGCAGAACGATCTGAAATAATTTTATCTTTCAGTTTGGTTCGTTCTTCATTCGTCAACTTGCTATTGGTGTCATTTAATTTATTGATTTCATCACCTAGGCTTTTTTGCGCGGCTTGAATTTTATCTTGACGCGGCTTGAATTGATCTTGAAGTTTTTTATTTAACTGCTCAACCAACGGAGAGGTTTGCATCATTTGTTGCATATCAAAAATACCGATTTTTGGCGCAGGCGCTCCTGTTGGTGCATCCGCTGCAAATGCCGGAACACTAACGGCTGTTAATAATAAAGCAGGCACAACAACTCTCAACACTTTCAACATATACGACTCTCCTTTCCTAGAAATTACCACCAATGTTAAAGTCAAAAACTTGTGTTAAATCACCTGGTTTCGGATTTAACGCCTTAGCAACAGATACCTCCAGTATCGCATTCAATACGGGTAATTTCCACTGTACATCCACACCCGTTGAATAACGTAAATTACTTAATCTCACACCCACTGTACTCGACGGATAGGTATTATAAGAATTCCACGTGGTATAAACATTTCCTGCATCTACAAATACACCTGATCGGAATGATTGTCCACTGAGCGGACTCGGTAATAATATTTCTGCCGTACCTGCGAGTAATACGTTACCGCCAATCGGTAATCCCGTAGAATCTTTTGGACCTAACGTATTGGTCTCATAACCACGCACTTCACCATTTCCAATCATACCGCCCGCATAATAATTGGTAAAAAACGGTAAGCCTTTTGTTGAACCGTATGCGCCGCCATACCCTGCCGTTCCTGCTAAAAATGCCGTCCAATTTTTTGTAATCGGTTGATAATGGTGAATTAAATACGTTGCTTTATAGTAATCCAACGGTTTACCCGATAAAGGCGTAGAAATTTGTATACCTAAATTTTGATACGTACCCGCTGTGGGAAAAAATGAACGGTTCAATGTATTTCGTGTCAGCCCACCTGACAACAGAAATTGATTAAACTGCGTACCTTCGTCTTGAACAAATCGCGACACCTGTAAAGAAGGCGTACCCGGATGCAAAACCGTACGCTGCACACCAAATCCAATCTGATAGCTATTTTTTTCAGAAAACGGAATCGAGTACGTCATGTTTCCGCCATAACTATTAAAGGTATATTGGGTAAGATTTAAATTTCCCGGTGTTGTTTTTGAATTATATAACGTAAATCCACGCTGCACACCATCCGCTGTGTAATACGGATTGTTATAACTCACGCTGTAATTTTGTTGATAAATATTACGCATGAAATTCACGCCGACTTGTCGTCCGGTTCCTAAGAAATTATTTTCATTTACACCTGCGTTTAATAGCATCCCATCGGTACCGTATCCTGCACCAATCGTCGCTTGCGCAGACGGTTGTTCACTTACGCTATAATCTAAATCTGCTTGATTGGTTGTTCCCGGAACTGGAACCAAATGCTCTTTCACATTTTGGAAATAACCCAATAAATTTATTTGGCGAGTCGATTCATCAATATTGGATGCAGAGGATAATCCGCCTTCGGTTTGACGCATCGATTGACGCAACACATGATCCGACGAAGCGGTATTTCCTGTAAAGTGAATGCGTCGAATATATATTTTTCGACCCGGTACAATATTGAATGCAATACCAACGGTGTCGCTTTGATCATTAATCGCTGGAACTGCCGTAACATTTGCTAAGGCATAGCCGTGATCACCGAGTGCATACGTAATCGCTTTTGAGGCTGCAATAATTTTTTGACGAGAAACTACATCACCTATCGTTAAATCTTTTACTGCAGGTAATTGTCGGTAGGTTTGTTCTGGCAATATTAATGTTCCGGAGAAACCCACACTGGCTAATTTGTATGGCTTACCTTCAGTTACGTGAATCACTAAATCAACGGATTTGCGATCATGGCTTAATACCGCATTAGCGCTATCGACTTTAAATCGAATATAGCCGCGATCCAAATAATAATTACTTAAATCTTGAACAGATTGATTAAACGCATCACGCGAATAATGGTTGTGGTGGGTAAATAAAGAATCCCACTTCCATGTCGTTAATGACATAGAATCAATTAACGTACTTTCATCAAATGCATGGTTGCCAATAATATGAATATTTTCGACGAGGGCGACGCGTCCTTCTGAAATATTAATCGTAATTCTTACGCGATGATGTGAAGTCGAAACAACATCCGGTGTGACGATGGCATTGTAATGACCTTGCAAATCGTATGCACTGCGCAAACTCTTAACCACTTCGCTTAAAATAGAGGGATCTAACACTTGGCCTTGTTGTAAACCTAATTCTTTAAAGACTTTATTTATTTCATCCGTGGTAATCGCAGAATTTCCGGTAACTTTAATACTGGCAATCACGGGCAATTCGGAAACATGAACCACTAACGTGTCACCATTTTGAGATAAACTGACATCGCTGAAAAATCCGGTAGCGTATAACGCAGAAATAATTTTAGGCGTGTCGGAGGGTTGCAACGTTTGCCCTATTTTAATAGGCAAATAATTTAAAACTGTTGCACGACTCACACCTTGGAGACCATCGACTTCAATATTTTTCACCACAAAAGCAGTTTGTGCTAATGCTGTGTGAATCATGAAAAATAAACCGATTAATATAAGACCCGTTCTTTGTAGTACTCTCATGAGGGCTCTACTTATCCTCTTCAAAAGCCGTGATTGTATACTGGCCTTTTGGAAAAATACAGGTAAACACACTTCCTTGTCCTAATTGGCTTTCAATCACTAATTTTCCCTGATGACGGATCAATACATGCTTAGCAATCGCTAAGCCTAATCCTGTCCCACCGCTGGCGCGTGATCGCGCAGGATCAACGCGATAAAACCGTTCTGTTAATCGCGGAATATGATGAGGCTCAATGCCAATACCTGTGTCACGAATACAAAAACACGCTTGATGATCTTTTTCAAACCATTCTGTCGAAATTTTTCCACCCGCGGGTGTATATTTCACTGCATTGAAAATTAAATTCGAAAACAAACTGCGTAATTCTTTTTCATTCCCCCGCAACATTAAATTTTTATTCGCGGTAATTTCAAATTTATGATCACCGCCGCTTACTGTTTTGGCTTCTTTACAAATCGATGAGATTAACTCAGCTACATCAACAGCTTTTTTTTCAATTATTTCATCCCCATCGTTTTCGAGTTGCGAAAGCCATAATAAATCTTCAATTAAGTTTTCCATGCGTGCGGTTTGTTGTTGCATTTGCGTAAACATATTTTTTTTCTGTTTATCCCATTTTTCATTTAATAATAATTCCAAATAACCATGCAATACAGTTAAGGGTGTACGCAATTCATGGGAAACATTCGCGACGAAGTCGCGACGCATGCGTTCAAGCTGCTGGATATTTAAAGACATACCCTACTCCGCGTTTGGTTTGAATATAATTTTCGTGCTTAAACGGCTTTAATTTATCGCGCAAGCGACGAATTTGTGTATCCACTGTTCGTAATTCAATTTCAGTGGTTCGCCCCCAAATGTGATCCAATAATTTTTCGCGCGAGCAAATATGATTTTTATGCGAGATTAAAAAATACAGTAATTTATATTCTTGTGTGGTTAATACAATTTCCTGATCCTGTATAGATATCGTTTGTTTTTCAGTATTCAGAGTTAAGGCATCTAGTTGAATTTGTTTATTGGGTAAAATTAACGGCCCACGGCGAAGGACGGAATGAATGCGTGCAATTAATTCACGCGGCGACAGCGGCTTGGTGACATAATCGTCGGCTGTTTCCAGTCCGATCAATTTGCTCTCCTCTTCCGCACGTGCCGTAATCATTATGATTGGAATGTGTTGGCTTAATTTGTCCGTCTTTAACTTTTTGGCGTAATTGATTCCAGACATCCCCGGCAACATCCAATCCAGCAGAATCAAATCTGGAATGTGTGTTGTCAGTATTTTTTCCGAAGAAGGCACATCGCACGCTTCCAATACTTGGAAGCTGGCTTGGTTCAATGCGTGACTTAACATTTCCCGAATCGGTAATTCGTCTTCCACTATCAATATGGTCTTCTTCATGAACACCTCCCTTAATAGGTTCCTTTTCAGATTCAGCTTCAGATTCAGCTTCAGATTCGGCTTCAGGTTCTACTATATTATAGTTGCATACAAGCCATTTATCCTTCCAGACATATTTTGGCGTCGAATTGCCATTATCATGAATATTATAACTCGAGCCATTATCTACGGCATGCTCTTGGTCACCGCGATATCCACGTAACGTATCAACTACATATCCTAAACGATTTCCTAAACCACCCAGCGAACTCACACACACTGCCATCACTAAAATTCCAGCCGCCCACAGCGGTAAACCCATTCCCATCACTGGCGTCAACGCTAAACCCGTTGCAATTAATGTCGCGCCTAATGAAATTCCAATGATAATCCCAATTCCGGTTCCAATACGTTCCGCATTTACACGATTAAATAATCCTTTGTCAGTACTCTCTTTTGACATTCCCAGTAAACGACGACCTAATAAAAAATCAAATACCCGCCCAATATATCCACTCGCGGATGCACACGTACTCACAATAGTAAGAAAAGCCATCAAAGCACCAAACCATAATGGAATTGCACCCCCTGCTGTCATTACACTGGTGACACCTCCGACACCTAAAAAAACAGACGCGAGAATAACGCCAATGACGACACCGACTAATACAGAAATTACATAATTTACATTGGCGCCGCGCAAACCCGTCAAGTTAGCACGAAAATAATCGGCACATCGTCCTAAACGGCTGCACAATCCAGAAATGGCGCTAAGGTTCGTCAAGAAAAAAACAATGGTGCCAACAACAGGAAATACCGTAGCAAAAACGTTTACCGCTTTTTTAGCCACCAATACTATTGTTAATACCAGTGCAATAATAAATCCAACGGCTAATCCTACGAATTCCATTTGTCGCGCGGAAATAATATCGAGAATTTTTGATTTAGGAGAAGGTTTGCTGACTAAGCGTTCAGCTAATTGAACCGCAGTAATATTTCCATTTGTAAGAATATCGAATCCGGTGAAAGCATAACCACCACCAGAAACCATGGAGCTAATAGATATCATGCCAAAAATAGCGCAAAGTAATTCGTACAACCAACTGGGCATTTCACCCAGGATACCGTGAGCGGTTAATAATAAGATAAGCGTGACAATAATTCCCGCCAATAAGCTTCCAATGATGGCGAGGGAATAATTGTTATATCTTTTTGGTTTATGTTCTTTACTCATACTCTCAATTATAGGGGGTTATTGTGACAATTATATGACAATATGGTACGCTTTTGGTCCCTTTTAACGCCTTTTTCATGGAGAATCTTATGGTAAAGCGAGCTCTTCCGATTGGTCTTTTAATAGCTGCAGCCTTATTTATGAACGGATGTACGAACAATACACGTACCAACAGAACGCTAGCGGGCGCTGGAATAGGCGCTGTGGGTGGTGGGTTGATTGGTAATGCGGTAGGCGGTACGACAGGTGCAGTGATTGGTGCGGGTGCCGGTGCTGTCGGTGGTGGTTTAGTCGGCCACAACATGTAATTTCTGAGGGATAATTCTTATGTTAAAGCGAACATTCGCGGTAAGCATGATTATTGCAGGAAGTTTAGTATTGAATAGTTGTGATACGTTTGTGAAAACAGACAAGCAAGGCAACAAGCATTTAACCAAGACTGCAATTGGCGCTGGCATTGGTGCAGTAGGCGGTGGAATCGTTGGTGCTACTGTAGGTGGTACTCAAGGCGCTGTGATTGGCGCGAGCGTTGGTGCTGCTGCAGGTGGTTTAGTTGGAAATCAATTAGATCATTAATAGCTGCGTTAATTTTTTCTGGTACTTTGTAGGGGCGGGATATCATCCAGCCCCTTTTTATTTCCTTAATTTATTTACGTCTGGCTCAGATGATGATGAAGTTGTTTTTGGCTCGAGAGTTTTTCTCAGCGGAAATAATAATCGAACATTTTTATTTTGTTTGAATATCTGAGATTCTTGTAATTTTTCTAAGGCTTGTCTGGCAGTTAAACGTTTTGCCCGATCGGCATCCCAACATTGTTCCGAAACAAATTGATACTCAGGCGGAACTCCCTCGGCTCTTTTATCAAACGCTTCCTTCTCATTATCAATTTTAAACTGTTTAATTGCTCCTTCATCACCGTTTGCATAAGCATAAGGTAATTTATGCGTAGCAATTTCCCATAATACAACCCCAAAACTATAGGTATCACATTCAGGACCTCTCATAACATTCATTTTAAATTGTTCAGGTGATCGCCATAACAAAGAACCCTTTATACCATTCTGGCGTGCAGCATCCGGCGTATAATAATGAGCACTCATCTCACTTCTTAACGTAGCCAAACCAAAATCTGCAATTTTTGCGTACCCCTCACTATTTAATAAAATATTCGGACTTTTTATATCCCGATGCACAATCATAGGATTTTGTCCATGCAAATAGACCAATCCAGCTGCAATATCCATTGCGATTTGCATTCTTACATTCCATCCCAATACTTCTCGAGGTACTTCTTGCAACATTTTATATAAATTACCCTGCTCCATAATTTCCATAATCATAGAATAAGAAAAGCCGTCATCAGGAAGAGTAATACCGAATAATTTCACAACAAAAGCATCATTTAAATTGGCATGTATCGCAATTTCTGTTTTAAAATTCTCGCGCCCCCCTTCAGATAATTCATTTAATTTTAATTGCTTTACAGCTACGTCTAACACACGACCATCATTTCTACGCCATTGCCCACGCAAAACCTCCCCAAAAAAACCTGCCCCTAATACATGGGTTGAAACTGTTAAGTTATTTCTTGAAATTGCTAATACATCAGCTTCAAGACCTCTACTTTGACTAACGGATTGCTCATCTTGCGATAAACAAGTGCCGGGGGAATATCCTGTTAACTCAGGTGCAGAAGGTCTAGGAAAAGAATACCCAGTGAGCACAGGAGCAGAAGGCGCATGTCTTTCTGGAGAAATCTGGGGATTTTCTGATTCAATTCTTGGAACAGTAGTTGCTCCACTTTTTGCTAATGATTCTTTAGCGTTTTCAAATTGTTTCTTTGCTTCTGCAAGCTTATTCTTCGCAAAATTATATGTTGGATTTAATGTTATTGCCTCATCAAAGTCTTGGATTGCCAATTCAAAAAAACCCAACATTCGCTTTATTTCGCCACGCCATGCCCATGCACTATCATTTTTTGGATTTAATTTTATCGCCTCATTCAAATCTTGAAGTCCATCTTCAAGGACACGGATCGTTTCATTATTCTCCTTCTCATGACTTAAACCTCGCTTTGAAACACCCCGGAGCATCCAGGCAAAATCATTATTGGGATTTAATCTTATTGCTTCATTTAAAGCTTGGATCGCTTCTTCAAGATGACCCAAATTTCTATATGAAACACCCAAGTACACCCATGCAAAATCATTTGTAGGATTTAATCTTATCGCTTCATCTAAATCTTGAATTGCTTGGGCATAATGGCCCAGCACATATTTTGCTGCACCTCGATTCGCGCATGCTTCATCATTCCCAGAATCTAACGCTATAATCCTGCTTAAGTTGTCTACTACCCCTTCTACCAAAAGTTTAGCCCAAGGAGTTGGAGGAGCTGATTGCATAAGCGGGAGACAAACAAAAATTAATTCTCTATATTCCGCTTTTTGATAATGCGCTTCAGCTAATTGTTTTTTTGCTACACCCAACAGCTCGACTGCAAAATCATCATTTGGATTTAATTTTAACGCTTTATTGAAATCGTCAATCGCCTCTGCATAACCCCTCAACATGCATTTTGCTTGGCCGCGACATATCCATGCAAAATTATTTTTAGAATTTAGTCTTACTGCCTCATTTAAATACTGAAGCGCCTCTTGGTGGCGACCCAATCTCTGCTTTGCCTCTCCACAACATGCCCATGCAAAATCATTGTTTGGATTTAACTTTACCGCCGCACTCAAATCTTCAATTGCATCTCCATAACGCTCCAATTTTCGTTTTGCTTCACCCCGACGCGCCAGCGCATCATCATTTTTTGGATTTAGTTTTACTGCCTGGCTAAAATCTTGAATTGCTTCTGTATAAAGACGCAATCGCCGCTTTACTTCTCCGCGACACGCCCAAACAGCATCAATATTTGAATTTAATCTCACCGCTTCATTTAAATCCTGAAGCGCATCTTGATAACGCTCCAATTTTCGCTTTGCATCGCCTCGTCGCGCCCACGCAAAATTATTTTTGGGATTTAATCTTATTGCCTCACTAAGATCTTGAATCGCTTTTTCACAGTAACCCAACAATCGTTTTGCATCACCTCGATTCGCCCATGCAAGATCATTACTTGGATCAAACTCTATTACTTGATCACAACTTCGTACTATTTCTTCAAGTCTTTTTCTTTCTGAAACTTCAGATATCACAGGCGCATCAATCATATTTGGCTCCTTCCAAAAGTGATAATGTTTTTTTGAAAATTTTAACGAGAAAAACCCATCGGTTTAGGTTGTTCTTCCACTTCACCGTTATTCTCAGCCTTTTTCATGGTTTTACTGAGCTCTAGCACTGTATTGATATGCGCGGCATTATTCCTTTGAACGTGAATAGTTTTATTCCCAGCTTTTTTTGCGGCAGCAATATTTTTTTCATCATCATCAACCAAAACAACACAATCATCAGAAAGATCCGTTAAATTTAATTCTTGCTTCGCTTGATCAATATGCTTACTCTTACTGTTTTGCTCTTCGAGAGGAGGCAAAAAAGAAACAATCTTTATATGGTTTCGAATAAAATCATCGTCAAGCCCAATAACTTCTTTTAAATAAAACGGAATAAGCTCTTTTCCAAAAACATTAAAAGAAACGATAGCAACAAAATTACGGCTCTCCACCAAATTCTCAAAAAGTTTTTTCCATTCAGCTGCATCACCGAGCGGGGCTATTCCTCGAATGAAATCTTCACAGGCCTTGCGATTTTCACCCCAGAATTTCAGCTCATTACCCATTTCTATATCAAACTGTTTAAACATATCGTTGTGGGTATGTTTATTAGATATCGTGTAATCGAAATCAAAACAAAATAAAGCCTTAGTCGTTTTAACCTCAGGTTTCTCCAATGGAGTCGTTCTTTCAGTTTTAGACTTTTTATCACTTCCCACTGTTTTTACAGTACTTTCTGCTTCACGCTTTTTACTTGCAATTGGCTCATTTTCTACATTTAGCAAGTGTCGAATATCATCAAACTGCGATGTTGATAAACTTTCTTTAAGCATTTTTATAAACGGAGGAGTTATTTTTTCAGATACTTTTTTTTCTTCAGCAGGTAACAGACCTTTTTTAATAATAAAAAGATTTGTCACTTCTTTTGGGCATGCGCCCTTGGTTTCTCGAAATAGTGCCTGCAATGTTTTAACTACAGCGATTTGATCATCAACAAGCTTCTGAGGCAAATTGGCATCATCAAGATCAGCAAATAAATCTGATTCTGTTCGACCATCTTCATAAAAGACTACTTTATGTCCTAGATCATTAATAAGATGACGCTTATCACCATCTAATTTAAATCGTGTATCTTTTAAATTTTTATTTATATCATCTTCATGTGCTTTTAAGAGTTTGTAAACGACGGACTCAGCAGTACTACATTTACTCTCTTCAAAGGTAGTTCCTGCGCCAGCCCCTCGAGTTTTGGCTTTAGAATCATTTTCTGGTTCAGTCGCAGGCCGTAATTTTAACTGACGAATGACTTGTTCGGCGGCTGCGTGCAGTTTTACAGGATCAATCGCTTCACCTGGGATAGCATTAAAATGAAACAAGTTCTCTTCAGTGTATTGGGGAACTTCATCAAGCGGGATACCATCGCAAGGACTTACTGTCGTTTGTGTACAGCTGTAAAAGACATTGCTGTGTTCAATAAAGTAACGTTCACTATCGAACTTTTTCTTAAAATAAATTCTAGTCTCTAGTTTTAAAGCTGTTTCAAGTTCTTCCATTTAAGACACCCCGTTATTAATTACCCTGTAGACGGAGAATTCTATCATATTTTCCGAGCTTTTTGGCCTAAAAAGAGCCCGGTTTGGGGATGTTGCGGCAACAGGGGAACCTGGATATGATGGCGCCTCTATTAGACATATTACTCAAATATAGTAATCACAAGCTTGGTCTTCCTTTTCAATTAGAAATTTTTGGAGCCCTTTATGTGGTGGCGATATTTGATCGAGATGTTTTTCAGTTTAGGTTTATTCATTAACGCTGTTTTATTTGTTCCTCAAGCTATTCAGCTATACCGCACAAAAGATTCCAAAGCATTTTCGTTGTTAACCTTTGCGGGATTTAATTTAATCCAGATATTCACGATGTTGCATGGGATATTGGTGAAGGATTACATCCTTGCGACAGGATTTTTCTTGAGTGTGCTGTCATGTGGTACGGTAACAATAATGATCATAGTGTATAGAAAAAAAATTGCTAATACTTAATCATTATGACTTCGCGCATTAAGTCCGCATTTAAATGCCAAGAATCATTCAAAGAAAAATTCAAATCCTCTAGCTGTCTAATCAGTATTAGCGTGGGACAACCTGCCCATGAAAGTGAAAAATTTGAAGCTACAATCAACCTCATAAATATTTCTTTTAATTCATGTACTTTGTTAGTAGGTGATAGCTTACAGCGTCATACGATGGCAATAGCCACAAAAGAAAATGCTGATTCTTTCTATGACCTTTCAATACAAGAAGGTGATAAATGGCTACAACGGAATGAAAAATTTTACTCGAAATTAAAAAATCTAGTCAAAATTAGCCGATGGGATACATGGCTAAATCATGCTAACTTCTCAACTCAAAAAAATGCCGTGCTTAGTCTAATCCAAAACGATATTTCTTATCACACCTCTTTTGACAATACAATCCACTTATTTTTACGAAAATTTTGCCAACATATTAAAAGTCCTGAAACTATAGATTTACAAAAAGCATACCATCTTTGCATGAATTATCTTGTTGAAGAATCAACAGCACTTTGTCTTTGGCCAGAATTAGATTGCCATTTTGATGTTTACCCTTCTCTACGTAATCAGGCTATGAGCCATACTTTCAAACAATTTGTTTTACCCTCTTACCCCAATTTACTTCACCCAATTGCAATAAAATTCAAAAAAAGAAAACATTCTGTCCTTCAAGAGTTTCAACTTTCAATGGATGAAGGTATCATTGCGTAGGAAATTTACGGGGAGTGTTAATGGTTATAATTAAAGATTACGTTTTACTTCTGGAAATATTAATTGCTTTATTCATTTGCTCTTCACTTCTTGCAGCTTTCTTTTTTTATCAAGGTAAAAAAACTCGTGCTTCTCTAGAACTTCTAGATAATGTCATAGCAATGATGCCTGGACATGTTTATTGGATGGATAAAAATTCTGTCTGCCTAGGATGCAACAATATTCAAGCAATTTCAGCTGGATTAAAATCAAGGAAGGAAATAGTAGGAAAACGTAACAAAGATTTACCATGGAATGCGCACACTAAAAATTTACCGCAAGAACTGGATAGTATAAATCAAAAAGTAATGGAAATAGGCCAAGCAATTATGCTCGAAGAACCTGCGCTCCGTGATGATGGGACAGCGGCTTCTTTTCTATCCACAAAATCACCTTTGAGAAATAAAAAAAATGAAATCATAGGAGTTGTAGGAATATCCATAGATATAACAGAGAAGAAAAAAGCTGAAGCAGAGCTTCATAAAATGCAAACTCGATTGGAAGGAGTGACTCTCCTCGCTGCAAGCATCGCGCACGAATTACGCACGCCTTTTGCAAACCTTAACATCACCACCCAAACCATAGAGAAAAAAATTAGCTCGCTCGATAACGATGCGCAACATATCACCACGGATTTAAATTCTATTAAAAAGGAAATTAAAGCAGCCCTCACATTCATCGACATGCTTTTACTCAATATTAATCCCGTCATCAACGAAGCAAAAATTATCGACTTCTCTATAAAAGAATGTATCAACCACTCCCTCGAACGGTACCCCTTCATCGGAAAACAACAGGAATTAATTCAGTGGAATCCAGATAAGAATCCCGACTTTACCGTGCATAGCGAAGAACTTCTTGTTATCCATCTTTTCTTTAACCTCATCAAAAATGCACTCTATTACATCGCCAAAGCACGCAAAGGCAACATCGAAATCTGGATCGAAAACCACACCGTCTACTTCAAAGACACCGGCACCGGCATTAAACCTGAGCATCTACCCCATATTTTCAAGCATTTCTTTAGCCAAACCTACCACGGAGCAGGCGTCGGCCTAACCTTCTGTCAATGGGTTATGGATAACTTAAATGGCAAAATCACTTGCGAATCCGAAGAAGGTCACTATACACTCTTCAAATTGGAATTCCCCTAATAACACTCAAACGGAGCTAACTAGGCATGAATGCACTTAAAATTGGACTTTGCTTTTACCCCACCACTACCGTATTAATCGACGACAACGAAGACTTCCTCGAACGCATCTCCAAACTTTTGCACGAACATCTTCTTCCTTGTCGCTATTTCAACGACCCGATCGATGCGCTGGAATATTTAAATGACAAATATGTTCCCGATCCCTTCACGAATCGCTGCATCAGCACCACCCGCGATCGCGATATCGATACCGTCGTTTCTCATTTTGATTTTCGCAAAATTCATCACGAAATTTATAACCCTAAACGCTTCGAACAAATCGGCGTACTCGCCGTCGATTATGCAATGCCCACCCTTCACGGCTTAGATTTCTGCCGAAAAGTAAACGAAAGCTTTAGCCAACGTTTAATTTTAACCGGCGAAGCCGGACACGGTCTCGCCGTCGAGGCCTTCAATGAAAGTATTATTCATAAATTTTTACGCAAAGGTGAATTAAATTTACCTGATTTATTATTAGAAGATATTCAAAAATTAGAGCACGATTATTTTACAAAATTATCTGAAATTGCCTTACACAAAGCATCACATGATTTATACAAAGTCACGCCCGCCTGCTTAAGCGATCCGGAATTCATAAAATTACTTCATAGCATTTGTAAAAAATATAATATCGTCGAATATTATTTATTAGACGAACACGGTAGCTTCTTAATGCTTGATGAAAAAGGCATTCCATCCTGGTTTATCGTGAAAAGCGAAAAAGATATGGCGGATTTATACCAATATGCAAAAGATCAAGAAGCGCCTCAGGATATTTTAACTTTGCTGAAAGACCGCATTAAAATTCCCTATTTTCATACAGAAAAAGATTGGTCGGTTGGATTTGACCAAGTCGAATGCAAAAAGTATTTTCATCCCGCTGTCGATTTACAAGGCAATCAACGCTATTTCTATTCGTATATCGATGATCCAGATGCGTACGAATTGGATAGAAAAAATATTGTGTCGTTGCGGAAGTTTTTACAGAAGTAACTCTGCATAAACTCCCGCCTTTAAAAACGCTCTTCTTTTTATTTAGCTGAGGAAACAAGGTTAATGAGATGAGGGGGCGGATTAATGGGTTCTCGCATTGTGTAATCAGCAATTATAGATACAACATCCTTAATTCCCGACGCGGAAAAAGGCGAATCTTTGCGCTTAGCCATAAGCAGCGTTATCTTTGCGAGATTTACATATAAGCTATTTAGTTTAAGTAATTTTTTTATGTCCTCTTTTTGTAAAATGGGATCAAGCTTTTGCAATTCTTTTGAAAACATAAGCTTTTGTTCTGGTGAAAGCTTTTCTTCGTATCGCTTAGCATCAAAAAAAGGAAGAAGCTCATGCGTTAAATAATCCTGGGGCTCTTTGTACGTAAATAAATCAGCGATATTTTCAGGTTCAGTTTTTATTGCACCCCCATAGTAGCCATTTTCTATGGTGGTGATTTTAACATTATAGTTAAAAGGTACCTTTCGCCCCTGTTTTTTCGCTTTTTCATATTTTTCGACAAGTATAGCCTTAGTGATTCTCTGTTGTTCTTCAGTTGACTGGGAATGCATCTCCAAGATTTTTTTCATTCCTGCATCATGTCCAAATTTTTGCCAACCAGAGAAAAATGTAATAACTCCACGCAATAAAATTTTAAGCGGCACAATCGGTGTAAACACAATCTGAGTTATCCCACGAACAACGCTTGAAACACCATCGATAAACCAAGAGGTCAACAATCGCCCGGGTCCACTTAAAATATGATGGCATATTTTCGCAGCGCGTCTTGGTCGTCCAGCAATTAGAGCAATAAAAGTACCTCCTAGCAATGCGCCTGTAAGCATTACTCCCTCAACGACTGCAAGAATCAGAATAGATACCCCTCTTAGAATATTCCCTATGCCTCGTAGCGGTTGTAAAAATTCTTTTGCTATATGATACCAAGTCTTATACGGCCTAAACGTATTCACAAAGTCTTTGCCCATATCTGTAAGGGTATGAAATCCTTCAATGACTTTATAATCAGAAGAAGTTCCATGTTTATATTTTCTGTAATCTTCTGGATAAAAATATTTATAGAGTTTTCCGTCAAAAATGGAAATACCAATTATTTCAAGTGGAGAGCAGTAATCTTTGTTTAATCTTGAGAGCTTTGGCATGGCACACCTCCGTTACTATTTTTTTAAGACGTAAGAGTAGTATGCAGATCAAACCTTAAGGGAACGTTAAATTTTGAAGAAATGGAAAAATATTTCTTTCTTTGAAAAGAGGACTACTTCTTAATCACCGTTCGTCTTCGCATCCACAACACTGGCGCAGAACTTTTTACGGTAACATTTTTGAAAATCTTTTTGGTCAATGCATTGGGATTGGCACAATATAAATTAAATTTATCGCCCTCATCACCCAACTCCAACATGCGGACAAATAATTCACCCGTTTCTAATTCCACAATACACGGCAACCCAATTGTCTTTTGAATATCGTCATTAATATAGCGCTTACCTGCCAACACATCCCCCGGCCAAAATGCGGGCGCCATCCCATCATCCATCACGACCATATCAATACTGTGCGGATTTAATTCGTGATACAACTTCAATTCTTTTCCAATAATTTCTTCATCCGGCGACTTCAATAATTCTTTCATCGTCGCTTTCGAAAAGGGCGACAGCGGTTTTTCACCAATGTCATACAATAACCACTCAACCGTGCAATCCGCGCCCTCTTCACGAAACGCTTGTACCAATCGACGCGCACCCGCTTCCGTTAATCCTTTATTTCGTTCTTGTTCCCAATTCTGCAAACTCGATGCGGAAATTTTACTCACGATACTGAATTGTTCGCGGGATAAGCCTAAAACGGATTCTCGCACATACCGAATTCGCCGAGCGCGGGCTTCCGGGGACGAACGTTTTTCACTTTCAAAATCATTCATGGTTAATCACGTACGCTAATTGAGGTTATTTCTTACATACTTATGGTAAATAAGCTGATATACGCGTTTTATATTGCACTTTAGACTGCGCAAAAAAATACACAACACTAATGTTAAATGTATTCAAGGCGATGATCCAGCGCACCTTGGATAATAATAAAGGCGGTTGGCGTTCATAGGGCGAAACCTGATAATAAAATCCTTATCCCACGCGGCCGCTGACAACAAGAGACTCTCCCATGGTTGAACTTGAACTGTTTTTGGATGAATCCATGTGGAACCAGTCTTGGTTACTCAGTGAAGTCCAGATCAATTCTGGAACAGAAACTTTTTCAGGCACCATCACCGCTGAAGTTTTTTCCTGGGTAGATCCCGAAACCGTTCGTGCCGCTTTTACTGTCGAAGCCTGTGTTAATTCACCGCCCATTCCTACACCGTCTGTTGTCACCTCACATTCGCGGTGCAAAGCATTAACGCCCTCAGCCGGAACCTCGTGGCCAATTCCCAACAATACCGAAATTTTGCTTAGCCAAAATATTGCGATTGGTACGCTGTACAATCATGCGATGCAAGATCCAGTTCAAGACAAAAATTATTCGCAACATATTTTGCGAGCCAATGAGCAAACCGAATTTTTAATCGATGATGCGATTAATCAAATTAAATTCAAGCATGGTGACAACCAATTTAAATTAGATAAAAATATAAGTTTTATTAACCCTCAGGGAAATATTTTCATTAACGCCCATGATGTCAATTATCAGAGTCAAAATGATATTATGGAAAATGCAGGCAGAAATATTACCTACCAGACAACAGAAAATTATTCCGCGAGAACACAATCCGGAAATATCGCCATACATACCTCCCAGCTCAATAACCACGCCAAACAAAATATATTTTTGACCGCAAAAAAAGAACTAGAATTTAAATCTAACGCTATAAATTTAACGAGTGAACATGACATTAATTTTCAAAGTACAGAATGCTTAACATTACAAAGCCACGGAAGCGTAGAAATATCAGGAAATGACGACATTAGCATTATTGGCGAAAAAGCCATCATACTTTCGCTAAACGGAAATACGATTGAAATAACCTCAGACAGAATTACAATCACTGCAAATCAAGTAACGGTATCAGGTCAACTTATTTTAAGTGTAATGCCAACATAGCTAAGGTAAACACTGGCGCGGCAAAAATTAAACTATCAATGCGATCCAACAATCCACCATGGCCCGGCAAAAATTTTCCAGAATCTTTTACGCCTGCTGCACGTTTCATCATGCTTTCGAATAAATCGCCTAAAATTGCCGCAGCTACAGTAAGCAACGCAACTAAAACCCACAATACAGAATGAAGCGCGAACCCAATCACCACTCCCACCACAACAAATGCGCCTACCGCCCCTTCAATGGATTTATTTGGGCTTATTTTGGGGGCTAATTTGTGCTTACCAAATCCATTGCCAATAAAATAGGCCGCAATATCTGCTAGCCAGACAATCACAAATAACAGTAATAAATATACGGGACGCGGCGAATAAAAACATAAGAAATTTAAGGCCTTCCAACACACGGGCAATAAGAAATATCCTGCCCACTGATAATTTTTAAAATACGCAAAAATCCATCCGACAAATCCCAGCACCAAAATGGCAAATAGCCACACGGGTTTGAGGAAAAATCCTAGCAGCATTAAAATAAAAATATCATTGCAGTAAAATACTTGTGACCACCCTTTTTTTACGCCAGATAATTGGGTCCACTCATATGCGCCCAGTAAAATCGCCAATCCGGAAATTGCCGCGAATTGACCTACGCTACAAAAGAAAACCGCGTAAATAACAACAGCGATCAATACAATAGACGTTACAACTCGAGCCAATAAGTTAGGCATGTTCTCTCACTTTTCCAAAGCGTCGTTCACGCGTTTCATAAAAATATAGCGCTTCATCCAATGCGACTTCATTAAAATCAGGCCAAAATTCTTTTGCAAAGTATAATTCAGTATACGCCAATTGCCATAATAAAAAATTACTGATGCGCTGCTCACCTGACGTGCGAATAAATAAATCCGCGGGCGGTAAATCCTGCGTACTTAACTGTTGCTGAAACAATTCCGACGTAATGGCTTCAACGTCAAGTTGATTCTCTTTAACTTGTGTGGCAATTTTTTTGGTCGCCTCGAGAATATCCCACTGCCCACCATAATCCACGGCAATTACTAAAATTAATCCCGTATTATTTGCCGTTAATGTTATCGCATTGTTAATTTCAGTTTGAAGCTCAGGATTAAAACTAGCGGTATTACCAATCACGCGTAGCTGAACATTATTTTTATGCAGAGATTTTACTTCGTGACGTAATGCATAAATGAACAACTGCATTAACGCATCGACTTCTTGTTTAGGACGCGCCCAATTTTCGCTGCTGAAGGCAAATAGCGTTAAGATTTTGATATCGCGTTCTATACACGCTCGAATGGTTTTTTTGACGGATTCATAACCCGCCTTATGACCGGCGATGCGCGGTAAAAAACGTTGAGTCGCCCAACGTCCGTTACCATCCATAATAATAGCAATATGTTTCGGTACATTTTTCATACCACTTTATCCCTCAGATAAACGGGAACAGCATACTCTGCTGAAACCGTCTGATGTGTATTATATTTTTGCAGTGCAATGGTTAAGAGTATTTCGGCGTGTGGATATAAAATATCTGTTTTCTGAAATGCCGATCCGACGCGCAAGGTTTCATCCTGTTTGGATAAACCTAATTTTTCCAATGGCGCAACAACTTCTTCGCCAATTAATTCCATAATATTATTTTTGATTTCAAACTCTCCGAAATAGATTTCATTCATACGCGCATCGATGCCCGCATAAACTTTCGAACATTGGTTTTCAACATAGGCCACTTGCGCCAATGTTTGCAAGGTTGAAACCGGAATAACGGGAATATGGTGTGCAGTAGCGATACCTTGTGCAGCAGCGGTTGCGATTCGCACACCGGTAAAACTTCCAGGTCCGCGGCAGAATGCAACGGCAGATAAATCCGCTTGTGTAATATTGGCTTCTTTCAGTAATTCATCACAAAACGGTAATAATATTTTTGCGTGGGCTTGAGGTGCAATTTCGTAACGCGATGAAACCTTTCCGTTTGCATAAAGTGCAGCGGAACATGCTTCGGTGGAGGTATCAATCGCAAGAATATTAATCATATCGCTTACTTTATATTATAGGATGTCATGATTAATCCGCTGTTTTTTTAAGATGCTGAAGTTTATTGGGTTTATCTTTCCATTCTTCCGCATCGGGCAGTGGATCTTTTCGGCGTGTTAAGTTGGGCCACGTTTGGGATAATTCTTTATTAATTTCTTTGAAGTTTTTAAATTGTTCGGGCAAATCATCTTCCGAAAAAATAGCTTTGGATGGACATTCGGGTTCACAGAGTGCACAGTCGATACATTGATCCGGATTGATAACCATAAAATTTGGACCTTCGTAAAAACAATCGACGGGGCACACTTCGACACAGTCGGAATATTTACAATTGATACAATTTTCGGTTACGACAAATGCCATGATATGCTCCGGTTTCAATTCGAATCTGGCCATTATATAGTGGTCTTCGCTCAAAAAGGAGAATTTGATTATGTCTTTGACCCCCTCGACGATGTTGCCGTTAGGAACGCAGGCGCCAGCGTTTACCTTGCCAGATGTGATTTCGGGCCAGCCGTACATGTTGAAGTCGGGTACGCCGACGGTGGTGATTTTCATGTGCAATCACTGTCCCTATGTCCAGCACGTATTGCCCAAGCTAGTTGAAGTGGTGAAGCAGTATCAAAAGCAAGGCGTTGAGTTTGTGGCGATCAATTCGAACAATGTGGCGGAATATCCGGAGGATTCCCCGGAGAAGATGAAGCATTTAGCGGACGCGAAAGATTTTACCTTTCCGTATTTATTTGATGAGTTGCAAGAAACGGCTTATCGCTATCAAGCAGCGTGCACGCCCGATTTTTATTTATTCGACAAAGATTTGAAGTGTGTGTATCGCGGACGCTTTGACAGTTCAACGCCGAGCAATGGCGAACCGTTAACGGGAATTGATTTAACGAACGCGCTGGATAATTTGTTGGCGAATAAATCCATTAACCAGGATCAGCATCCGAGTATGGGGTGTAATATTAAGTGGAGGGACTAATGTCATCCCGAGCATAGCGAGGGATCTCCATCTACATGTCATCCTGAGGAGCGTCTTTTCACGACAAAGGAACTTGTTCTTAACATTTACGAAAAGGAGTTTGTATGGAATGCAGTAATGAGTGTTTGTCGAAAATTAAATGTGTCGTTTCAATAATAAAATCAATTGCGCAAATTTTTTTAATCTATTTTCTTTATCTAGCATACTGCTCTTACGAAAAAAGCAATGATGCATATATTAAATGGTCTAATCTTTATATAGCCCAATTCAAACAGAATCATGATTCAACTACAGGCACACCTAATAACGGTTCAAAGATAGACAAACCTGAAGGCGGACCAGGTAGATTCTCCACAACAATTGAATCAACTAAAGATTCATCATCTTTATTAAATCATCCTTCACGGTAATTTACTTGGGCGAGGCATGCCTCGCCCCTGCAGAATGACAAAAATTTTTTTTGCGCGGCCTTCTACCCTGCGCTGCTTTTTGATAAATTACTACTTCCCACAATAATCAAGGAATCGATATGACTGCAATTACATTTGATACTCTCGCCTTTGCAAAAAAACTTAAAGAAGCTGGCGTGCCTGCAAAGCAAGCAGAAATTCACGTTGAAATTACGGCTGAAATGATGAAAGAAATTTCCGACACCCAAATCGCCACAAAACACGACCTGCAAATACTAAAAACATCCCTTCATCGTGATATGAGCGATTTAAAATCTGACCTCAAACAAGATATTGCAAATCTGACAATAAAGATGGCCTATATGATCTTAGGTAGTGCAACGCTTTTTGCCGCTATCGTTAAAATAATTAATCTTATATAAGGTAATGAGGAGCATCATCCCTATGATAACTCTCTGCAGCCCTGTACACTTATATCTATACCAAGCCTACCTTACTTTATTCCCTTTTTGTTAAATGACTTCTTCACTTTGAGGAGATGAATATGGCTGCAGAAAAATTTACCGCTATCACAAAAATGTTAGCCCAAAATCAAGAAAGAACGCCCATTAAAATTGAAAAACTTATCGCGTTTTGGGATAGCCTGACTGAGGATGAATGGAAAGCTGCTGATAAAGAAGCAGAACAACTAGTGAAAATGTTAGAAACAAGAGCAGGCGGATATTACACTCAATTTCCCACCATCTTTTCAAGAAGTATGCAATTCCCTACTCCTCCTACGATATCTGAGCAACAATATACAAGCTCGAGAGAGAAATTTATCACGCTTTTACGAAGCTACGCTGAAATGTACAACATTCATATGAATGCACATGTCCTAACTTTTGGACGTCGAGCAGGAGATAAAAATATTCGCCAATTTTCTGCCGAGTTATTAGACAAATGTAAAAAGAAATATAAAACTGCTCTTCCTGCTCCCAAAAAACCTGCGTCAACAATTGCAGATAAGCTGGGTATAAATAAATGGGATATGGGTGGCCCCACCATTTCGAGCTTATCCACAGGAGCACATTCATCAGCTATCTCATCCGTCACAGTACCTTTGGTACAACAACCTCTTATTCAAGCACAACTTGAATGCGCAGCCACCCTAAATGTATTAGGTGATGAAGAGGCAAGCAGCTATCTCACACAACTAAATGGTCTAGAACTTAATTATAAAAATTTAAGGGCTGAAACACCCGTTGAATTTGCGCCGTACTTTTTTAATTTGCTGAACACACAACTCGAAGCAATTTTTCTTGCGATGATAAATGTAAGCTCGGGACTCATCAATCATGAGAAATCAACAAGTTTGGGCAAAGGCGCAAAAGTCTTCCAAAAAATAACAGATTTGATTGCAGCCATAGCGGCAAATATCCCTGGGGTGGGAATCGCAATGGGCATAACAAAATTTGCATTAGGCATTGTGGACCAAGTTGATCACGACAGAGTTACCAATAATATGAAACAAATCGTTCAATTAGTGGCTTCTGATCAATTTAAAATGCTGTCCTATCGTTTAGCTAAATATTTAACAGAAGCTTATCTTTACCAATTAGGAAATGTTCAATTTGAAAATGGTGTGGTAAAGCGCACCATAAATAAAGTAGAAGAAACATTACGCATTGCTTCTCCTAAAGATGCCGTACAAGTATTTGCAGAATATATTATAGCCAAACTACTGTCAGCGATGGTCGTTGGCGAACTTCACATCGCACCCACTCAAAAAGATCCTGAAGAACGATTAGATGAATTATTTAATGGAATGTATAACTTAATTACGACAACACCGGACCCAAAAGGCAAATTATCTCAAGTATTTGCTAAAATTGGAGAAGTAATTGTATCAACAAAGATATCGTTTAAGGGAGAAAAAATTACTAGCCTGGATGATATCCTCTGTCGTGCAACTGTTATTACACCTCAAGGGTATTATGTTTATACAAAAGATAAAGCGCATTACGATATTGGACACTTGGGATATGTTCAGTTGAGTGAAGAAAATGCCGTTAGACGAACAAAAAGCGACGCCACACTTAAGAGAACCCCGAGTTTAAGTGCATTAAATCCACCTCTCACTTACCCTCTATTTTCATTATTTGCTCCACCCAGACAAAAATACTATCAAACCTTTCCGGTAGTTGTTGAAGAACTGAGAGAAACACAGACACAGCTTAAACATTCACAGCATGAACTCGTAGCGTTAAAACTACGACTGGATAATCTGGAAAGATTAGTTCAACCAATAGCACCACTTGTTGCTTCACCCCCACCAGTTAGCGCTACTCCACCGGTTCCACCAGTATCGGCTGAAAGCGGTACTCCTACGAGTAGTGGGCCTAGCCTAGATAGACACCACAGCCCCAGAAAATAGTTATAAAAATTTTACTTACGGATTAAACAAAAACGGGCGAGATTTATCGCGCCCCAAAAAATAGATTTACGTTCTACCTCGCGGGCTCATGGGCATCCGACGCGTAAAATCTTCTTGGAGACTATCCTCAGAACTCGATTCTTCATCTGCATTATCATGGCTACTAGAGCGCTTCTCTTCCTCAGAACCAGAACTTATGCTGCTATGAACCACAGCTGTTCCCTCAGAGGAATGAGCCGGCGATTCAGCATTTACTTTAATTACTTCACTTACTTCCTCCATCAAATTCTTTATTCTTTTGGATTTCTTAAAGGTATCTTGGAAGAATAAATAATATTCATCAGCAGTCATATTTTCTACTACATCATTAGGTTCTTGAAGCGCTTGCTGTAGTTCCTTTCCTAGTTTGACTACCTCTTTCAAGTTATCAGAAACTTCCTTGGAAAACCCTCTATAATTATTTTCTATCACGTCTTCTTCTATAATTAAAAAACTCGGGCTTTTATTAAATCTATTAAATTTTTCCACAAACTCTTTATAAATTTCAAAAAAATCTTTTTGTAAAATTGTATAAAATTCAATAACCCTTTCTTCATTTTTACGAGGAGGTTTCGTGAAAACAACTAATCTGCTAGAAACAATTTCCAACAATTCAAATATATGTGACTTACCGGACGGGTTGTAAAAAGAAGCGTCTAACCCTGTTAAACGTGTTCCCTTCGAGTCTCTTTCACATCGACAACTTAAAAATTGGCTTCCGCCGACTATTTTATCAATTAGCGCTTTATAACCAGGCTTTATTTTTTCTTCTAATAATTTTTCTTCAATTTCGACAAACATTCTAAGCCAATCAATGTTTCCTTCCTGAAAATAGATAGTAATTTCTTTTCCTTTTTGAAATTCAGGCAAACTTAATCCTTTTTTTAAAACCTTAGATTCTTGAATTCCATACTTAATTAAAATATCTACTATAGAATTCCATGCTTTGCTAATATTTTCATCATCTTCAAACAATGAAATATGTACTTTCCAACCATATGGATTTTCACCCGCTAAGGAGCCCCCAAGAGCTACAAACAATCCTCCATCCGCAAATTGCGTAGAATATTGAGTTTCCTTATCATTTACTATCTTTGTGCTGATTACTTCGTACGCAAATGCTTGATTTATAGGCGTTTTTCCACCCTTTACCTCTTCCATATGCTCTCCTTTTTAAATTATCACTCTTAAACTGTGCTACAATATTATAAGTATAGACCATAAATTAACCCTGCACAGACCAGCGGGAGGCAATATGAGCCACGAAAAAATGAAGACTCCTATCTTTTCCGATCTGCCTCATCTTCTTTCTGACGATAAAGTGTCACTTCTTATCCTTCCTCAAAGTAAGTACGCTATAAAATTACAGTTAGTCAATCAAGAAGATACCGCCTACAGATGCTTTCAGATTGATCGCGCCAAACGCAGGGAAAGAGAGGAATTGCCCCCGTTTCGCACCCCCTCTACTTACGTTATTCAATCAGAGAGTAATCACATTCTCATAACAGGCACTCTAAATGAATTAATAGATGCAGCGGAAATACTTTGCCAAAGTATTCAATATATCAGCGCTCAAAAACAAGATGAATTGCTTAAAGAGTTCAATAAAATTTATGCCAAAGAAACCCAAGAACAAAAACGAAAAAATGATATCGCTAAGGGACAAGAAAAGTATCGCAAAAAATATCTGAAGCTCGCAGAAAAACACGGTTTAGATCCTAACCTTATTTTTGCTAATCCTGAATCTGCTTTTAAAAAACCTATTGCTACTACCTTGCCTGCTAACGACAAAAAAGCTCACAAGAAAAAATAAAACTAAATCCTTCGACTCGCTCCGCTCGCTCAGGATGACAACGTAGATGGAGATTTCCCTGAAGATGTAGATATAGCCACAGGAAATTGCTTAAAAAATTTTGAACTCAATAAGATGAGAATAAAAATTAATATAAGATATTTTGCGAACTTACGTTTTTTCACAATACTATAACCAATCCGAATAAAAATGCGGGGGAAATAAAAACTTTTCCTGCAAATCTTTTACCATTTCTTCCGGACCGCCGACATAGACATGCATCTTCTTTAAATCCTGATGATTTTTTAATACCACAGCATCGACACGCTGCTCAGTCGAAATAACTGGCATATAGTTAAATTTCGGATATTTTTTGGTTAATTGCGTTAGTTGATCATGCCAATATAAATCCGTTTTTTTACGCACCGTCCAATATAAATAAATTTCAGGATGATGTGGATCCTTCAGTGCTTCTTCAATAATCGCTTTGCATGGTGCAAATCCCGTCCCCGCCGCAATAAACAATAAGGGATAAACGGGATAATTTTCATAACGTAATTGTCCAAATGGACCTGTAAACTGCAGTTGCTTTTCGGATTTAATGTGAGAAATTAATTGCTGCGAAAAAACATTATCCGGCACATGACGAATATGAAATTCTATACTCATTTCATCATACGCATTAGCAATCGAAAACGGACGTGGGGGAAAATTATCCACCATCAATTGAACATACTGACCGGCTTCATAATGAAATTTTTCAGATGGCTGTGATGCGAGTACACGCATCACATATCCAGACAACTCTTTGTATTCGAGAATCTTTACAACAAAAGACAAGGCCAAGATGGTATCTTCTTAACCGCGTTTCATTGCATCAAAGAATTCTTCGTTAGTCTTCGCTTGACGTAGACGATCATATAAAAATTCCATCGCCGCCAATTCATCCATCGGATGTAATAATTTACGGAGAATCCAGATTTTTTGTAACTCATCGTTCTTAATCAACAATTCTTCACGACGCGTACCGGAGCGATTAATATTAATAGACGGATACACGCGCTTCTCAGCAATACGACGATCCAAGTGAACTTCCATATTTCCTGTACCTTTGAATTCTTCGTAAATAACGTCATCCATTTTTGAGCCCGTATCAACTAACGCGGTTGCAATAATGGTTAAACTTCCACCTTCTTCAATATTTCGTGCCGCACCAAAGAAACGTTTCGGACGTTGTAACGCATTCGCATCCACACCACCGGTTAACACTTTTCCAGACGTTGGAATAACCGTGTTATACGCACGCGCTAAACGTGTAATCGAATCTAACAAAATAACCACATCGCGCTTATGTTCGACTAAACGCTTTGCTTTTTCGATAACCATTTCAGCAACTTGCACGTGACGCGTTGCGGGTTCATCAAACGTACTCGCAATCACTTCACCCCGTACAGAACGCGCCATTTCTGTCACTTCTTCTGGACGTTCGTCAATTAATAAAACAATTAAAAAACATTCGGGATGATTATCGGTAATCGATTGCGCAATATTTTGCAGCATCATTGTTTTACCTGCTTTTGGCGGCGAAACAATTAATCCACGCTGACCTTTTCCGATAGGTGAAATTAAATCAATTACACGTGCGGTAATATCTTCCGTACTGCCATTCCCTCGCTCTAATTTAATTTGTTCATCGGGGAATAACGGCGTTAAGTTTTCAAATAAGACTTTGTTTTGTGCACTTTGCGGATCTTCAAAATTAATTTTGCTGACTTTTAATAATGCAAAATAACGTTCGCCTTCTTTCGGCGGACGAATGGTACCGCGCACAATATCACCGGTACGCAAACTGAAACGACGGATTTGACTGGGTGAAACATAAATATCATCTGGACCGGCTAAGAAAGACGTTTCATCGGTACGTAAAAATCCAAACCCGTCTTGCAGAATTTCTAAAACACCCACGCCTTCGATGTCTGAACCCTGTTTTGCAAACGCTTTCAGTATGCTGAAAATCATGTCTTTTTTATGCATACGTGCGAGATTTTCCAATCCCATCTTTTGTGAAATTTCCATCAACTGTGTAGGGTTTTTCTTTTTGAGCTCTGTTAAATTCATGAGCTTGTGTAGACCGTCCGGATTTTCATGCATAACGGGTTTTTCGGGTGCTACAGCCTCAGTTATGGAAGGAGGGGTTTGTTTTGCTGTCATAGATTAATAAGTCCGAATGTATGGTAAATTGTGGGGAAGTTGAGATGGACACATCATCGATTTTATTTTTTTGAAAGGCTACCATGGTGAAAACTTTTATGCAACACGAGATTCAGTTTGGTGTAGACAACGGAATGGGGGTTATTACACTAAACCGCCCTGCTGCCCTCAATGCGCTCAATGCCGACATGCTTGAGGCACTGCATCAACAATTGCTTTTATGGGAAAAAAACAACGCAATTTTATCGATTCTTATTCAAAGTTCTACGCCAGGAACATTTTGTGCCGGCGGTGACATCAAAGCCGTTTATATGGCACATCAAAAAAAAATCAAAAATATCGAACAGTACTTTAAAAAAGAATATGAATTAAACCGTTATATTTATCATTATCCAAAACCATACATTGCTTTTTTAGATGGATTAACCATGGGCGGTGGCGCGGGCGTTTCACTGCATGGAAAATTACGGATTGCGACAGATAAATTTAGTTTCGCGATGCCTGAAACAGGCATCGGATTTTTTCCAGATGTGGGCACCAGTTATCATTTGTCACGATTACCGAATGAAATCGGCATTTATTTAGCCTTAACCTGTGCGCGAATTAACGCGACCGAAGCACAATTCCTTAGTTTAATTGATATTGATACCTCGAATGGCGCGAACGAAAATCAACTCCAACATTATTCAAATCAAATTGCTTCTCATTTTAAATATAATACCGTCGAAGAAATTTTTGAGAGCTTACTGAACGATAAACAACCATGGTCTCAACAAACGCTAGCAACACTTAAACAAAAATCCCCGACCAGTTTGAAACTCACCCTGAAATTATTACGGCGCGCAAAAACAGTGGATTTTGATCAGTGCATAGACATGGACTATAAATTGGCTTGTTATTTCTGTGAAAGCCGTGATTTTTACGAAGGCATTCGCGCCGCTGTGATTGATAAAGACCGCAATCCAAAATGGGAACCATCTACCTTAGATAAAGTAGATCCGAGAATTTTGGATCTGATATAGTTGCGCTCACCCAAAACATAGATAAGGCCCCGCATGTCTAACATCCACAACATTGTAAATTATATCAAATCCCAAAAACCTAACTTTACCCCTCGGGTTGGATTAATTTTGGGCTCTGGCCTGGGTAGCCTGGGTGATGCAATCCAAGAGAGCACAAAACTGCCCTTCTCCTCTATTCCTGATTTTCCCAAAAGTACGGTTGCAGGACATAAAGGCCAATTAATTTTAGGGACCTTAGGCAACATGCCCGTCGCATGCATGCAAGGCAGAATTCACGGCTATGAAGGCGCAGAAAGCTCAGCATTTAAATTATTTATTCGAACGCTCAAACTATTAGGCTGCGAAATGTTATTTATTACAAACGCCTCCGGATCATTACGCTTAGAAGTAGGCCCTGGCGAATTAATGATGATTACGGATCACATTAATTTTTCACACCGCAATCCATTAATTGGTATGAATGACGATGAATATGGCGAACGCTTTAACCCCATGGATAATGCCTATGATCCTCTACTACGCAAACGTCTTCACGATATCGCTAAAAAAATAAATATTACGTTAGCCGAAGGCGTTTATATTGGCGTCACAGGCCCCAGCTTCGAAACACCTGCCGAAATTCGTGCGTATAAAATATTAGGCGCAGATTGTATTGGTATGTCGACTGTTCCTGAAGTCATTATCGCGCGACATTGCGGATTACGCGTGGCAGCAATCGCCTCCATTACAAATTTTGGCGTGGGCATGCAAGAAGAATCTTTATCGCATGAAGGGACATTACATTACGGCCAAATTGCCGCAAAAAATTTATCTCGATTAATTACCGAAACATTGGAGAGCTTATCGCATGACCCGTGCTGATTTAAAAACATTATTGAATTGCATTGATCTCACCAACTTAAATGACAACGGTCAAGAGTCTGAAATTGTAGAATTGTGCACTCAAGCCACAACAAATCAAGGCAATGTTGCCGCTGTGTGTATTTACCCACGCTTTGTATCGCTCGTCTGGAAAAGTCTCATGCAATCACCCATTAAGATTGCAACCGTTGTGAATTTTCCAACGCCCAATGAATCGCTCGAAAAAGTCGCCCAAGATATTCAACAAGCGATATTAGATGGCGCCACCGAAATCGATGCCGTCATGCCACACAATGACAGTGGCGAATTTGTTGCATTCTGCAAAAAATATTGTGGTGATAAAGCCTCACTTAAAATTATTTTAGAATCTGGCGAAATCGATGATGCCACGTTGATTAAAAAAAGCACACTTGCTATTCAGAATGGCGCAGACTTTCTCAAAACCTCTACCGGAAAAGTGTCGGTTGGTGCAACACCCCATGCCGCTCGATTGATACTCACCGAAATTAAAAACAGCGGAAAAGCAGTTGGCTTTAAAGCATCTGGCGGCATCAAAACATTGGAAGACGCTGAGATTTATGTTAATTTAACTCGCGAAATATTAGGGGAAACCGCTTTTTCACCCGATCGCTTTAGAGTAGGCACCAGTCGATTATTACAGGACATTTTATGCGCATTCCAGAATCCGAATTAATTTTAAACAAAGATGGCAGCATTTATCATTTAAATTTATTACCTGAAGATCTGGGCGATACCATTATTCTGGTTGGTGATCCCGACAGAGTTCCACAAGTTTCCTGTTATTTTGATCACATCGAAATTCGTAAACAAAAACGCGAATTGGTTACACACACCGGAATGCTCGGGAAAAAACGTATTAGCGTAATTTCTAGTGGAATGGGTATTGGTGGCGTGGATATTGCAATCAATGAATTAGATGCGCTCGTGAATGTAGATTTTAAAACGCGCTTAGTTAAATCCACGCATAAAACGCTTCAAATTATTCGCCTTGGCACATGTGGCTCACTGCAAAAAGAGGTTCCTGTCGATAGCATGGTGGTATCACGACGTGCCGTCGGGCTAGACGGATTAGCAAATTTTTACGACATGGAATTTAATGCGGAAGAAGAAAATTTGAGACAACAAGTCCTTGAAAAGTTTAATCATCATCCAGCGATTCAATCGTGCTATGCAGTCGAGGCCGATCCGCAATTAGTCAACTTATTAGGTTCACAAGAAGCCATTGTAGGAACTACCGTAACTACAGGCGGTTTTTATGCTGCACAAGGACGCATCATTCGCGCCCCCATTAAAATCAATAACTTTATTGAAACGCTACAGCAATTAAATATGACAAATTTTGAAATGGAAACATCTGCAATTTTTGCATTAGCAAAAATCTTAGGTCATCGTGCGGCTTCCGTTTGTGCTGTCGTCGCTAACCGCGCCGCAAAAGAATACAGTGTACAGGCAACAGAAACGATTGACGCAACGATTCGTTTTGTACTGGAAAAGCTTACTTCACTTCAAGAGGAAGTGGTTACCGCCAAATAAAGGAGAGTTTCGAATGGCCGATGCACATTGGCGTGATTCTGCACGAGCTGCACGTTTTTTCTTTGTAGATGCGCGGGCAGCATTTCCCTTATTATTGTGGTTGCTTCATATGCGCATATGGTCATTTATTTTAGCTATTGTGACGATGATCTTTTTTGCCCTCCTCGAAAAATATGGTTTTACGTTATCTGTTTTCGTTCGCTGGCTTAAAAATTTTCTCGGCGGTCCCCATAAAGCAGCTCATCCCTGGTGGAAAAAATAATGGCGGAATTAATCAAACAAATTCATCAAATTGCCCGTGCCCTAGGCGCCAAATTTACCTTCAATGATAGAGCCATTAGCATTGAAGACGCCCTCTCCGAAACCGGCCTTTTACCAGCCATTTCTCGACGGGCCGATCAGCTGTGTTCATTGTGCTTAGGCTATGGAATTGGGATATCCTTCGAAGAAGCCGAGAAGACGACGCTGGGCGTCAAAGTGGTATTTGACGACGTAACCCCTAATAGCCTGCGTTATCTCTGTATAGCCGATGTTATCGCGGAGCTTATCAATGCCAGTCCGAACAAGCCCGTGACGCCACTTGATGAACTGATGTATGATTGACGGTTTTATGGTCTATAGTTATAAAGGGTTAATAAGCGGGAGTAGGCATCATGACCAAAACAACTGAAGCGGTCTGGAACGAGATTCATGGCGTTACGGGGCCCCTGGAAAAAACATTAAAAGCATTGGCTGAAAATCCCAATGCAAAAAGTCCTGGAAAAGAACAGGCGGACGGGAATTTTGGCGTCATTAAAGGACTGAACGATTTTGGCAATAGCAAAGTTAATCAACTCACCAACACACAATCCTTGAGCGTCGGTATGCGCAAAGGTTCAGACGGCAGTTCATCCAGCAACGAAAACGATCGCAAAAAATAGGGAAGCTTGTTACTAAATTATGGATCATGAAATAGAACATATTCTGGAATTAATTCGCGCACTTGATGAAGCCATCGCTAAAGGTAATTGGGAAGGTGGACTTTTCTTTCAAGCCGCCGGAAAAAAATTGCGCGATCTCAGTGAAAAACTCAAGAAAGAATTAGAAGCTGAAGGCGGACAAAAACCACCGACCGCAGAAGAAATGATCGATTACGTTAAACAGCGCAGCGGTTTAGTCGAAGTCTATATTTCCGTGTACTGTACTGAAGGTCGAAGTATCCCACGATGGGAAAATGTGTTGAGTAATCTTCCCAGACAAGTGGTGGGCCGCCCCATCTATAAACGCGAAAAAGATGTTAAAGACATTCTCCAGATCAAAGAAAATCCCATTAATGATGGTTATATCATTGCTTACATAACCGAAATGGATATTTTAAAACCCTCATTTAAAGAAAAAGTTGCCGTGGATCGCTTCGGTCACGAATTAATTCGCCTGAAAGACAATGTATTAAAACCCGAAAATATTACAAAATTAGTTCATTTGACCGGCGATTATTCATACCGCAACGGAAGACTGACTAAGTTAACTTAATCTTCTCAGCTCGGGGCCAATATAATTGGCCAACGGTCGAATTAATTTATTATGCGCTCTCTGCTCTTTTACGTGCGCCAACCATCCTGTCACACGAGACAATACAAATAATGGCGTAAACAATTCTGTCGGAATTCCCATAAAGTGATATACCAACGCGCTGTAAAAATCTAAATTTGGAAATAATTTTTTCTCAGCCCACATAATATTTTCAATACGCTCTGCGATTTCAAATAATTTTTGTTGCTGATTTTTTTCGGCTAACTTGCGTGCCAATTCCTTTACGACCGGTGAACGCGGATCTTCTTTGGTATAAACACGATGACCAAATCCCATGATTAATTTTTTCTCGGCCAGCATTTTTTTAACGCCCTGCTCCGCGTGATCGGGATCTGCAAATAGTTGAATTAATTTCATCGCTTCTTCATTGGCACCGCCGTGCAACACACCGCGCAACGTCCCAATACCTGTCGTGATACTGGAGTATACATCGCTGAGTGTTGATGCCGTTACACGCGCTGCAAACGTCGACGCATTAAATTCATGCTCAGCATATAAAATCAAAGAAATATCTAACGCACGCGAATTAAAGGGCTCAGGACTGATTCCATGTAAACCCTTTAAAAAATATACCGCAGTGCTTTTTTCAACCAGCTTAATTTCGTGTTTTTTTAACCACGTTAATAAAATAGTTGGCGCAACCGCGACGATGCGATCAAAACTTTCGGGATTTTCAGACTCCACCGTTCCTAACAATGACATTCCCGTTCGTAAAACATCCATCGGATTTGCTGTGTCGGGAATATTTTTTAAACAAGTAAGTACTTCAGGAGGCAATACACGATGTCGAGATAATTCTTCTTGATAGGTTTTCAGTAATTCTGGTAGCGGTAATTCGCCATAAATTAATAAATACGCAACAGCTTCAAACGTCGCGTGATTCGCCAAATCATGAATATCATAACCGCGATAAGTTAATCCGAGGCCAGATTTTCCAACCGTAGAAATTGCAGTATCTCCGGCGGTAACACCTGCCAATCCTTGGCTTTCTTTCATATTACTCGTGGTCCTGCGCGCAACGTCTACAATGGGTTTCTTTAATAAAGAAAATACTAATAATTAATCCGAGAATTCCACAAAAAGGTATTAATGACATGGCAGCAACATAATCGCTGACATGATAAACCGGAACGCCATGATGATACGCACCATGCCAATGTTTATGCAGAATAATGCCCGCGAGCGGCTGAAAAATAGCGCCGCCTAATACAACAGCTAAATTATTAAATCCAATAGCAGTTCCCGTCACATGGCTCGCATTATTATCTTTCACTATCGCGAAAGATAGTGCTTGTCCTGATGCAGCTAATCCGAACATAAATAAAACAGGAAATAACATCGTGTAAGAAAGATCAGGAACATACAACACCAAAATTCCGGAAACTAATGTTAATACACTACACGTAATTAACCACGAACGGCGGTTTTGGAAAAAATCAGATAACCAACCAAACAACGGACTGCCTACGCCAATACCCATCCAAATCATTGCACATGCAGTTGAAGCTTGCGTCGTCGAAATATCATATTTTGCGACAAGGTAAGGAATTCCCCACAGTGCGGCAAATAAAACCACGGGCCCCCATGATGCAAAAGCATAAATTCCTGTAAACCATGTTTGTGCTTTCAATAAAACGGTTTTTAAGCGTGCCAATTCGCCGTTTTGATGACGAGGTGGTGTAATTACTGCACCGGGCGGATGATCTTTTACAATTAAGGACATCAAAATAGATAATGCTACACCAAAAATCGCAACCCATTTTAAGGTTGAACGCCATCCAAAATCATCTACCGCAGCAGCGATCGGGATTTGTCCGCAAATAGCACCAATCGAACTCATTAACTGCACAATGCCCGCAATTAATGCAAAATAATATGGCGGAAACCAACGCGACACTAACATCAACGCCCCAATAAATGAAAACGCCGATCCCATCCCCATTAAAAAACGACCCGCAGATGCCATCGCAACACTTTGTGTCGTGCAAAAGAAAAATGCACCCGCAGCACACACAATAATGGCTGCCGTTAATACACGTCTTGGCCCGAAACGGTCATACAATAATCCTGCGGCTAATTGCATGGGAGTATAGGAATAATAATAAAAAGCTGAAATAACGCTGACGCCTGCTGCACCAATACCGAAATCGTGCATCAATTGTGTAGTCATAACACTGGGAGAAACTTGCAGAACAAATTCGTACAGATAAAACATGGATGCAAGAATACAAATTAAATACGGTAAATATCGCGGAACAGTCGTAGAATTTTTGTAGGTCACTCTTCTTCCCCTTGGTATGGCGAAGAGACATCATAATGATATTTTCACGGCGTTGACAAGTCTGTTCTAGAACACCTGTTACTGATTTACGGAAGCCAATGAGACATCAGCGGTCAGCGTCAGCTTATTTTGGACAGTCAGTGGTGCATTTCCGGCCACCTGCGCATTCGCCACCATCGCACGTACTTCCGGCTGTGGCATCATTTGTTCCCTGAAATTTACTGCATGCACCGCATAATGTTGATTGGGGTACATCTTATTTAATGTCGCCAATTCTGCTTGAATTTGCTGGTAAATTTGTCCACGCAGTGTTTCACGCTCAGCCATTGTATCCGCCATAGTCGGCGTAAAATCGATATTGCCTACGGTGAATGTTTCGCCTTCCTTGCTGATTTTTTTGGCTAGACCACGAATATTGACTAAAGACGCTTCAGGTAATCGTGCAGTCGCTTCGACCTGCAATTGCTCTAGTCCGGATTGATTCGGATTACGGTTAAATTGCGTAATGTGCCAATCGGCTTTAACTAAACTGTTTAATTTATCGACTATTTCTATATGGGCTTTACCCAGTTGCTCTTCGGTTAAGCTCGCACTGACATCCACAACCACTTCAGCGGTTTGCGAGACAACCCAGCCTTCTACGCTGGTTTGATAATTGACTTGATTAATAACGGGCCGAATGGAATCGGGCATAGGAGAAACAATAACAGCATAACTCAGTACGGGAACAAAGCACATCACCCCTAACAACCATTGTTTACGCATCACACGCTCTCCCGGTCAATTTCCTCATCATGAAGCATCATGGTATCCTTCGCGTTCTTTCAAAGGGTCTACGAAGGACAACGATTATGCCACACCGACGAGAGATTTTTAAACACGCTGAGAAACTCGGTTTTGGTGAACTACATTTTAAAATCGATCACGATACACAACTCTTCGCTATCATCGCCATTCACAATTTAAAACGCGGTCCTGCATTGGGTGGTTGTCGCTGGCGACATTATGACAACACGGGTGATGCTATTTATGATGCACTACGCTTAGCGCGAGGCATGACCTTTAAGTCTGCGATAAGTCATTTACCCCACGGCGGTGGAAAAGCCGTCATCATTCGCCCCAAGAATCCTATCAAAGATAAAGAAAAATATTTTGAATCGTTTGCGGAATTTATTAATGAATTAGGCGGAACCTATATTACGGCTGCTGACAGTGGAACCACAGTAGAAGAAATGGACATCATTTCTAAATATACAAAATTTGTGACCAGTACAACTAAAATTGGCAACCCCGCTATTTATACCGCACACGGTGTTTTACGCGGTATTCAAGCCGCCGTGAAATTTAAACATAAAAAAGATTCCCTGAAAGATTTACACATTACGATTCAAGGCGTGGGACAAGTCGGTTATTTATTAGCAAAATCGTGCCACGAATTAGGTGCAAGCTTAACCGTATCGGATATCACACCTGAATTAACAGAACGATGTAAAAGTGAATTTGGTGCAACCGTCGTTTCACCTGAATTAATTCATACTATTCAATCCGATGTGTATGCACCCTGCGCGTTAGGTGCCATTTTAAATCACCGTACGATTTCTGATCTGCAATCGCCCATTATCGTAGGCTCTGCAAACAATCAACTCGCTGAAATGTCAGACGGTCATTTATTGCATCGTTTAGGCATTTTATATGCGCCGGATTTTGTCGCAAATGCGGGCGGTGTTATTCAAGCCAGTGCAAAATATTATCAAAATTCAGAAGATCAAATCATGCACAAAATTGATGGTATTTATGACACGCTCATGACTATTTTTGAACGTTCAGAAAAAACACACAAATCCACCAGTGATATTGCTGACGAATTAGCGTTGGAGATTTTAGAAAATGAGTAAAGTCGTTGCAGAATTTTCGATAGAATATTACCAATATTTAAACGCTGAAAGTAAAGTTGTTGACACGCTTCCTGAATTTGCCAAAGACTTCAACCATCTCAAAAAATTATATAAGCATATGGTATTAACACGAACGTTTGATACCAAAGCGATTGCCTTACAACGCACGGGAAAATTAGGCACTTATGCATCTTCACTCGGACAAGAAGCCATTCCTACAGGTATTGGCATGGCATTGCATCCCACCGATGTTTTTCTGACTTTTTATCGCGGCTATGGCACACAATTTTTACGTGGCGTAACCATGGAAGAAGTATTTTTATATTGGGGCGGCAGCGAAGCAGGAAATAATTTCAAAGCGGCTTCAGCGAAAGAAGATTTTCCGATGTGCGTGCCTATTGGCTCTCAATATTTACATGCGGTAGGCGTGGCAACAGCATTTAAATTACGCCATCAAAAGCGTGCGGTATTAGTTACCTGTGGTGATGGTGCTACTTCGCAAGGTGATGTGTATGAAGCCCTAAATGTCGCAGGCGCGTGGAATTTACCTGTCGTATTTATTATTGAAAATAATCAATGGGCCATTTCTGTTCCGCGCGAAAAGCAAACTCATGCAAAAACATTGGCTCAAAAAGGCATTGCGGCAGGAATTGATTCTGAACAAATTGATGGCAACGATGTAATTGCCGTACAAGAGCGGGTTTCTAAAGCGTTAGAAAAAGCACGCAATGGAAACGGCCCTACCGTTATTGAAGCGATTACTTATCGATTAAGCGATCACACGACTGCCGATGACGCCTCACGTTATCGCAATAAAGATATCGTAGCTAAATCCTGGCAAGAAGAACCAGTGGTGCGATTACGTAATTATTTAGCTGAACATACACAGTGGGATGAAAACCAAGAAAAAGCCTGGCTTCAAGAATGTTCTGAAAAAATCGAAAAAGCTGTCGCGAATTATTTAAATACGCCGCCTGAGCCAAAAGAAAATATGTTTAATTATCATTATGGAAATATGCCGGCTTCATTAATAGCACAACGAGATAAATTTCTATGACGACTCCCATCACATTAGTCGAAGCGGTTAATCTGGCATTATTTTATGAAATGACACACGATAAAGATGTCATTGTATTGGGCGAAGATGTCGGCCCGAACGGCGGTGTATTTCGTGCAACCGCAGGTTTATCACAAAAATTCGGTGAAGATCGTGTATTAGACACACCGCTTGCAGAATCCATGATCGCCGGATTATCTATCGGCATGTCCACACAAGGTTTAAAACCCGTTGCTGAATTTCAATTTGATGGATTTACGTATCCTGCGTTAGATCAAATTATTAGTCATGCCGCGCGATTTCGAAATCGCACACGCGGACGATTAACGTGCCCCATTGTATTTCGCGCACCGTACGGCGGCGGAATTCACGCGCCGGAGCATCATTCTGAAAGTCCAGAAACAATATTTGCGCACATTCCAGGATTACGCGTAGTCATTCCCTCTTCGCCTGCAAAAGCATATGGATTATTACTTGCTGCCATTCGCGATCCAGATCCCGTCATATTTTTCGAACCAAAAAGAATTTATCGAAAGATTAAACAGCATGTTCCCGATAACGGCCAAGCGCTGCCATTAGATAAAGCCTTTATTTTACGCGAAGGTTCAGATGTGACATTAATTACGTGGGGCGCAACGGTTTATGAAACATTAGAAGCGGCAAATCAATTAGCCAAAGAAAATATTTCCTGTGAAGTAATCGACTTGTGTTCTATTAAACCGATTGATGCTGAAACCATTTTGCATTCTGTTCATAAAACGGGCCGCGCAGTGATTATTCATGAAGCTGCTCGAACCTGTGGTGTCGGAGCAGAAATTGCTGCGATTTTATCTGAAGATTTCTACTGCTTAAAAGCGCCAATTGAAAGAGTTACAGGATTTGATATCACAATGCCGTATGCACGCATGGAACATGATGCGATGCCGCAGGTGGAAGATATAGTGAAAGGCGTGAAGAAAATATTCTAGTTGTCATCCCGAATCGTAGGGGCGATATACATGTCGCCCGCGTCGAAGCCCCCCATGCTAACGCACTTCACCGAATGACAAAAATCTCCTCACCCCATATCGCGAGTGAGGAGATGAAAACTACACCTCTACATTAATTAATTCACCCGTAAATGATCGGATCACTAAACTTCCAGTACCCTCGGTAAATTTAAATTTACTGCCTAAATGAACATTGTTACCCACTGCTAATGGACGTCCTCTACCATATTGATCAATTTCAATTGCATTGCCAGAAAGTTTTACAACCTGCCCAACAACAATTAATGACTGATTTGTATTGTCAAGTTGCGATGGCTTTCCGCTATTTGAATACTCAGACACTGATTCTATGCCTGAATTTTTTAATGAGGCATCAAGTGGATTATTTATTACAGTCTGCGAAGATGATGAATCTAAAATATTCGGTGAAATGGATTCTGAAACTTTTTCGACAGATGACACAGATGGCGCAACACTAATTTCAGCTTGCGGCGCCGGATTATTAACAATTGTACTTACCGATGGTTCGACTGTAGGAGAAGATGAAGTTGCTTGAGCAGGATGTAAAACTACTTCTCCACTTTTTGCAACAGAAATCACTTCTGCCTCAGCAACGCTACCCAGGCTTACTAAATCATTTACAATTTGCTTCACTTCCTGGACGGTCATAGATGTATGGCCGTGTGGTACCACAGAAGGTACTTCACTTTTTGGTTGTGTCGGCGTACTGGTTTCTAAATGAATAAGACCATCACCATTTACATCAATTGTATTCGCCGTTCCTGTTGACAAAGGGACTTCTGACGTTTGAACTGGCAGAACAGTTTTATCTTTAGCATCCGAGCCAACTAAGGAACCCAGGCCAGAAGTCATCACATTAGAGTGATCATCAGAAATAATATTCGTCTGAGGTACTTTTTCTATGCCATGATTATTTTCATGGCCTGGTTGTTTAGGAGAATTTCCTGCTCCACCACAGGATGCATTTGAATTGTGGTATTTCCCCACGACACTTGGAAGATCAGAATTATGTTTACGATTGAATTCTTTATATTGATGTTCTCTATCTGAATCGCCTTTTCCACCCCAGTCATGATTTCCGTTTTGATTTTGTCCACCATTATGGTTTCCATTATTTCCTAAGCCATGATTTCCGTTTCCATTTCCTCCGCCATTATGATTACCATTATTTCCTGATCCATGATTACCACCTGCATTTCCTATGCCATTATGGTTTCCGTTATTACCTAAACCATGATTTCCGTTTCCATTTCCTCCGCCATTATGATTCCCATTATTTCCTGAGCCATGATTACCATTTCCATTTCCTATACCATTATGGTTTCCGTTATTACCTAAACCATGATTTCCGTTTCCATTACCACCGGCATTGTGATTCCCATTATTTCCTGAGCCATGATTACCACCTCCATTTCCTATGCCATTATGGCTTCCGTTATTACCTAAACCAGCATTACCGTTTCCACATTGATTTCCGCTATTGCTTGGAATTGGAACATCAGGTCTTGGAACATGAACAGAATTACCTACCGCAGGTCTTGGCGCAGGAACAGGATTATTTGCAACAGAATTTGGAGGAACAATAGGTACAGGCTCTGCAAATACCGATGAAGAACACAAAATACCCACAGCCAAAAATAATAAAATGTTTACATTTTTTTTCGCAATGCCACTTTCCATGAAAAACTCCCTTTAAAATTTACCCGTGAAAACTCCCCCACAATCCTGCAAACAATCCAAATGCAGATGTTACTGTTAATATAATTCCGACAAATACTGCATAACCATTTTTCAATTGATATTTTTCTGGCAATGTCTTGCGTGCAAGAATATATAAGAATCCCAAAACAATGGGAAGCAATAACGCATTCATCACTTCAACGCCAACACTCAAGCTCACTAAATTAATTATTCCAGAAGCAACTAAAATTGCACCCAAAATTAATACAGCTGTATAAATCCCATAAAACCACGGCGCATCTTTCGGATGATCTTGAAGCGAACGACGAAACCCCATCACTTCACCTAATCCCCACGCAGCAGTAAGAGAAACAACAATCGTTGCCACCATTGCGGCACCCGTCATTCCAATTGCAAATAATAATTTGCCAGCAAATTCACCTAAACTGGGCGTTAACGCATCACTGATTTGATGAACGGTATTTAATGGTGCATGTGGATTGGTTTTTCCAATCGTTGCCGCCGTTGCAATTAAAACCGCGGCCATTACGCATTGCGTAATAATCGCACCTAACACTGTGTCAAAACGTGCAGGAGATAAATGTTTCGGACTCAACCCCTTATCGAGCACTGCCGATTGTTGATAAAAAATCATCCACGGCATAATTACCGCGCCAACATTTCCTGCTGCTAAATATAAGTACGAACTATTATTCCACGGCACACTCATCAAGCCATTTATCATTTCATGAATGTGTGGACGCGAATCCCATGCGACCCATATAAACACAAGTTCGAATAAACCCAAGAAAATCGCAATGCGCTCAACCGTGTAATACGAACCTGTCCAGGCTATAACAATTAAAAACAAAACAACCAACGACAAGGTTTTCCATGCCGCAACGCCAAACAATAATCCCACACCAGCTAAACCGCTGAATTCAGATAATATTGCACCAATACACGACACAATTAAGGTCGACACAGATAACCACGCCCACGCACTACCAAATTTGGATTTAATTAATTCGCCATGCCCCATACCTGTCACTAAACCCAATCGCAGCGTTAATTCTTGGGCAATATATAATATAGGTATCAAAATTAACTGAAGCGCGAGTAATTTATATCCCCACACTGCTCCGCTTTGCGCTGCCGTAATTAAACTTCCCGCATCGGTATCCGCCAGCATTACCACTAAACCAGGCCCCAAAACGGCCAGCCAAAATAAAAAGCGTTGTTGCTTAAGTTGCATATTTGAGTATCCTATGTTTTTTTGACTCACTTAATTGGGAATACTATGACGATATTTCACTTACCCGATCTCGGCGAAGGTCTTGCCGAAGCCACTATTCATGAATGGCATGTTAAAACCGGTGATAGCGTAAAAACCGATCAATTAATGGTTTCTGTCGAAACCGCCAAAGCTGTAGTCGAAGTTCCTTCACCGTACGACGGCATTATTAAACAATTATTTGGCAAAGCGGGTGATGTCATCAAAACCGGTGAAGCGTTAATTGAAATTGAAACCCAATCTGCCACGGCAACTGTTGCAGGTAAATTAGAAACCAGTGATATTATTTTAGAACCTGAAACATTTATACAAGCTAACACAACCGCTGCCTGGCAATCAAACGCCGAAAAGCTCTCCGGAATTCGCTTAAGCATGTCGCAAAATATGCGTCGCGCGGCAGATGAAGTTGTGCCTGCGAGTATTTTTGATGAAGCAGATATTAGCGCATGGCCTGAAAAATCCGATATTACCGCTCGATTAATCCAAGCGCTATGTTATGCCTGCCAAAAAGAACCTGAATTAAATGCGTGGTTTGATGGTCGCCAACAAAAACGATTGATTCATAAAGAAGTTCATTTAGGTTTAGCGTTAGATACACCCCAAGGTTTATTAGTTCCCGTCATTAAAAATGCAGAGAAAAAATCTGCCTCAGAATTACGCGATACTATTAATACATTTAAAACGACTCACCTAACGCCCGATCATTTTCAAGGTGGGACTATAACACTTTCTAACATAGGCACGATGGCAGGATATTTTGCAACTCCCGTAGTATTACCTCCGACGGTAGCGATTGTGGCCTCAGGTAAAATCAACAAGCAAACCAAGAAACTACCGTTATCCTTAACATTTGATCATCGTACGGTAACAGGCGGAGAAGCTTCGCGATTTTTAGGCGCCATGTTGGAATCGTTAATAAAACCTTAAGGTTTGAGGGGTATACTGAGCATTATCTATTATATTTTTTAGGAAAGGGTAATGGCAGCAGAAAAAGTTACGGCTCAACAGCTCGCCGAGATTACGCGGCTTCATAATGCAGCGCAAGAACTTTCACGTGATATTAATGAAAAATACAGCTCATTGTTGAGTGCTGTTGTTTTTCCTTATATTTTACAAACAATTTTACTCACTACTTTTCTTGAAACCTACGCGCACTGGAATCCCTCTTCGTTCATGCGTGAGTACATGCCCGTTGTCAATCAATTACAAGATGCGTTAGAAAAACTTGCCCAACAAAAAGAATATATTAAAACTTACCTCAAATCTCTCGCTGAAGAACTTAAAACTAAAGGTCTCACAAAAGGACATAAGCTCGACACAACGATAGAAATACTTCGTTTTATAGAGCAATCTAACGATTACTACTTCACCTCTGTAAAAAAAGGCGTCAAAGCACTTTGTGCAAGCCAATATGAAAATGAACATTTTGCAGCACCACCCCAACATCTTTCCCTAGAATCGCTATGCGTAACCGCCTTAAAAAACACGCCAAATAAAAAGGGAATCGTGATGAGCTCCTGGCTTTTCTCTGATTTTATTCCTTGGCTCAATGTTCACTCAGCAGCAGTAGAATTTATAGATCATGTTTCATTTCCTAAAATATTTGCCACATGGCTGGGAAAAAGATTTATTACCGATCCACTTTTGCAACGATTTATGACCAACGGCGTCGAGCCCCTCCCTCAATTTCTCGAATTTAAAACCAAGGGTGAAGCAACCGCCATTATTAAAAAATTAAAAACAACAGAATCACAACTTAAAAAACCCGCAAAACGTGCAGCAACTTTTTCAATAGGTATCCTTCCCGTGTTGGCGTTAGCGTATTTTGGGCAAAAAATAATGGGGATTGAATTACCACAGACAGCGTGGCTGATGTTTTTCTGCTTAATATTTTCCAGCCTCAAACATTCTTTATCTGCAGCAAAAGATATTTACGATACCCGTTATTATCATGAAAAGTTAGAAAGAAATTTTAATGCGTGCAAACAACTTTTTAACTCTTACGCCGCATCAATACTTTCACAAGATTACGGCAGTTTAAAATCCAGTGATTTTTTTATCACTTTTAAAAAATACCAAAATTTAACGCCCATACAAGTATGCCGCACCATCACACAAATTTTAGCTAACAATGGCATTGTGCCTCGATATACATCGGGAGACACACTATGGCTTCGCGCAATATTGTTTTCTTCTACAGCGAAAATTAAAAAAATTCACGATGAAATAAAAGAAGCATTAGAAAATAAAAAAACACGAAGTCGCCAAAAAGATCAACGCACGTCAAACGAAGAACAGGTATGGGAAGAAATAGAATCTAAAACTTCTGTAAGAAGAAGGAAAGCCGAAAAACCACTTCCGGTAGCTTCAGCAGCGAAAACCCCTGCCTCTCCTGCTCAAGAAATTAATTGGCCTTCTTCAAAAAACCATCCCACCTCACTTATCATTAATTCCCCGGGCAAAAACCGATTTACGTTATTTAATCTTCGCCCTAACGATTTTCCAAGCGAAGCGTCCTACAACAAGTTTCAAACTCTGATTGAAGAAGATCCGCGCGTAGTACCAGCCAGAGGAGCCCAAGGTTTAGTCTATTCCAAAAAATTTGGAGGTACGCTGAAAGCTAAAGCATTAGGCGAATTTGGTAATGTGCGCATCTATGCTACTCAACGAGAAACAGCTGAAACCGGTGAAACGCGGTATATCTTCAATCGATTAGTCTTAAAAGCACATTAGAACGCTGGACAGTCCTCAAATACCTGGGTAAAATCGCCCCTCTTCTGATACTGATATATATAGCGAGAATACAGTTATGGCAGTCCAAAAGTCGCGGAAATCGCGCTCAAGAACAGGTAAAAAACGCTCTCACATGGCGCTCAGATCGCCCACGTTGAGCATCGATCCGGAAACCGGTGAAGTACATCGTCGTCATCACATTACTCCGAACGGTTACTATCGCGGTAAACAAATCATCCAACCCAAAGAAAAAGCTGAAGCCGCCGAATCTGCTGAAGGCTAACGCATGCCGAACATTCGTATCGCGCTAGATGCAATGGGTGGTGACCACGGTCCCTCCATAGTCGTCCCCGCCGCGATACGAATGGTTGAAAAACATTCTGATGTCGAATTAGTTCTCGTCGGCCAACCCGAAAAAATCAAAAAGTACCTTAAAAAATCTCACGCCCGCATTACCATACAACCTGCGTCTGAAACCATTGGGATGGACGAATCACCCACAACCGCTCTTCGCGCCAAAAAAGATTCATCGATGCGCGTCGCGATTAATATGGTCAAAGATAATCAAGCTCAAGCCTGTGTGAGCGCTGGAAATACAGGCGCATTAATGGCTATCGCAACCATTGTATTACGTACTTTACCCGGTATCGATCGCCCTGCTATTTGTGGGTTAATTCCGACTAAATCGGAAAAATTAATTCGCTTTTTAGATTTAGGTGCAAACGTTGATTCGAAACCCGAACATTTATTACAGTTTTCGTTAATGGCGACTATCTTGTCATCATCAATCGATAAAATTAATAATCCAACCGTTGGATTATTAAACATTGGCCATGAAGATATCAAAGGTAACGAATTAGTTAAATTGACCTCGCTTTTGTTACAAAATAATGCGGCGCTGAATTATGCCGGTTATATTGAAGCCGACGAAGTCTATAACGGCAAAGTCGATATTGTTGTCTGTGATGGATTTGTTGGAAATGTTGCGTTAAAAGCCAGTGAAGGCACTGCAAAACTGGTTCTGTTTTATCTTAAACGTGCATTTAACAAAAATTTATTTACGCGATTTCTTGGCATGATGGCATATCCTGTTTTAAAAGCCGTACAAAAACAAATTGATCCGGCACGTTATAATGGCGCAAGTTTAATTGGGTTAAAAGGCATTGTGGTTAAAAGTCATGGTGGCGCCAATATCACTGGATTTGCACGCGCAATTGAAGAAGCGATTTTACAAGTCAAAAGCAACATTCTCGAGGAAATAACATCAATATGAACACATCACGTTATACACGCATTTTAGGCACAGGTTCTTATTTACCTCCGCATGTAGTTACGAATAGCGATTTAGCCAAGCGTGTTGAAACCAGTCATGAATGGATTTTGGAACGCACCGGTATTGAAAAACGTCATATTGCTGGCCCTGATGAAACAGCAGGATCCATGGCAAAAATTGCTGCAGAACGCGCGATTAAAGATGCAGGTATTTCGCTCAATGATATCGACATGATTTTAGTTGCAACGGTTACTCCGGATTTTATTATTCCCAGTGTATCCTGTTTATTACAGCAGCATTTTAATTTAGGCGGACGTCCTGCATTTGATATTGGTGCAGCCTGCTCAGGATTTATTTATGGCTTAAGCATTTCTGATCAATATATTAAAAACGGCGCAGCCAAAACGATTTTATTAGTGGCGACAGAAGCGATGTCACGCATTGTTGATTGGAATGATCGTCGCACGTGTATTTTATTTGGGGATGGTGCAGGCGCAGTTGTTTTACAAGCGAGTGATAAACCGGGAATTTGCTCCACACATTTACATGCGGACGGAAGTTACAAAGATTTATTATGGGCGCCGAGTGCATTTCCATCCCAAAAAACCGAAGGTTTAGACCCCGTTGTTATCATGAAAGGTAACGAAGTATTTAAATTAGCAGTCAATCATTTAAGTAAAAGTGTTGATGAAGTTTTAGAAGCGAATAAATTAACCAGTAAGGATATTGATTGGTTAGTTCCTCATCAAGCCAATATGCGGATTATTCAAGCGATTGCGAAAAAACTAAATTTACCGATGGAAAAAGTTATTTTAACGATTGCGGATCACAGCAACACTTCAGCTGCATCGATTCCATTAGCAATGGACGCCGCGATACGTGAAGGAAAAATTAAACGTGGCGATAAATTATTGCTTGAGGCATTTGGTGCAGGATTAACGTGGGGCTCTGCCTTAGTGGTGTATTAATTACCCCGTTCTATGGCCACCCATTTTAAATGAAGGTCTAGGCGAATCGAGTTTCTGTTCCGCTACTTTTGAAGGTTGTGCAGTTCTTTTTTGTTCAAGTACCTTTTGGAGAGATTTATCTATTCCTTCTTTAGAGTCACCCCATCTATTTTTCGAAGAACGTGGCAATGTTTCAATCTTTACCTTAGAAGTATTTTCCTGATTTTTTTCTGATATTTTTCCCTCTACTTCTTTCATCAACGGTGAAACATCTTTGACAAATACTTGAGTCAATCCCTTATTTCCTGCTTCTCGTGCTGCTGTTGCGGATGCCGAAAATTTTTGTTTCAGTTCGGCAAAATTTTGCATTAAGGCAGATGAAACTCCACCAGCTTCTAATTGTCGCTTCAAATCTTCAAGTTGATTAATAAGTACAACTGGAGGAACAACCTCTTTGCCTTTGTCTGCCGCCATGACACATCCCCCATTTTGGGTTACCCATATAGTAGGTATAGCCCAAAAAATCGGGGTTGGAGGCTTCAAAGAGAAGTTTTTTTAGTAGACGCCCAGCTCCTTCATACGCTCTACCCAATAGCTGCGGCGGGTATGCTTTTCAGACAGGATCACTTCATCGCGCGGATGTAAAAACAAGGGCATCGAATAGCGGGATTTTTTGGCCTCTTCGCCCGAAGGATTAACGACACGGTGCGTTGTCGATTTGTAATAATGCTGTGTACACTCCTGCAACATATCCCCTGTATTCACAACAATAAAACCGGGATCTGTATCAATATTATGCCAATTACCTTTGGCATCTTTAACTTGTAACCCTGTTGCCGTTGCTGCAGGTAACACGGTTAATAAATCAATATCTTCATGCGCCGCTGCACGCACCGCACCTTCTTCTTCATGACCCGTTAACGGTGGATAATGCAATATTCTCAATAATGTCCACGGACTGTCTTTGATCATGTCAGATAATTTCATCGAGAATTTTTTGCGGATTTCTTCGGATGTATGCTCTTCTATCCAACCTAACAGCGTTCCCGCTAACGCGCTTAATTCATTGAATAACTGAATGGTTTTTCCACTGAGCGAAGATGGGCATCGTCCTTTCAAATAAAAATGATAATATTCTTTAATGTCTTTGATGTTATATCCCTTTGCGATTTCAGATACATTCATCGGAAATAATCCATCATGATTTTCTTTATCGTAAAGATAATTATTTTTTTCAGGAGAGTTAAAAAAGTTTTCCCATTCGGCGTACACTTCTTTGACCAGTTGATAATCAATCGGATGATTTTTTAATACGCCAAATCCCGTTTCTTTGAGCGAGTGCGTAAAAACCTCAGCGGCATCAGATTTTTGAAAATCAGCAGTCAGCACGTACATATCAGCTCCCGTTGTCAGTAGAAGCTGCGATCATAGCATTTTTAATGAGAACCACCAGATTTAGGGGTTTTGTCGCCCACATCTACACCCAATGATTTTGCCATTTTTTCAAGCTCCTCCAGCTCATTTAACTCTTTCGAGGAATTTTGAAGAGATTTATCCAGCACATCCATGGCTTCTTTTAATAAGACATTAATATCTTTCTCGGGAGCACTACTTTTAACAGCCTCTTTCGCTTTAAGTTCTTCCAAAAACTTTGCTTCTTCTTTCCGAATTTCAGCAGAAAGTGTTTTGGGTTTTAGGTCCTGCTTCTTCTCTATTTCACGCGGGAGTATTCGGCTTCCTTTTCCTAAAGTCTCTAACGCTGACTGTCGCTTAAGTGCATCTGGATTATTTTCACGTAATTTATCTAAGACACCGCTCAAGACTTCCAGCTCTTTTCCATGTTTCGCAACTAATTTGGGATTATTTCCGTCTTTTTTAATTGCCTCATGTACTTGTGCAATTTCCTGAAGTAAATTTTTCATCACGCTTTGCCACACTTGCGGATCTCTCAAATTCACCCCTTCAGACTCATTCTCTTTTTTAGGATTACCCATGACACCTCTCCTAATCAATTATTTACGTGCACTAACATCTAGCGAACGATGTGATCTACATTCTGTCTTAAACCACCGTTGGTCATCGGGACCAAAATCACCTTTTTTCTCATCAATATTTTTTTGAATTTGTTCACGGCATTTTTCCCACATTTCTTTATATTCTCTATAATTTTTAGAGGCGGCTATAAATAAGCGCCAGACATTTTTAATATGTCGTGGCATTTGTTTAGCGGCGAGGATCGCTTCAGGATTTGCAATAGTTTGAATGGATTCAAAACGCTTAGGCGTTGGACGATCCAGGTATTTTTTTAATACCAAACAAAAGAAAGCCTCGTAAGTTTTTCGATAATCTTCATCAGGATGACTAAAAAAATCTGTAATAGCTTTTTCAACAATACGCTGTTGTTCTGTTAATAAAGCGCGATTTTTGACGACGGCTTGCTTGAACTCGACACCTTCTCTATTAACTGTCGCACTCCCTTTTATGGCAGCACATAAGAATAATCGCCATTGATTGTGGGGATCGTCTGGAATGCGTTGTTGTCGTAACCATTCTTCAGGATTTTGTTCCACGGAACGGGTTTCTACAATTTTTTGCCATTCTTTTTCATTATGCTGTAACAGGACCCTTATGCAGCGCTTACTTTCTTCACGACGAGGATGATTCACATGAAGAAATTCTTTTAGAAATTGAAAAAAATACCGCTTCTGTTCTTCAGAAAATTGGCCTTGAGAAGTTCCTTTGATAAATTCTATTATCCAGGCATAGACTTGCTGTTCATCCACGGGACGTTTTTGAACTTCAGATTTAATTATCGCGCTAAGCATAGACCATTTTTTTTGATGGTTCTCATAATGCTCCGTGACATACAAAAACAAACGCCAATAATTTTCAAATTCAATAGGTAATTTATCTCTGCTCAATACTTTTTCGGGTATCGCTAATACCTCGAGTTTTTCTAAAAACTCACCACTTCGCTTTGGATCTAAGATACAGTAATTATTCAGTGCAGTGAAAAAAGTCAGTACTTCATCCGTATTCGGACGCTTGGCATAATGTTGATTAATCATTTGCTCTAAAAAACTATGCAGAATTATTCTGAGCTTTTCGGGGATCGTTTTTGCAAATTCCTGAAATATTGACTGGCACATCAAACCAAACGAGTAAATATCACTTTTTAGCCCTTGGGTGTCCTCTATTTCTTGTTCAGGTGCAAGATAGGTCCCCCCCCTATTAATAACAAATTGCATCGCATCATCGTTCACTTTTTGAGTAAAACCAAAATCGATGATTCGTGCGTCTCGAACTTTTCCCTTTTCAACATCGACCCGAGAATTCTCGACTTTGAGATCAGAATGAATTAATGCCCGGCCATGTTTAGTTTCATGATGCAATCGGTTTAAATCATTCGTGAGAAACCATATTAATTTTACAGCTTCAGCAAAAACACAATTCACATCTTTAGCAAATTCTTTTGCGTTTAATTCTTTTCCTTTGGCAAAATCCATGACAACAAATACGCGTCTTTTTTCGAGAAAAGAGGTTTCGGCTAAAAGATGTTTACTACGCAAACGTTTAGCTTCTTTATTCGCTTCACGTTCTTTTTTGTATAATTCTTGAGGAGACTCACGGTCATCAGACCCAATCACTTTTACTGCAACAATATTTTTAAATTCACCTGTTTTGGGATCAACACTACGGGCGGCGTATACTTTTCCGAAGCTGCCTTCGCCTTGTTTGTCTTTTTCTGCAAAAGCGTAATAGCGATAAACATTTGCTTTTTTGTCATCTTTAATTTTAATAATGGTATAGCCACGAAATACACCAATGGAGGTTTTTTGATCGTGCAAAAATTGTGAGGGGATGCGTTCGATTTCACCTAACATTTCGGACCTCCCGGAGAAAAATTAGCCTGGACTACGTGGACTAGGAGGCACAGATCCCGGATCTCTATTTTGATCATGGGATTTCTCGTTTTTTTCTGCAGGTTTAGCATCATCCATAGCTTTTAATGCAGCATCCAATGGATCGACTTTGACATCTCTTTCTAAGCCTTTTTCTTGCAGCAACTTCTCAGCTGTTCCTTTAAACTCCCCTACTGTCTTTCCGATATTTACATCTACTTTCGCTATTTCTTCATATACTTGGTCAAGGTATGAAGGCGCTTCTATTTCAGCTCGAGCTGATAAAGGTTCATTAAGCTCCTTATTCAGCTGATCAATATCACTATCCAAAATATCCATAGAAGCCATTTTCTCTTCATCAGTAGGCAAATCATTTAAAGTAGCCATTGCTTTTAACCTCGCCTCAATATTTATCGGAGGTTCCTGTGATGCACGGGTCTCTCGCGTTTCAACATCATGACTACGATCTTTTGAAAATAACTTCGTTATCGCATCCATCCCTTTATTACCGAACGCAACAACCTCGCGTTTCGCTTTTTGCGCAGCGTTTTTAATACGGCTCAAAAAAGACATTTTTTCCTGTGGATCTGTAAATTTTCTTTCTTCAATATTATTTTTAATTTCAGTCACCTTCATTTCAATATTTTCTTTCGCTTGAGCAACAATATCTTGAATTTTTGCCATTGCAAATTTGACCCCATATATCGCCCGGCTTTCATTTGAAACTAATTGTCCTCCAGAACCTATTTCCATATTTTGTTGACGCTCAACATTCAGTTGCTGTGTTTTCGTTAGAGAAGCACGCCTGTCTATCTCAGTTGTTGATTTATTTTCTTTCTCCATTTGCTCTTCTGCTTGGATATACTTTGTGATTGCCTCAAAATTAGAAATAATATCTTCCCTTTTGAGCTTAGTATCAGAAGGAAGACTCTCTAATTCACGAATCAATCGCGCAGAAAATTGCGCAAGCTCTCGCGATGAGAATCCATTAAATGCGTATAGCCATTGTTGAATCTGTCGTTCTCGTGCAACCGTTTCCTCAACTTCAGGTGGAACATTAAGCTCTTCTAAAGCCTCTTTAGCTGTTATCTTCGCCATCACACATCCCTCCACCGCGCAAAGCGGCCCTTTCAAGTACTACCTTATATATGAGTATAGGCCATGGTTTAGAAAGTGGGGGCTGAGAAATGACGAATTTATGCATGAGGTCTCTTAGGAATAGTCGGTGCCTTCATCTTTTCCTGAGAGGAAGGTTTCCCTGCCGCAGGTGTGGGTGGCGGAGGTAGTGGACGACTACCTACTGGTCTTGCAGCATCTTTTACCAACTTTGTTTGCACTTGTCTTGCATTCGCAACTTGAGACTTTAAGGTTTGAGCATATTGTTCAAACGTTTCAAGCGATGGACGTTTTTGCGATGACACTCCTTCATATACAACGTAATGCATGATGTCTTGTGATAATTTTTGATCTCTTTTATTTTTTAGATCATCCAGACCAGCAACAAAACGTGTTGTCACCATTTCCGTATAATGAATCATCGTTTCCAACAATACACCTTGAGCAGGTTGTTCTGTTTTTATTTTTCCCAAAAGAACCCGAGCTTCATTAACTGCTTTTATTAACGCATCCGGTTGTTTTCTTAACATCAATTCATGCAAAGCATGTAATAATTCTGCAATTTTTGAGAAAGGCTGCTCATCTCCACACAACGCATACATTTTTTCAAAACGAACTACTTCATCACTACTATGCTTTATTAATGCGTAATCGTTTTCTGGAACAGGAGAATTGAGTAAAACCTGTTTCAAATATCCTCTTAGAAAATCTGACCGTTCTTTATTTTTAGGCATTTTGTCTGCATCTATGAAAGCTTTATATAATTCTGGCAGCTCCGAAAAGGCTTCTACGATATTTTTCGTCATAACTTTATGCTGAAAGGCAATAAATGCACGGAACAATGCTTTCGATTCTTGATTCTCAGAAGATAATCCAAAATGGAACAAGAGTTGCTGTTGACTCTCTATGTCTCCTGTGAAACTTTGATAAGCTCCCTCAGCATATTGAAATACACTATCAGCCCACGCAAAATCTTCCTCACTCATCCATCGCACGGCTGTTTGCATAAAAGCTTCAGCAGAATGTAGCGCAGCCGTGAATTTTTCTGCTTTGATCAACGCCTCCCCAAATCCTCTCCCAGACAACGCCAACCAGAAATCTGCCATCTCAAGCGAGAGAGAATCATCACGCTGCTCTTTAAGCTGACGAAGGGCTGCAAGCAACTCACGCAATGACGCATATTGTTCACCGGCACATTCTTTTTCTAAGGCTTCTATTTCATCCATGGAATATTTTGCTGAAACAGCAGAAGCAGATTTTTGAGCGTCAAGCCCAAGATTTTCTCCCGTTAAAATAGCGTGAAGTTTTTCTGCGGTTTTTTTATTTCCCAGCATTTGTTGACCGCCAATATAACGAAGAATACTTTCACGCGCATATTTTGCTACTGACGAAGCCAATGTTAATTCCCCAACTATTGCCTTAAGTTCGTCAGGGTTACCTGTTTTAAGAAATTCGATTAATTTATCTAATACTGCGACTGATTCAGCTTGACCCTTTTTATCGAGATATTTACGTATTGCGCTAACTTCAGCTAAGTTATACGACAATAATTTATTATCTAAGGGAATCACACCATCGATAACAAATTTTGAAACGTTCTTAACAATAAAATCACTTAAGATTTTTTCGATTTTAGCAATTTTGTCTGCAATGCGTTTTTCGAATGTCTCGTCGGGTGCCAGTTCTTTTTTTTCATATAATTCAAGCAATATTTTATAGGGTCCGGAGTGAGCCGCTGAAAATAACGGAAGACTTTTTCCTTCCTTAACCCAAAGGACCTCTCTCTCCGCGGCCTGAATAAATGACTCCACCTTTAGTTGTTCTTGAGACATACATCCCCCTCATTTCACCGCAGACCGCCATATCACTCATAACCCATATCAAACAAGTCCACTCTCAAGTATAGACTATGATTGACACTGATAGGCCCGTCCTTTATGATTCCGTCCCTTGTTTAAGGGGTAGATTCCTATGAAAAGAACGTTCCAACCATCAAAAATCAAACGTAAGCGTACGCACGGCTTCCGTGCCCGTATGGCAACCAAAAACGGCCGCAAAGTCCTCAATGCCCGTCGCCGCAAAGGTCGCAAAAGACTGAGTGTCTAGCTTTCGCTTCGGACGCTCCCTTCGCCTTACTGAAAATCGCGAAATCCAAACCGTCTGTCAAAAAGGACGTAAGTTAAGTTCGCCTTTTTTAGCCATTTTTTCCTATTCCACCGCACGACCTCATCCTCGACTCTGCGTCTCCGTCAGCAAAAAACAGGTTGCCAAAGCTACAGTTCGGCACAAAATTAAGCGCATCGTTCGCGAAAGCTTCCGATTACGCCAACACGAATTGCCACTCCTGGATATGGTCGTTATCATCTATCGCTCCTTGGGCAATCAACACAGCAAAATGATTCGAGAGAAAATCGACGAACAATGGACACGCTTAACCGCTTTACACAAAAAATCGCAATCGCATTGATAAAAACCTATCAATTTGCGTTAAGCCCACTTCTCGGGCAACATTGCCGTTTTTTCCCCAGTTGCTCTGCGTATACCTCAGAAGCAATTAAAGTCTACGGATTTTTTAAGGGCCTAAAATTAGGAATTCAACGATTATGTCGATGCCATCCCTTCTGCGAAGGCGGCATTGATCTTTTACCAGAGAGAAACAAAAACCATGACTGATTTTCGCCGGATGTTTTTAGTATCACTGTTATTTTTCATCGGAATGATGTTATGGAATGCGTGGGTGGCAGAACATACACCCGCAAGCCAATCTTCTACTACCACTACCACGCAAAGTACGAGCACGGTCGCCCAACCGACAACCGTTACAACGCCCACACAAATTATTCCCTCAACCAATAAATCTCAACTCGTTAATCTTAAAACCAACGTCCTGGATATTACGATTGACCGCGCAGGTGGAACATTAGTGGGCGCTAAATTATTAAAGTATCCTGTCTCACTCGATGACAAAAATACGCCGACTGAATTATTTACCACAGATCCAAACGAATATTATGTCGCCACCAATGGCGTCGCCAGCAAAGATTTACCCCCTGCAAACCAAATGATTTACAATGCCAAAATTGACAATAACGTCATCACCTTAACCTGGCAAAATGCAAAAATTAGCATCACAAAAACTTATACGTTTTCTCCAGATGATTATGTTGTTCATGTTTCACAAACCATTACAAACCGTTCGAATTCACCCGTTCAAACAACAGCTTATGCAGAATTACAACGCAAACCGGTATCAGCTAAAGGCGTAGGACCTTTTAATATCAGCACCTATTTAGGCGGCGTAGTATCTTCTCCTCAAGAGCGTTACAAAAAAATCAGCTTTAAAGATATGGCGAAAGAAAATTTAACGCAGACTAGCGCAAATGGTTGGTTAGCAATGGTCCAACATTATTTCTTAAGCGCTTGGGTGCCTGATCCAAATCAAATTTATCATTATTATTCTCGCGAAAATAATGATCTTTACACCTTAGGTATGGAAAGTCCGCAAACGACATTAGCACCTCAACAATCCCAAACGTTTACGGATAAATTATACGTCGGCCCTGAAGTGGCGAGTTCGCTGGTCAAAATAGCGCCGGGATTAAATTTAACTGTTGATTACGGAATTTTATGGTTTATCGCAGTCATGATTTTTTCCGTTATGAAAACCATGTACACATTAACGGGTAACTGGGGATGGGCCATCATTCTGGTTACGTTATTAATTAAAATTGTCTTTTATAAATTAAATTCCATCAGTTTTCGCTCGATGGCAGCGATGCGTGAATTACAGCCGCGCATTGAACAAATTCGTGAAAATTGTGGCGATGACAAACAAAAATTAGCCAAAGCCACCATGGAGTTATACCGCCGTGAAAAAGTAAATCCGCTCGGCGGATGCTTGCCGTTACTAGTTCAAATCCCGGTATTTTTATCACTGTATTGGGTGATCATGGAAAGCGTGCAACTTCGTCAGGCGCCGTTTATTTTATGGATTCATGACTTATCCATTAAAGATCCCTACTATGTTTTACCTGTGCTAATGGGTGTGACCATTTTTATTCAACAATGGTTTGCGCCAAAGGCACCAGACCCGACACAACGTAAATTGATGATGGCGATGCCATTTATATTTACCGCATTATTTTTAAGCTTCCCTGCAGGATTGGTTTTATATTGGGTAGCAAATAATACGCTCTCAATTATGCAGCAGTACTACATCATGAATTATGTCGTTCCGCGCGCCAAAGCCAAGAAGAAGAAAGCATGAAAAAATTAATCCAGGGAATTAAGGATTTTCGTGAACACAAATTGGCAGAGTACCGGGAAAAGTTTTCAAAATTAGCGCATTTTCAGTCGCCAGACACGTTGTTTGTCGCATGTTGTGACAGCCGCGTGGTTCCGAATACATTTGCCTCAACCGATCCGGGTGATTTATTTGTATTGCGTAATATTGGCAATATTATTCCACCGTACGGCGCAACCGATGCGCTTTCCGTAGCAGCCGCGATTGAGTTTTCAACCCTATTTCTAAACGTCTCGGATATTGTTATTTGTGGGCATTCAGATTGTGGCGCGATGCGAGCCTTTACGGAAGACACGATTCATTATCAAGATTCTGCGATAAAAAAATGGCTGTCGTATGCAAAGCCTTCCTACGAAAAATTGTTACAGCTACATACAAAATCCGATATTTCACCAAATGTATTATCCCGCATTAATGTTATCCAACAATTGGAGCATTTAAAAACATACCCCGAGATCAACGCACGCCTTGCGTCGCACAAATTAAACCTGCATGGCTGGTGGTTTGATTTAGCGACGGCGGACGTATCGCAATATGATGAAAGGTCAGAGAAATTTGAGGTGATCAAGTAATACTTACATCATCAACGGCGCAATAAACATCATCAGAATGCACGGAATGCCTACACACATATATCCATAACATAAACGCTTTAGTAAGTTATCTTTGCCCTTTACGTAGGCGTAAATTAAAACACCCAATAAAATAATGGGAAACAAACACATTAAATCAGCAATCACATCCTGGCTTAACCCCAAGAATTCCAACGCCATCAGTAAAAAAATCAACACGCCGGTTAAACTTAACCATCCCATGACAAATAATCGAAATAACTGCCCTTCTAAATTTTCACTCATAACGTCCTATCTCCTTTATGATTAATAAATAGACTTTTTCAAACAAACGCTTTAGGGGAATTCGCATTTCGGAATGCCCAAATAAACAATCGCTTTGATCCACACACTGCAATTTATTCTTTAATAATTTCTGCGTCTCTTCATCCGGACCATACAAACCTAACGGATTAAAAATAAAATTGTAATGCGGTAAATTCGCAAAAATTGCATTAGCGCGATATGTCCATTTCAATACATCATCATGCTCGCTGAATAACACATACATTTTCTGGGTCGCATAGTGCGCATACGGAAAATACGCAAACGGATCTTTTTCATATAAATCCCACGGTGGAATGTGTTTAAATTTCGCGGCTTTTTGGCGCAAGAATTCACCATAATATTCGTACAATATTAAAGGCGGTGCTCCCACTGCCATAATACTTCCCTCAGCAGATTGTTTTGCCGCAAGCTGTTTTTGTTCTACTGAATCCAAAACAACCGGTGATAATGCAACATTGGCGACAGCCGCTTGCCACAAAAATACGCGCTCCAAATAGGTTTGATGTTCCCGGCCTATTAAATCCATTAATTGAATCGCAACAAGACAGCCTAAACTGTGTGCAATCAGCGTGATTTCCAGCCCCGCTTGTTTAAGCTGTTTAATTAAGGGCAATAACGCATAGCCAGACGCTAATGCATTAAATTCCATTCCCGCAAAATTTAAATTGTTCGACCAGGGGATATCATAGATTTTTTTATAGCCTGGCCAGTGAATACCCAAAATACGCTTATACTCCAGCGCCTTTTCATCCCAGGGAAATTCCAGATAGTTCTCTTGAATGGCACAATTTAAATTGTATTCCATATGCAAATACCAATTAGGACTACCAGCACCATTAATACGATCATCTGCAAAACCTTCGTCGGGGGTTCGAATGTAGCTGTACTGCCCGAAATGTCCTGCGGGAACATTGTAGCCATGAATAAAAATAATAATTTTATTATTGGTCTGAGATTTAAAATACTGTAATTCTGCCTCTGACAGTAATTCACACTCAAAATGTCCATTTTCTAATTGGACCGCTTTATATTTTGGTTTATTTAAGACTGTAACTTCATGCGTTTTATTTTGTTGTGGCGTAAAGCTAAATTTAGCATTGGGTTTTTGGTTTTTTTTATCAAGAGCTATCACAATCAAATCAGTGTGGTGCACCTCAAGGGGCTCACCTACCTCAATTCCCTCCAAGGGATTGAATTCCCGCACACATCCTGCCCATACCACACCCTTATTATTTTTGATCACAGAATGTGAAAAACGGTCATCAAGATTTTTATAACTCATATTAAAATTACTTTTTTTGAGTTGCGCTTGCGCACTGCTTTCTCCACTTGCCCCCAATTGTGGCGGTGGCGCATTAAAACTAGGAGTATTAAATGCTACGCGGGGAGCGCTGATTATAATTCCTGATGAGCCGAGGGAAATACTCGAAGCTTCTACAGAAAGCCGTATTTTTCCCGTACTGTTTATTTTTAATTTATCTGCTTCAATACTAGATTTAGTTTGCCCAACGAGACCTATCTGTTCTGCTTGAATATTGATATGTGATAGGTGAAATTTTGTATAGATGCTTTGAACAATAAAATTTTTATTCGCATAAAATTTAAATTCTTCGCACGAAACAGTCAGATCTTTACCGCTAGAAATAGCGGTATCGCCCTTTTCCGTAGTAATCCAATAGCTTTTCCCTGTTTTAGTGTAATAATTTTTATCTGTCTGATAGGAATAATTATTTTTTATAGTATGAATGCTATTTTTAATCTTACATAAAACATCGTAAGCCGATTCGCACCGCATTTCGTCATGCAGGAGATTTAATACTGCCAAATTATTTTGGCTGGAAAACTCTATGCTGCTGTTTATGGGGTCTTCTTCAATAAGCACTTGATTACCTTGCGCCGTCCGTAAAATATGCTGAGATTTATTGGCATCCGTGACAGGATGCGGTTTTACTTCACTGGGCATTACACCTAAAATAACAGGCCTATCCGGATCGCCATTAATATGCGTAATCAAAACCTTGGTATGTTTTACTAAGGGAAAATGAAATCCCACCTTATTTCCTGCACAAGGCTGAGACAATCTCACGGGACAGGTATTAGCCGTTTTAGTTTCATCATAATCCGGCGAAATAAAATAGCGCCCTGCTTCATCAACATGCTCGGAAATAATATGGGCTGTAACATCAGGCATATGAAATAACACGGGTAAATCAGGACGATAACTTCTCGTTTTTTCAACTAAGTGCACATTCACATAGCGTTCATTTTTAATAATACAAATGCCATAGTCTAATGCCGTAATACTATAATTTTTTTGGTGTAATACAATTTCTTGACCTAGACTAAGCTGAAGATTATCCGTTTGTATAAAAACATCTTCTCGCTGACAATCATAATATTCCATGCGCCGCTTTAAAATTACTTCGCCTAACTCCCGTGTTTGATAAAACTCATACGGTCTGTCATCTTTCCCAAAATCAGATGGACCTGTTTCGGATTCCATCGACAAATCCAGGTCCGGCGTTTCGGAATTGTAATCATTAATTTTTACGGTCTTGGGCAATGCTTTTCGATGTAGTTCATATCGACTTAGCGTCATCCAATCCAATTGGATCGCAGGAAATTTTTCACTTAACAAACTGTTTTCATCAAAAAAACATATAATCGCTTTTTCTTCGTATTGAATAAAACAAAAGTTTATTCCCCAGCGTGAACACTGTCGCTGAATAAACTCCTGATCCGTTTCTTGATATTGAGCAGTATATTTTGAAACGGGATAATGAAATTTCAGCGCAAAATCAAAATCGTGTTTCACTTTCCAATTATAATGACTGAGCACAGCTTGGATTAATTCAGGGAAATCTGTGTCCGCATAAACTCTGGAATGTTTTTGCAAATTTAATAGATACAACGGAGATTCTATAATGACATGATCTTCTGCTATTTGGGTGACTATTCCGTGAAGATAATTTTTGCCCCAAAATAAACACGCAGATTTATTTAAACACGTCTCCACTGAAATCGCATTACGCAAGCGAAATTTCACGACATAAAAATAGCTGTGATTGAATGCCAAGAATTTTGACGTAATACTTAAAACAGAAAAATGCTCGTGTGAATACGAGCCGATAGAAAGGAAACAAAAATTATGGTCGAACGTCTCTAGCATTTTTATTATTGCCTAAAAAATAAATTATAAGCCAGAATATTAAAGGATAAAGTCAATTAAGGGAAGGCTGTTATCTCATATAAAAACGTATCGTATGATTGCCTTCCACATACACCATGCCATAGGGCTTTTTTTAAAGGTACCGGGTAAAATCCAGGGGGATGCTCTCTTTATATAGGGAACTCCCGTTTTATATGATAAAGTAAAAAGCATGGTATATACCTCTTTAACAGGAATGGACTTAATGCTTAAGGAAAAACACCATGATACTTTGTCAACATACCTATCGAAATACAGTAGATTTCGTCTCCCAACAAAATCCTCACATTAGAAAAATTGCCAATAAATTTATGAACGCACTAGGGATAAATTATTTTGGTTTATCTCATATTGCATCCCCTCACAATAACACTGTCTCCTTATTAAATACTGATGTACTACCTGCAATCTACTGGGCAGAAAAAGGCTTACCGCTTCCCATAACACTCCCGAATGGATTTTATTTTGCCACCCAATTTAAAAGATTATTTCCTGAGCATACGCTTCGCATACTCAAAGAAAAGCACCAACGAGATTTTGTTTTATTCAATGTTCAGCATGGCCACGATGGCACTAATATTGCTGTCCTGGCTGGCGACCCAGAAAATAAGAGCGTAATAAGCAACTATCTTAATCATGCTCAAACCATTCTAGATTTTCAGTATTATTTTCTCCAAGAAACTAAAAAGTTACGGAAAGACTCCAAAAAATATGCTTTAAAATATGACCTTAATATTGCCTTACAAAAAAAAATCTTGCCTCAAAAAATAATAACTGCTAGCTACAACGGCTTTAGCAGTATGCATGAGATTATTGACATTATTTCACCTCGCGAATTTGAATGTTTGAAACTACGCACAAAAATTATGAGCCTCAAAGCAATTGCTCAAAAATTAACGCTAAGTGAATCAACTGTAGAAGGCTATCTGGATAGCGCAAAAGATAAACTTAACTGTAGCTCACGAGATGAATTGCTAGATTTATACAACGCACTGTTGTTAGAGTCCAAACAGCATCCCATTACTTTCTAACATCTACTGCACATTGGTGGAGCCGAGGAGGATCGAACTCCCGACCTCAACGTTGCGAACGTTGCGAACGTTGCGCTCTCCCAGCTGAGCTACGACCCCTAAAAAAATATTTTAGTGCATGTACATAAAGCCAGTCGGAACCTCGGAAGAAACTCCTGCATCCATTCCTGTCCCTTGAGATGCGCGGTAATGTAAATAGACGGCAGCACTCAATATAAGTAATGAAAAAATAATCAATGGAACATTTCCATGAATTGTAGCGAAAACCAGCGTTCCCAATCCTGCTAATCCTAAAATTGTGCCCCATGCACGATCACGCACAGGATTTTTTTCATTGAGCGTTCCCTTTTGTAATGCTGCTGCAAATGGCGTACGCGAGTGCCACATCCCAAGTGAAAAAGCACCCCAACTACTTGCACGCACAGAGGGTAATGCCTGACTAGGAAGGGAGGTTTTTGGATCAATGGGAGCTAAGGCACAGACGCACTCATTACCTGTTCTAGCTTCTTGTCGTTCTGATTGATTTTCAGGTTTTCCTTCAGCGGATTGACCGACACCATCAAGCTCAACTTCGCTGCCTTCATGCCTATTAATAACTACCGTACTATCAACACCAAAGAATTCTTCGCCCAAATGAACAACAAATTGGTCAGTTGCTGCGATATTAGGAAACGGGTTACTCATCAGTAATAAATTTTCAGATTTTTTACGCTCTTCTTCCTTTCTACGGGCATCTTCCATTCGTTGGCGCTCTTTCTCGTCTTCCATATTACTTTCCTCCGGATCTCTGAGTTTCGAAGTATAGCAAAATCCTTCAAATTTGTTGATTGATATTAAACATCCCCTTACACTTATTCCCATGAAAAATCCTGAAAACGCTACAACTCACTTCGGCTTCCAAGAAATCCCTACGCAAGAAAAAGCAAAACGCGTGGCCGATGTCTTTCATACTGTCGCTGACCGATATGACCTCATGAATGATTTAATGTCATTTGGCTTACATCGCTTGTGGAAAAACTACACGCTCAATAAAAGCCTTGTGCGCGAAGGCCACACCGTTTTAGATATCGCGGGCGGTACTGGCGATCTCACTAAAGGCTTTTCGAAAAAAGTCGGCGCAACCGGCAATGTTTATTTAGCAGATATAAACGACAGCATGCTCCACATGGGTCGGAATAAATTAATCGACTCCGGATTTGCAACTAATATCCACTATATTCAAGCCAATGCTGAATGCCTCCCCTTTAAATCAAATTATTTTGATTGCGTGAGTATTAGCTTTGGATTACGTAACGTCACCGACAAACAAAAAGCTTTAAATTCTATATATGAAACCTTAAAACCCGGCGGAATATTATTGGTTCTAGAATTCTCAAAACCCGTATTACCTCTATTAGAAAAATTATATGACCAATATTCTTTTCATGTCGTTCCAAAACTCGGTGAATTAATTACGGGATCCAAAGACAGCTATCAATACTTAGTCGAATCGATTCGCAAACATCCCGATCAAGAAAATTTAAAAAACATGATTTTAGAGGCGAGATTTGATAGTTGCGACTATTTTAATTTAACAGGCGGAATTGTGTGCTTACATCGAGGAGTTAAAATTTAATATGATTTTATCGTCTCTCGCCAATTATATTCTGGACTGCGACCCCGAAAAATCTGAAAAGCTTGCACGATATAATGGCAACATTATCGAACTCGAATTTCTCCCTGTCGCCGTGACCCTATATCTTGTTATAGAAAATTCTCGACTACGCATTTCCCGCAACACAACAAACACCCCAACCGTTACCATTCGCGTGGTTACGCATAAAAATATTGAAGTCTCTGGAGATTTAGTTTTCTTACAAGACTTTAAAAATATTTTGTCTGAGATTGAGCCGGACTTCGAAGAAAGCTTATCTAAAATTATTGGGGATCCGCTTGCGCATACTGTCGGCACTTTTTTTCGCGAGGCGAATCAAACGCAAAATGATTTCCGAAAAACCGTTGGACGTAATCTGACAGAATACCTTCAAGAAGAAACAGATTGCTTACCCACGCGCGATGAAGCCGAAACTTTTTACAAACAAGTTGATCAGCTATATCTCGATACGGAAAGACTAGAAGCCAAACTGGCTTTACTGGAAAAAAAATCGTCATGAAACAATTCTTTCGTTTACTACATATTATCTGGATTATTCGAAAACGCTACTCGCTCATTCGTTTTCAGCATAAAAAGTATTATACGCGCGGAAGTGCTATGCGAATTACGTTGGAAGAACTTGGCCCGGTATTCGTTAAATTTGGCCAAGCGCTTTCTACTCGCCAAGATATTTTACCCAAACCTGTCATTGATGAATTAATTAAACTCCAAGATCAAGTCCCCGCTTTTTCAAACGAAGAAGCACGCCAAAAATTGGAAAAAATTTATCATGCTCCACTCGAGAAAGTATTTAAATCTTTCGAAGCCTCTCCCCTTGCATCTGCTTCCATTGCGCAAGTTCATGGCGCCGTTTTGAATAACAATACATCCGTCGTCGTTAAAATTTTACGGCCAAATATTGGGAAACATATCAAACGCGATATTGCCTTAATGTATTCTATTGCCAAAATAGCTCAGAAATTTAAACGTTTAAAACAATTTAAGCCAATTGAGATGGTCGCGGAATTTGAAGAATCCATTTTGGGTGAATTGGATTTTATGCGCGAAGCTGCCAATGCTTCTCAACTTCGCCGAAATTTTATGGGTTCAGATAAATTACATGTACCTGAAATATTCTGGGATTACACGCGCAAAAATGTCATCGTCATGGAACGCATTCACGGTATTCCCATACGCAATATTGAAGCGCTGAAAAAACATCAGATTGATCTGAAATTATTGGCAGAGCGTGGAATTGATATTTTTTTCACCCAGGTGTTTGAACATAATTTTTTCCACGCCGATATGCATCCCGGAAATATTTTCGTCTCCAAAGAAGATGCCCCCACACCCAAATATATTGTCGTTGATTTCGGCATTATGGGAAGTTTAAGTCCACGCGACCAACGCTATATCGCTGAAAATTTTTTGGCCTTTTTTAAACGTGACTACAAACGCGTTGCGGTGCTGCATATTGAATCGGGTTGGGCGCCTGAAAACACACGCGTCGATCAATTAGAAACAGCCATTCGAACAGCTTGCGAACCTATTTTTGAAAAACCGCTGGGTGAAATCTCCTTTGGCCAATTATTATTCAGTTTATTTCAAATGGCCGCAAAATTTAATATTCGCATACAACCTCAATTACTTTTACTCCAAAAAACATTATTAAGCGTGGAGGGATTGGCTCGCCAAATTTATCCCGAGCTGGACCTGTGGGCGACCGCAAAACCTTTCTTAGAAAAATGGGTTCGTAAACAAATCGGCCCTCGCGCCTTCTTTCGTAAATTAAAAGAAGAATGGCCACAACTGATGTATGGTATACTGGCCGAATTGAAAAAAAGGAAGGATTCTATTCTCAATGAGTAAAGTGTCAAAACCTCATGAAATTCTCGTCGTTGATGATGACCCATTGGTCACCAAAGTACTGACGACTTTATTAAAAGATGCCGAGTTTAATGTCGCAACCGCGCATGAAGCTGTTTTTGCCTTTGATTTATTAAATGAAGATCCCCTCCGCTTCTCCGCTGTTATTCTGGATCGCATGATGCCTAGCATGTCAGGTTTAGATTTATTGCATAAAATTTATCTTCGCCCCGAACTCCGTCATATACCTATTATTATGTTAACCAGCCACGCGGAACGAAAAGATGTCGGCGCTGCCATGATCGCCGGCGTATATGACTTCTTATATAAGCCTATCGACAAGGACTTACTGTTACTGGTGCTGAAACGCGCCTTACGTGACACAACCCCCAAGGGAAATTGATATGCCAAAGCGTAAACTCAAACTCGCTTACGCGCGAGATGTTTATATTGTGGACGGTGCACGTACCCCATTTTTAAAAGCGCGCGGAAAACCCGGCGCATTTAGTGCATCCGATTTAGCTGTGAGCACAGGACAACATTTACTCGCACGCCAACCTTTTTCAGCGGCAGAATTAGACGAAGTCATTGTGGGCTGTATGTCACCCAGCGAAAATGAAGCGAATATTGCTCGCATTATTGGACTTCGATTGGGCACAGGAAAAAAAGTGCCTGGATTTACCGTTCAACGCAATTGCGCATCGGGATTACAATCCATTGATAGCGGTGCATTATTAATTGGATCTGGTCGTGCCGATTTAATATTAGCCGGCGGGACTGAAGCGATGAGTCGTTCGCCGTTATTATTCAATCGTAAAATGACTAACTGGTTTGGGGATTTTCAAGCGGCTAAAACGATTACGGATAAACTAAAAATAATTTCACATTTTCGTCCAGGATATTTAACGCCCATTATTTCGTTATTATCTGGTTTAACCGACCCGATTGTCGGATTAAATATGGGACAAACGGCAGAAATTCTTGCGGCTCGCTTTACTATTTCGCGCCAAGAAATGGATGAATATGCGGCACGCAGCCATCATCGATTAGCCAATGCCTTTGATCAGCATTGGATGCAGGAAGTCACTGCACTCTATGACGAATCCGGTCATGTCTATCTCGAAGACGATGGATTACGACGAGATACCTCTATTGAAAAATTAGCTACGTTAAAACCTTTTTTTGATAAAAAATTTGGGTTAGTGACTGCAGGAAACAGCTCACAAATTACAGACGGTGCTGCGATGGTTATTTTAGCCAGTGAAAAAGCAGTGAAAAAATACGATCTGCCAGTACTCGGAAAGATACTGGATATTCAATGGGCTGGAGTCGATCCCGCACAAATGGGATTAGGTCCCGTTCACGCCATCACACCCATTTTAGAGCGCCAAAATTTATTATTTGATGATATTGATTACGTTGAAATTAATGAAGCCTTTGCCGCACAAGTCTTAGGGTGTTTAAAAGCTTGGGAAAGCGAAAAATATTGCCGCGAAAAATTAGGCTTACGTGAAGCGCTTGGAACATTGGATCAAAATAAATTAAATATTGATGGCGGCGCTATTGCCGCAGGTCATCCGATTGGCGCGAGTGGTACGCGCGTGACATTACATTTGTTAAATATATTAAAACGCACGAATACAAAATTAGGCATCGCCAGTATGTGTGTCGGCGGAGGAATTGGCGGCGCCATCTTGGTTGAAAATACATCCGAGGGTAATGTATGAACTTACAACATTGGATTGTTGAAACAGATAAACAAAATATTGCATGGTGGTATTTTGATCGTAAAGATGCCTCTGTTAATACGATTAACCGTGAAGTGATTCAAGAATTAGCGCAACTCGTTCAAACTGCGCAATCAGCTACCTATACGGGCATTATTATTACCTCCGCAAAAAAAACAGGTTTTGCGGCGGGTGCAGATTTAAAATCACTCACCAAATTATCTGCAGAAGACTTTAAAGATTTAATTACTTACGTTCAAAAAGTCTATACTGATTTAGAAAACCTTGCTATTCCAACGGTCGCATTAATTTCCGGATTTTGTATGGGCGGCGGAACCGAATTAGCCTTAGCGTGTAAATTTCGTATTGCAGAAGAATCATCTACCACTCGCATAGGATTACCTGAAATCAAGTTAGGCATTCAACCTGGTTGGGGAGGATCCGTTCGATTACCGAAATTAATTGGTGCGCCTGCTGCACTCCAAATGATCTTAACGGGCTCACCGGTTGAAGCAAAAAAAGCACAAAAATTAGGTTTAGTGGATTATGCCGTTGCAAAACGTCATCTTAAGCCCGCCGCCGTACAACTCATTTTAGAAAATCCGCCCAAACATCAACCCAATAAATTTATTCAATTACTCAATGCACCCCTGATTCGAACATTGTTCGCAAAATATATGCGCGCTAAAACAGCCAAAATTGCACCAGAATCACATTACCCCGCTCCTTTTGCCATTATTAATGCCTGGGAAAAAGAGGGTAGCCAAGATATCGCAATGCAACGTGAAGCAGAATCCATTTTGCACTTAATTACAACAGAAACCGCAGAAAACTTAATTCGCGTATTTTTCTTACAAGATCGCTTAAAAGGTTTAGCAAAAAATATTCTATTTAAACCTGATCGCGTACATGTGGTCGGCGCTGGAACGATGGGTGGCGATATTGCAGCCTATTGTGCATTACGCGGCGCAAAAGTTACGCTGCAAGATCGGGAACCGCAATTTATTGCACCGGCCTTAAAACGCGCGCATGAATTATTTAAATATAAATTAAAAGAACCGCGATTAATTCAAGCAGCAATGGATCGCTTAATGCCCGACGTGGAAGGCTTAGGAGTTCCGCACGCAGATATTATTATCGAAGCGATTTATGAAAACACCGAAGCCAAACAAAAATTATTTGCCCAACTCGAAAAAACCGCAAAACGCGATGCCGTATTAGCCTCAAATACGTCTAGCATTCCGCTCTCCATTATCAGCAAAACCATGAAAGATCCTTCACGCATTGTCGGAATTCACTTTTTTAATCCGGTTGCCAAAATGATGTTAGTCGAAGTTGTTCATGATGATAAAACCGACAAAAAAGTTGCGGATAAAGCACTGGCATTTGTGCGTTATTTGGATAAATTACCGCTTCCCGTGAAAAGTGCGCCAGGATTTTTAGTTAACCGCGTTTTAATGCCGTATATGTTAGAAGCCATTCAATTAATTCAAGAAGGCGTTGCGCCCGAAATCATAGATAAAGCTGCAGTAGAGTTTGGCATGCCAATGGGTCCGATTGAATTAGGCGATGCCGTAGGACTCGATATTTGTTTATCTGTTTCGACTATATTATTGAAAGACAAACCCAACAAATATGATCTCAGCAAGCTCGAACAGTTAGTGTTAGAAAAACATTTAGGCCGCAAAACGGGCCAAGGCTATTATCGCTATAAAAATAATAAACCGATTAAAAATACCCATACAAAATCAACGGATATTCCTGTCATCAGACGTTTAATGCAGGCGATGATTCACGAAGCACGCCAAGCGTTAAAAGAAAAAATTGTTGAAGACAGCGATTTAGTCGATGCAGGAATGATTTTCGGAACAGGTTTTGCGCCATTTCGTGGCGGCCCGCTTCATTATGCTGAAAAAGAAGGAATGTAATATGACAACGGTAATTTTACCCAACGATCAACCCACCTTACGCGTTATTCCAATGGTATATGACACGAATGCACGCGGCGATATTTTTGGCGGGTGGTTAATGTCACAAATTGATATTGCCGGCGCAACCGTGGCGAGCGTGCGAACCAAAGGTCCTGTTGCAACAATTAACGTCAACAAATTAACGTTTGAAGCGCCATTATACGTCGGCGATGTCGTAAGTTTTTATGCGAAAATCACTCGCATCGGCACGAAATCTTTAACCGTCAATGTAGATGTCTATGCAGAACGCAACCGTCAAATATCCGGGGAAATTGTCAAAATTTCGAATGCTGAATTAGTGTATGTTGCTATTTCGGAGCCGGGGAAGTCGAGGGTAATACCACAGTAGTTTTTTGTATCAACATCACCCCAACCAAAATAATCATCACACCCATGAATTCTGACCACAAGGGTATGACATCTAAAAATAAAAAATCCCACAACATTGCCAACATCGGAACCACATACATTACACTGCTCGCTCGCACGGCATCCCATTCGCGAATCAAATAATAATAAATCATCCAACTCACGGCTGTCGCAAAAAATCCAAGATAAATAAAAGCAACCACCACTCGACCATTCATCACAGCCTGTACACTCGGAAACGGTTCAGAAAACAACGTTAGCATCACCAAAAAAATAAAACTCGCCAAATGCTGTTGCCACAAATTTGTCTGAAACGCGGTTTTCATTTTTCCAAACACCACATGCTGATTAATTAATGCGCCTACCGCATACGAAATCACCATGCCAAATACTGAAATAATTCCTACCACCGCATCATGCCCATGCCCTAACATAGGAGCAAAAATTAATAGAATTCCCACAAATCCTAACAACACACCCGTGACTTTATGAAACGTTAACTGTTCAAAATCCCACAGAAATACAACGCCCAATAATAATGCCCAAATTGAGACGGTACTATTAATAATACTGGCCAATGCAGGCTCAATAAATTGTTCGCCATAAAATAAAAATGCAAACGGAATCGCCTGGCTAAAAATTCCGGCTATCCATAGTCGCCACGCTACTTTAGGAGATAACAGTATTTTCTTTTTCTGAAAGAGAAAGAAAAACGTTAAACACACAAACCCAACCCCAACACGAACCATTGCGCTAAAAAAAGGCGGGCAGGCATCCACCGTGACTTTTATGTTGATAAACGACCCGCTCCACAATAAGGCGAGGAAACCATACAGACCAAAATCAAGCACTCTTTTCGATTTTATCGACATAAATCTCTTTTTGATGGAATAATTTCAAACTGCTGCGATGCCCTACACTCACAATGGTCATTTCCGGGAACCGCGTTTGCAGTAGTTCATACATGGCTTTTTCCGTCTCTTCATCTAACGCCGACGTTGCTTCATCCATAAATACCCACTTGGGTTGTACGATAAAAATTCGTGCAAACGCAATCAATTGTTGCTCACCCATCGAAAATTCTGCTGACCAATATCGCACTTCATTTAATCGATTTTTAATATACCCCAATCCACACAGCGTCAAAATTTCTTTTAATTTTTCATCGGCGACTTTTATATCCATATTGGGATACAGTAACGCTTCGCGCAATGTTCCAATCGGAAAATACGGTCTTTGCGGAAGAAATAATCGCTGCTTCTTTTCTGGCAAAGAAATTTCACCTGAACCGTAGGGCCAAATATTTGCCATGGCTCTTAATAACGTACTTTTTCCGCTACCGTATTTTCCGGAAATTAAAATATGTTCGCCGGCTTTAATCGAAAAATCCATGGGATTGACTAATATTTCATGATTGGGCAAACACAATGATAAATGTCGCGCACGAATTTCATGATTACCATCGTAAGTCACTTTAATATTTTTTTGATGAATTTCTGCAGACGCTTCGTTCATTAAACGTGTAAATTCCGTTAACCGTTTAATGACTGCACGCCAATTCGCGATAGTCGTAAATGACGTAACAATAAAAGACAACGCACCCACTACTTCTTGGAATGCCGTACTCACCTGTATCAAGCTACCAATTTCTTGGCGTTCGGCAATATATCTCGGCAACGCAATCAAAATACCAATAACCTGCGTCAATAAACTATAACCATTAACAAAAAATCCCAAAAACTTTTGGACATTAATGATGCGGTTGAAATTCTCGAAGACATATTTAAAGGTATCCATCAAACGATGGCGCTCGTTGTCTTCCCCATGATAAAGCGAAATTTGTTCCGTAGATTCGCGCACGCGGACAAGATTGAAACGGAAGTTTGCGTTGTATTGTTCTTGTTGATAATTCAATTGCGCCAAGTGCTTCCCAATCCATGCGGTAAGGTAGGTGCCAAAAACAGCATATATAACCGTCGCGAAAAACATATAACCGGGTATATATATAGTATGCCCCCATACCGTGAAGGTCAGTGCGCCCGATAGTTGCCACAAAATAACGCTGAACGCGACGAGTGTAAGACCTGCGTTGAAGAGCCCTGAGAACAATGAAAGGGTTAAGGTCGGGAGTTCGTTGAGGTCTTCACTGATCCGTTGATCGGGGTTATCCATATTTTTATTCAGAATTTGCATGGCGTACGCCGCATGCTCGCTCAACCACCTATCGACATATTTCCGTGTCATCCACCGCCGCCAGCGGTTGGTCAGCAATCCGGCAAAATAATTTCCGTACGTGAAAATAAAAATTGCCAGCACCAAAATAATAATAAATTGGACTAACGAAAGAACAATATAATGCATATGGGATGCTTGAAGCGCATCGTAAAAATGTTTTCGCCAATGGTTTACGATTACTAATAATTGAACTTGCAAGACATTGCACGCAATTATACCGGCCAAAAGAAACAACGCATCCCATTTTTCTTCTGATACCCAATAAGGCTTTATTAATGACCAAAGATTTTTCCAGAAACCATTTTGTTGACGCATGCTGATGAATTCCTTGTCTGAAGATCGTTACGGGGATATTATGTACACTATTAAATATCCGCTGACAAGCAACGCAAAAAATTCTACCTTGCCTCTCAACTGGTTTAGTTTTACACTGCGACATGGCTTTTTACGTACAAACAGATTCGACAAAAGATTAAATTTTTTGTAAGCCATTAACCTTAAACTGAATAACATGAGGACGTTTTCAATGAAAGAAGCAACAGCTCAAGACAAAATTCAATCTATTATCACTCCGTATAAAAACGGCCAAAAAAAACCTTCTGAGTCGGATAGTATTGTTATCCAAATGTTAGAACCCCTTATCACAAAAAAATACCCTGAAGATCTTACAAAACAACTTAATGCGGTTATTAACGATCTTTCTGCTGTTCTTAATATTAAATTCAAAAAAAAGGACACTCAAACTATCTCAAAGAAAAGCTTTCTATCAAAAAAATCTGTCGCCATTACTACAACTTTCGAACCTTTTGTTGGTGGTGATTTTACGCCGGGTATACACGCAGATATTGATGCATTAATTACCCAATTAAAACAAAAACTAAGTGAAATTACTCAACTCGCAGCAGCTGCTGCACCGAACAACAATGCTGCTGAATTAGCGGAAGCAAAAAGACAAATTGAAGAAGCAAACAGACGCGCTGCAGAAGTAGCTGCTGAAAAAGCAAAAACAGAAGCCGCTTTAGCTGAGGCAAGAAAACAAGCTGAAGAAACAGCAAAAGCACTCGCAGCAGAAAAGGCAAAACCGAAACAACCTGTCATTAATTCTCAAGCTGAAGCTGCGTTAGCAGAAGCAAATAAAAAAGCCGAAGAAGCAGCAAAAGCACTTGCGGAAGAAAAAGCAAAAGCCAAGAAAGAACGCGAAAGATTAAGGGCAGAAAGAAGAGCAGCGAAAGATGAAGCTAAAGCAAAAGAAAAAGCTGCTCAAGATGCACAAGCGCAATTAAAAGCAAAAGAAGCTGAAGTTAAAGAAGCGAATGAAAAAGCCGCAAAAGCAGAAGAACAAAGAACCCAAGAAGAAGCTAAGCACGCAGAATATAGAGCCGGAGAAAAACAAAGACTTCATCAAGTAGCAATCGATTCCGCAACGCAAACAGCAAGAGTAATGGCTGACAGACTAGTAAACTTCATTGATACAAATGCTATTATTCTTTCAGCTATCGAACAAAGTTTTGGCTCTAAAGAACAATTTTCTAAAGCATTCATCACCGGAAACACAAACCCAACGAATCCAAATGGTAATGCTCAGCTTGTTCATTCAACTGTTCCTCAACCCGCGGTTGTAGTTGCCGCTGCTACTGCAGCTACACTTAATGGAAATCACCAACAAGTGATATCATCATCAGAAAAACAAAAATATAAAGATAATTTAGGCGAAACTCGTTTTAATATCATTTTAAGCCTGCTTTCTATGCATGACGCTTCGAAATCGAAAAATGAGCGACTCATGATTCAGTATTTAATAACTCAATTAGCTTTTCATATAGATAAACCACTTCAAGCTATTGCAAGTCAAACCTCCCAGGTATTTCATAACAAACTTTTTCTTGCAAAAGACTATCCTGATTTTAATAATTTTCTTAAATCTTTTACGGAAGATTCTTCATTAGAAAACAAGTCACTTACACAAGATCTTTGTCGATTTATGTTAAAACGTTTAAGCGGAAAGCACGAAAACGGTGTATTACTTCTTCCGACTGATGAAGCAGGTGTAAAACTTTTCACAGCATGCTACAAAGCATTGGGTGGTGAGAAAAAAATTATTACGCCAAATCTAGAAAACACCTACAGGGATGCCATTTTAGACAGTTTGGATTTACCTTTACTCAAAACTTCTAGCCCAATTCATAGTCGAAAAGAAAATGGGGTTAATGGAACTGCGGGTACCTCACGTTTAACAGAAGTAAGTTTGAATCAGCAAAAAAACGGTCTTTAAATATTTATGGCGTAGATGCGAAGCTTTTCTATAAATGCTAAACACATAAAAATGGATAATTCAGGAAAGTAACAGCACAGCGGATTAAAGGAGTACATGTTCATATGGTGGCGACATTTAGAAGAAAAGCTATCGCTTTTAGTTTAAATTTAGCGAAAAATAAAGACGGACAGTCTGAGCTGCTTAGCACCTATCAAGAACTGGTTTTTGGTTCTAAACGTGTAAAGAAAAAACGGGCGAGAAAAGTATTAGAAGATGCGACGCAAGATTCCTTTGGGGCTACGTTGACCTCCGACACTCTTCTTATTTCTCTAAAAGAAGCTGGCTTAGATGATCCTGACGATCAGTTTTTAATTGATTTAATCCAAAAAAACGCCTTAATCCGATCATTTGTTTTGCACGGTATTTTCGAGAATGCAGCTGACGCGGATACTGAAAACACATTAGAACTTAGTGGCAGCACAAATATTACTTCTTTTAATGATGTATCTCCGGAAATTTTGCAATCTTTTTTAGTAAGCCTAGGCGCATACGAGCAATATTTAAGCAATAAAAAAGCCTGGGTAGCTTCTCGTCAAGCAGAAATGGATGATCTCTTGATGCGTCTTGCATCACATGCTATTCAATATGAAGCAGCAAAAGCAAAAGCTTTATTTTTAGAAAAACTTTCTACCAATATTGACTTCGCTTATAGTTTTTTTGCTCGATGGAATACGCACGAAGCAAAACCGAATGCCGCATTTTTGCGTTTAAAAGCAATTGCAAATCCTGGCGCAGCGCTGGGCATTTTATTTAACGAAAAACTTTCCGCAGCACTTAAACCTGAATTATCTCATGAAGATAATTTTGTCATATTACAAAATGCTGCCGCTCAAACACAAAATTCAAAACGCGTACACTATTTCCGTGTTACATTACAAAAATTATTACCCTCTTCTGATCCTGAAAAACCAAATATTGCTGCGCTTCTCGCACAAACATCAAATCCGCTTGATCAGCTAAGAGAACTTACCCTTCACACAACAGATAACAATGATTCAGAACAAACCGCACTCCGTAATGCGTTGACTCAACAAGCCGTAAACATTGTTATCTCACTCGGCCCAAAGTCTCCTGAAAAAGTTACGGCTTTAATGAAAAGCTTTGTGCTGGGTTTAATTAATTCCTATGTAGAAAAACAAACTGCATTTAAAGCTCGCCAACTGGTTACGCTATTCAATCAACATCATGATTTGGTTTTAGCACTTAATTTTAGTGCAGAGACATTACGAAAACTATCAACGAATCAAAAATTTGTAACGCGAAATAATCCTGCGCTGTGGGCAGCCTCCCCTGACAATCCTCGTGCAAAACACGGGTTTAGAGCGTTTTTAAATAGATTTGGTGCATTTAAAGATTACTTTAGGCGTAAGGAAGAAAAAGATAAACGACGTGCGCTCTTAACCCTTAGATCAGCTAATACCCAATTTGTCATAGAATCCAATATCGCACCTGCTCTACATGCCCCTGCTGAAAATATTAGGGCAAAGATGGATGTTTCAACTATAGAAAGAAAGACAACTCCCAGTGTTGAACAACCCGCCAAAGAACAAAACCAAATTGTTTCTCCTGCTAAGCGACATCAAATATCGATGCTTGTTGAAACGATTGAGCGAAAAAAAGCTAAAACAACGATTGATTCTCATATTAATTCTACCGTTGCTGCTAAAACCACTGAAGTTGTTCACGCAACAATGGACGTTTCTACTGCTGAAAGAACATTAACAAGCAATGTTCAAACCATCATAGAACAAGACAAAGTTGTTCCTGCTGCTGAACAATCCAAAGCATCAATGATTGTTGAAACTGTTGAACAAAATAAAGTCGATGCGATTATCATTCCCCATATTGATTCTGTTGATGCTAAACCATCAGTAATTGCTCGCGCGACAATGGACGTTTCTACTGCAGAAAGAACGACAAACGTTGCTCAGCCTGTTAAAGAACAAAGTGAAGTAATTGC
>CAZLGL010000007.1:0-111207 GCA_964559315.1 uncultured Coxiellaceae bacterium
AAGAGAAGGTGGCCGTACAGTAGGTGCGGGTGTAGTTACAAAAATACTTGAGTAATTATAACGACGGTATGTGTTAGGCCAGTAGCTCAATTGGCAGAGCGGCGGTCTCCAAAACCGCAGGTTGGGGGTTCGAGACCCTCCTGGCCTGCCAAAGTGTGGTAGAATTATTTTTTTAAAAGGGATTCGATGTGAATCTAAGTGTGAAAACAGAATCTGTTGTATCGACAAATTCTAGATTAGATAGCATTAAATGGTTTTTTATATTGCTATTAATAGCGGGGATTGTCTTTGCAAATATTTTTCTGGCGGAACAAGCAAACACCGTTCGACTTTTATGGAATTTAATTGCAAGCCTAATTGTTTTAGGTGCTTTTTCTTTTACAGATAAAGGAAAACGCGCATGGAATTTTGCAAAAGATGCGCGTGTTGAATTGCGAAAAGTTGTTTGGCCTTCACGCCAAGAAGCGATTCACTCTACCATTATGATTATTGTGGTCGTAGTGATTACGGCATTATTTTTGTGGGGAATAGATAGTATTTTATTGTGGTTAATTGGTTTTGTAACCGGTCAGCGGGGTTAATGAATGGCGCGTCCTAAAATAAACAGGATTAAAATTGGAAAAGAAGAAAATGAATTAGCGTCAACTAAACGCTGGTATGTTGTGCATGCATATTCTGGTTATGAAAATTATGTGATGCAAGCTCTGCAAGAACGCGTAAAACAATATCATCTTGAAAATAAATTTGATGAAATTATTGTTCCAACTGAAGAAGTTGTAGAAATGCGTGGTGGTCAGAAACGAAAAAGTGAACGTAAATTCTTTCCTGGATATGTTCTTGTCAAAATGGAAATGGATGATGAGACGTGGCACCTTGTTCGTAAAACAGCAAAAGTATTAGGTTTTATTGGTGGAACAAATGAACGCCCCTCTCCAATTAGCGAAGCCGAAGCGAATACTATTTTACAACGTGTTGCTGAAGGTGTTGATAAACCAAAACCAAAAACATTATTTGAACCGGGTGAAGTGGTACGTGTTACCGAAGGTCCTTTTGCTGATTTTAATGGAGTTGTTGAAGAAGTTAATTATGAAAAAAATCGCTTGCGCGTTGCAGTGCTAATTTTTGGACGTTCAACACCTGTTGAATTGGAATTTGGTCAAGTTACAAAAGCGTAGATGTTTTTTTATCTTGGGGAGCCGAAAGGCGTTGACCCATTTTTGAGGAGTTTTTTCTAATGGCAAAAAAAGTACAAGCTTTTATTAAGTTACAAGTAAAAGCAGCAGAAGCAAATCCCAGTCCCCCGATTGGTCCAGCATTGGGTCAACACGGTGTAAATATTATGGAGTTCTGCAAACAGTTTAATGCAAAAACCCAACAGGGCGTTGATAAAGGCATGCCTTTACCCGTCATTATTACGGTCTACAATGATCGTAGTTTTACATTTATTATAAAAACTCCCCCCGCATCTATTTTAATTTTAAAAGCATTAGGTTTAGAAAGTGGAAGTGCTACCCCGAATACAGCAAAAGTTGGCAAAATTACACGTAAACAGTTAGAGGCAATAGCTAAAATAAAAGCCACTGATTTAACTGCTGCAAGTATTGAAACGGCAATTAAAACAATTGCTGGTACTGCACGTAGTATGGGCGTTGAGGTGGAGGGATAAACTATGTCAAAACCAAAACCTATGAAAACTGTTAAGCTTATTAAACGCCATCGTGAAATTGCAGAAAAAATAACACCTGGAAGAATCTATCCAGTAATGGAAGCATTAAGCTTAATTAAACTTGCGGCAAATGCAAAATTTGATGAAACAATCGATGTGGCCTTTAAATTAGGAATTGATACAAAAAAAACTGATCAAGTTGTTCGTGGTTCTACGATGTTACCGAGCGGTACGGGTAAGAAAGTTCGTGTTGCTGTTTTTGCTCAAGGAGCTCAAGCTGAAGCTGCAAAAAATGCAGGTGCAGAAATTGTTGGTTTTGAAGATCTTGCAGAAAAAATTAAAGCGGGTGAGATGAATTTTGATGTGTTAATTGCTACCCCTGATGCAATGCGTCTTATTGGGCCACTCGGAGCAGTATTAGGTCCTCGTGGTTTAATGCCGAACCCAAAAGTGGGTACAGTGTCACCAAATGCAGGCCAAGCAGTAACGAATGCAAAAGGTGGACAAGTAACTTACCGTGCAGATAAAAATGGAATTGTTCACTGCAGTATTGGTAAAGCAAGTTTTACACCGGATCAATTGCATAAGAATTTAGAAGCGCTTGTAGCAGATCTCAAAAAAGCAAGACCTACTACAGCAAAGGGCGTATTTTTCAAAAAGATTACACTTTCAAGCACAATGGGCCCTGGCATTCAAATTGATGCTGGAACAATTGCGGCTTGAGGTCGTAGACCGTAGGTATAGGACGAATTATTCGTGCTATTTAAATGAGATTTTCGACCTACGCAGACAGTGTTTACTCTATTCAAGTGGTTATCTTGGTAGGCAGCACTGTAGTTTTAGCTAACCAGGAGGTACAAAAGTGGTACTTCGATTAGAAGATAAGAAGGCGATAGTCGCTGAAGTCGCTGAAGTCGCAGGGCGTTCATTGTCTGCTGTTGCTGCTGAATATCGTGGCTTAACAGTAGGTGAACTCACTGAACTGCGATCGAATGCGAGAAAAGTCGGTGTGTATATGCGTGTTGTTCGCAATACGTTAGCGCGTCGTGCACTGGAAGGAACAGAATTCTCTTGTTTGCAAGAGATTTTGGTGGGTCCTTTAGTGCTAGCTTTTTCGCAAGAAGATCCAGGTGCGGCAGCGAGATTGATTCGTGATTTTGCTAAAGAGCATGAAAAATTGGTCGTAAAAGCGTTGTCGATTGGCGGTAAATTATTATCTCCAAAAGATATTGGCGTATTAGCGAATTTACCAACTCGTGAACAAGCTTTGGCAACATTGATGTCGGTCATGATGGCGCCTATCACCCAGTTTGTACGCACACTTGCTGAACCGCACGCTAAATTTGTTCGTACTGTTGCTGCAGTGCGTGACAAAAAGCAAGCGGATTAGTTTTAATTTTGTTTAATGAATAGGAGTAAACTCTAATGGCAGTTTCAAAAGAAGATATCTTAGAATCCATCTCACAAATGAGCGTGATGGATGTTGTCGATTTAGTAAAAATGATGGAAGACAAATTTGGTGTGTCAGCTGCCGCCGCTGTTGCAGTTGCTGCTCCTTCTGCAGGTGGTGGCGCAGCCGCTGCTGCTGAAGAAAAAACGGAATTTAACGTCATGATGACAGCATTTGGTGATAACAAAGTAAATGTCATCAAGGTTATTCGTGAAGTTACCGGTTTGGGATTGAAAGAAGCGAAAGATTTAGTTGAAGGTGTTCCTTCTTCTGTTAAAGAAGGTGTTTCCAAGGCTGATGCTGATGCAATCAAAAAGAAACTTGAAGAAGCTGGTGCAAAGGTTGAAATCAAGTAGTCTTTTGTTGTTAAAAATCTGTAATGATGAGGCCGATGTTTTATCGTCGGCCTTTGTATTTTTTTATTTTTGAGGAAATCTGAATGTCATTAAATACCGCAAAAAAGCGTCCTCGTGATAATTTGGGTAAATCGAAAGAAATTATTGCTCCACCATTTCTGCTCGAAACGTCCATAGAATCTTATGAAGGGTTTTTGGCGCCAAAAAATAACAAACAATCAGGCTTAGACGCGGCTTTTCGTACGGTATTTCCTGTAAAAAGTCCTTCTGGTAATGCAGTTTTAGAATATATGGGCTACAAATTAGGTGAGCCTTTATTTGATGTAGGCGAATGTCAGCGTCGTGGTTATACCTACGCTGCACCGTTGCGTGTGAAGTGCCGTTTGGTTATTTATGATAGAGAAGCAGGCGATAAAGCGTCTGTAAAAGATATTAAAGAACAAGAAGTGTATGCGGGTGAAATTCCGTTGATGACGCAAAATGCGACATTTGTAATTAATGGTACAGAGCGTGTTGTCGTTTCACAATTACATCGCTCTCCGGGTGTTTTCTTTGAACATGATAAAGGAAAAACCCATTCTTCAGGAAAATTATTGTTCTCTGCGCGCGTTATCCCATATCGTGGTTCGTGGCTTGATTTCGAATTTGATCCAAAAGATTGTATTTTTGCGCGTATTGATAGACGCCGTAAATTACCTGCAACTATTTTATTACGTGCCTTAGGATTATCACCAGAAGAAATTTTAGCGGATTTCTTTGATTTTAATGTGTTTCATCTTAAAAACGATGAGCTTATTTTAGAATTGCATCCTGAACGTTTGCGGGGTGAAATTGCAAGTTTTGATATTAAAGATAAAGATGGAAATGTTATTGTTGAGCAAGGTCGACGAATTTCTGCTCGATATATTCGTCAATTGGAAAAAGCTAAAATCAATAAACTTACCGTTCCTGCTGAATATTTAATCGGGAAAATTTTAGCGAAACCGGTGATTAATGAAAAAACGGGTGAGTTAATTGTTGATGCGAATATTGAAATTACCACCGAAATCGTAAAGAAAATCTTGTCCAATAATATTGAAACGTTTGAAACATTGTTTACTAATGATTTAGATTGCGGACCGTATGTTTCCAATACGTTAAGAATTGATCCGACCAAATCCCAGCTTGAAGCGCAAGTTGAAATTTATCGCATGATGCGCCCGGGTGAGCCGCCAACGAAAGAAGCGGCAGAAGCCTTGTTCAATAATTTATTTTTCAATCTTGAACGCTATGATTTATCTGCAGTCGGTCGAATGAAATTAAACCGACGATTAAATCGCGAAGAATTAACTGGCTCTCCAACATTAACGAAAGAAGACATCATAGATATTCTTCGCATGCTTATTGCGATTCGTGATGGAAAAGGCATTGTGGATGATATTGACCATTTGGGTAACCGTCGTGTTCGTAGCGTAGGTGAAATGGTTGAAAATCAATTTCGTGTCGGCTTAGTTCGTGTTGAGCGTGCTGTCAAAGAACGATTGGGTGTTGCTGAATCTGAAGGATTAATGCCACAAGATTTAATTAATGCCAAACCGATTTCTGCTGCAATTAAAGAATTTTTTGGTTCAAGCCAATTGTCTCAGTTTATGGATCAAAATAATCCATTGTCAGAAATTACTCATAAACGTCGTGTTTCTGCTTTAGGACCGGGTGGTTTAACCCGTGAACGCGCAGGATTCGAAGTGCGTGACGTTCACCATACCCACTACGGACGTTTGTGTCCGATTGAAACACCGGAAGGACCTAACATTGGATTAATTAACTCGTTGGCGGTATATGCACGAACCAATGAATACGGTTTTCTTGAAACCCCGTGTCGAAAAGTTGTTAATGGAAAAGTGACAGATGAAATTGTTTATTTGTCAGCCATTGACGAAGCTGATTATGTGATTGCTCAGGCAAATGCGCATTTAGATAAATCCGGAAAATTAATTGACTCATTAATTAACTGTCGTTACAAAAATGAATTTACGTTTACCACAGCAGATAAAGTAAATTTCATGGATGTTTCTCCACGACAAATTGTTTCCGTTGCTGCCGCATTAATTCCATTCCTTGAACATGACGACGCTAACCGTGCATTAATGGGTTCAAACATGCAACGTCAAGCAGTACCTACATTATTAGCGGAAAAACCGTTAGTAGGTACGGGTATTGAGCGTGTTGTTGCAATTGACTCGGGTGTAACAGTTGTTGCGAAACGTGCTGGAGTTGTGGATTCTGTGGATGCGGCACGTATTGTTGTGCGTGTTGAAAATACGAAAGGTTCTGCGGAAGCTGGCGTTGATATTTATAATTTAATTAAATATTCACGCTCCAACCAAAATACTTGTATTAATCAACGACCGCTTGTTAAGCAAGGTGAGCTTGTTAAAGCAGGTGATGTATTGGCAGATGGTCCTTCTACCGATATGGGTGAATTGGCTTTAGGTCAAAATTTACTTGTCGCCTTTATGCCCTGGAATGGATACAACTTTGAAGACTCTATTTTGATCTCTGAGCGTGTTGTTCAAGAAGATCGCTTTACCAGCATTCATATCGAAGAATTAAGTTGTATTGCGCGTGATACAAAATTAGGTCCAGAAGAAATTACGCGAGATATCCCCAATGTAGGTGAAAGTGCATTATCTAAATTAGATGAATGTGGCGTAGTGTATGTTGGTGCAGAAGTAAATGCGGGTGATATTTTAGTGGGTAAAATTACACCGAAGGGTGAAACTCAGCTTACCCCTGAAGAAAAATTACTTCGTGCTATTTTCGGTGAAAAAGCGTCTGATGTAAAAGACAGTTCTTTGCGTGTGCCTGCAGGAATGTCCGGAACAGTAATTGATGTTCAAATTTTTACGCGAGATGGTGTCGAAAAAGATCAGCGTGCTATCGATATTGAAAACATGGAACTAGCGAAATTCAAAAAAGATTTAAATGATGAATTTCGTATCCGTGAAGTTGATGTGTATCAACGGTTAGAGAAATTATTAGTTGATCAAACGGTTGTCAGTGCCCCTTTGGGATTAAAATCGGGACAAAAAATTACCACGGAATATTTGAAATCGCTTCCGAAAGACAAATGGTTTGATATCAGTTTGAAAGAATCTGAACTGAACAAACAATTGGAAATTACGTCGAAGCAATTAAAATCATTACGTCAAACGCTTGATGAAAAATATGAATTAAAACGTAAAAAATTAAGTCAAGGTGATGATATGGCACCTGGGGTGATGAAAGTGGTCAAAGTGTATATGGCGATTAAGCGCCGTGTTCAGCCTGGAGATAAAATGGCAGGCCGACATGGAAATAAAGGTGTTATTTCTATGATTGTCCCTGTAGAAGATATGCCTTATCTGGAAGATGGTACGCCAGTGGATATCGTCTTAAATCCTTTAGGTGTTCCTTCTCGAATGAATATTGGACAAATATTGGAAACTCATTTGGGATGGGCAGCGAAAGGGTTGGGATTAAAAATTGGCCGCATGTTAGATGAACGTAAAGAAGTATCAGATGTGCGACATTTCTTAAAATCCATTTACGCAGGAAAAGATCAAGAAGTTGATTTTGATAAATTAAATGACAAAGAAATTCGCGAATTATCCGAAAATTTACGCAGTGGTGTTCCTATGGCAACACCGGTTTTCGATGGCGCGAGTGAAGATGAAATTCGTCGATTATTAAAATTGGCGCAATTACCCGAAAGTGGACAAGCATTTTTAACGGATGGTCGTACGGGCGTTAAATTTGAAAGACCTGTGACAGTAGGCTACATGTATATGCTGAAGTTGAATCACTTGGTAGATGACAAAATGCATGCGCGTTCTACGGGTTCGTATAGTCTTGTGACACAACAACCTTTGGGTGGTAAAGCGCAATTTGGTGGGCAGCGTTTTGGTGAAATGGAAGTGTGGGCGCTACAAGCGTATGGTGCAGCGTATACATTGCAAGAAATGTTGACAGTTAAATCGGATGACGTAAATGGACGAACAAAAATGTATAAAAACATTGTGGATAATGATTATCACATGGATCCAGGCATGCCTGAATCTTTTAATGTGTTAGTCAAAGAAATTCGTTCTTTAGGTATTGATATTGAGTTAAGTAATGATTAAGCACGGGGGTTATGATATGCAGACGTCGGTAATGGCGGATGTTGTGCATTTGTTCAAAGAACATGAAATTATTCGTGAATTCGACAAAATCACGATTGGGTTAAGTTCACCTGAAAAAATTCGTGCGAATTCCTATGGCGAAATTAAAAAACCTGAGACGATTAATTATCGAACATTAAAACCTGAGCGTGATGGTTTATTTTGTGCAAAAATCTTTGGGCCTATTAAAGATTATGAATGTCTTTGCGGAAAATATAAGCGATTAAAACACCGTGGTGTTATTTGTGAAAAATGCGGTGTTGAAGTAGCACTTTCTAAAGTACGTCGTGAACGTATGGGACATATTGAGTTAGCGTGCCCAGTTGCGCATATTTGGTTCTTAAAATCATTACCGTCTCGTATTGGTCTTATGTTAGATATGACCTTGCGTGACATTGAGCGTGTATTATATTTTGAAGCTTTTGTTGTTATTGATCCAGGCATGACCCCGTTACAGCGTGGACAATTATTAACGGATGAAGCGTATCTTGAAGCGATTGAGCAATACGGTGATGAGTTTGATGCACGTATGGGTGCAGAAGCGGTGCAAGAATTATTAAAATCATTGGATATTGGCCATGAAATTGATTCCTTGCGTGAGCAGCTTCATGCCACAAGTTCAGAAACAAAATTAAAGAAAATTTCAAAACGATTGAAATTACTTGAAAGTTTTATTACGTCAGGCAATAAGCCGGAATGGATGGTTTTCACTGTTTTACCTGTATTACCACCTGATTTACGTCCATTAGTTCCGTTGGATGGTGGACGATTTGCAACCTCTGATTTGAACGATTTATACCGTCGTGTGATTAACCGTAATAATCGTTTAAAACGATTATTAGAATTAAACGCGCCAGATATTATTGTTCGCAATGAAAAGCGCATGTTGCAAGAAGCGGTTGACGCATTATTGGATAATACCCGTCGTGGTCGTGCTATCACGAGTGGTACCAATAAGCGCCCCCTAAAATCATTGGCTGACATGATTAAAGGTAAAGCGGGTCGTTTCAGACAAAATTTATTAGGTAAGCGTGTGGATTACTCGGGTCGCTCTGTGATCGTCGTGGGCCCAACGTTAAAATTACACCAATGTGGTTTGCCGAAAAAAATGGCGCTGGAATTATTTAAGCCATTTATTTTTGGGAAATTACAATTACGTGGTTTAGCGTCTACGATAAAAGCTGCGAAAAAATTAGTTGAACATGAAGTTCCTGAAGTATGGGATATCTTAGAAGAAGTTATTCGTGAACATCCTGTATTATTAAATCGTGCACCAACATTGCACCGTTTAGGTATTCAAGCATTTGAGCCTATGCTAGTTGAAGGCAAAGCCATTCAATTGCATCCGTTAGTGTGTACAGCATTTAATGCTGACTTCGACGGCGATCAAATGGCTGTTCACGTTCCGTTGACATATGAAGCGCAATTAGAAGCACGTGCATTAATGATGTCGAGCAATAATATCTTATCTCCTGCTAACGGTGAGCCAATCATTGTTCCAACTAAAGACGTTGTGTTGGGTCTTTATTACATGACGCGTGAAAGAATTAATGCTAAAGGTGAAGGTTTGGTATGCGCAGATGTCGCTGAAGTTCATCGCTTATATGAAAATGGCATGGTGCATTTACATGCTAAAATTACTGTGCGTATTAAAGACAGTGGCGAAATAAAACTGCTTCAAACGACGGCAGGGCGTGCATTACTCTCTGAAGTATTACCTGAAGGTTTACCGTTTGAATTAATTAACTGTACGTTGAACAAAAATACTATCTCGGTATTAATTAATACGTGTTATCGCAAGTTAGGATTAAAAGATACCGTCGTTTTTGCAGATAAATTGATGTATACCGGATTCCATTATGCAACACGTTCGGGTATTTCAATTGGTTTAAATGACTTGGTTATTCCAGAAAGCAAAGCTGAAATTATTAATGCGGCGGAAACGCAAGTGAAAGAAATTGAAAGCCAATATGCATCTGGTTTAGTGACACAAGGGGAACGCTACAATAAAGTGGTGGACATTTGGTCTCATACAAACGATCAGGTGGCGAAAGCCATGATGGAAAAATTAGCCACGGAGCCAGTGGTTGATGCGAAGGGGAATAATGTTTCTCAAGAATCATTTAATTCTATTTATATTATGGCGAAATCAGGTGCGCGGGGTTCAGATGCGCAGATTCGTCAGTTATCAGGTATGCGTGGATTAATGGCAAAGCCAGACGGTTCCATTATTGAGACGCCGATTACGGCAAATTTCCGAGAAGGATTAAACGTTTCACAGTACTTTATTTCTACACACGGTGCGCGTAAAGGTTTGGCAGATACTGCACTTAAAACCGCAAACTCAGGTTATTTAACACGACGTCTAGTTGACGTGGCGCAAGATGTTGTTATTAGCATGACGGATTGTGGTACGAATAATGGTTTAGTGATGAGCCCTCAAATTGAAGGTGGCGATGTTGTAGAACCACTACGCGAGAGAGTACTGGGACGTGTGACGATTGAAGATACCTTAGCACCTGAAAGTGATAATGTATTAATTCCTGCAGGAACACTTCTCGATGAAAATTGGGTTGATACACTGGAAAAAATAGGTGTTGATCAAATTAAAGTGCGTTCGCCTATTACCTGTGATGCAGATCATGGAATTTGTGCACTGTGTTATGGTCGTGATTTAGCACGAGGGCATTTAGTGAATAGTGGTGAATCTGTAGGGGTAATTGCTGCTCAATCTATCGGTGAGCCGGGTACTCAGTTAACGATGAGAACGTTCCACATCGGTGGTGCCGCATCACGTACAACTGTTGTCAATAATGTTCAAGTTAAATCTAAGGGTAAAATTAAATTAAATAATATTAAAGTTGTCGCGCATGCGAATGGTCATTTTGTTGCAGTATCACGTTCGGGTGAATTGTTGGTAATGGATCAACAAGGTAGAGAGCGCGAACGTTATAAAATTCCGTATGGTGCAACACTTACTGTGAAAAATGGTTCAACCGTTGAGCCTGGACAAGTTGTTGCAAATTGGGATCCCCATACGCATCCGATTATTACCGAAGTAGCGGGTCGAATTAAATTCAGTGATTTAATTGAAGGCGTGACGATGAATCGTCAAACCGATGAAATTACTGGATTAACAAGCATTGTTATTATCGATCCAAAACAACGTGGTGCAAGTGGTCGTGAATTACGTCCGATGGTGAAATTAGTTGATGCTAAAGGGCATGATTTAAATTTAGCGGGAACAACATTGCCTGCGCATTATTTCTTGCCGACGAATGCTATTTTAAGTTTAGAGGATGGTGCGTCAGTTGGTGTGGGTGACGTTATTGCGCGTATTCCTCAAGAGTCATCAAAAACCAGAGATATTACAGGTGGTTTGCCACGCGTTGCCGATTTATTTGAAGCGCGACGTCCGAAAGAACCTTCAATTTTGGCAGAAACGTCTGGGTTAGTAAGCTTTGGCAAAGAAACAAAAGGAAAGCGTCGATTAATTATTACGCCAAATGAAGGTGAAGTGCATGAAACGTTGATTCCAAAATGGAGACACGTCAGTGTATTTGAAGGTGAATATATTCAGCGTGGTGAAGTGATTGCAGAAGGTGCACCAGATCCCCATGATATTTTACGTTTGTTAGGTGTAAATGCGTTGGCAGATTATATTATTAACGAAGTACAAGATGTTTATCGATTACAAGGTGTAAAAATTAATGATAAACATATTGAGATTATTGTTCGTCAAATGCTTCGTAAAATAAATATTATTGATGCGGGCGATACCAAGTTCTTGAAGGGCGAACAAATTGAAGAATGGCGTTTCAAAGAAGAGAATCGCAAAATGGCTGCAGAAGAAAAATTACCTGCGCGTGGTGAGCCTGTATTGTTGGGTATTACCAAAGCCTCATTAGCGACTGAATCATTCTTCTCTGCTGCGTCCTTCCAAGAAACTACGCGTGTTTTGACTGAAGCAGCTGTGACGGGTAAATCAGACAAGTTACATGGATTAAAAGAAAATGTCATCGTGGGCCGATTGGTCCCGGCGGGTACTGGATTAGCGTATCACTTGCAACGCAAAGAAAGAGCAAAGCGTGGCAAAGAAGCCCCTGTGAAGGCGGACGCGGAAAGTAGCGCAGCCATGACAGCAATGGAAGTACAACAGGCGTTGATTGAGGCATTGAAGGCCTCTGATAATCAACAAGGACAATAATCAAAATATTTTTTTATTTACCTTGACACAATAGTGAGGGCAAATTTAGAATCGCGCCCTTTCTTTCGTGAAAATACCAGATATAAGTGGAGTTTTTGATGCCAACAGTACAGCAGTTATCGCGCAAGCCGCGATCCCCGAAACGGTGGAAAACCAAGGTTCCGGCGCTTAAAGGAGCCCCGCAACGTCGCGGTGTATGTACGCGTGTATATACGACCACGCCCAAAAAACCTAATTCGGCTTTACGAAAAGTAGCGCGTGTGCGCTTGACCAGTGGTTTTGAAGTTGCTGCGTATATTGGTGGTGAAGGACATAATCTTCAAGAACACTCTGTTGTAATGATTCGTGGTGGTCGTGTGAAGGATTTGCCGGGTGTGCGTTATCATATTGTTCGTGGAACGTTGGATACATCAGGTGTTGAAAAGCGTCGACGTGGTCGTTCAAAATACGGCGCAAAGAAACCGAAGACTTAATTAGGGTAGAGTAGAAATGGCAAGAAGACGTAGAGCTGAAAAACGAAAAGTGATTCCTGATCCGGTATATGGCAGTGATGTCGTATCTCGTTTTATTAACAGCATCATGAAAAGTGGCAAAAAATCTGTGGCAGAGCGAATTGTGTATGGCGCATTAGAGCGTGTTGCGAAACAGCAAAAAATAAAGCCTGAACAAAGCGTAGAAATTCTTTATAAAAGTTTTGATAACGTAAGTCCGCCTGTTGAAGTTAAAGCAAAACGTGTGGGTGGTTCGACATATCAAATTCCTGTTGAAGTTCGCCCTGATAGAAAATTGGCATTAGCGATGCGCTGGATTATTGAAGCAGCGCGTGGTCGTGGCAGTAAATCCATGGATGAAAAATTAGCAATGGAAATTCTGGATGCGGCTGAAAGTAGAGGCTCAGCATTTAAGAAGAAAGAAGAAACACTTCGTATGGCGAAAGCAAATCAAGCTTACGCGCATATCCGAACGGATTAATTTTTTTTAAATAGAGGTTGATTGTGGAAAGAGCAACACCATTAGAGCTTTACCGAAATATTGGGATTATGGCCCATATTGACGCAGGTAAAACAACGACAACAGAACGAATTCTTTACTATACCGGTGTTTCGCACAAAATCGGCGAAGTTCACGAAGGTGCGGCTACAATGGATTGGATGGAACAAGAACAAGAGCGAGGAATTACTATTACCTCTGCTGCAACAACATGCTATTGGTCAGGCATGGCAAAACAATTTCCTAAGCACCGCATTAATATTATTGATACCCCAGGTCACGTAGATTTTACTATTGAAGTTGAGCGTTCCTTGCGTGTATTAGACGGTGCATGTGCAGTATTCGATGCGGTGGCTGGTGTTGAGCCTCAATCTGAAACCGTATGGCGTCAAGCAAATAAATATGGCGTTCCGCGATTAGCATTCGTAAATAAAATGGATAGAGCCGGCGCGAATTTTATGCGTGTGGTTGGGATGATTGAAACACGTTTATCTGCTAAACCTGTAGCAATTCAATTACCCATTGGTGCAGAAGAAAAATTTGAGGGCGTTGTTGATTTAATTAACATGAAAGCCATTTATTGGGATGATTCCACCCAGGGCATGCGATTTGATTTGCGTGACATTGCGCCAAATATGCTTGATGAATGTAAAAAAATGCGTGAAAAAATTGTGGAAGCAGCGGCAGAAGCGTCCGAAGATTTAATGAATAAATATCTTGAAGGTACGGAGCTTTCGGTTGAAGAAATTAAAAAAGGGCTGAGAGTAAGAACATTAAATAACGAAATTGTTGTGGTATTGTGTGGTTCTGCATTTAAAAACAAAGGCGTTCAGGCTATGTTGGATGCTGTTATTGAATATCTGCCATCACCGTCTGATGTTCCTGCGATGAAAGGAATATTAGATGACGCAAATGCAACACCTGCGGTTCGTCATCCTTCAGATAAAGAACCTTTTTCTGCGTTAGCATTTAAAATCGCGACAGATCCTTATGTAGGTTCGTTGACCTATTTTCGGGTTTACTCTGGCGTATTAAACAGCGGTGATGCTGTTTATAACTCTGCTAAAGGCAAAAAAGAGCGTATCGGTCGCCTTTTGTTGATGCATGCTAATACTCGAGAAGAAATCAAAGAAGTTCGCACGGGTGATATTGCGGCAGCAGTTGGGTTAAAAATGACTACTACTGGTGATACTTTGTGTGATCCCGAGAAAATAATTATTCTTGAAAAAATGGAATTTCCAGAACCCGTTATTTCTGTTGCGGTTGAGCCCAAAACAAAAGTTGACCAAGAAAAAATGGGTATAGCGCTCAGTAAATTAGCACAAGAAGATCCTTCTTTTCGTGTACATACCGATGAAGAAAGCGGACAAACTATTATTTCCGGAATGGGTGAACTTCACCTTGAAATTATTGTTGATCGTATGAAGCGCGAATTCAGCGTTGAAGCTAATGTCGGTAAACCACAAGTGGCATATCGTGAAACCATCCGTCGCTCTCTTGAGCAAGAAGGTAAGTTTGTTCGACAAAGTGGTGGCCGTGGTCAATACGGACATGTTTGGATTAAATTAGAGCCTCTTGAGCGTGGCAAAGGTTATGAATTTGTTAATGCTATTGTAGGTGGTGCAATTCCTAAGGAATTCATTTCTCCCGTAGATAAAGGCATTAAAGAACAAATGGAAAATGGTGTATTAGCCGGATATCCCGTTGTTGATGTTAAAGTAACCCTTTTTGATGGTTCTTACCATGATGTGGATTCTAGTGAAATGGCATTTAAAATTGCAGGCTCTATGGCTTTCAAAGAAGGTGCTCGTAAAGCGGATGCGGTTATTTTAGAGCCCATTATGAAAGTCGAGGTTGTTACCCCTGAAGATTATATGGGTGATGTGATTGGCGATTTAAGCCGTAGACGTGGTGTTGTGTTGGGAATGAATGATAGTCCTTCAGGTAAAGTGGTAGATGCTGAAGTCCCTCTGTCTGAGATGTTTGGGTATTCAACATCATTAAGATCACTTTCTCAAGGTCGTGCCACATACTCCATGGAGTTTTTGAAGTATAATGAAGCCCCTTCGAATATTGCAGAAGGTATTATTAAAGAGAAGTCAGCGTAATTTTTTAATTGATTGAGACGAGGTATTAAAGTATGTCAAAGGAAAAATTTGATCGAACGAAGCCGAACGTGAATGTAGGAACGATAGGGCACGTAGACCACGGGAAGACGACGTTAACAGCGGCGTTGACGAAGGTAATGGCGGAGAAGTTTGGTGGTGAATTTAAAGCATATGATCAAATTGACAATGCGCCAGAAGAGAAAGCGCGTGGTATTACGATTGCGACATCCCACGTTGAATATCAATCCGATAAAAGACATTATGCCCACGTAGACTGCCCAGGGCACGCGGATTATGTGAAGAACATGATCACGGGTGCTGCGCAGATGGACGGAGCGATTTTGGTGGTGAGTGCAGCGGATGGTCCTATGCCTCAAACCAAAGAACATATTTTGTTAGCGCGTCAGGTAGGTGTTCCGTATATTGTGGTGTACATGAACAAAGCGGATATGGTTGATGACAAAGAATTATTGCAGTTAGTGGAAATGGAAGTGAGGGATTTGTTGACGCACTATGGATTTCCTGGAGATAAGACGCCGTTTGTTATTGGTTCAGCATTAAAGGCGTTGGAAGGTGATCAAAGTGAAATAGGCATTCCGTCGATTTATAAATTGGTTGATACGTTAGATGCGTATGTTCCTGAGCCACAACGAGAAATCAACAAGCCTTTCTTGATGCCGATTGAGGACGTATTCTCCATTTCGGGTCGTGGAACCGTAGTAACAGGTCGTGTGGAAAGAGGAATTGTGAAAGTAGGTGAAGAAGTTGAGATTGTAGGTTTGAAGCCAACGCAATTAACAACGTGTACGGGTGTAGAAATGTTCCGCAAGTTGTTGGACGAAGGCCGAGCCGGAGACAATGTTGGAATATTGTTACGTGGTACGAAGCGAGAAGATGTAGAGCGTGGCCAAGTGTTAGCGCACAAGGGTACGATTACGCCGCATACGAAATTTGAAGCAGAAATTTATGTATTATCAAAAGAAGAAGGTGGAAGACATACGGCGTTCTTGAAAGGTTATAGACCGCAGTTTTATTTTAGAACGACGGATGTGACTGGAGCGATCGAAGAGTTGCCATCTGGAGTAGAGATGGTGATGCCGGGCGATAACACGAAGATGGTTGTTAAGTTGATAGTGCCGATCGCGATGGAAGAAGGTTTGCGATTTGCGGTAAGAGAAGGTGGCCGTACAGTAGGTGCGGGTGTAGTTACAAAAATACTTGAGTAAAAAACAATGGCACAGAAGATTAGGATATATTTAAAAGCATTCGATCATCGCTTAATTGATCAATCAGCAAAAGAAATTGTTGAGACGGCAAAACGGACGGGGGCACGTATCAGTGGCCCCATTCCATTGCCAACAAAAATTGAGCGAATGACAATATTGAGTTCACCGCACGTTGATAAAAATGCGCGTAAACAATATGAAATTCGAACACATAAGCGACTAATGGATATTTTGGCCACAGATAAAACCGTTGATGCATTAATGCGATTGGATTTATCTGCAGGTGTTGAAGTTGAAATTAGTTTGGAAGAAGAAAAGAAACAAAAAAGCTAGTAATTTGAAGAGTGGGGAAAGTAATGGTACCGGGTTTAGTTGGGCAAAAAGTTGGAATGACAAGAGTATTTACTGAGAATGGTGATTCAGTTGCTGTATCAGTGATTGAAGTAATTCCGAATCGTGTTGTTCAAGTTAAAAATATTGATACTGATGGTTATGTTGCTATTCAAGTAACAACCGGGTCTAAAAAAGCGTCTCATTTGTCTAAGCCTATGATTGGACATTATGCAAAAGCAAATGTAGAGCCTGGTATCGGATTATGGGAATTTCACGTAAAATCACCTGATGATTTTAAAGTCGGTAGTGAACTTACTGTAAATTTATTTGAATCGATTTCTGAGGTAGATGTTGAAGGTGTATCAAAAGGTAAAGGTTTTGCAGGGGTAGTTAAACGCCATAATTTTAGAACACAAGATGCTTCTCATGGTAACTCTTTATCGCATCGTGTGGGCGGTTCTATCGGTCAACGCCAGTCTCCGGGTAAAGTATTTAAAGGTAAAAGAATGGCCGGACAAATGGGTAATAAAAACGTTACAGTGCCGAACTTAAAGTTGGTCAAAATTGATGCTGAAAAAGGTTTAATGTTGATTTCAGGTGGTGTTCCAGGAGCGCCAGGATCTTATGTAGTTATTTATCCGGCGAAAGGAGAGAAAAAATAATGGCTAAGAAAATTGATTTTAAATCGCTTGAACTTTCTCCAACTGTTTTTGATAAACCGTATAACGAATCTTTGATTCATCAAGTTGTTGTTGCGCGTATGGCAGGATTGCGTGCAGGTACTCATCATCAAAAAACACGTGCTGAAGTGAGCGGTGGTGGTGCAAAACCTTGGAAACAAAAGGGTTCAGGTCGCGCACGTGCGGGTACAACACGTGGGCCATTATGGCGTCATGGTGGTGTAACGTTTGCCGCGCGCACAGGTGATTACAGCCAAAAAATTAACAAAAAAATGTATAAAGGCGCTATTTGTTCAATTTTATCGCAATTATTACGTGATGAAAGATTGATGGTTGTTGATGAAATTAAATTAGCTAAACCTAAAACAAAAGAATTAATAACGTACCTGACAAAATTAAAAGCAGAAAAACCTTTGATTATTGTTAGTGAAATTGACGAAAATCTAGCATTAGCATCACGAAACTTATTGAATACAACCGTTATTTCAGTGAAGGGTGTGGATCCTGTGTTTTTGGTAAAACATCAACACGTTGTCATTACCAAACCGGCACTGCAAAAATTAAATGAGGCGTTACAACATGGCTAAGCATTCTATAAAAGTAATTTTAAGTCCTCACGTAACAGAAAAGGCAACGCTATTGTCTGCAAAGAATCAATATGTTTTTAAAATTCACAAAGAAGCAGATAAAGCGCAAGTAAAAAATGCGGTTGAGAAAGAATTTAATGTAAAAGTTGCATCGGTGCGAACCGTTAACCAACGAGGTAAAGAACGAAGATCTGGCGCAATCACAGGACGTCGCAGTGATTGGAAAAAGGCTTATGTTTCTCTCATGGATGGTTACACCATTGCTTTACCTGAATCTGAAACAGCCAAGGATTAATGCATCATGTCGATTAAGAAATCTAAACCAACATCTCCAGGAAAACGATTTCGTGAAACTGTGAGTCGTTCAAATTTACATAAAAAAGGACCTGTTAAATCTTTAGTGGCAGGCGCAACGAAACGTAAAGGTGGACGAAATAATACAGGTCGTATTACGACGCGGCATCAAGGTGGTGGTCATAAGCGTCAATTTCGTATGATCGATTTTATTCGCAACAAAGATAATATCACCGCAAAAGTTGAGCGTATTGAGTATGATCCTAATCGTACCGCAAATATTGCGTTGTTGCGGTACATTGATGGCGAAAGACGTTATATACTTGCACCCGCTGGATTGAAAGAAGGGGATGAAGTTTCTTCAGGTCTTCAATCGGGAATTAAATTGGGAAATAACTTACCGCTGCGATTAATTCCTGTCGGTACAAATATCCATTGTATAGAGCTTAAGCAAGGTAAGGGCGCCCAGATCGCACGCTCAGCCGGTTCTTCTGCTCAATTAATTGCGAAAGAAGGCAAGTACGCGCTTGTTAAATTAAAATCTGGTGAATCGCGTAACGTAGGATTAGATTGTCGCGCTTCGATTGGTGAAGTCGGCAATGGTGAGCATAATTTGCGCTCAATTGGTAAAGCAGGTGCAAAACGTTGGTTAGGTGTTCGTCCAACGGTTCGGGGTGTGGCCATGAATCCGATTGATCACCCGCACGGTGGTGGTGAAGGTAAAACTTCAGGTGGTCGTCATCCTGTAACGCCATGGGGTGTTTCTACGAAAGGGTATAAAACACGTAAAAATAAACGAACAGCAGTATTTATTGTTAAAGCAAGAGAGAGGGGTTAATTGTGGCACGCTCTGTTAAGAAAGGACCATTTGTTGATTTTAAATTGATGAAAAAAGCTGAAATTGCGATTTCAGGTAAAGATAAAAAACCGCTTAAAACATGGTCGCGATCTTCGGTTGTTATTCCTGAGTTTGTAGGTCTCACGATTGCTATTCATAATGGTAAAACACATGTGCCAATATTTATTTCTGAAAATATGATTGGCCATAAATTAGGTGAATTTGCACCTACACGTATTTTTAAGGGTCACTCAGCTGCAGATAAAAAAGCAGGTGACGCTGACAAGACAAAAGCATAGAGAGTGAACGAGATGGAAAGTGTAGCAATATTGAACAATGCAAGAATTTCGCCGCTGAAGGCAAGATTAGTTGCGGATAAAATTCGTGGCTTGCCGGTCGATCGTGCATTAAACATGTTGAGTTATATGCCGTTAAAAGCCAGCAGCATGATTAAAAAATTATTGGAATCTGCCTTGGCGAATGCAGAACATAATCATGGTGCAGACATCGATACGTTGAAAATTGCAACTATCTATGTCAATGAAGCGGGCGCATATAAACGAATGATGGCGAGAGCAAAAGGTCGAGGTGACAGAATTTTAAAACGATTGTCACATATTACAATTAAGCTCGCAGAAATTTCTCAAAAGGAAGATTAAGATGGGTCAGAAAGTTAGTCCAGTTTCATTCAGAGTTGGCGTAATTCGTGAATCGGATTCTGTTTGGTATATGGACAGTAAAAGATATCCAGAAACATTACTTGCCGATTTTCGTGTGCGTGAATTTTTAAAGAAATCACTTGCACATGCAGGTGTTGCACGTATTGTTATTTTAAGACCGACCAGTAATAAAGTTACTGTCAAAGTATTTGTTGCGCGTCCGGGTGTGGTATTGGGTAAAAAAGGCGAAGAAGTCGAAAAATTAAAAGGAATTTTAAGCCAAATGTTGGGCGGTGTTTCTGTACATATTGTGATTGAAGAAGTAAAAAAGCCTGATATTGATGCAAAATTAGTATCCGAAAGTATTGCGCAACAATTAGAAAAACGTGCGATGTTCAGACGCGCGATGAAAAAAGCGATGTCGTCTGCACTTCGTCAAGGTGCAAAAGGTATTAAAGTATGTGTAGCAGGCCGTTTAGGCGGTGCAGAAATTGCACGTACTGAATGGATGCGTGAAGGTCGAGTTCCGCTTCACACATTAAAAGCAGATATTGACTATGGATTTTCTGAAGCAAAAACAACGGCTGGTATTATTGGCGTGAAAGTGTGGATTTACAAAGGTGATGTTTCTTCTAAACGTGAAGTTGTAGAAGCAGCCGAACAGAAGTAGAAGGCAGGAGAGTTATAAATGTTACAACCAAAACGAACAAAATTTCGCAAAACCCACAAAGGGCGTAATCGTGGATTGGCTTTTGCAGGTTCAAAAGTAAGTCATGGTGCGTTTGGCTTAAAAGCGACCCATTGGGCGCAAATTACCGCCCGCCAAATTGAAGCGGCACGTAAAGTGTTAACGCGTTACGTAAAGCGTGGGGGAAAACTTTGGATTAAAATCTTTCCTGATAAGCCCATGACGAAAAAGCCGTTAGAAGTTCGTCAAGGTAAGGGTAAAGGAAGTGTAGAATATTGGGTAGCGCAAATTCAGCCGGGTCGTGTGTTATTTGAATTGGAAGGTGTGTCACGTGTTGAAGCGATTGAGGCCTTTCGTTTAGCTGCAGCAAAACTGTCGGTTCCAACGATTTTTGCAGAACGTGAGGTGTTATAGTGATTCAAACGCAATCGTATTTAAAAGTAGCAGATAATAGTGGTGCGCGTGAGGTCATGTGCATTAAAGTATTGGGTGGCTCCAAGCGTCGTTATGCAGGAGTGGGTGACCTCATCAAAGTTAGCATTAAAGATGCTATCCCAAATGGTAAAGTTAAAAAAGGCGATGTGTACTTAGCCGTTGTTGTAAGAACCGCCAAAGGTGTTCGTCGCGATGATGGTTCTGTAATTCGATTTGATTCAAATGCCGTGGTATTGTTAAACGCGCAAAATCAACCGATTGGAACACGTATCTTCGGGCCTGTAACAAGAGAATTACGGGGCGAAATGTTTGCTAAAATTATTTCTCTCGCAGAAGAGGTTTTATAGTTATGCGTAAAATTAAAAAGGGCGATACGGTTATCGTCATGACAGGAAAAGATAAAGGTAAAACAGGCAAAGTATTGTCTGTATTCCCTAAATTAGAAAAAGCATTGGTGGAAGGCCTTAAAATGGTTAAAAGAGCCACGAAACCGAATCCACGTGCAAATAAACCGGGTGGTCTCATTGAAAAAGAAGCAAAAATTAATGTGTCAAATCTTGCAATTTATAATCCGATTAAGCAAAAAGCAGACAAAGTAAAGTTTAAGATTTTAGGTGATGGAAAAAAAGTTCGTCATTTTAAATCCGATGGCGAATTGATTGATATTTAAGATGGGTAAAAATTATGTCAAATTTTGAACAACACTACAAAGCGAATGTAACCAAAGCGTTAGCTAAAGAATTTAATTATTCTTCTGTCATGGAAGTTCCGCGCTTTGTTAAAATTACATTGAATATGGGCGTGGGTGAAGCGGTTGCTGATAAAAAAACATTAACAGCTGCGATTTCAGATATGACAAAAATAACAGGTCAAAAGCCTTTAACTACGCATGCGCGAAAATCTATTTCGACATTTAAAATTCGCGAAGGTTGGCCGATTGGTTGCAAAGTAACGTTGCGTCGTAAACGCATGTACGATTTTTTAGAAAAATTAATTGGTGTTGTGATTCCGCGTATTCGTGACTTTCGTGGATTATCAAAACGTTCATTTGATGGTCAAGGAAATTATTCGTTTGGACTAAAAGAACAAATCGTATTTCCTGAAGTTAATTATGATGAAATTGATGCATTGCGTGGTTTAGATATTACGATTACAACCACTGCAAAATCTGACAAAGAAGCTTATGCGCTTTTAAAAGCGTTTCAGTTTCCGTTTAAAGAAGATTGAGGAATTTTATGGCTAAACGTTCAGTAGTGGTTCGTAACGAAAAGAGAAAAGAGATTGTTAACAAATATTGGAAAAAACGCCAAGAGCTAAAAAAAGCGGCGATTGATCCAACGTTGTCTGCGAAAAAAAGACAAGAAGCGCAACGCAAATTAGCTGCATTGCCTAAAGATTCCAATAAAATTCGTTTGCGTAACCGCTGTGCGTTAACCGGACGTCCACGAGGCGTGTATAAAAAATTTGGTATTTGTCGTCATATGATTTGCGTATTGGCATCTCAAGGACAAATTCCTGGCTTATTGATGTCGAGTTGGTAAAATAGAGGGTGAAATTCAGATTATGGTAAACGATACATTATCAGACATGTTGGCGAGAATTAAAAATGCTCAAGCCATGGGGAAAAAATACGTAGAAGTAATTGATTCTAAATTGAATCGCAGCGTTTGCGATGTGTTGGTAGACGAAGGCTTTCTGAATGCATACGATGCAATTAAAGTGGAAGAAAAACCCTTTTTAAAAATTGATTTAAAATATTATATGAATAAGCCAGTGATTCAGATGATTGATCGCGTTAGTAAATCGAGTTTGCGTGTGTATAAACAATGTCGTGATATCCCCAAAATTATTGACGGTTTTGGTGTTATGGTGCTTTCGACGTCTAAAGGTGTAATGTCACACCTTAAAGCGAGAGAAGCAAAAGTGGGCGGCGAAGCCTTATTTATTATCAATTAATTTTAGGTAAATGTTATGTCTAGACTTGCAAATAAACCATTGACTCTTCCAAAAGGTGTGACGATACAGCCGCACGCTGATTTTGTAGAAGTTAAAGGTCCTAAAAAAACAGTGAAGATTGCACTTCACTCAGAAATTAAAATTACTACAGAAGGTAGTAATGTTTTTGTAAAAAGCGAACAAGGTTCCCAAAAAGCAATGCTGGGAACCATTTGGGCAAATTTACGCAATACCTTAGTGGGCGTTAGCGAAGGATTTAAATTGCATCTGGTATTAGTTGGGGTAGGTTACCGTGTTCAAGTGCAAGGAACTAAATTAAACCTGACGTTGGGTTTTTCACATCCCGTCGCGTACGACTTGCCTCAAGGGGTAACAGCAGAATCCCCCAGCCAAACTGAAATTGTGTTATCTTCTCATGATAATCAATTGTTGGGGCAGGTAGCTGCAGAAATTCGTCGTTATCGCATGCCTGAATGTTATAAGGGCAAAGGAATTAAATTCTTGGGTGAAGTGATTCACCTGAAAGAAGTAAAGAAAAAGTAGGGTGAGAGTTATATGAAAAAAGTGATCAGTAGCCGTGCGCGTCGCGCAAAGAAAACACGACATAAATTAAGAGTGTTAGATATGCCGAGATTATCAGTGCATCTCAGTGTTCAACATATTTATGCACAAGTGTTAACACCTGATGGCAGTAAAGTGCTTGCTGTTGCATCAACATTGGATAAAGAAGTAAAAGCCATGTTAGATAAACAAGCGGCAAATATAAAATCTGCTGCTGTTGTAGGACAATTGGTTGCTAAGCGTGCTGTTGCTGCAGGGATTTCAAAAGTAGGGTTCGACCGGTCTGGTTTTAAATATCATGGTCGTGTAAAAGCTTTGGCAGATGCTGCCAGAGAAAATGGTTTGATTTTCTAAGGATATACCGTAATGTCTACAAGTTTTGGTTTTGATTCATCAACAAAAAGCGACGGGATGCTTGAAAAGCTTATCCACGTTAATCGCAACTCAAAAGTTGTTGAAGGTGGTAAAAAGTTCAGTTTTACCGCGTATATTGTTGTTGGCGATGGAAAGGGGCGCGTCGGTTTAGGTAGTGGAAAAGCTCTAGAAGTTTCAGCGGCTATTCAAAAAGCGATGCAAGCCGCACGAAAAAATCTAATTAAGATTGAATTAAATGGTTCTACGTTGCAGCATCGTATCGTGTCTTCTCATGGTGCATCTAAAGTATTTATGCAACCGGCTTCAGAAGGTACAGGAATTATTGCGGGTGGTGCAATGCGAGCTGTTTTTGAAGTGCTAGGTGTGCATGATGTGTTAGCAAAAACGATGGGTTCGTCGACACCGATTAATGTGGTGCGTGCAACAATCAAAGGGTTGGTTGATATGCGTTCTCCGCGTTATGCAGCAGATAAGCGTGGTAAAAAAATATCAGATATTTTACCGCCGAAAGAGGAGTCTAAGTAATGACGATGCATCTTAATACCATTCAACCGGCTATTGGTTCCAAAAAAACAGGTAAACGATTAGGTCGTGGGATCGGTAGTGGTCGTGGTAAAACATCCGGAAAAGGTCATAAAGGTCAACACGCACGTGCAGGCGGATACCACAAATTAGGATTTGAAGGCGGACAAATGCCGATGCAAAGACGATTACCTAAATTTGGTTTTCGTTCTAAAATTTCACCGTTGGTACATGAAATTCGATTATTTGAATTAAATGCCTTAGATAGTGATAATGTAACAATGGAAATATTACGCCAAGCAAAATTAATTCAAGATCATATTAAAAGTGTCAAAGTTATTTTGAAGGGTGAAATTAAAAAGAAATTAACGATTGCAAAAGAGATTAAATTAACCAAGGGTGCAAAAGACGCCATTACTTCAGCAGGTGGAAAGGTCGAGTCATAGCGAATGGCGATAGGAAATATCCAAAATCGAGCAGGATTGTTTGCAGGGTTGCAGGAATTAAAACAGCGACTTCTCTTCGTTATTTTAGCGCTGATTGTTTATAGAATTGGTGCACATATTCCAATTCCTGGATTAGATCCAGTTAAATTAGCAAATTTTTTTCATAATGAAAGAAATGGAATTTTAGGGTTATTTAATATGTTTTCGGGAGGCGCTTTATCGCGACTCACCATTTTTGCACTAGGTGTTATGCCTTATATTTCGGCATCTATCATTATGCAATTGTTGGTTTCTGTTTTGCCGTCATTGGAAGAATTAAAAAAAGAAGGTGAATCAGGACGACGAAAAATTAATGAATATACGCGATATGGAACAGTGATATTGGCATTGTTTCAAGCCTTGGGCGTGTCAAAATGGTTGATTAGCCAACAGATCGCACTGAATGCTGATTTGTCGTTTTATATCATTACAACGACATCGCTTGTTACTGGCACCATGGTCATTATGTGGTTAGGTGAACAAATTACGGAGCGTGGTGTTGGAAACGGTATTTCCTTAATTATTTTTAGCGGTATTGTATCAGGATTGCCTGCAGCGATTGCACGATTTTTAGAACAATTACGCCAAGGTGAAATACAGTTTTTCGCGTTGATTTTTGTAACGTTATTGGTGGTTGCTGCAATTGCTTTTGTTGTGTTTATGGAAAGAGCGCAGCGAAGAATTAAAGTTGAATATCCACAACGTATGCAAGGACGAAAAATTTATGCGGCACAAAGCAGTCATTTGCCGTTGAAAATTAATATGTCGGGGGTTATTCCACCGATTTTTGCATCCAGTATTATTATGCTACCTTCAACATTGGCGACATTTTTTTCGGGTGAGCATTCGTGGTTATGGTTACAAGATATTGGATTTGCGCTGCAGCCAGGACAACCCTTGTATGTCTTACTGTTAGCGGCAGCGATTATCTTTTTTAGCTTTTTTTATACGGCGATTGTTTTTAATCCCCGTGAGACGGCAGATAATTTGAAGAAGTCTGGAGCATTTATACCAGGCATCCGTCCCGGTGACCAAAGTGCAAAGTATATCGATGGCGTCATGACTCGTTTGACGCTGGTGGGCGCAGGTTATTTGGTGTTAGTGGCGTTACTGCCTGAGTTTATGTTTTTGACTTGGCACGTGCCTTTTTACTTTGGTGGAACATCGTTATTGATTATAGTTGTTGTTATTATGGACTTTATCGCGCAGATTCAGGCTCATCTGATGTCTCGGGAGTATGAGTCTCTAATGAAGAAGTCAAATCTTAAGGGAACAGGCAATCCACTTAGATTTCTTCGATAAAAGTTGGTATACTATTGGGTTTTTGAGTCTTGGGGATCGGAAAAAATGAAAGTTAGGGCTTCAGTCGGTAAAATGTGCAGAAATTGCAAAGTGATAAAACGTAAGCGTGTAGTTAGAATCATCTGCACTAACGCAAAACATAAACAAAGACAAGGTTAAGAGTTAGGAGAATCAAAACGATGACACGTATTGCTGGAGTAAATATTCCTGCTACAAAGCATATCGTCATAGGATTGCAAGAAATTTATGGCATTGGGCCTACATTGGCAAAATTGTTGTGTGAAAAATCCAATGTTAATGGGGCTATTAAGGGTAAAGATTTAACTGAAGCCCAAGCAGAATCCATTCGACAAATGATTGCACAGTTAAAGCTTGTGATCGAAGGTGATTTGCGTCGTGAAACGACGATGAATATTAAGCGTTTAGTGGATACGGGAACGTATCGTGGCATGCGTCATAAAAAAGGTTTGCCTGTTCGAGGGCAACGTACAAGAACCAATGCAAGAACACGTAAAGGTAAAATTAAACGTGTCATTAAAGCGGCTGCATCAAAAGAGTAATGTCAACAAGAGATTAAATTGTAATTGGGAAAAATGAAATATTATGGCAAAAGTTGAAGCAAAAGATTCTGCTGATAAATCAGAGAAAAGCAAAGTAAAAGGTAAAGCCAGTGCACCGGTTCGTAAAAAGAAGACGAGAAAAGTGCCTCAAGGTATTGTGCATGTTCAAGCATCTTACAATAACACGGTGATTACTATCACTGATCCCGCAGGTAACAGTTTAGGGCAAGCGAGCGCAGGAAGTAAGGGATTCAGTGGTTCTCGTAAAAGTACACCCTTTGCGGCCCAAGTTGCTGCAGAAGAATTAGGTAGAAGTGTAAAAGAAAATTACGGCCTTGCAGCTGCAATTATTTACATTAAAGGTCCCGGTCCAGGTCGTGAATCTGTTGTAAAAGCAATTTCATCAGTGGGAATTAAAGTAATGCTCGTGAGTGATGTTACGCCAATTCCACATAATGGTCCCCGTCCTCCCAAGAGACGTCGAGTTTAAAATACAGGAGAATGTAGTTAGTTATGGCTAGATCCAGTGGTAAAGCATGTAAATATGCCCGTAGAGAAGGTACAGATTTATTCTTAAAATCGAAGGGTTTAAGAACAAAAAAGTCAGATAAAAAGCCGGGGCAGCACGGTGCAAGACCGTCAAGATTATCTAACTATGGTGTGCAGTTGCGTGAAAAGCAAAAAATTAAACGTATTTATGGAATGACTGAGCGTCAATTTCATAATTATTATGTAAAAGCCAGCCGTAAAAAAGGCGCAACCGGTGTTACGTTGCTTCAAATGTTGGAAGCGCGATTGGATAATATTGTGTATCGTGCAGGATTTGCTGCTACACGCCCTGAAGCCCGTCAATTAGTGAATCATGGCGCCGTGTTAGTGGATGGACAAAAAGTAGATATTCCATCTTACCAAGTTTCAGCGGGTGCAGTCATTTCATTGAGTGAAAAAGGACATAAACAAAAACGTGTTGATGGCGCTTTAGCACTGTTTAATGAAAAACCAGCGACTGAATGGATCGATACAGATACGAGCAAAAAAACGGCGACTTTTAAACGTTTGCCGCAGCGTGATGAACTTCCCGCTGAATATAATGAACAGTTGATTGTTGAGCTTTATTCCAAGTAAGGGTGATTAACGCATGAGTCTGATGATGAGTCCAGTGAACAAATTTTTGGTGCCGCGCACAATCGATGTTGAAACGATTGATAAACATCGTTCACGCATCACCATTCAACCTTTAGAAAGAGGGTTTGGCGATACACTTGGCAATGCTTTTCGTCGTACATTGTTGTCTTCCATGCCAGGTTGTGCAGTGACACAAGTTTCCATTGATGGTGTATTACATGAATTTGGTGCAATTGAAGGCGTTCAAGAAGACGTCGTTGAGATTTTATTAAATCTCAAAGGTCTTGCTATTAAATTAAATACCAAAGATGAAGCAACCTTATCGTTGCATAAAGATGGTCCAGGTGTTGTTCATGCTTCAGATATAACATTGGATCATGATGTTGAAATTGTAAATCCTGAGCATGTTATTGCGCATTTAACGCAAAAAGGTAAGCTCTCCATGACGATTAAAGTTATGCGTGGAAGAGGATTTCAACCAGCAAATATTGCGGATACGCATCAAAAAGAAGAAGTTTTATTCGGTTTAGAAACGGAAAAGAAAAATACGATTAATGCGCTTAAATTGGATGCAACATTTTCACCCATTCGTCGTATTACTTATACCATCGAAAATGCACGTGTTGAGCAACGTACCAACTTAGATAAATTAATTATTGATCTTGAAACGAATGGTACGATTGAACCTGAAGCAGCAATTCGTCGCGCAGCAACGATTTTACAAGAACAATTATCTTACTTCGTTGAATTAAAACATGAGCATCAACAAATCGCAGCCGAATCAAAAGAAGATGTTGATCCGTTGCTAATGAGACCGGTGGATGATTTGGAATTAACCGTTCGTTCAGCGAATTGTTTAAAAGCAGAAAATATTTATTACATCGGTGATTTAGTTCAACGTACAGAAGCGGAATTATTAAAAACACCAAACTTGGGTAAAAAATCACTGAATGAAATCAAAGATGTGTTGTCTGCGCGTTCACTGTCATTAGGAATGTCGATTAAAAATTGGCCACCGGCATCTTTTAATCGCGAAAATGATCGTCACTAAATTTTATAAAAGGTAAAAGGGTTTTGTTATGCGTCATCGTAATACAGGTCGTCAATTAAGTCGTAACTCCAGTCAGCGAAAAGCGTTATTTCGTAGCCTTGTTATTTCGCTCATTGAACATGGTCGCATTACCACGACCTTAGCGAAAGCAAAAGAATTACGAAGTGTGGCAGAAAGAATCATTACGTTATCTAAAGTGGATTCATTGGCAAGACGTCGATTAATTCACTCACGTTTACGTAATAAAGAAACAGTTAAAAAATTATTTGCTGAAGTGGGGCCGCAGTATAAAGAAAGAGCAGGTGGTTATTTACGGATTTTAAAATGTGGATACCGTGCAGGCGACAATGCGCCGCTTGCGCTTATCGAATTAGTTTAAGGATCGAATGCATACCATACTCGTTATTGGTGCGGGTAGAATCGGAACTTTAACGGCGACGCTTTTAAAGCAAGCAAAACATAAAGTTATGCTTGCTGATGCAACGCCGTCTTCCTCTGCTGTAGTTCAGTTTGATATTACCAATCCTCATTCGGTTGATCTCTTTTTTAAAAACCCAAAATATAAAAACATTACAGCCATTATTTCGTGTTTACCTTATTTTCATACTGTTCTTGCTGCTAAAATCGCGAAAAAATACAGCCTGCACTATTTTGATTTAACGGAAGACGTCGAAGCCAGTCACGCAATCAAAAAACTCGCCAAAGGGGTTAAAAACGCTTTTGTTCCGCGTTGTGGATTGGCGCCAGGTTTAGTAGGAATTATTGGGCATTATTTAGCCTCTCATTTTTCAGTAATCGATTCGATACAACTTCGGGTGGGGGGATTACCGCAATATGCCAATAACGCATTGCATTATGCGATTACGTGGTCTGTAGACGGTTTAATCAATGAATACGGCAAAACGTGTTATGCATTAGATCACGGCAAAAAAGTATCGTTGAAACCCCTGGAAGATCGTGAGGAATTAGAAATCGATGGAATGTTATATGAAGCGTTTAATACCTCGGGTGGTTTGGGGAATTTAATTGATTTATATGCGGGTAAGGTTAACCATTTGCATTACAAAACGATTCGTTATCCAGGCCATTGTGAAAAAATAAAATTTCTCATGGATGATTTAAAATTGAATGATGATCGCCCCACACTGAAAAAGATTTTAGAAAATGCGTTGCCTACAACGACTCAAGATGTGGTCATTGTCGCCGTTTCGGTAAAAGGAAAACGATACGGGCAGTGGCATGAAGAACAAATCGTCAAAAAATATCATCCTCAAAAAATCGCAGGAAAATTATATTCGGCATTACAACTTTCAACTGCCGCGTCTTTATGTGCAGTGGTGCATCATGTATTAAAACATGCTAAAACGTATCGCGGTTTAGTTTTTCAAGAAGAGATTGACTTTGAGGCATTAAAAAAAGACTTTTTCGGCAAGTATTTGTAGTCTTCACGTAAGGGAGAGCAAGATGGAAAAGGAAATCCTCAAACAGTGTAAAATTCAACCTATTAATTCCGGTTCTTATTCAAATACCACGTGGCTTTCTTCAGATGAGCCTGTAACCAATATTATTTCCATCAATCCTGCTACGGAACAACCGATTGCAGAAGTTACCCCAACGACGTTGACCCAATTTCAAAAAATTGTAGCGAATGCAAAAAAAAATGCAGAACACTGGTCTGCAATTCCTGCGCCGAAACGCGGTGAGCTTATTCGTAAAATCGGCGTTTTATTGCGAAAAAATAAAGAGTTTTTAGCGAGTTTAATTTCGTTAGAGATGGGAAAAATAAAAGCAGAAGCAGAAGGCGAAATACAAGAAATGATCGATATGGTAGATTTTGCCGTTGGTCAATCACGCATGTTATATGGAAAAACCATGCATTCGGAACGTGCGCAGCATCGTATGTATGAACAATGGCATCCGCTAGGTGTGGTTGCGGTCATTACCGCATTTAATTTTCCGATGGCGGTGTGGGCATGGAATGCATTTTTAGCTGCAATTTGTGGTAATGTCGTGATATGGAAGCCGTCTTCTAAAGTACCCTTGTGTGCAATTGCTATTCAACACCTTTGTGCAAAAGCTATGAAAAAATTAGGGTATTCTGGCGTTTTTTCATTAATGATTACAGAAGATAAACATATTGCGGAATTATTGCTGACGAATAAACACATTGGATTAATTTCGTTTACGGGATCGTCGAGTGTTGGTCATCATGTTGCAGAAGTCGTATCCAAACGATTTGGGCGTTATTTATTAGAATGCAGTGGAAATAATGCCGTTATTATTGATAAAACCGCCGATTTAAGATTAGCTATCCCGGCCATCGTATTTGGTGCGGTGGGAACCGCAGGGCAACGATGCACAACTACACGTCGATTAATTGTGCATGAATCCTTAATTGAGCAGGTTATTGATGCGCTGCGTCATGCGTATAAGCAAATTCAGGTGGGCGATCCGTTGGATAAACAAAATCTAATGGGTCCTCTCATCAGTGAAAATGCAATGAATGCTTTTACGCAAGCGATGGCGGAATGCCATAAACACGAAGCAGAAATCATTGTTGGCGGAAATATTTTGCCTGGCACGGGATATTATGTTGAGCCTACCATTGTACGCGCAGAAAATCATTGGCCTGTCGTTCAAGAAGAAACGTTTGCGCCTATTTTATATGTGATGGGATTTAAAGAATTTGAAGATGCGATTCAATTGCAAAACATGGTACCGCAAGGATTATCGTCTGCGTTATTTTCCACGAACTTGAAAAACATTGAAAAATTCTTATCTTCGCATGGCAGTGATTGTGGAATTGCGAATATTAATATTGGCACCTCTGGCGCGGAAATAGGTGGAGCATTTGGTGGTGAAAAAGAAACAGGTGGTGGACGTGAAGCAGGGTCAGATGCATGGAAAAATTATATGCGTCGACAAACGAATACCATAAATTGGAGCGACAAGCTTCCCTTAGCACAAGGAATAAAATTCTATGAGTAAAACGCGTGTTCCCTTTGATTGGCAATCGCCTTTTTTATTTGATGAGCAATTAACCGATGAAGAAAAATTAATTCAAAAAACAGCCTATGATTATGCGCAAACTAAATTATTGCCCCGTATTACCAAAGCTTTTCGTGAAGAAAGTTTTGATAAAACCGTACTGCGTGAAATGGGCGATTTAGGATTTCTAGGTGCTACTTTAAAAGACTATGGTTGCGCCGGCGTGAGTTATGTCAGTTATGGTTTAATTGCGCGTGAAATTGAGCGGGTAGATTCTGCGTTTCGTTCGGCAGCGAGTGTGCAGTCTTCTTTAATTATTTATCCGATTTATATTTATGGAACTAAAGCCCAAAAAGATAAATATTTACCGAAATTAGTTAAAGGCGAGTGGGTCGGATCCTTTTGTTTAACTGAGCCGAATCATGGTTCAGATCCGAGCAGCATGCAAACTAAAGCAAAAAAAGTGAAAGGCGGTTATGAAATTTCGGGCAGCAAAACTTGGATCACTAATGCACCCATTGCAGATATATTTATTTTATGGGCAAAAAACGATGACAATAAAATACAGGGATTTATATTAGAAAAAAGCATGAAGGGGTTGTCCACTGTTGCGATGCACAATAAATTTTCATTACGCGCCTCTCTCACGGGCGAAGTATTTTTGGAGAAAGTGTTTGTCCCGGATGAAAATGTATTGGAGGATGCAAAAGGCTTGGGCGCCGCTATTCATTGTTTAGAAAATGCGCGTTATGGTATTTCGTGGGGTGCGTTGGGTGCAGCCGAATTTTGTTTTCAAACCGCGCGGAATTACGCATTAGAGCGAAAACAATTTGATAAACCGCTCGCGGCTAATCAATTAATTCAATATAAACTAGTGGAAATGGAAACAAAAATCAGCTTAGGTTTGCAAGGCTGTTTACGTTTAGGTCGATTAAAAGCTGAAAATAAAGCTTCAACTGAAAGTGTTTCAATGATGAAGCGTTATTCGACAATTACGGCATTGGATATTGCACGTGAGTCGCGAGATATTTTGGGCGGTAATGGCATTATGGACGAATACCATGTAATTCGGCACGTGTTGAATCTCGAAACCGTCAAAACGTATGAAGGCACAGCAGATATTCACGCGTTAATTTTAGGCGCGGGAATTACAGGAATTCCGGCGTTCTAGGAGCTGAAATGAAAAATGGTTTTTTACCTGCTGTCGATCCTTTAGAAAGATTACCTGCACGTTTTGCTGCGTGGGAAAATGTTGCTATTGAGCTGCCCAAATTATTAGTCAGTCGATTTGTGCGAAAGACAATTGAATCATTGCCGCCATTTCCGATTGAATTTTTAAAAAATACCCGCCAAATGGAGCGGGGTATGCAAATTTTATCGTATTTAGGCCATGCGTATGTGTGGGGCGAACGTCCTGCTGTTCAGAATCTTCCTGCTGTATTAGCTAAACCCTGGTATGACGTGTCGCAATTATTGCAACGTCCACCAGTGTTATCTTATGCGTCATATGCCTTACATAATTGGAAAAAAATTGATAAATCGGGTGAAGTTGAATTAGGCAATATTGCGTTAATTCAAAACTTTCTGGGTGGTATTGATGAGGAATGGTTTATTTTGGTGCATGTGGATATTGAACAAAAAGCGATCCCCGCATTAGAAAACTGTTTGATTGCGATTCAAGCGGTAAAACAAAAAGACAATGAAAAATTATTGTCGAGCTTGAAAAATATCATGGTAGCGTTGGAAAAAATTTGTATTGTATTAGATAGAATGCCGCAACATTGTGATCCGTATATTTATTACCATCGTGTGCGGCCATACATTCATGGCTGGAAAAATCATCCCGAATTTCCACACGGGTTAATTTATGAAGGGGTGGCGGATTATCAAGGAAAACCACAGCAGTTTCGAGGTGAAACCGGCGCGCAAAGTGGAATTATTCCCTGCATGGATGGTTTATTAGGCATAACACATGAAAATGATCAGCTCAAATCGTATTTGCAAGAAATGCGTTTATATATGCCCAAAGCGCATCGGGTATATTTAGAGAAGATTGAAAAATACAGCAGGGTGCGAAAATATGTTAAGAAACAGAATGATTCTGCGTTGAAAGAAGCATACAATATGTGTGTTAAGTTCGTGAATCGTTTTCGTCAAACTCATTTAAGTTATGCAGCGAGTTATATTCAGCATCAACATCAGATGAGCTCCGGCAATCCAAATGCAGTAGGAACGGGGGGGACACCGTTCATGGAATATTTAAAGAAACATCGAGAAGAGACTGAAAAATTCATATTGACATAATTGTCAGTCCAACAATAGGTGAAAGATGCTCAAGCGTGATATTTCTACTGTAAATGTCTTAGTTGCTGCTGCCGGTGGCATGATTGGTTCAGGATGGTTATTTAGTCCCTTTATTAGCGCACAAATGGCAGGTAGTAACGCCTTAATCTGTTGGGTCATCGCTGCTGTATTTATGCTATTCATCGCATTACCGCTATGTGAATTAGGAACCATGATTCCTATTTCCGGTGGCATGTCGAATTACCCAACGTTCACTCATGGAAGAGAAGTGGGATTTATTTTCGGTTGGGTATCCTGGTTGTCTTATGTGGTGATGACACCCATCGAAATTCAAGCGATTTTGCAATATGCCAGTCACATATTTCCCAGTTTAGTTACTAAAGACGATCACGTTACCAAACTTTCGCTATACGGATTTATGGCGGCGTTTATTATTATGAGCAGCGTGGTTTTGTTGAATACGTTTGGCGTGAAGTTACTAGCGGAATGCAATAAATACGCGAGCATTATTAAATTTGCCATTCCATCCCTTGCTATTATTAGCTTGTTATATTCGGCAAATCTCAATCATACCTTTGGGAATATCAGTATTAATTTATCGGGATCATCCAATTGGGAATCTATTTTTACCGCATTATCGTTGGGCGGTGTTGCCTTTGGATTTACAGGATTTCAAAACGGTTTGATGTTAGCCGGTGAAGTTAAAAATCCTGATAGAAATATTCCCATTGCAATATTGGGTGCCGTAGCTGTTGGATTTGTATTGTATTTTATGCTGCAGTTAAGTTTTATTGCGGCTATTCCCAAAGGATTATTAGCACAGGGCTGGAGTGAATTGAGTTTTACAGGCGATAGTGGTCCTCTGGTGGGATTGACGGTATTACTGGGGTTAAGTGTTGTGTCGTTACTGTTGATGTTTGATGCGTGTTTTTCGCCGTTTGGAACAACATTAGTTTATACCGCTGCAACCTCGCGCATTTTATACGGCATGGCATTAAATAATCATTTGCCCAAATTTTTATTGAAATTAAATCGGTATAGAATTCCGTATGTAACGCTATATATAAATTTCTTTGTAGGTTTATTTTCGTTTTTACCTTTCCCAGGATGGCAAAAAATGGTCGCGTTTTTGTCATCAGCCAGCATTTTGTCATACGGAATAGGGCCCATTTGTTTATTGGCATTGCGCAAATTACAGCCCGATATGAAACGTCCGTTTAGATTATCCGCGGCAGTGTTAATTTCCTATATAGCCTTTTGTGTATGTAATTTGATGTTGTTTTGGTGTGGGTTTTCTATTTTATGGAAGTTATATGTAGCTGTGATTATCGGACTGATTATTAATTTAACCTATCAGCGCAAAAATATTTTTGAATGCAGTAAAAGTTTGTATTGGTTTTTCGGGTACATGACGGGATTGTTGATACTGTCAAAACTGGAATTTTTTACAGGGATGTATCTGATGGTTCCGTTTAGTCTAATAGCGCTGTATTTATCACAGCATTGTTTGGAAGAAACGCCGATTACGCAAAGTGTAAGGCAGGATACAGAATTGGCGACTTAGCTTCTTTGTCTTCAAACGTGACGATTTCATACGCGCTTGGATCAGCAAGTAATTCACGCAGTAATTGATTGTTTAATGCATGTCCCGATTTATAACCCGAGAAAGATCCAATAATCGATCCCAATAAATATAAATCACCCACCGCATCTAAAATTTTATGCTTAACGAATTCATCTTCGTAACGTAATCCACCGTCATTTAAAATGCGATATTCGTCAATCACAATCGCATTATCCATCGAAGCGCCTAGGGCAAGATTGCGCGCACGTAAATATTCATATTCAGAAATAAATCCAAAGGTTCTCGCACGACTGACTTCTTTAACATACGACGTTGTCGAAAAATCAATACTGGCTTCTTGGGGTTTTCCGTGGAAAAGCGGGTGATTAAAATCAATCGATAAAGAAACTTTAAAACCTTCATAGGGTTCAAACATCGCCCACTTATCATCTACTCGCACTGTAATTTTGCGTTTGATGCGAACGAATTTTTTTGCAGCCGCTTGTTCTTTAATACCAGCTGATTGCAAAATATAGACGAACGGCCCCGAGCTTCCATCCATGATCGGAATTTCTGCTGCGTTAACATCAATATACGCATTATCGATGCCTAATCCTGCTAAAGCAGACATCAAATGCTCAATAGTTGCAATTCGCGCCCCGTCTTTAATCAAGCAGGTAGACATTACTGTGTCGCCGACATTTTCAGGGCGCGCAGGAATACAAACAGGCGTTGGTAAATCGTTTCGATAAAAAACAATACCGGTATTTTCTGGAGCAGGACGCAAGGTGAGAATGGTTGGCTCCCCTGTGTGCAGTCCAATACCTGTTGCTTTAATTGCCGTTTGAAGTGTGCGTTGTTTGACCATCGCTTACGCTTCTTCCTCTTGTCGGCGAAGGAATGCAGGAATATCTAAATAATCAATGTCATGAGAACTTTGAGGTTCTACCGGTGTTTTGGTTGACGCTGCTTGTTTACGTAAAACAGTAGGCCGCGCTAACTCAGAATAATTAGGTTCTTCATCTGTTTTTGAGAATTTAACTGGCGAATCCGTTAATTTACCTAACCCCGTTACAATAATAGTTACACGTAATTCATCGGTCATGTCAGGATCAATTGTCGTACCCACAACAACTGTTGCGCCTTCTTGTGATGCAATGGCTTGAATGACGCTACCCACTTCATCAAATTCACCAATAGACATATCTAAGCCAGCGGTAATATTGACTAAAATACCTTTAGCACCAGATAAATCGACATCTTCGAGTAATGGGCTTGCAATAGCCGCTTCTGCTGCAGCGCGCGCACGATTTTCACCGTTCGCAATTCCGGTTCCCATCATCGCCATGCCCATTTCAGACATAACAGTGCGAACGTCTGCGAAATCCACGTTGATTAATCCTGGTCGCGTAATTAATTCAGCGATACCTTGTACGGCACCGAGTAAAACATTATTTGCGGCTTTGAACGCATTTAATAGCGTTACGTTTTTGCCTAATACGCTTAATAATTTATTGTTGGGAACAATAATTAAAGAATCCACGTGATGAGAAAGATTTTTAATGCCTTCTTCGGCAACGAGCATTCTTTTGCGACCCTCAAACGAGAAGGGTTTGGTAACAACCGCAACAGTTAGAATGCCCATCTCTTTGGCTAATTCTGCAACAACAGGAGCAGCACCGGTTCCAGTACCACCGCCCATGCCGGCTGTAATAAACAGCATATCTGTGCCTTTGAGATAATCTTTAATTTTTTCGCGATCGGCTTCAGCGGATTGACGACCGATTTCGGGATTTGCACCTGCACCTAAACCGCGCGTAATTTCATCGCCTAATTGTAATTTAATCGGAGCAGCTGATTTATCGAGGGCCTGTTTATCTGTATTGGCGTTCATGAATACAACACCTTCGATTTTTTGTTGCATCATGAAATTTACAGCATTACTTCCACCGCCACCGACACCGATGACTTTTATGTTCGCATTTTGCTCGGCTAAAATAGACACAGTTTTTTCTCCTCAAAAATTCCCTTGAAACCAGTTTTTCATTCGACCCCAAACATCTTTAATTCCGGACTGCGCAGGAAGATCCGTCCGATGATCAAATAAATGTTGCTTCCCTGATAATAACAACCCCACTGCTGTAGCATAAATAGGACTGTGAATCACTTCACTCAATCCGGTGACACCTTGCGGAATTCCTAATCGAACTGGCATACGGAAAATATTTTCTGCCAACTCAAGTGCTCCAGGCATTAACGATGCGCCGCCGGTTAAAACAATTCCTGATGCAACGGAATCTTCAAAACCACTGCGACGTAATTCAGCTTGTACTAAACGGAATAATTCTTCATAACGGGGTTCTATCACTTCAGCGAGGGCACGTTTGGATAATCGTCGACGAGGACGATCACCAACGCCTGGAACTTCTATCATTTCTTCGGGATGTGCAATATCCACTAAAGCACATGCATGTTTCAGTTTAACTTCTTCTGCGCTTTGGGTGGGGGTGCGTAATGCAACCGCAATATCATTGGTGACTTGATCGCCTGCAATCGGAATTACGGCAGTGTGACGAATGGAACCTTCGTTAAATACAGCAATATCTGTTGTACCACCGCCAATATCGACTAAGCATACACCTAATTCTTTTTCATCGTCGGTTAAAACCGCATAACTGGAGGCGAGTTGTTCTAAAACCATATCAGAAACATCAATGCCACATTTTTTGACGCACTTTAAAATATTTTGGGCAGCAGAAAGCGCACCTGTTACCAAGTGAACGCGGGCTTCTAAGCGGACACCTGACATACCGATGGGCTCACGAATGCCTTCTTGTTGATCGATAATAAATTCTTGCGGAAGAACATGTAATATTTTTTGATCAGCAGGAATCGCAACCGCACGTGCAGCGTCTATAACACGCTCAACATCAGTTTGCGTCACTTCGACATCGCGAATCGCAACAATACCGTGCGAATTTAAACTACGAATATGTGAACCTGCAATTCCAGTAAAAGCAGAATGAATTTGGCAACCCGCCATCAATTCAGCTTCTTCAATGGCTTGTTGAATCGATTGAACGGTCGCTTCGATATTTACGACTACGCCACGTTTCAGTCCTCGAGAAGGGTGAGAACCAATTCCAATTACTTCAATTTGATCATTAGCATTAAGTTCGCCAACTAACGTGACAATTTTAGAGGTACCGATGTCTAAAGCCACGATAATGTTGCGTTCTGTGCGTTTCGTCATTTTTACTCCTTTGTTTTCCACTTTACTGCTAAACCGTTGTTATATCTTAGATCTATATATTCTACTGCATTTGCATTGTTGTCAAAGAGTTTAGGATATATTTCTACAAATCTTTTTAGGCGTGCGAGCACTTCGTCTTTTCCTAAAACAATGGGAATTCCGTTATTTAATTCGATTTCCCAGGCATCATAGGGCGTCAGATTGATCGCAATAATTTTTAATCCCAGCGGTGCAATGATGGATGACATGTTTTGATAACCGCTCCAAACATTGGGCGCGCTATCATCAGGGCCATAAAGCCATGGTAATGTGTTTACCCCAGAGGGGAGTGCGGTGGGCGCAAAGATTTGTCCCTGTGTGTTGATGAGTTTTGTTTTATCCCAGTGTGCGCCAGCATTTTGTTCGCTAATGTTGATAATTAATTTATCTGGCCACTGGCGTAAAATGTGGACTTCTTTAATCCACGGTAGTGACAGCAGCGATTTTTTTAATTGATGGACGTCGATGCGCAACATTCCTTGGCCTAAAAACGGCGAAATAGTTTCGCGAAGCTCATCATGATCCGTATACGCTTGGATATCTACAATTCTGACGGAACGAATTGGGAAAGTGTCAGGATTGCGTAATTTAACCACGCACCATAAAAGGGTAAGCGAGAAAAGAATAAATAGTGTTACTTTTCTTCCCACGCGAGAAGAGGTTTGTGCAACCGATTTTCTCATCGATGTTTTTCCAATCCAAGGTGAATTAATTTCTCAATGAGTTCCGAATAACTTAAGCCTGACGCTCCCCAACATTTGGGATACATGCTGATATTAGTAAATCCTGGGATGGTATTTAATTCGTTTAGGAATATTTTTCCGTCTGGCGTCAAGAAAAAGTCCACACGAGCAAACCCGTCACAACAAAGAATTTTAAAGGCTCGTTTGGAGAGTTCTTGGAACTCCGTGACAACATTGGACGCTAGTTTAGCAGGAACTTCGACAGTTGCACCATTTTCATCAAAATATTTTGCCACGTAGGTATAAAACTCGTGGTGTGGGATGATTTCTCCTGGAACCGCAACGGAAAGTGTGGTATTGCCCAAAACAGCGCATTCGATTTCTCTTCCGGGAATATATTCTTCGAGAATCATTTTTTCGTGGTAGCCAAAAACTTCTTTCAGTGTGCTATGAAATTGTTCTTCGTTTTTGATTTTGTGGACACCCAGTGATGATCCCGTGTTTGCGGGCTTCATAAAAAACGGTGAACCAATTTTATTGATAATATTTTGATAATTTAATTTATCTGTTTCGTGAGAATAAAACACCAAGAAATTTGCGACAGGAATTCCTGCGTCACGCAATAGTCTCTTCGTAACATCTTTATCCATATTAATCGCGGATCCTAAAACACTGCTGCCTACGTAGGGAATTCCGCACAATTCAAATAATCCTTGGATGGTTCCGTCTTCGCCGTTGGAGCCATGTAAGATCGGAAAAACAATATCTAATTCCAAATATTTGTCAGCATGATTTTTATAACGCAAACATTTTTTGCCTGCTCCGGGTGCGAGATATAATTCTTGATTATTATAGGTCCACACGCCATCTTTCGAAATTTGAATGGTGAAGTAATTAAATTTATTTTTGTCGATGGCGGCTTCAACGTTTTTAACGGAAAATAAAGAAATGTCATGTTCAGGCGATTGTCCGCCACAGATTAAACCAACATTAATTTTGGTCACGGAATTTTTCTCCAATAATATGTACTTCGCGAACCAGATCAATATTATGCTGTTGTTTGATGGTGTTCGCGATATAAGTAATCAGTTCTTCAATATCGTATGCAGTAGCAGTGCCGGTGTTAATAATAAAGTTAGCGTGTTTGGTCGACACTTCGGCGCCGCCGATTTTAAAGCCTTTTAAGTTACAGCTTTCGATTAATTTAGCCGCGAAATTATCTTTGGGATTTCTAAAAACAGATCCGCAGTTGGGTAAATTAATAGGCTGTGTATTGGACCTATGCTCTAATAAATCTTTAATTTTTTTCAAACTGGTTTCTTTGTCGCCGGGGATCAATTTTAAGTAGCCGGACAAAAACCATTCGTCTTTTTCGGGATGAACGACGTGTCTGTAACTGGCTTGATAATCAGAAGCAGGGCGCAGTTTAATTTCACCGCGACGATTGATAGTTTCACATTGCTCAACATAATCCCAGGTTTCGCCACCGTGTGCACCGGCATTCATGGCTAATGCACCGCCCATGGTTCCAGGAACGCCCGCGAGAAATTCAATTCCCGTTAAACCTAATCGTGCGCATGATCGTGCAACAGTACCGCATGCAGCACCGGCATCTATTTTAACTCTATTATTATCAAGACTTTGTATTTTATTGAGAAAAGAGCCTTGCGTAATAATAATAGTCCCATTAAACCCGCCATCGCGGATTAATAAATTACTGCCTAAGCCAATCCAAATTATTTTTTCATCGTTGGGAAGGGTTGGTAAGAATTTAACGAGATCATCGAGATTTTCAGGAATAAATAAATTTTTTGCAGGGCCGCCGACACGCCAAGAGGTATATTTTGAAAGTAATTCATTGTGAACTAACATACTAAAAACCTGTCAATAAACTAAATTTGTAATTGTACGTGAGCTAAATTATTTGCAATGCTGCTGATGTCGCCCGCGCCTTGCATTAATAAGATGTCGTTGTCCTTGAGTGTTGTTCGTAAAATTGTGTTAAAGCTGTCCTTAGGTGAAATTAATGTTGCATTGGTATGATGATATTGATGAATAAAATTCACTAAACTTTTACTGTCTGCGCCCTCAATTGGGGATTCGCCGGCAGAATATACATCAAATAGTAATAATTGATCTGCGGTAGATAATACTTTCGCAAAATCATTAAATAAATCGCGTGTGCGCGTATAACGGTGCGGTTGATAGGCCATGACAACTCTTCTTTCTGGCCAGGCTTTTCGTATTGCACTTAATGTCGCGGTAATTTCACGCGGATGATGACCATAATCATCAATTAATAATATTTTGCCTTGTTCAGTACTGAATTCACCCAGCACTTCTAATCGACGGCCCACGCCGCCAAAATTTTTCAGGGCTGTTTGAATGTGTTTATCTTCTATGCCGGCTTCAGTTGCAATGACAATGGCGGCTAATGCGTTTAATACATTATGTTCGCCCGCCAAATTCAAAATAATATCTAAAGGCTTTTTATGGGGACGAAACACTTCGAAGAAATTCTGAGTGCCGATTTGTTTAATATCTTGCGCATAAAATTCTGCGGTACTGTCAAAGCCATAGGTTTTAATGGGGCGCGAAATTTTCGGCAGTATTTCTTTAACAATCGGATCTTCGTTACATAAAACAGCTAAGCCGTAAAAGGGCAGATGATGAATAAAATCAATAAATGTCTTTTTCAACTCATCAAAATTATTGTGATAGGTCTCCATGTGATCTGCGTCGATATTTGTCACAACCGTCATCATCGGATGTAAATATAAAAAAGATGCGTCACTTTCATCGGCTTCAGCGATTAAATAATCGCCTTGACCAAGTCGTGCGTTACTTCCCGCTGAATTTAATAATCCGCCTATGACGAAAGTCGGATCTAATCCGGCTTCCGCAAAAATGCTGGTGACTAAACTGGTCGTCGTAGTTTTGCCGTGTGTGCCGGCTATAGCAATTCCGTTTCGAAAGCGCATCAATTCGCCGAGCATCATCGCTCTTGGGACGACAGGAATATGGTGTTCGATGGCAGCCAAAATCTCAGGGTTTTGATTGGAAATCGCGGTGGATCGGACAACAGCATCGGCGCCTTGGATGTTTTCAGCTTTGTGTTGAGGGTATATAGTCGCGCCCAGTTTTTTGAGGCGTTGAACCATGTCGTTTTGGCTCAAATCAGACCCGGTGACAGTAAATCCCTGATTCAACAGAACTTCGGCGATGCCGCCCATGCCTGCGCCGCCGATCCCGACGAAATGCAGGTGTTTTATACGTGAAAATGGGGTTAGGTTGATTCGGGGTGTTTTCATAGGCGCTCATAAAAACATGGCCACACGAAGAGGTCAAGGCTTTTGCGTATTCCTATTATATAAGGTTTAGGGGCGAGGCTTACCTCGCCTGTGTTTGTTAATAAAACCTTAAGGTTTGGCAGGGTATAATGTGCATTCCCTGTAAATGTGATTTTAATGATGAGTTGAGTAAGAGGTGAAATGTGAAAGAAGTAAAAGAGCTCAGTAACACACCAGAAGCGCTCAAAATTGTGCTGCAACACTGTTTGGGCATAAACTATTTTGATTCTTCAGATATTTTTATGTTGCGATGTATCTCTCGTTCGTTTTTAAGAAAGATAAATACACAAAGTCTATTTTTCCAAAGGGAAGTATTTGAAAAGGCGCTAATAAAAAATATAACGCCAGAACTTCCAGCTCTTAAAACTATTGACGCATTACCTTCTTTTGAGAAAGCGTTATTAAGCGCGGTAACTCAAAATGATAAATCCTTGCTGAAGGACTATCTTAAAGAGTTTTTTTCTCTGATGGTGTCCTATGTAGGCAAGAATCCCCAAGTCGTATGTCGACTTGTTGAATTGAGTAAACAAATGGGTTTAGTGGCTGAGGATTTTAGGGGGCTTGGTAACGAAGTCGTTCAATTGTTTGCGTTTTTAACACAGCCTATTACAGACACATCACAGGAAAATGAAGCGCTATTATTAAGTTATATTTCTAATTTAAGCTTATGCCATCATTATGTACATGAGCGGTTGTGTAAAAATCTTCGGTATAGCATTAACTCAACTTTCGCATTTTTACGTGGCGAACCTTATGCTAATAATAGCCATCTTTATGTCAATCTCTCGGAAGCAAATTTTGAAGCAAAAAATTTACGCGGAGCAAATCTTGAAGCAGTAAATTTGGCTGGGGCAAATCTTCGTGGTGCAAATCTCCAAAGAGCAAGGCTCATCAATGCCAATCTTGAAGGGGCAGATCTTCGAGGTGCTAATCTGTTTAGGGCGTCATGCGATGGAATAAGACTCAGACGTGCTGATCTCAGAGGAGCAATTTTTATTGGAGAGAGAACATATGAATTTAAAAGGGCAGATTTTGATGGCGCAGAATTTTTCGACGACGCTTCAGTTGAAGGCTTTAAAGAACAGATTTTAAGCGTTGTTGAGCTTTTTCCTCCTGTAGTATTCCAAATATTTTTTTCTATGCAGTGGGAAAAATTATCAGAAAAAGATTCTTCTGAATTAAGAAGGCTAAACGAATATATGAGAGAGGCGATCTCAGTGTTCGCTATCTCAATTCAAGAGTTAAGTGAATTATTCTCAAATATAAAAGCTGCAGATCATATTTTTGCGAATATTTATCCCGAGCTTCTTGAGCTAATAGCAAAAGCTTACATAAAGTTTGCTTATCAGTTTGACTATAAAGCTCTTGAAAAAGATAAAGAGTTTAAAGAAAAATTGGTGGCAGAAATCCATAAACAAAAAAATGCGAATAGTATTCATAATGCGGGATGGGATAGCGTATTGGATGAAATCAGCAAAGCCAGTCTATCGTCAGCCAACTTGAACAATAACAATAATAATCTGTGTCCGTGATAAACAGTACCAGGTTTAATCAAAAAAGAGGTGAAAGGTGGAAGAGGTAGTCAACCAAGATTCAGGTTTGCTCCGCCTTCCGTTGGAAGTTCAAGCGCGGATTATTCATCAATTGCCGATCGAAGATCGAATTCGTTTAAGCCATTCGAACTCAGCTATTACCAAACTGCTTTGAGAGTGGCACTTTTTTCTAAAGATTCTTCTCGTATTGTTAGGTCTGTGGGTGACTTTATCGTGGAGTTATTTCGTAATAGAGAAAATTTCACAGCCCAAGAAAAACAAGCGCTCCAGCGAGTGTATCTATTTTATCAAGGAAAATGCTCAATTCTGTATAAGTGGGTATATACAAGCGATTGTTCATTGCTTGGAAAGCGACGGCTCATCACAGTTAAATAAGTTCTTCCGATCAAAATGCTACGCAAAGAATGCGCCAAGAAATGTATGATGCATATGTAGTATTGGCGGGGAGGTACCTCAATGATAAAAATCGATCTGAATATATTGAAAATTGTCTGTTGGCCTAATTAATGCGAATTCCTCCTTCAGATGAGCGTTTATGTGAATTAGCGGAATATCAGATCAGAAAAGTCTTTTTGGAAAAAATCGAACGGATTTTGACATTGGATAGCCAAAAAGAAAAACCAACATTATTCCAACAAACGATGTGGGATGAACTAAAGGCAAAAGCAACGAATCCTTCAGCAACGCTTCAAGGTATGGTCTAATGGGGAATGAGCTTTGTTGAAAATGCGTCCATCTCGACCTTTAGAGATAATTATGTGGCAAATAAAGGCGACAAAGTAACCCGATTAGAAGCATTGTTTGCAAGAATGAAAAAGTAAGTTTTTAAATCTATCCAGAAAGAGATGTGATACATAACTAAAGTGTATATTTATTGAGAAATAGCGTGCAGCATATGTCAAAAACGTTTGGACCGTAGGGGCCGTAAATTAAATAATTGTATCATCGGAGTTTAAAGTAATTATGTTCAACCATACTAATGAAACAAGTGCTTTATTTAAAGCATGTGTCAACAATAATATAACCGAAGCGGCAGCAGCAATTAAAAAAGGTGCCGAAGTAAATAAAGGAAATTCTCATGGTAATTTACCTTTGCATGGCGCGTGCATGCATGAAGATAATTTTCTTTTGGTAAAGTTATTGTTTGAAAAGGGTGCTGATGCAAATTTTCTCAGTGATAATGATGAATCTCCGCTGATGAACGCTTGTCGTTGGGACGATTGTCCGGTCGAAACCGTAAAATATGTTTTTGAACGAACAGTACCTGAAGTTATTAATCATCGCGATACGTCAGGCGATTCAGCACTAAACGACGTAGTGTGTTTTCGAGAAGATCTTGAATTAGCGAAATGGATGATGGTGCGAGGCGCTGAACTTAAAAGCTTAACTCCACAAGGCATTCAAAAATTGGGTGAGTTATTACTTCAGGGAAATCTAGACGAAGTAGAGATGTCTTTGGTTATGCAAATACTTGAACACATCTGTTGTGTGGAAGGAAATCCCCATTTACTCAAGAAAATTATTTTAAGGGTTGATTTTGAGTTTGAAAAACTCACTGAGGAAGCATTAAGTTCTATCATGGGTTACCTTCGTCAATGTAGAAGATATAAAACTGAAACTGATGAGAAAGTAATGGAGCGATTTAGCAATCTTCAAGAAAGGTTAGATGTTGCTGTTGCCAAAGTAAGAATGAAACCTTAAATGAAGAAGCAAATATTTGTTTGAATTAGATATGTCTGGACGAAATCGATTACATTGGGCAGCATTAAGTTATGATACTGAGCTTTTTTTGCAAAAGACGTTTCGTGCGCAAGTTGCGGAAATAGGAATGCCTGAACCGCAGAGAGTAGTGCAGATAACTTTTTCTCAAGATGAAATACTGCGGTAGCAGTGACGAGATAATATCTCGCCCCTACATATATTTAGACATCTCTTCGTGGAATTGTACGGGTGAAAAATTTTGTCGTCCGTGAAAAACATAGATTACGCTGACAATAACGATTCCACAATCTTCTCCGCCACTTTCTCTTTGCGCAATTCGCGTGACGCTTTCGCCATCGCTAAACGTTTTTGATCATCTGAAATTAAATCAGATAGTACTTCAGAAAGTTTTTGCGGCGTTAATTCAGATTGCGGTAATAAAACTGCAGCGTTATTTTTAACGAGCCAGTTTGCATTAGCGGTTTGATGATCATCTACGGCATGGGGATAGGGAATCAATATGGCCGGAATGCCCACGCTGGTAATTTCAGCAATGGTTAAAGCGCCAGCACGACAAATAATAATATCTGCCCAATGATATTTTTCTGCCATATTATGAATAAACGGTGAAACTTCGGCAGATTTCAGTGCATAGTACGCCGAGCCGCTTTCACCGGTTTGATGAAAAATGTTTAATTTTACGTCGATCGAGAGTAATTTTACGGCTTCAGGAACGATGTCATTTAGGACTTTTGCGCCTCGACTTCCACCCATAACAAATATGTTAATTTCTTCGGAAGGTAATAAGCTTTTCGGAGGAATTTTTTCGATCTCTGAGCGGACAGGATTACCCACAAATTCGCCATTTTTTAAGGCGTGAGGGAAGCCGGTAAAAATATGTGAGGCAAATTTAGCAAGAAATTTATTTGTCATGCCCGCAATGCTATTTTGCTCGTGAATAATTAATGGAATGCCACATAATTTTGCAGCTAATCCACCTGGACCTGCGACATAGCCCCCCATGCTGATAATGACATCAGGCTGAAGTTGTTTAATAATTTTTCTGGCTTGAAATATTGCGCGTAATAAATTAAAGGGAAATCTGATTTTCTGTAATAAACCTTTTCCGCGCAGGGGATTAATCGAAATACAGTAAAACGGAATGGTATGTTGGGGAATTAAATTCGCTTCCATGCTGTTTTGATTGCCTAGCCAACAGACTTCAATATTTTTCGCTTTAAAAGCTTTCGCTAATGCAATACCGGGAAAAATATGTCCGCCCGTACCACCCGCCATTATTAATACGCGTTGAATTCCTTGGCTCATTGTTGCCAAACCTCGCGATGAATGCCGGCTTTGTAAACCCGTGTTTCGTAATCAATTCGAAATATCAACATAATGGCAATGCAGTCGATCATCATGCTGCTTCCGCCATAGCTCATCAGTGGAAGCGTTAAGCCTTTGGTCGGTAATAATCCCGTATTTACCCCAATATTTACAATCGCTTGAATAATTAGCCATAAACAAACGCCATACGCGACATACGCCGAGAAAAATAATTTTTGACGAAATGCGCAATAACCAATCCATAAGCTGCGAATCACAAATAAGCAATATAAACCGACGATAAATAAGCTGCCGATTAACCCTAATTCTTCTGCAAGTACGGCAAATAAAAAATCCGTATGGGCTTCGGGTAAATAAAATAATTTCTGTGTACTTTTGCCCAAGCCTACGCCTAACCATCCACCATGGCCGAATGCTATTAAAGATTGGGTTAATTGATAGCCACTCGCATATGCATTCGCCCATGGATTCATAAATGTTGTTAACCGCTGAACACGGTAGGGTGACGATATCGCTAAAAGGGCTAAAACCAACACGGCAATTAATAATAAAAAGATAAATTGCCAAATGCGAACACCGGCTAAAAATAACATTCCCAATGATGTCGTAACAATTACCGCAACGGCACCAAAATCAGGTTCTTTTAATAATAATCCGGCCATGACCCCGATGATTAACAGCGGTTTTAAAAATCCGCGGATGCGATTTTTGACTTCATCGTGTCGTCGCACTAAATAACTCGCTAAATAAATAATCATCGCTAATTTTGCAAATTCAGAGACTTGTAATCCCAAGGGGCCGATGCCCAACCAGCGCATACTGCCGTTCACTTGATGGCCTAAGCCGGGAACTAATACGAGAGCAAGTAAAAATAAGCTCAAGAGTAATAATTGTGCGCTGATATTTTTCCATTGCTCCATGCTGAAGCGAAACAAAAACCAGGAAAAAATAATTCCAGCGACTAAAAATACCGTTTGGTGTAATAAGAAATAAAAGGGTTGGCCAAATGTTCTATCGGAAATCACCATGGATGCGGAGGCAACCATTAATAATCCCATGCACACTAAACCGACAACGGAGGCTAATAGGTAACGATCAAATAACTTCATGTGTAATGCATTCCTTGACTAACGCTTTAAATTGGCGACCTCGGTCTTCGAAGTCTTTAAACATGTCCCAGCTTGCACAAGCAGGAGATAATAAAACAATATCGCCTGGTTGAGCTAATTGTTGAGCCTTTAAAATGGCACTTTTGAGTGAATCTGTGACAATGCCGGTTTGAAGGGCTTGCTGAATCTTATGGGCATCTTGTCCGAGTAAAACTAATTCACGGACGTATTGGGTGACACTGGGTTTTAATAAACTAAAGTCAGCCCCTTTGCTTAAACCGCCAGCAATTAAAATAATATTTTTGTGCTCGGTTCCAAAACCCTCCAGTGCAGCAATGGTGGCGCCGATGTTGGTGCCTTTCGAATCGTTGATCCAGGTAATATTGTTGTGTGTGGCAACCCACTCGCAGCGATGCTCTAAACCTGGAAATAATTTTAAGGCTTCAAGCATTTTAGTGTGATTTAACCCAATCGCTTCGCCAATTTTTAGGGCGGCGAGGGCGTTTAAATAATTATGTTTGCCTTTTATTTTTAATTTTCCAATTGGCAATAAATTAATTTCATTCAATCCAAACCCAACAACATGAGCTTGTAGGGGCGAGGCATTGCCTAGCCCAGGTTTAGTATTGGCATCATCTAAATTATAGATACAGTACTGGCTGTTGTTATAAATACGCTGTTTCGCTGCAATATAATTTGCCATGGTTTTGTGGCGATCTAAATGGTCAGGGCTTATATTTAATATGGTTGAGGCGATACAGGGCAAATAATCTGTAATCTCTAATTGAAAGCTGGAAATTTCCAATACATAAAAATCGGGAACGGGCTGGGTTAATAAATCTAACGCTGGAATGCCAATGTTCCCACCCATTAATGCTGTTTTATCACACGCGTTAATCATATCTGTGATTAATGTTGTTACCGTGCCTTTTGCGTTAGTTCCCGTAATTCCAATTATAGGTGCCTTGGCTTCGCGCGCAAACAGTTCTATATCGCTAATAATTTTATGGTTAGGAAATAAAGCGGGATCTATGCCCGGGCTTAAAATAATTTCGTTAGTATTGCTAAGTAATTTTTTATCGTCGTCCGAAAGCGTTCGCGTATCCAATAATTTACACGGAATATTATGGTGCGCAAAATAATCTGCGCACGATTGACCGGTTTTTCCCATTCCAATAATCAATTTCATGAAATCTATTCTCGGTGATAAGGATGATTTTTTAATACACTAAAGGCTCGATATAATTGTTCAATCAGTATAACGCGCACGAGCATATGCGGAAAAGTTAAAGCAGATAATGACCATAATGTCTTTGTTTTTGCTTTGCATTCTTCGGATAAACCATCGGCGGCGCCAATCAAAAAGGTTATATCGTTGCCCATTTTTTCAAGCCGTTGTGCAAAGCTGACCGTTGTATGGCTTTCGCCTTTTTCGTCTAGGCCAATTACATAACTTTTTGCCGGAATTTTTTTGAGCATATCTTTATTATCTGCTAATTCTATTAAATTGATTTTATGTTCATGTGATAATCGCTTGGCATATTCTTCATAGCCTGATTTGATCCAGTTAGGCATTTTGTTGCCGACACTTAAAATTGTAATGTTCATCGCCGAATCCAACATAAAATTAAGCCCAGCCCTATTAAAATTAAAATAGGTCCGTTGCCATACCTAACCCATGGTGTTGCTCCATCCATGGCTTGAACAAATGCGGTAATAAATGCCGTCTCATCAATAGGCGCAGACGCTAGAATTTTTCCTTCAGGCGAGATAACTGCCGTAATTCCGCTGTTAGTTGCAACTAACATATAGCGTTGCGCCATCTCTGCGCTTATTTGCGTGATTTGCAGATGCTGAGCCAGCGCTTCGGATTGTCCAAACCACGAGTCATTGCTAATAGTGACTAATATATTTGCGCGCGGAAGGTCCGTGCGCAATAAATGGGAGTAGGCGATTTCATAGCAAATAAACATACCAATATTTAAGTTTTGTGCATGTAATAAGTGCTGTTTTTCAGGCCCGTTCGAAAAATCAGACATGGGTAAATTAAAGGCGCCGATGATGCCTCGTAAATAATTTTCTAACGGAACATATTCCCCGAAGGGGACAAGATGGCGTTTAAAGTAAATTCCTGAGCCATTACCCAATACAATCGCGCCATTATAATACTTATCGTTTTGGTCAACGGGGATACCCGTAATAATGGTGGCGTGATGTTTTCGAGTTGTTTGGCTTATATTATCTAAAATAGGTTTTGCATCAGAATATAAAGGTGTTACGGCGGTTTCGGGCCAAATAATGATTTTGCTGTCGAGATGTTTAGCAGTGAGATTTACGTAGTTTTGTAAAGATTTATAGGCAAGTTGAGGATCCCATTTCATCATTTCAGGAATGTTTCCTTGAATTAATGTCACAGAAAATGGGTCAGAAATCGGATGTGTCCATTGTACAAAAGAGAGTGCATAGCCGCCGAACCAAATCACGAAAATCAAGATACTATTTATAATAACGGTTAATAATGTTTGGTAATTTTTGATTATTTTATAAAGTAATGTTGATGTGAAAACGGCTAAAAATGATATTCCATATACGCCAATAATAGGCGCATAACCGTGAAGAAAAGAATTAGTTTGGCTTTGGCCAAGTAAAAGCCAGGGAAATCCGGTGCAAAACCAACTGCGGATCCATTCGAATATAACCCAAATACATGAAAATAATATGCAGTCTTTGATGGATGGCGTAACTTTGGACGCCCGTGCATACATATATGCAGCTGCCGCTAAAAACAACGCCAAAATACAAATAAATCCAAAGGTTATAAAACTAGAAATAAATACATTGGTATTTCCAAATGTGTTAATGCTAATAAATATCCAATACGCACCAAAACCAAAAAAACCTAAGCCATATAAAAACCCACGCCAAAAAGCGGTTTTAGGTAAAGCGTTTTCTAATAGATATAAAAGCAACAATGGCGAGATTATAGCTAATAAATAAAAACCTTTGGGTGCAAATGCTAACGGCAAAATTGCGCCAGCTACAAAGGCGCTCATAAAATAAAGTATGGAAGAAAGAAAGGGAGGGAGTATGTTAGTAATACGACTCACTGAATATTTCTCCGAACCCGTAGTAAACGAATGCGGCGATTATCCGCATGCAATACTTTAAAGCGAAAGCCTTCATAAATAATGTTTTCGCCCACTTTGGGTAAATGACCAAACGCTTTTAATAAAATGCCGCCAATTGTACCCGATTCTTCATCATCGAGTGTTGAATCAAAATAACTATTAAATTCATCTAAAGGCGTGATAGCTTTGACAATGTAAGTTGTTTCGCTATGTTTTTTAATGTAATTTTCATCATCGAAGTCATGCTCATCTTCGATATCCCCGACAATCTGTTCTAAAATATCTTCAATTGTAATTAATCCCGCGACGTTTCCGTATTCATCAACCACAATGGCCATGTGCTGATGATTGATTTTAAATTCTTGTAATAACATAGAAAGCCGTTTGCTTTCGGGAATAAAAAATACGGGGCGTAAAATATCCCGTAATTTAAAGCTTTTATGTTTTTTATATAAATGCGGTATTAAATCTTTGACGATTAAAATTCCCACGATTTCATTGGGACTGTCACCGACAACAGGCAATCGCGAGTGTCCCGACTGAATAACAATAGGAAGCGCTGTTTCGAGTGTATCATCCGCAGAGAGCGTAATTAATTGTGCGCGTGGAATCATAATGTCGCGCGTTTGCAAATCCGAAATTTGTACAACACCTTCGAGCATTGCGAGTGATGGCTCATCAATTAATTTGTTGTCTTTTGCTTTACGCATCATGCGTAAAAATTGCTCTCGATTTTTCGCTCTGAAAAAGAGTTTTTCATGCAAGTGTTGAATCCATGCCATAATCGTTATTCCTCGTAGGGATTGTCAAAGCCTAATTGCGATAACAATTTAATTTCGAGTGATTCCATTTGAACTGCTTCTTTGGGGGTTTCGTGATCGTAACCCATTAAATGTAACGTTCCGTGAACAATTAAATGCGCCCATTTTTCTTTAGTCAAAATTAACGGTGCGCATAACACCATATCCCCTTCAACGGGATCGGTCTGATATGGAAACGATAAGATATTCGTAGGATAATTTTTGTCGCGGTAATGATGATTTAATTTTTGACTTTCTGAATTATTGACAATACGCACCGTCATTTCAGCCGGCTTTTTTTTCAGTGTGTGTGAAATCCATTTTTTCAAAAGTGCGGTAGATGGAATATGTTTGAGTTTACTGATTTTTTGAATATGAATAATCTGGCCCATTACGCGACTTCGCCTTGCAAAGAAACGCGTTTGATATCGGTAATTTTTACCGGAATAATTTTGCCGATAAGTTCTGGTGAGCCTTTAAAGTTAACAATTCGATTGCTGTCAGTTCGACCGGTCATTTCATCAGCGCTCTTTTTAGAGGGGCCTTCGACTAAAACCTGTTGAGTGGTTCCTAGCATTCCTAGGCTGTGTTGATCCATTTGGTTCATCAGTTTAGCTTGTAAAATCTGTAAGCGAGTTTTTTTAGTCTCTTCGGAAATATTATCTGGTAAGTTTGAAGCCGGTGTACCTGGGCGTTTCGAATATATAAAACTAAATGAATTATCAAAATTGATATCTTCGACTAATTTTAACGTTGCTTCGAAATCTTCATCGGTTTCGCCGGGAAATCCAACAATAAAATCAGATGTAATGCTGATATCAGGTCGAATTAATTTCAGCTTTTTAATTTTTGATTTAAATTCTAATGCCGTGTATCCGCGTTTCATAGCCGTTAAAATTCTGTCTGATCCGGATTGGACAGGTAAATGTAATTGATTCGCTAATTTAGGCTCGGTCGCATACGCTTGAATTAAGCGGTTTGAAAATGCTAAAGGATGAGAGGTGCTAAATCGGATGCGTAAAATATTATCCATTGCGCCAATATAATTAATTAATAAGGCTAAATCGGCAGTTTCACCATTGTGCATTTTACCGCGGTAATCATTTACGTTTTGCCCTAGTAATGTAACTTCACGTACGCCTTGTTCGCCAAGTGCAAACACTTCTGCAATCACATCATCAAACGGTCGTGAGATTTCTTGTCCGCGCGTAAAAGGCACCACGCAATAACTGCAATATTTACTACAGCCTTCCATGATAGAGACAAAAGCTTTTACGCCTTCTGCGCGAGGTGCAGGTAAGTGATCGAATTTTTCAATTTCTGGAAAGCTGATATCAATAACAGGACGCCGTTTTGAGATCACTTCGTTAACCATTTCAGGTAATCGATGAAGTGTTTGGGGGCCAAAGACTAAATCCACATACGGTGCACGTGAACGAATATTTGAGCCTTCTTGAGACGCAACACATCCGCCGACACCAATGATGATTTCGGGGCGGATATCTTTATGTTCTTTCCATTGACCTAATTCTGAGAAAAATTTTTGTTCGGCTTTATGGCGAATAGAGCAGGTATTGATTAACAAAATATCCGCCTGCGCCGGATCTTGGGTAAGTTCCATTTGATGGGATTTATGCAAAACGTTGGCCATTGCGGATGAGTCGTACTCATTCATTTGGCAGCCGTAGGTTTGGATGAACAATTTTTTGGGTGTCAGGTTTAGCATAGTCGAGCATTATACCCGGGATGTCATTCCGAGCGAAGCGAGGGAGCCCCCCAAACAGTTATTTTATTGTGCTCAAAAGCGGGTTTTAGTGGTAGAATGCCCCCAATCCAATCTGATGAGGCAAAATATGGCAGAGGCAACTTCAACAGAAGTTTTTCCCCTTGATAGGGTACCCGTCCGCCTATTTGCAAATATTTTGCGGTTTACCGATTTTGATACTCAAAAAGCATTCTCTGAGACATGCAAACTTTTTAATAAATGGTCATATCTTTGCTCGAAAGAAATGTATGAGGCCGATCGTCCGAGACGCGATACTCAACAGGAAATCATGGCATTATTGAATAAGAAAATAAAAGCACGTGATCCTCGAGAACAAAGAAAGATAGATAAAGAAATTCAACAATTAACTAGAGGTATTTCTGCTGAAACTCAAATATATGTGAATACTCACTCTACGCTTTTCGCTCGAACGTTTGTTCAAACCGTTGAAGAAAATCCCAGTCGATTTTTACAAAAAGGGAAACCTTCCAAAAAAGTTATTGATGTTTTTTATTGGATGCCGGAAAAAGTTATTAAAGCTATCGATGCGGAATTGTCCAATCCTTATTTTAAAAGAGTGTTAGGTTTGATTGAAGTTCATCAAGCAGGAAAATTAGCTGAATTTGTGGCTGAAAATAGAGAAGATTTTGAAGAGGCTTATAAACAAGATGCAGAAAAGGCGAAGCTTTTAGAGGATGAAGATACAAATTCGAGTATGAGTGAGTCAGAAAATTCAGTGGAGTTAGATAGTTCACTCTCTGCAGAGGATTCTACGGAATTGCATACTACTGTTGAAATAGAAGTAGATGATAAAGCGTTATATAACTTTGCTTTAAATATTGTTGAAGTAAACATTCGAGACGGGTTATTAAAAAAACAACAAGAATTGCTTGAGCTAAAAGACGAATTTCTTAAAAAAGTTTCTGCTAAATCTCCAGGAAGTATTCAGCTCGAAGAACCAGAAATAAATTCTGGTCCTTCTTTTCCTCGTTAATTCTTAATTATTACTTCGCATTATTATTGTTGTTATTGCTGCTCTGTGGTTTAACACTAACTTGAGTATTCAATTGACCAATCGCGCGAGCATGTGCTTTTCTCCACGAGATAAGCGTGTCATTTTTGGTGGGGGGCTTTTTAGCTGACCAACCTGTTTCGATAACATAATCGAGTAATTGGCTTTCTTCTATCCGAAACTCAAACAATTCTAATGGATTTGCTTTAACAACTTCTCGATAAAAACTTTGTAAAATAGCAATGTGTTTTAGTTGTGATTTGGTGAAGTTATTATCAATGCTTCTTTTATCATCATCTGCATTTCTTTGTGAGAGATGTAATTCTGTGGTGTCATAGATTCCATCAGTATTTTCTACAATAGCATCACAAAGTCTTTCTAAAATTTCTAATCGCTCGGAAGGAGCAATATTTCTGAAAGCTTCGGCAAGTGCGGCAGTTGTTAAACTATTTCTATCACCCAGTAATTGCATAAAGCGTGAAAATAAATTTTTATATTGTGAATCTACTTCCAACATTGCTTGAGATACGAGAGGAACATGGGAAACTTCTGTTACGACTGCTTCGTGTTCTGCGTCAGCACTGGATTCAGACTGATGAAAGTATTCGCGTGTGATGAGGCCACATAATGGAATTGTACGATCTGGAACTTTTTTGCCTTTTGGTAAAAATTGTTCGAGAACTTCTGCTGTGTCGTTTCTTAACAGTTCATTAAGAATTTCAAGGATTTCATCTGCGAACGTATAGTTGGTAACAGCTTTATGAGGATCGACAAGGATGGCAGCGTAATGCTTTCTTTCCTCTGCCATTAATCTAGAGGCTAAATCTGGCGTTAATCTGCCTATTCTAAATAGGCCTGAACGTAGGGATTGATACTGTGAGCATAATGCGCGGCCACGGTATGAAATGGCTTGTGTTTTCGATAATGCGATTAAGGTGGATGTGTCGGCCTTTTCCAAGCTACGGCTATCGACAAAAATTGCCAGAGCGGAACCAACGCGTTTAACAATTTCTAAACGAGCACGTTGCGTTTCACTATATCTTTCTAGGCAGTTAGGTTCTTCAAAAGAATCAATCGCAGCATGTAAAACACGGGGAATCCATAAAGCTAAACGTGCAAAATGTTCGCCCAACTCTGGATCATTTTTTTGTGCACTAAAAGTTTGCACGGTTAAATCAATGAAATGTTTAAAACCAAATAAAAATAATTTTTGTTGTGCGAATGGTAATGTTTCTATGCGAAATGTGAGTTTTTGGTGCATTTCAGTAAGAAGATCATCTATTTGGAGTGGAGTGTATCGCTTTACTTTTTTGTGGCAGGCTTCAACAAATTCAATGGCTGCGTCGAGAATATTCGAGAATGCAGGTTTGGTGGTATCAAAAACACCTAAAGAATAGTTAAAGAATTCTTGTATTAGTATAGTCCAATACTTATTTATAATGTCTTCATTTTCTATACGATCTCGTTCTCGCTGGATTCGTCGGGTTGTTTCGGGGGAGCGTTCTTCCATCATCTTCTCCTTATCAGTTGGGCAATAGAGCCTCATTATAGCCGAAAATCGGCCGTTTGGGGCGCTAAAACGCCAAAAATGGTCTATACCTTATACATAGGAAGCAGGAGCTTCCATATATAGGGAGAGTGTCATGAAGCATGAATCTCATAAAGAAAAGGAACGTCGAAAAAGCGCAGAGTTTTTTCAACGCGGTGAACGATTGGATGCATTATTAGAGGGAATTAAAGTTGCACCGACTCCGCCTAATAGTCCTCGCGATGCGGAAAATAAAAATCATAACCACAAGCCAAAAAAATAATTGTTGTTAAAAATAGATGGGCGTATGTAAAACGCCCATCATTTTATTGGCTTAAATATTTCTTGAGTAACTCATTTAATTGCACTGGATTCGCTTTTCCGCCCATGGCTTTCATCACTTGGCCTACAAAAAATCCAAATAATTTATCTTTGCCTGACCGATATTCAGCAACTTGAGTGGGATTATTTTTAATCACTTCTTCAATGACTTTAATAATTGCTCCTGAATCTGAAACTTGTTTTAAACCTTCGACTTCAATAATTTCATCGGCTGTTTTTTTGGCTTCCCACATTTTTTCGAAAACTTTTTTGGCAATATTATTTGAAATGGTATTGTCTGTAATGCGCGTTAATAATCCGGACAATAAAGCAGGTGTAATCGGCGACTCTGTAATATCCAGATTATTTTTATTTAAATAGGCTGAGAGTTCTCCCAAAATCCAATTGGAGGCTAACTTAGGATCAACCGATTTTGTCAGTTCTTCAAAATAATTCGCCATGTCTTTTGAGCTGGATAATAACGTCGCGTCATATTCAGTTAACCCAAAAGTTTTTTGAAAACGCTCGCATTTTTGCGTCGGTAATTCAGGCAAGCTATTTTTAATAGACGCAATTAAATCGGGGGATAAAATTACAGGCAATAAATCGGGATCCGGGAAATAGCGATAATCCATGGCGTCTTCTTTTGAGCGCATGCTACGTGTTTCGTTTTTGTCTGAATCATATAATCGCGTTTCTTGAACAACCGTGCCCCCATTTTCTAATATGCCAATTTGTCTTTCTACTTCTAGATTAATTGCTTTTTCGACAAACTTAAATGAATTGATATTTTTTAATTCTGCACGCGTGCCGAATTTTTCAGCTCCCTTTTTGCGAACGGAAACATTGGCGTCACATCTAAACGATCCTTCTTGTAAATTACCGTCACAAATATCTAAATATTTAACCAGTGAATGTAATGTTTTTAAATACGCGACCGCTTCTTTGGCAGAACGCATATCGGGTTCCGAAACAATTTCTAATAGCGGAGTGCCGGCGCGATTTAAATCTATGCCAGAGGTATTGGGCATTGCTTCGTGTAAGGATTTTCCGGCATCTTCTTCAAGATGCGCGCGTGTAATACCAATTTTTTTAATTTCGCCATTTTCCAGCACAATATCCAAGTAGCCATTCGAAACAATGGGTAATTCGTATTGGCTAATTTGATAACCCTTCGGTAAATCAGGATAGAAATAATTTTTGCGCGCAAATACCGAACGGGTATTTACGGTAGCGTTTATGCTAACACCTAATTTTGCTGCCATTTTTACGGCTTCTTGATTTAATACTGGCAAAACACCTGGCATGCCTAAATCAATCGCGCACGCTTGTGTGTTAGGTTCTGCACCATACGCAATGGATGCACCAGAAAATAATTTTGATTTCGTTAGTAATTGAACATGAACTTCTAAACCAATAACCGTTTCCCATTCCATCTTAAAATCCCTCCGGTGTTTTGGTATGCCAATCGGTTTCGCGTTGAAAAACGTGCGCAACGTTTAATAATTTTGCTTCGCTAAAATGAGGGCCAATTAATTGCATACCAATCGGCAATTTATTTTGAAATCCAACCGGAAGTGACATTCCGGGTAAGCCAGCAAGATTTACGGCGCTGGTATAGATATCTGCTAAATACATGCTGACGGGATCATTAATTTTGGAGCCAATCGGAAACGCTGTAGTGGGAGCGGTCGGTCCTAAAATAACGTCAACTTTTTTAAAGGCTTCTATAAAGTCATCACGAATTAAATGTCTGACTTTCTGGGCTTTTAGATAATACGCATCGTAATACCCCGCAGATAATACATAAGTCCCTGTTAAAATGCGTCGTTTAACTTCTGGGCCAAACCCTTCGCCACGCGAGCGTTTATATAAATCCATTAAATCTTTCGGGTTTTCACAGCGATGACCATAACGAACGCCATCAAATCGAGATAAATTGGATGAACATTCAGCCGGTGCTACTGTATAGTAGACTGGAATGGCGAGAGGGCTATTCGGTAAAGTAATCTCGCTGAATTTTGCGCCTAATTTTTCATATATTTTTATGGCGGTTTCTAAAGCTTGACGAAAATCCGAATTAAAATCCTCTGTGAAATATTCTTTTGGTAAGCCAATTTTTAAATCTTTTATAGGTTTGGTTAAATCACGCGTGTAATCTTCTGTCGGACGATTAACACTGGTGGAATCTTTTTCATCAAATCCTGCCAATACATTCATAAATAAGGCAACGTCGTCGGCGCTGCGACCCATCGGCCCACCTTGATCTAAACTGGACGCGAACGCAATCATCCCAAATCGTGATACACAGCCATAAGTGGGTTTGAGTCCCGTTAAATTACACATTGCTGCAGGTTGGCGAATTGAACCACCCGTATCTGTTCCTGTTGCAATCGGTGTTAATCCTGCTGCAATTGCAGCAGCAGATCCGCCAGATGAACCACCCGGGACGCACGATAAATTCCATGGGTTTTTTACAGGACCGTAATAACTGGTTTCGTTAGAGGCACCCATGGCGAATTCATCCATGTTGGTTTTTCCTAACATGACTAATCCGGCTTCGTTACATTTTTCAACAACGGTAGCGTTATAGGGCGCAATAAAATTGTCTAATATTTTTGACGCGCAAGTCGTTTTAATTCCCATCGTGCAAAAGATATCTTTTTGGGCGAGCGGAATGCCGGTTAAAAGTGTGGCTGTATTTTTGCTTAATGCTTCATCGGCTTTTTTAGCGGCGGCGAGGGCATGTTCGGCGGTGACCGTAACAAAGCTGTTTAAATTTTTATCGAATTTTTCGATGCGAGTTAAAAAATGTTGCGTGAGTTCAACGCTGGAAATTTTTTTAGCGTGCAAGTCGTTGGATAATTCGCGTAGGGATTTGGTATGCATAACTTACTCGATAACTTGAGGAACGATATAGAGTCCTTCGAGGACTTCGGGAGCGATTTTTTGAAATTGTTCGCGGTGGTTAGTTTCCGTAATTTTATCGTCGCGAAAACGTTGGTGTTGATCATCCAGTGAGTGTGCCATTGGAATAATGTTAGCAGTGTCGACTTTTTCCATTTGGCTGATTAAGTTCAGTAAATTATTTAAATGTTGTGTGTATTCCGGAATACGGGCTTCGTCGATGTTGAGTCGAGCGAGATGGGCAATGCGGTGAATATCTTCTTTAGTGACAGACATTTTTAAAATACTCCAAATTTAAAATTTCAGTAATACGGTAAATAATGTGCCTAAAATAGCAACTGCAGCGGTTAACATTCCGCCAAATATAAGGATCAATTTATTTGATGACTGCGAGACAGAGAGTTCGATCTTGTTGGTTAAGCTAATAACATTTTTTTCAAGTTGATGCTCAAGTTTAGTAATGCTAGAAGCTAATTTTTTATCTGCTTCGTGAAGTTTTGAAATTTCACACATCAACTTTTCTTCAGTAAGATGAAGTTCCTGTTTAAGATATTCTTTGGTGACTAATTTTTCTTCAGTGACCATTTCAACCACCTTAATTGTTGTCTGTATTTGTGCTTCTGCCTGAGCTCGAGGAATACCCGCTTTCTCTAATTCTTTAGCAAGACTCAATGTGTCAATTTTCGTTGCGCGTAAACCCATGTGACATTACTCCTTTCATTTCTGATTAATGCAAAAAAGTATAGCAGAATTTTTTATATTTTCCCTCTTCTCATCCTGTATGCTAATTGATAGAGTGTGCCCTCAATATTTTAATAGAGTGTATCCCATCATGTTTAGAAAATTACGTGGTTATTTCTCCAAAGATATTTCCGTTGACCTAGGGACTGCCAACACGCTGATCTATGTGAGAGGGGAAGGTATTGTCTTGAATGAACCTTCCGTCGTTGCTGTCAAACAAGATTCTACCAGCAGCACGCAGCGTCGTGTCGTTGCGGTCGGACTCGAAGCCAAACAAATGTTGGGTCGAACCCCAGATAATATGAGCGCGATTCGCCCTTTAAAAGATGGTGTGATTGCTGATTTTAATATTACCGAAAAAATGCTTCAGCATTTTATTAGTAAAGTGCATCAAAAAAGTCGATTTTTACGTCCTAGTCCTCGTGTATTGGTGTGTGTGCCGTGCGGTTCAACCCAAGTGGAACGTCGTGCGATTCGTGAATCGGCGATGGGTGCAGGAGCGAGAGATGTCTATTTAATGGAAGAACCGATGGCTGCAGCAATCGGTGCAGGTATGCCCGTTGAAGAAGCGCGCGGCTCAATGGTGGTGGATATTGGTGGTGGTACCACAGAAGTCGCAGTGATTTCTTTAAATGGAATTGTCTATGCCCAATCAGCACGAATTGGTGGCGATCGTTTCGATGAGGCCATTATTAATTATGTTCGTCGAAATTATGGGTGCTTGATCGGCGAAACAACCGCAGAACGAATCAAGCAAGAAGTGGGTACAGCATTTCCGGGGGCGGAAGTGCGCGAGATTGAAGTGAGAGGTCGCAATTTATCGGAAGGCGTGCCTCGCAGTTTCACCTTAAATAGCAATGAAATTTTGGAAGCGTTACAAGAACCGTTGTCAGGAATTGTCGGCGCCGTGCGCGCAGCACTGGAACAAACACCGCCTGAATTGGCTGGTGACATTGCTGAGCGAGGAATGATCTTGACTGGCGGTGGCGCATTATTGAAACATCTTGACCGTTTACTCATGGAAGAAACGGGTTTGCCTGTTATTGTCGCGGATGATCCTCTAACGTGTGTGGCAAGAGGTGGTGGCCGTGCATTAGAATTAATGGAAACGATCGGCAGCGATTTTCTGGCAAGAGAGACCTAAAGGAGAGCGTTCATCCATCCGTTATTTTCACGCAAGCCTTTATTGGGTTTGCGATTATGTATAGTCGTATTGTTATCTATCGCGTTAATGTTGGGAGAAATTCATTATCCCGATCAAGGCGAGCAATTGCGATCCCGGGTTTCATTAGCTTTTACGCCGTTATTAACGGCAGTGAATGCTCCATTTGATTTTTTTGATAAATTAGCCAAAAATTTGGAAGCCCGAAAAACATTACTCAATGAAAATCAAACCCTTCAAGCGCAAGTGTTAATTTTGCAAGGTGAATTGCAAAAATTAAAATCTCTCCAAGCCGAAAATAAAACCCTGCGAGGTTTATTACAGTCTACCGCCCAATCTCATCATGTAAAATTAATGTTGGCGAGTGTGATGGCAATTCAAGTCAGTCCTTTTCATCAAGAAATTATGTTAGATAAAGGCAGTCGTGATAATGTTTTTGTCGGACAAGCGGTTTTAGATGCGCATGGGGTGATGGGACAAGTGATTGATGTTTCTCTGTATAATTCGCGCGTATTATTATTAACTGATCCGCAAAGTGGTGTGCCTGTACAAGATAATCGAACAGGGTTGCACGGAATATTAATGGGTGGGGGAAATTCAGGATTTTTACAATGGGTCAATGTACCACCTACTGCAGATATAAAAGTAGGTGATGAATTGGTGACATCAGGATTAGGTGGGCATTATCCAGTGGGTTATCCTGTTGGGACCGTCAGCAATATTAATCGTCATACTGATGATCAATTTTTAGATATTCAAATAACACCTAGTGCAAAAATGGATAGCAGTGTTCAAGTTCTTTTAGTATGGCCGGATAAAAAAACAGCGCGATGAATGCATTACGATTAAGTGGATGGTGTGTTATAGCGATTTCATTAATCGTTGGATTGCTATTAATGATTTTACCGTTACCGCATTGGGCCGTTCCTTTTCGACCTGCCTGGTTATTGCTGGTTATGATTTATTGGTCGATTGCTTTACCGCACCGCGTCGGAATTTTAACCGCGTGGGGGCTGGGATTGGGGTTGGATATTTTACAAGGAACATTGATGGGTGAGAATGCGTTAGTTTTCGCATTAATTATTTATATCAGTTTAAAAATGCATCGACAATTTCGATTGTTTTCATTAAGTACTCAAGCTGCCAGTCTCTTTTGTTTGCTTCTGTTAAATCAATTATTGTTATTTTGGCTTCAAGGATTGCAGGGCCAAACGGTATCCGTGATATGGTTTTTGGGTTCGCCACTGGTGAGTGCTTGCTTATGGCCATGGATATTTTTCGTTTTGACTGACTGTTTGCGTCGATATCGTTTATATTAGGGATTATGAAAACCCATTTATTGAAAGTTGTTCGCGGTGCAATACGGATATTGACGATAAGTGTTATCACGATTGCATTTTTGATGGCATTCCTTCGTGCAACTGCGCCAGCGGTTTCGAGCGAAATGCCAGCAGTGACTCGTTTTTTAAGTAAAGCAGTGGGAAAGCCCGTCCAAATTCAGTCATTAGAATTACGTTGGAGGCGTTTTTTACCCGTCTTAGATCTGCATCAAGTTGTTATTTCAGGTGATACCCCATGTAATATTGGCGAAATAAAATTAGGCTGGCATTTTATTTTACTGAAAGATTTTACTATTGATGCATCTTCACAACATTTTTTTTCTACGGATTCGTCGAGTTATTTCAAACATATTGTTCTTGAAAATGCCGTGATTACGTATAAACCCTATAAATTTACCTTGACGCATTTATCATTGTATAAAAAAAATAGTACGGTGTGGGCCTGGAAAGGAAGAGGGCTGTATATCGATTTGGGGAAGCTATTTTTAGCGCCTTTATTTCTTAATTCAACGTCAGGTCACGTTCAGTATTCGTCGGAAAATGGTGTATGGAATATTGCGGTAAGTGACTTGACGGCGATCAACCGTGACGCAATGGTGCTAGGAAAATTTTCACTTTCCGGTCAGCCAAAATCCAGTCCGGTGATTGATTTAGCTGCGCATTACGAAGTATACCCGGATGCCGTAAAAGATCTTAAAAACTATTTACCCATGACTATTATTGAGCCGTCATTATTTACATGGTTAAACCAGTCTATTAAAAGTATTGCCGCAGGAAATGGAAAATTATTATTAAAAGGTTCTTTATCTGACTTCCCTTACGACAAAAAATCAGGACAATTTTTGGTAGATGCAGATATCAATAATGCAGAGTTAAGGTATTTCGCCGGATGGCCAGTGGTTAAAAATATCAATGCAGAATTAATCTTTTCGAATGCATCGATGATGATTCATGTGCATTCCGCGCAAACGGCGCATACCTTTGTTCAAGATGTCGACGTAAGTATTCCTGTGCTCGACAAAAATCAAGTTCTGAGTGTTGTGGGTAAAGTTTCAACCGATGTAGAAAATAGCCTTTATTTTATTCAGCACAGTCCTTTGCAAGCAACCTTAGGCCAGCGTTTTAGTGGAATGGAATGGACAGGACCCTTAACGTTGGGAATTAATATTGCTATTCCCTTTTCAAGAAAATTAACAAATACCGTAAAAGGTACTATAGGTTTGAACAATACTTCTTTGTCTTTTCCGGCCTGGAAAGTCAACCTGAAAAATTTTACAGGATTAATTAATTTCACCGAAAAAGCATTTTCAAGTCCTGGATTGTCAGCGACCTACAATCAAGCTCCGGTTACTATAACGATCGATAAAAATAGCGCTTATCATATTCAATACAAAAAATATAAAGCAGATATTTCGAGTGGTTCACAAGGTGGATGGTTAGCCAAAATTACGGCGCCTGAATGGCGTGGATTGTTTACGGTTCCCCAAAACGTAAAACAAAATGGGATTAAAGGCACCCTGTATTATTTAAACGCAGATCATCTTAGTCTGGATTCTGCTGAGGATAAAATAATGCCTTCTGCATTACCACCCTTAAATATTCAAATCCAAAATTTACGGTATAAAAAGCTTCGATTTGATTATGTGAGTTTTATTACACAACCCATGTCGTCAGGTTTATTTGCCCGTTCAGTGCAAATTAATGGACCCGGATACAGCATTGTGGGACAAGGAAAGTGGTTTGATAATCAACAATCCTGGCTTAATGGAAAATTGACCACAAATGATATTGCTAAAATGCTTACCAGTTGGGGGCTGACACCCAGTATTCAAGGAAATTCAGGTCAATTAAGTTTTAGTGTGGAATGGCCTGGTCAATTATATTCACCGAATTTAAAAGGTTTAGAAGGTACGGTCATTGTCGGTATAGGCAAAGGCCAACTGATCACCACAGGGTCACAAGCCAAAATGGATTTTGGACGTTTGCTGACCATGCTGAGTTTTGAATCGTTAGCACGTCGATTATCATTGGATTTTTCGGATTTGACGCAGAAAGGCCTTGCTTTTGATAGTATTCAAGGAACGGTGCTCTTTAATGGAAAAGGCACTGCAACGATCAAGCATGTGATACTCAACAGTGCAGTGGCAACGGTGGATTTATTTGGTGATATTTATTTATTGTCAGAGAGTTATGGATTATCTGCAAATGTTAAACCCCATCTCACGTCGAGTTTACCTATTATTGCAGCTTTAACGGGTGGTCCGGTGGTGGGTGCTGCGGTATGGGCCGCCAGTAAAGTCGTCGATCCGTTATTAGGAAATGTGACGGAAGATAAATACAGTGTAACGGGTCTTTGGAAAAATCCCACAATCAAGAAAGGTTAATTTTTTATGCGTGCATTTGATATTGCGTCACAAACGTTATTGCAACCCGCAGGATTAAATAGTGAAACATTACAAAAAATTATGGGTAAAATTCTAGTTAAAAATGTTGATTATGCGGATTTATATTTTCAATCTTCTTATCAAGAATCCTGGTTTCTGGAAGATTCGCGTGTAAAAGAAGCCAGTTATAATATTGATCAAGGTGTGGGTGTTCGTGCCATCAGTGGAGAAAAAGCCGCGTTAGCGTATTCCAATGATATCGTATTATCTGCATTAGAAAATGCCGCTACTGCTGCAAAAAGTATTGCACTTTCCGGGGGGGCGCAAACCCTTGCATTAAGTAAAGCTTCGCAACCAATTAAACCGCATGAATTATATTTGCCATTAAATCCCATTGCATCGATGCAAGATGCAGAAAAAATTGCTTTACTACAACGCATTGATCAAGAAGCGCGCGCACTAAGTCCTCGTATTACACAAGTCATGGCAAGTTTGGCCGGAACCTATGAAATTGTATTAATCATGAATAATCAAGGCGAAATGGTTGCCGATATTCGCCCGTTAGTACGTATTAATGTTTCTGTTATTGCGGAACATGCAAATCGTCGTGAGCAAGGAGTTAGCGGAGGCGGTGGGCGTTTTGATTATCAAACGTTATTGAAAGATCTGACGGCAACGCATCATGTTAAAGAAGCGGTGCGCCAAGCGTTATTAAATCTAGAGGCCCAACCTGCGCCGGCGGGAATGATGCCCGTTGTGTTAGGCCCCGGTTGGCCAGGTGTTTTATTACATGAAGCAATTGGTCATGGATTGGAAGGTGATTTTAATCGTAAAGGTACGTCTGCGTTTTCAGGACGATTAGGTGAAACGGTTGCGGCAAATAATATTACCGTGGTTGATGATGGAACACTGGCGAATCGACGGGGATCATTAAATATTGATGATGAAGGAACGCCAACGTCTTGTACGGTGTTAATTGAAAACGGCAAGCTTAAAAATTATATGCAAGATAAATTAAATGCAAAATTAATGGGAATGACGCCTACCGGGAATGGTCGACGTGAATCATATGCTAGTTTGCCTTTACCGCGTATGACAAATACATACATGTTGCCGGGGGAGCAGACGCCGGAAGAAATTATTCGCTCTGTCAAAAAAGGCGTGTATGCGGTGAATTTTGGTGGTGGGCAAGTCGACATTACTTCTGGAAAATTCGTGTTTTCTGCGTCGGAAGCGTATTTAATTGAGGATGGAAAGGTTACCGCTCCCATAAAAGGTGCAACTTTGATTGGGAATGGGCCAGATGTGTTGACAAAAGTATCGATGGTCGGAAATGATTTGAAGCTGGACGACGGTGTAGGAACGTGTGGAAAAGAAGGGCAAAGTGTGCCGGTGGGTGTAGGCCAGCCTACGTTGAAGATTGATACGTTGACGGTGGGCGGTACGAACTGAGGAAAATTTATGTGGGCATTTATTCGTAAATCATTAATTGGTGGATTGCTGGTTTGGCTACCGATTATTGCAACATTATGGATTATTCAATTTATTGTGCAGCTAATGGATAAACCACTTTCATTTTTGCCCGTTGATTATCAAATTCCGGGGTTGGGATTTGTTATTGCAGTTTTGGTTTTATTAATTACCGGAATATTAGTCGGCAATTTTGTTGGTAAAAAACTGGTTGATGCTTGGGAATATCTTTTGAACCGGATTCCATTAGTGCGGTCTATTTATTCTGCCATCAAACAAGTACTTCAAACGGTACTGGTTCCCAGCGGACAATCGTTTAGACAAGTGTTATTGGTACAATTTCCTCATCAAAATTCATGGACTATTGCATTTCTGGTAGGGCAGCCATTAAAACACGTAGATGAATTATTAAAACAAGAATCTGTTATGGTGTATGTTCCCACCACGCCCAATCCAACCTCCGGTTATTTAATGATCGTCAAAAAATCCGATACCCATCTATTAAATATCAGCGTCGAAGAAGCACTGAAACATGTTGTTTCCCTCGGCGTTGTCCAACCTAAAAAAGCAGGAGTACATTAATTATGCGCAGTCATAAATGTGGTGAAGTGACAGAAAAAGATCTCGACCAAAAAGTAATCTTAAACGGTTGGGCACATAAGCGTCGCGATCATGGTGGCGTTATATTTGTGGACTTGCGTGATCATACAGGTCTCGTACAGTGCGTATTTAAGCCTGAGGTTAAAATAGCAGAAAGTATTCGCAGTGAATTTGTGTTGGAAATCGAAGGTAAAGTGCGCCCACGTCCGGCCGGTACTGAAAACGCACATTTAAAAACAGGTAAAGTCGAAATCGATGTTGAAAAAGCGACGGTGTTAAATTCTTCGTTGCCATTGCCTTTTTCATTAGATGATTATGCGTATACCAGTGAAGAAGTTCGCTTACAGTACCGTTATTTAGATTTGCGTCGTCCGGAAATGCGCGAACGCTTACAAACGCGTGCAAAAATTACGCGTATTTGCCGAAATTTTTTAGATGAAAATGGATTTTTAGATATTGAAACGCCGATTTTAACCAAAGCAACACCTGAAGGGGCGAGAGATTATTTAGTACCCAGTCGAAATTTTCCGGGTGAATTTTTTGCTTTGCCACAATCACCCCAATTATTTAAACAGCTTTTGATGATGTCGGGTTTGGACAGATATTATCAAGTCGTGCGTTGTTTTCGGGATGAAGATTTACGCGCCGATCGTCAACCTGAGTTTACCCAGCTTGATATCGAGATGGCCTTTATCGATGAAAATATGATTCAGTCTTTAATGGAAAAATTAGTCCAAAAATTATTTAGAGACATATTAGATATTGACATCAAGCTCCCTTTACAGCGTATGACCTACAAAGAAGCCATGTCACGTTACGGAAGTGATAAGCCTGATTTGCGTATTCCATTAGAGCTCGTCGATGTAACGGATTTGATGAAAGACGTCGAATTTAAAGTTTTTCATCAACCCGCACATGATCCGAAAGGGCGTATTGCCGTATTACGTGTACCTAAAGCGAGCGCAATGAGCCGTAAAGAAATTGATGATTATACGCAATACGTCAGTATTTTTGGTGCAAAAGGATTAGCCTATATCAAAATAACAGAAGAGGGTCCGCAATCACCGATATTAAAATTCTTGCCTGAAAATATTGTCAAAGAAATTATCTCGCGAACAAAAGCAGAAAAAGATGACATTTTATTTTTCGGTGCAGATAAAGCCAAGATCGTAAATGATGCGTTGGGTGCATTGCGTATTAAGATTGGCCAAGATTTAAATTTAGTGGAAGATGCGTGGAAATTATTGTGGGTAGTCGATTTCCCGATGTTTGAATGGGATGACAAAGAAAATCGTTGGCAAGCATTGCATCATCCGTTTACTGCACCAAGTGTTTCAGATGTTGCTGCACTTCAAGCGAATCCGGGTGACTGTGTGTCACGCGCATATGATTTAGTGTTAAATGGAACCGAATTGGGCGGTGGATCCATTCGTATTCACCGAGAAGATTTGCAACAAGCGGTATTTAATATTTTGGGCATTGATTCAGAAACTGCTAAATTACGTTTTGGATTTTTGCTGGATGCGTTAAAGTATGGGTGCCCTCCGCATGGAGGTATAGCATTAGGTTTAGATCGTGTAGTGATGTTGTTAACAAAATCGGCATCTATTCGTGATGTCATTGCGTTTCCAAAAACGCAAACGGCAAGTTGTCCGTTAACAAAAGCACCGACACCGATTGATGATAAGCAATTACGGGAGTTACACATTCAAGTGAGGAGGAAGCAAAGTGCGTAAATTAGTCGGAGCTGTTTTTTCGGTATTGATGTTCGTTTCTACCAGTGCATTTGCCGCAAAAGTAAATGCCTTATATCAACCTGCTGGAAATGAAGTCGCCGGAAATCCAAATGGTCATATTACGGTCGTTGAATTTTTTGATTATAACTGCGGTTATTGCCGCGCAATTTATCCTCAATTAAATCAATTAATTGCCAAAGATCATGATGTTCGATTACTTTATCGTGAATATCCGGTACTAAGTCCTCATTCGCTATTACCTGCGCAAGCAGCGTTAGCTGCACAAAATCAAGGCAAATATTCTCAGCTACATGATCTGATGATGGAAGCAAATTCTCCTTTATATGAAGATGAAATTAATCATTTAGCAAGTAAATTAAGAATGAATACCTCTCAGCTCGATAGGGATATGAATTCAGATAAAGTCATGAATCAAATCCAAACGAATTTATCGATTGGTCAAGCTTTAAATATTCAAGGGGTGCCAAGTTTTATTATTAGTCGAACAACACCTCCCTCAACGGAAAAAGCAAAAGTATTGGTTGGTCCCAGCATAGAAGATTTGCAACAAGCAATTTCTCGTGCTGAGAACGCCAAATGAAAAAAATAAAATTTCTTATTTTATTTATCTTATGGAGTTTGCCGTTTTTAGTTTTTGCGGCAAATTCTACTCCGCTTTCCGCAGATACGGCATTTCAATTAGTCGTAACCAATGCATCACCCAATCAAATTGCGCTGCATTGGAATATTGCGAATGGCTATCATCTTTACCAAGATCGTTTTCATTTTGAATTTCTACGTAAAAATGACGCCAAAATCGGGCAAGTTGTTATGCCGCCGGGTATTACGCAAGAAGATAATATTTTAGGTAAATATCAAGTCTACAAACATGCGGTAGATTTACTCTTGCCTATTAGCGATGTAAATCATTCAAAACTAGATTTATTGGTTTCCTATCAGGGATGCTCAGATAATAATTTCTGTTATCCGCCCACCACTAAAAAAATCAGTTTAGATTTAACGTCGGGGAAGGTAGGGCATGTCCAACATCACGTTGAAGATAAAATTACGCGTTTATTAAACGAAGGAAATTATCTTTGGATTATTTTAGCGTTTATGGGGTTTGGTTTGTTGTTAGCGTTTACGCCCTGTGTATTACCTATGATTCCCATTCTGTCAGGAATTATTGTTGGACAAAATCGCCGTGAATTAAATACCCGCAAAGCATTTTTTCTGTCGTTATCATATGTTTTAGGCATGTCATTTGCGTATGCGATTGCAGGAATTGTAGTCGCGTTAGCGGGAAGTCACTTAACGCAAGCGTTTCAAGCGCCGTGGGTAATTTTATTATTTAGCGCTTTATTCGTCGTTTTGGCATTATCATTATTTGGATTATATGAATTACGTTTACCCCATTTTTTACAGCATCCCATCATTAAATTAAGCCGTAAACAAAAATCAGGATCTTATATTGGCGCTGTGATAATGGGTATTTTATCCGTGCTGATTGTATCGCCGTGTGTCACGGCGCCATTAGTCGGCGCCTTAACATTTATTGCGCAATCCGGAAATATTGTTTTAGGCAGTGTGGCATTATTTTCGTTAGGGTTAGGCATGGGAATTCCGTTGTTAATTATTGGAACCACGGAAGGGAAATTCATGCCGAAATCAGGTGCCTGGATGAACATGATTAAATCTGCGTTTGGCGTTTTATTATTAGCCGTCGCGATATTATTATTGCAGCGTATATTTCCAGGTCCAGTGACATTATTTTTATGGGCAATTTTATTTATTGTTGTTGCGACCTATTTGGCGTTGCGTAAAAACATATTCAGTAAAGGTGTGGGATTAGTTGCATTTTGTTTTGGTGTGATATTAATGGTCGGTGCTGCGATGGGAAATACCAATCCATTATGTCCCTTGGCAGCGCACGCTGCAGTAAGTGCTACTTCCGAAGGTGTTCAATTTACCCGCGTAAAAAGTCTTGCTGAACTCAACGAAGCGATAGCAGCCGCCGCTCAACAACATCAGCCTGTTATGGTAGATTTTTATGCTGATTGGTGTGTGTCCTGTTTAGAGATGGCGAAGACAACTTTTTCAAATGCAGCTGTGAAAGATGCGCTTCAGTCGTATGTGATATTGCAAGTCGATGTCACTAAAAATGATGCGATGGATCAGGCCATGGAAAATAGTTTCAATGTGATTGCGCCTCCGACGGTGCTGTTTTTTGATCCGCAAGGGCGAGAGATGACGGCGTTTCGGGTGGTAGGAGAAATGGGGCCGGATGACTTCTTGGCACATCTTCGCTTGATGAAAAAGACAAAAGTTGGGTTATAATTGGTTTTTTACTGGGGAAAAATATATGAGCAAACTATTACAGGTTACTGACAATTCATTTGAAAAAGACGTATTGAAATCTTCAAAACCCGTTTTGGTCGATTTTTGGGCAGAACGTTGCAATCCCTGCAAAATGATTGCACCCGTATTGGAAGAATTATCTGGTGATTATGGTGATAAATTATCGATCGTTAAATTGAATGTTGATGAAAATCATGACACAACGGTTCGTTTTGGAATTTTATCGATTCCAACTTTGTTGTTATTCAAAGAGGGTGAAGTGGTTGCGACAAAAATTGGTGCCGCATCCAAATCTCAATTAATGGCGTTTATTGACAGCCATTTATAATCTTTTATTGTGGTATTCCAAGCGCTTGGTTCGATTTTTGTACGAGTTCGAGCGCTTGTTTTTCTGATGGGCTTCCCGGATATTTTTTGAGCGCGATATTAGCGCGGTTCGCACTGGCAACATACGCGTGTCGTTCAAAATAAAATTGTGCGATTTCGACTTGACGTTGTGCGAATAAATTACGCAAATACACCATACGTTGGCGCGCATCTGGAACATAAACGCTGTTCGGGAATTTTTCGATCAATAAGGCAAAATCGGCATACGCTTTTTTCGGTGAAACAAGATCGCGCAATGATAAATCCATGGGTAAATACCGTTGTGAAAAGGGTCTGTCTTGAATCATTTCGGCAACGCCTTTCATGTAGTACGCATAATCGACGTGTGGATTGGCTGGATATACATGGGTGAAACGTTCTGCGGTAGCAGCAGCGGTGGCGTAGTCACCGGCTTTGTAATACGCATAAATGCTATCGAGCATCGCTTGTTCAGAATATTGGCTGAAGGGATAAAGGGCATCTAAGCCTTCATAGTGAGAAACTGCTTTGTCGTACTGACCTGCCACGAGGTTTTGCTCGCCACCCGTATAAATCTGCAGCGGAGATTGGCCTTTGTATAAAATTTCGGGATCTTTTGTTGTGCTGCATGCACTTAAAATCATACAGCCTGTTATAATGGCGGCGGTGAGTGTACGTTTCATCATGGTCATTTAACCCTTTAATTTTGAAGCCGTCAGTATAAACAGTGCGCATGAAAAACCCAACCGTTTTACATCATGAAATTTTAGTGCCCGATTCAGCGGCAGGCCAGCGTTTGGATAAAACATTGGCTGAATTGTTTCCGGATTATTCTCGTAGCCGCTTGCAAGAGTGGATTCAACTAGGGCAAGTGTTGGTCAACAATAAATTAGCCCGTGCAAAAGACAAAGTCGTGGGTGGTGAAAAGATTACGATTCAAGCGTCGTTACCTGAGCAAACCACGCAATGGGTAGCGCAAAAAATGGATTTACCTATTGTGTATGAAGATGATGATTTATTAATTATCAATAAACCGATTGGCATGGTCGTACATCCTGCCGCAGGTAACCATCAAAACACCATGGCGAATGCCTTATTGGATTATTTACCGCAATTAACCCAATTACCGCGCGCTGGATTAATTCATCGTTTAGATAAAGATACCTCGGGATTATTAATCGTTGCAAAAACCTTAGCTGCGCAAACTTATTTAGTTTCAGAATTACAAACACGAAAAATTCATCGTGAATATATCGCTGTCGTCAACGGCGTATTAATTTCGGGTGGAACTGTCAATGAGCCGATTGCGCGACATGCAAAATATCGTCAGCGTCGCACGGTGAGTGCTGGCGGAAAACATGCTGTTACTCACTATAGAATTATTGAACGATTTACTGCGCATACTTTATTAAAGATTATTTTAGAGACGGGAAGAACACATCAAATTCGTGTCCACATGTCACATATTGGACATCCGTTAGTGGGCGATAAGACGTATGGTGCGCGGCCTATTATTCCGACTCGCGCGACTCAAGCGTTAATCGACAGTATTAGGAGTTTTAGCCATCAAGCGTTGCATGCAAAGCGCTTGAGTTTTATTCATCCGACAACAAAAAAAGAAATGGAATTTCAGGCGCCGATTCCAGCGTCATTAACTAGATTGATTGAATATTTAAAGATAAATGCTGAATAAAGCGTTGTTTTTCGGGTTCAAGAATTTCCGGTGACTTTCCTTCTATATTATAGGTGACAAAAGAGGGTAATATTTTAAACCCAATAAACTTATAAGCCAGTTCGATGGGATGAAGAATATTTTCCATCGGGCCGCGAATTTCTCCGTGGCGATATTTATCTTCAGGTGTTTGTGTGGAAAGGCTCAACATGATTTTTCGGCCATCGGAAAGCGGACTTTTCTGGAATATGCCATCCGGAAGGGTAAACGCAAAATTTAATTCCCATACGGTATCCATATAATTCTTTAATAAACCCGGCACCGTATACCAATACAAGGGAAATTGAACGAGGGTGAGATGTGAAGATTTAATTTTTTCTTGTTCTGTTTGTATTTGTTTATTCTCAGTGGGTGAGCGTGAAAATAAAAACGGTGATACGGAAGCATCGTGCTTTTGATATAGGTCGTATATATCCGTAGTAACAACATCAAAATTGTTTTGATGAAGATACTGTTGAGCCAGTTCAGCCAATGCATAATTAAACGATGTTTTTTTGGGATGAGCAATAATCAGATGCGCGCGGGATTTCATTAGGTGTCTGCCAATTGTTCAACAATGCTGTCAATTAAATCACTCGCTTGTTTTTTCGGCATCGAAAAATTGTTTATCACAATCACAAACGATAAAACACTATGATGTTTCGTTTGAATGTAACCTGACAAGGATTCAACGCCCGTCATACTTCCTGTTTTGGCATACACTTTGCCTTTTAAATTTTTCATGCGGTCTTGTAATGTTCCATCTTTGCCGGCAATGGGCAATGATTCAATATAGGGTTTCGCAATTGTTTTATCATGAAATATCACGCTTAACAGCGAAGATAATTGATCAGGCGTAATTAAGTTATAACGCGATACGCCAGAACCATCGATAATGACGGCATTGGTTAAATTAATGGGCGTATTTTTTAAAATTGCTTTCAGTGCCGCGACGCTTTCGCCCCAATTGGTGGGATGATGATAAAAATGTGCGCCAATGGTTTTAAATACAACACCTGCTATTTGATTGTCTGAGTTTTTTAACATCTCACGAATTAAATCAGATAAGGGTTTCGAAAAATGCGTTGAAATAATTTGCGAGCCTACAGGAGTCATTTTTTCAATAATTTGTCCCTTAAAGGCAATTTGATTGTTTTTTAAATCTTGCAAGATTAATTGTTTTGCATAACGTTCTGGATCGGATAACGCAATCGACAAATCAATCGGTTTGGTGTTTTTAGCAATGCAGCCAGTTAAAATATAATCATTTCGACCTGTTGTGGTTAAGTTTAACGGGCAATCGGTTGGGGATGCATCTGAAACGGTTGCTTGATCAATAATATTTACTGCATCAATTGATGTTTTAGGTTGGAGCGCGGCGCTCGGTGTTAAAGTGTAGTTAACACAATTATGATTAATCATGATGCTGTTGATGGGCGCGGCATAGCAAATGTTTAATTCATCCCACATCCAGCCGGGGCCGGAATTTCGTCCGCCCAAGGTTTGTGTATCTAAATAAATATTGCCTGTAATGGTATTTACGCCAGAATTTTTGAGCGAGACAAATAAATTATTTAAATCTTGATCCGTAAAGCTGGGGTCTCCGTCGAATTTAATATAAATATTTTTGTTGTGTGTGAGCAACTGGGTTTGAAAGGTAAAATTAGGCGAGAGGGATAAATATGCGCCAAGGGCGGTAAATAATTTTAAATTGCTGGCGGGGACAAACAGCTTGTCGGCATTTTTAGTGTAAAGGGTTTCACCGGTTGCTATGGATTGAATTTTGATGCCAATATATTTCGGCTGAGTGTTGTCTTTAAGTGTTTTGTTAATAATGTCGGTGACTTGTTGAGTATAGGTGTCTGCATAGGCAGATGAAGTGGTAGCGATTAAAATAGCTGCCAACACGCGTTTAAAGGAAGAAATTACCATGGACATTTTAATCACCGGAGGTTCAGGTTTCATTGGGTCTCAATTAAATCAGCATTTTACCCAGAGAGGTTACCGTGTTTCAAATCATCCGAGGGGGCAGGCTATTTCTCTGGATAAAGCTTACGATGTCATTATCAATTTAGCGGGGCATTCGCTGAATAAAAATCGATGGAACAGCCAAGTTAAAAAATTGATTTATGATAGTCGGCTTCAAACCACGCAGCGAATTATTGATTATGTTCGAGAGGTGAGCGTTAAACCCAAGCTACTCATCAGTGGATCAGCGATTGGTTACTATGAAGCTGAAAATACCTTTGCGCATCAGTTATGTTCTGATTGGGAAGCGAAGGCTCGAGAAGCGGAGCAATATGGTGTACGTGTCTGTTTAATGCGAACGGGAATAGTATTGGGCAAACAAGGTGGTGCATTGGCAACGCTGTTGTTTCCCTTTAAGTTGGGTTTAGGAGCCCAATTGGGCAGTGGTTCGCAGTGGATGAGTTGGATTCACATGGAAGATCTTATCAACACTGTGGAGTATATGCTGGATCATCATGCGTTAGCAGGAGGAATTAATTTAACCGCGCCGAACCCTGTAACGCATAAAGAGTTCATGCAGACATTGGCAGCAGTTTTACATCGACCGTGTTTTTTAAAATTTCCTCCATGGTTAGTAAAGCTCCTCTTTGGTGAAATGGGGGAAGAATTACTATTAAATGGAAAAAGAATTTTACCGGAGCAATTAGCAAAATCAGGTTATACCTTTAGGTTTGAACGGTTGGACGTCGCACTCAGGAATCTATTGACCTAAAAAATGGAATTGTAAATAGAAAAATAATTTTTATTTTTGATCTTAAGATTTGATTTTTGCATTGTCTGTCAGTTAGACTTGTCGACCTTCTAATAAGATTTTTCATCTCGGTTATCACGCGTACGTTTTAACGAACAATGATGGGAGAAAAATATGAATGAAGATAAAGTCCAACCTCCGCAATCGTCTGAAGTAGTTCCAGCTTCTCAACCAGAATCCAGCACATCGTTAACTACTTCTTGGCGAGATCGTTTTAAAGTTACTATCCGTACGGATGCATTGAAAAATTTTGCGCAAAGTGCAGTGGCTGCAGTAATGCCGGCAAAAAAAGTTGAAGATGAAAAAAATGAGGCAGAAGAAGCAGAAAGTAAGTTGGTGCAGGGAGTAAGAGCAGTTTCAGAATTTTTATCACGAAAAAAATCTACAGATGACTTTGAAAATAAAGATAAAGATGAAGATGAAGATGCACTAAACGTAAATGCAGCAGAAGCAGAAGAACAGTATCTAGATGAGTCCAGAATGCCTTTTGTTGTTAAAGATAACCGTACCCTTTTAGATAAGGCTAAAGCAGGTTGGGAAGAATTCACCGAAAGAGTAGCCAGTGTTTTTTCTAAAACAGATGCGCCGACCCACGTTGATGATGCATTGTTCCGTGATGATTTATCAGCACCGCCAGCTGTTAATAGGAATAGTATTGCTGAAAATGAAGCGGATCTTGAACGGCGTGTGCATTCTCTCAGTCAAGAAATTTTAAGAATCAATGCGCCTTTCACTAAAGCTATATTGGGTGTGGGTGAGTATTTAGAGGAAATAAAAAAAGACAAATTAAATGGTATTTCGGGTGGTATTTTAATAGGTCCTTCACGCTTGACTAAAAAATATATAAATCGATTTCTGAGTGCATATCGTTATTCAAAAGAAGAGACAAAAGATCCCGCGCTCCAAAAACAACAAATGGATGATGCTGTTAAACAAGGTGCAGAGCGCTGGTGGACATGGGGGCCGTTAAAATTATTGAGATATATGAGCCCTGCTTATAAAGCGGCTCAAGATAAATTAGTAAATGATACGCGTGATTATTTCGATACGGTTCTTGCAGCAGAAGAGCTGGATGTTGTGATCAATGACATAAAGAGTCAACGAGAAACGTTTAACGCGAATCTTGAACGTTATCAAAAATATTTAAACTATGAAGGCGGCAGCTATATCAAGAAAGAAAGGTTTGATTACATTTTTACTAAAAGAGAAGAAATGACTAAATTGGGTGAAGAAGTATGGCGAGCAGAAGAAATAGTGCGCCTAAATGGCAAAATTAGAGGATTGGAAAAGAGTCTTCTTGGGGATCTCGGAGACAAGGAAGTATACAGAAATGAGTTAGAGGAAGATTTGGCCAAATTGATAGAACAAAGAGCTCATCTAGTCGTCGATATCCGAGAAAAACAAATGATCATTGTTTCTCTTCCTGAATTAACGTATCGACCAGGTCAGCCCAGAATTTCAGCTAAAATGACTGAGCAAGAAGTTATACAACAGCAATTTGGTGAATTAGCTGATCGACAAAACGCAGGCGGCCTGCCTGTAGTAGATCTTCCTGCTGAAACTAGACCGGCGATGTGAGAATACGTTAACGCGTATTCTCTTCCATCCATTTTTTATGTTTACGCTCGTCGGTGAGTCCGCGTTTAATAATATCGATTAACTCATCCCATAGATCATCGCGGTTAGCCATTTTTTCATAGGCAGTATTTGTATCTATTTCATTGCTTAGCATAGCTTTTAAAATAGCTGTATCACCCAACAGATTTGCCAAAATCACTTTGCCTTGTGCTAACCATTTTTTTGCACTCGGTGCAGTAGGGGGTTCTTCAGCATTTGTGCGTAATACCGCAGAAAGTTCGCGGATGTGTCGTTTATGGTCATCACAAAATCCCAATAACATCGATTTGAATTGAAGATTTTCGAGGCGACTAATCGCCGTTTCATACGCTTCCACTGCATCGTAATCTAATTCCACCAGCGATTTCACTGCGTCAGCAATATTGGTTTGTGTTCCGACAAAAGTAACCATAATCTTCTCCTTGATACTGTTAATCTTGAGAGAAATTATAGCGAGAGGGAGAATGTAAATAATTGATAGAGATCAAACATGTATTAATTTCAACGGGTTATAGCTTGTGATGTTTATTCTTTTTTTCTATCGCATCTAAAAATGCATTTTTACCGTCGGTATACGCTTGGCGATTATTGGGGTATTTTTTGGCTAAATCGATTTTGAGTAACGCATAGGCTTTTGCATCTTCTGGATTGGCAATAAAATATTCCACAAATGCACGGCTTTTCATATTAGGATTTCCCGTTTGATACACATGCAAATGGTGCGTGCGTTTTTCTTCACCTTTAATAAAAAATCGTCGACCTGAAATTCCATATTCACCCATCGCGTCGTAACCTAATTCGGCTAACGCAGAATTCAGCGCATCAATTTTGGAGATATCTTTGACTTCTATCATCATATCGATGGTGGGTTTTGCCGGCATGTTTGGAATAGCAGTGCTGCCAAAATGAAAATACTGAACTAAATTATCTTGAAATAAGGGTTTAAGTAATTCCATTTCGGATTTGAATTGCTCTGGCCAGGTAGTGTCGTAGGGAACCACTTCGATGGGATGGTTTAATTTTTTAGTAGTCATATAGGTAACGGTATATTTAAGTTAGCAAAAGTTCTTTAATCTTTTTTATTCATAAGATGAAGAATGAAATCTAATTTTTTATTAATCTGCTCTATTTTTTCAGAATCACTGTTCTTTTCTAAAGAATGATTTCGTTGCATTGCTTCAACAATAACAGCAATAAAAAGATTTAGTACGCTGAAAGTTGCAATAAGAATATAAGTAACAAAAAATATCCAAGCATACGGTCTCTCTTGCATCACCGTTCGAACAATCTCTGGCCAGCCTTCTAGGGTCATTATTTGAAATAAACTAAAAATAGAAAGATGGAGATTCCCAAACCATACGGGATATGCGTTTCCATACATCTTGCTTGCCATTAGACCAAATACACATAGTATTATGGCCATAACCCCACCTATTGCAGCAATCCCAGGAATCGCAATGACTAATCCTTCAATGACCACTCTAAACTTCGGAAATATTGAAATTAATCGTAGTACTCGCAGTGCTCTTGCTGCTCTCAAAGCACCAAAAGCGCTTTGTGATGGAATAAACGCTACAGCAACCACTAAAAAATCAAATAGAGACCAAGGATTTTTAAAAAAACCAGAGCCATATGCGATAAAACGTAATGTCAGCTCAACGATAAATATGTATAAGATTATCTGATCAATCAGGCTCAGTGTTGAGCCGTATGTGATCATTAAAATTGGATAAGTCTCCATTCCAAGCACCACCGTATTTATAGCTATGATGCTTGCAATAGAATAGTTCCATAACTTGCTTGGTATGATTTCCCTGAGTTTCTTTGAAATTTTCTCGAGCATGACCATTTTTTTAACTATTCTCTCTATGTTCTGTGTAAAGTGAGTACAAGACGCCTAAGGTTAAAATGAATAATGTGATAATTAAAGATAGCGTAGGCGGAATTTTTGCAAGACCCATAAAATCCGCAATAAAAATTTTTGAACCTATGAAAACTAAAACAGCAGCAAGCGCATATTTCAAATAATAAAAACGATCCACAATCGATGCAAGAGCAAAGTACAGCGCCCTCAATCCAAGTATGGCAAAAATGTTGCTAGTGTAAACAATGTATGGGTCTTGAGTAATTGCAAATATGGCGGGTATGCTGTCTACCGCAAAAATTAAATCAATAAATTCGACCATTACGAGAGCAATGAATAGAGGAGTGAAAAAGATTGTCAATTTTTTGTTTGCGTTTTCACTGTATACATAGAATTTTTCACCATGCATTTCTTTTGTTATATTCAAATGTTTTCTCATCCATATCAGCAATGAGTTCTGAGAGATATCTATAGGTTTGTGAGACATAAAAAACATTTTTATGCCTGTGATAATCATGAAAGCAGCAAAAATGTATAAGATCCATCCGAATTGATTGAGGATATGCGCACCCAGTCCAATCATTACACCTCTTAAAATAATAACGCCAAGAATGCCCCAAAATAGCACGCGATGCTGATATTTTAGGGGGATAGAAAGATTTGAGAAAATCAGAGAGATTAAAAATATATTGTCTAATGCGAGGGATTTTTCGACTAGAAAACCAGTAATGTATTCCGCAAAGCTATTTAGGCCTTTTATGTACCAAATGAACAACCCAAAACAAAAAGCGATTGCAACATAAAAAAGGCTCATCCAAACGCTTTCTTTAAAGCCTATAGCCCTACTTTTTTTATGGAAAAAACCAAGATCAAGCGTTAGTAATGCAAGAACAATCGTTATAAAAATAACCCATGCTAGTACCGTAGAGGTTTCCATGCGGTATTGCTCCTTATAACTGGCGGAGATCAGTTTACCCCAACCTAACCAACTCCAAACTGGGGTGGTATGGTCATGTTTTCACTCTCTGTGGCGATTATAGAGGCGTACTTAGAGAGTGTCAAATGAACGATTTTGGAATCTCTATGAAACATTATCGTGTCCATAAAATCTCTATTGTCGTGATTTTAAGGGTATACCATGACCTATTTGTGATAAATTTCGTCACCATTGGGGCAAAGCTACTTATTCCTGGAGGTGGTGACAAGCATTGTCATTATTATCGATAAACATTGCAGTCGATAATAACATACTTTTGTGTTTTCTCAGGTGATGATGTCATGCTTTATTATTATCGCATATTGACTTATTCGATAATAATTGGTATGCTATACCTATTACCAAAAACAAAAGGTGTAAAATGGATATAGAGCAATCACCAAGCGGTCAGATCATTAAAGCCTCTACAGGCTATAAAGCCTTTATTCCAGCGGCTTTACCACCGAAACTTGAGTGGGATGATGCGCTGGTCTACAGCCTATCGCGCGCTGATTTCTTGCTTGGGAAATTAGCCCGTGAAGGCAGTAGATTGCCCAATCCTCATCTTCTATTGCGTCCATTTATAACCAGAGAAGCTGTATTATCTAGCAGAATAGAAGGCACTCAGGCGACTTTAGGTGAAATTCTAGCAGCAGATAGCGGCGTGAGCGTCAAGCAAAACCCAGATGATTTGCAAGAAGTTCAAAACTATATCAAGGCATTAGATTACGGCATCAAAAGGTTGCAAGAATTGCCGCTATCTTTACGGCTAATCAAAGAAATTCATGGGTCTTTGATGCAGGGCGTCAGAGGCTCTCATGCGACACCTGGAGAATTTAGACGCACGCAGAATTGGATAGGTTCACCTGGGTGCACACTAAACACAGCAAAGTTTGTGCCTGTACCCCCTGACCATTTGATGGATGCTTTAAGCGAATTAGAAAGTTTTTTACATAACAGGCAATTGCCGCCTCTTATTCACATCGCTCTGTGCCATTACCAATTTGAAGCCATACACCTCTTTTTAGATGGTAATGGCCGTGTCGGACGGCTCCTTATTACCTTATTACTTATCGAGCAAAAAATGCTTCCTTCTCCTTTGTTATATTTATCGGCATTTTTTGAAGCAACCCGCGATGAGTACTACCGGCAGCTATATAATGTGAGCCGAGATGGCACGTGGCGTGATTGGCTCATCTATTTTCTTAATGGCGTTGCAGTTCAATCTGAAGATGTTTTGTCCAGGGCGGAGCGTATCAATGAATTACTACAGGCGTGGAAAATAATGGTAGCAAGCAGCGGTTCATCAGTTGCGGTAGACATTGTAGAGCGGCTTGCGGTTAATCCTTATGTAACGATTAATAAAATTGCTGAAGATTTAGGGGTTGCTTATAGCACAGCACAAAGAGGCATACAAAAACTAGAAGCCGCAAACATTATTCAAAAGACAGCAGATAACAAGCGTGACAAAGTTTATTGCGCAAATGCAATACTGCAAATCTTAGAAGAGCCTACCAGGATTAGTGCTGAAGCTGATGGGTAATATATGAACACCTTCCAATCCAACATCATCAGCATTTACGAAAGAAAAGGAAAAGCCTGGCTAAATGAACTGCCGGGGCTTGTTTCGGCAATATCTTCAAAGCTAGATTTACGTGATTTAAAAGAAGCCACGAATCTTACCTACAACTATGTGCTTTCAGGATTTCAGGACGATAACCCTATCATTTTAAAACTGGGACTTGATCATGCAGGTTTGAACCGAGAGGCGTTAGCGCTCAAGTGCTTTGCAGGCTGTGGCGCAGTGACTGTTCTATCTGAAGATGACGGCATGTTGCTTTTGGAAAGAGCGGAGCCCGGTACATCCCTCAAAAGTTATTTTCCAGATAAAGAGCAGAAATCCATCGACATTGCTTGTGGGGTTATGAAAAAACTGCACCAAGCAAATATTCCTGCAGCTCACAATTTCCCTCATATTAAAGATTGGCTTACGGCTTTGGATAAGGATTGGAATATTCCAAATCATTATCTGCAAAAAGCAAGAAAGCTCCGAGATGAGCTATTACAAACTTCTAAGCCAGATGTTTTGCTCCATGGCGATCTCCACCATGATAATATTTTGCAAAATGGTGATGATTGGTTGGTGATCGATCCCAAAGGCGTGATTGGCGAACCGGCCTATGAAGTGGCGACTTTTATCAGCAATCCTATACCAGAATTACTGCATCACGCTGATGCGCCAAATATTATTCAGGGTCGCGTCACTCGCTTTGCAAAAATTCTGGAATTACCATCACAGCGAATCATTGATTGGTGCTTTGTGGAATCTGTCTTATCGTGGATCTGGAATATTCAAGATAAACTTGATACAGAATATTTTATAAAATTAACTAAAATTTTCAATGAGGGCAATTAATGTCAAACCTTTATTTAATTTGTGGCATGTCAGGCGCAGGAAAAACAACACTAGCAAAAAAACTAAAAAGTAATATGTCAGCGGTACGTCTATGCGGCGATGAGTTTATAAGTGTCACAATAAAAGATAAAAATGATAAAGAAGAGCTTGATAGACTACGAAATCCCATTGAACAAATCATGTGGGATTTGACACAAAAGCTTTTAGCTATTGGTGTGAATGTTATTCTTGATAATGGGTTTTGGTCTCAAGAAGAACGCATGAATTATCTAGGCTCAGCAAAGCAAATTAATTCTTCTGTCAAAGTATTCTTGCATTATCTAGATATACCTACTGATGTGATATGGAGCAGAATTAATCAAAGAAATTCCTCTCTTCCAAATGATTGCTTTCATATTACCAGAAATGAGTTGGATCAATGGATGAGCTGGTTTACTCCGCCCGATCAGGATGAAATCAAGCTATATGATGGTTATGAGGTTCATTATGTCAATTCATAAAATATTGGTAGTTGGAGCTGGTATCGCTGGACCTGCAGTTTGTTATTGGTTGAGGAGATTTGGATTTTCTCCTACCTTGATTGAAAAAAGCAGTACTGTAAGAAAAAATGGCATAGGCCTTGATATTCGAGGCAGTGCCCTTGATGTTGTTAAAAAGATGGACATTTATGACCAATTATGCGAGCAACGTACACAAGTAAATCTGGAATCTTGGGTTAATGCCGACGGGAATGTGCTTATCGAAAAATCAGTAGGATACAGCAGTCATGATGATATTGAAATCATGCGCTGCAATTTGATTAATATTTTAATGGATTCCATAAAAGAAGATCCTTGTTACTTTAACCAAGAAATTATTGATATACAGCAAAATCAAAAAAATGTTTCGGTTATGTTTCGCGACAATCAAACGACAAATTATGATATGGTTATTGGTGCGGACGGATTGCGATCTTCTATTAGAAAGCTAGCGTTTCCTAGAACGACATATAATTTTATTGAGCTTGGATCTTATTTCAGTGTATTTCGTATTCCTAACTACCTGAAACTGAGTCGCAGTAAAATAATTTACGAGTCGAAACAAAAACTTATCAGCATCACCGTTGATGGCGATTCTAAAAACGCTTTGGTAGCTCTGAATTTTCGATCTTCAGGTGAATTTAATAACTCTCGCGATGAAAAAGCTCAAAAAATTTTCATTAAACAGCACTTTTTAGACCTTGGGTGGGAATGCAATAAATTAATGGATTACTTAGATATTTGTGATGATTTCTATTTTGATATAGCAACACAAGTATGCATGGAGTCATGGTCTCAAGGAAGAGTAGTTCTTGTAGGAGATTCTGGCTATTGTCCATCACCACTTTCCGGACAAGGAACAAGTTTAGCGTTGGTTGGCGCTTATGTTTTAGCAGGAGAGCTCAAAATGGCTAACGGTGATTATATGACGGCATTTGAACGCTATAAAACGCTAATGTCTCCTTTTATAAACGCCAATCAAGAACTTGGTATGTTAGTTAATGAGACATTTCTATTGCCGGGCGATGTTTCTCAAGAAGAAATTAATATCAGAACAAAACGTATTATGAGCTCTCTTGAAAACGCAGCTTATGTGAAGAACTTATTGAATTATGATTTGAGTTCTATAAAATTAAAGAATTGATTGAGGGACAATTTTGTCCCCCAACATTCTCGTTTTAATCCTCTACTTAAGAAGCACCCAAATTTCGGTTAAAGATTCCGTTTCAGCTACCTCATGATCAAAATTGTAATAACAAAATATGCAAGGTAGATCCCCTAACTCTTCGCCGGACTGCGGCAACCAATCGCGATAGAGCCAGTAAATTTTTTCGCTAATGGCCTCACGTGACCCTTTGTGGGAAATAACAGCATACCTACCTGCAGGAAGTTGTTTTTCTATAACTTCACCATCAAGCTTTAATGTTTGCGGAACGGTAATCGCAAGGTCAAAGCGAAATTCTTCTGCTGGAACTTCCTTTGGATCACCATACCCAAAACCAAAAGCTTCACCTGGTTTAGGCTTTAAATTTACCGGCTGCGCTTTAGCCCAGGCTATTAACTTAGAAGCAGTCTCACCTACTTTTTTAGGGTCTCCGTAGTGTTCTATTACCGCCAGCCTTCTAGCGGGTAATTCTCTAATGCTCACGTTTATCATTTGTGTGTCTCCTTTATGCAATGAATAAGGCGGCGTCTCCCATGCATGCCAACTTGATTTAAACCTAAATTCGCTAGGGCTTTGCCCGCAAACTTGTTTAAAGGCACGGGCGAATGACTCATGGGATTCGAATCCAGCATCCAATGCAATGTTAATAATTGTTTCCTCTTTATGGACAATCAATTGATGAGCAGCTCGTTTTAGCCGCAGCCACTTGATATAGCCCATTAAAGGTAACCCAGTGTAGGCCGTAAACAACCGACAAACATGATATTTTGAAAAACAAGCGATACGGCAAAGCTCATCCAGCTCAAGCTCTTCATCAAGATGCTTGCCTATAAAATCAATCACTCTGTCGACTCGTTCTTTATAACTCATAATATCCTAATGCTTCAGTTGTAACCGTCTACATGGATAAAAATACGACGTTTGTGTTTTTTATGCTTGACCACCATTGCTAATCTTCATTTAGTTATGCTGCCATATGTAAAAATTTAAGTAGCTTGCGAACAGAATCCATGACAGATAAGGAATCATAAGCAGCAATGCCGCTCTCATTTTTTTATAAGCTAGCCAAATGATAGTGACTACCAGAATATCCATAGCGACCAAAACGATGAGGGAAAGTCCAGTTAAGTGATAATGGAAGAATAAAGGCGTCCAGCTCCAGTTTAAGATGAGCTGGGTCACGTATAAGGTTTTGATCACACTTAGCCTAGGAAATTGAGACTTGCGCCAAATAAGCCAACCACAAGCACCAATAATGCCGTATAAAATAGTCCAGGCAACCGGAAATACGTAATTTGGCGGTGTCAGAGGCGAACGATTTAAGGTGCTATACCAAGTGCTGATCTCTGGCTTCGTTAAAGAACCAATTATCCCACCAATTGCGATCATCGCCACAATCCAGATGATTAAAGAGAGGTGATTTTTATTTTCTGCATTCATACACAATAGACTCATCTTGTTCGGTTGGCGCAGAAGATTTATCAAAAGCTTTGAGTATTCTTATGTGTTTAAATCCCACAGCTTTTAGCATTTCTATCAGCTGATCCTGCTCATAAATCTTCACTCTCAGTTCTTCAATTTCTGTATGGATAATCTTTCCCGCCTCCATCAGCTCATATTTGCAAAGACTGGTACAGATATCGTCTTGCATCGTTGCAAGCTGGCTTAGGATAATTTTTTGGCCATTTTGTTTAGGCCATAACGAACCACGCCATATATCTACTTGAGGAACAGTGTTTAAAGTTTCTGCCTCAAATAAGAAAGTACCACCGTCGTTTAAATGGCCATAAATGACTTTGAGTGACTTCTCTATCTGAACAGGGTCGGTGATTAAACAAAAGGAGCCACTGGGAATAAAAATCAAATTGTATTTTTCTGGACGTTTTAAATCCTCAACAAAACCTTTCCAAACTGTAGGTTTTAGATTTTTAGGTGTTGCTTTAGCATGCAAGACTTCAAGCATATGATTACTTGCGTCAAAGCCATGAACATTGAAGCCTTCTTCAAGTAATGGTAGTAAAAATCGGCCTGTACCACACATCGGCTCTAAAACAGGACCATTTGCTTTCAGGGCATAATCACGATAAAAAGCATAAGCATCTTCTGGTGGATTCGGCTTGCTTAAATCGTAAACCTCTGTACAAAGACTGAGGTAAGTTTCTAAAGTTTTATCCATTTATAACCTCATATTTTTTCAAAAAATCCATAAGCCCGCGGGTATCATTTTGGTAATGATAAACATGCCAACCACAATCTTGTGCGCCGAGGGTGTTATTTTTTGTGTCATCAATCAGTAAAAGCTCATGCGGAAGTAACGATAGTGCCTTTTCAATATGCTGAAAAAATCCTTGTTCCGGTTTAATAACTCCAATTTTATAAGATGCAAAACATTCTTTGAAATAAGAGCCAACCGTATCCAGAATATGAGCGGTGCGCAAAGCTTCTTGGTTCGTACCTAGATAGCATGGGATTTTTAAGCTTTTTACGCAATCTAATATGTCTTGATTCACATGGTGATCGTTACTTAACCAATACTGGATATATTGCTCGGGTGTTATGGCTAGGTCTTTAAATAATTTTTCGTGGAAAATAACATGAAGATGCGCATCCAGTTTAATTTTGCCCCGAATGATGCTCTCCCATTTTTCTGAAAAAATAAGGGAGAAATGTTTTGATGTTAGACCAAGATCTTCTTTGACGCTCTGGCTCCATAAATAATTTCCGCTTTCATCGTGAGTTTTAAATACCACGCCATCGACATCAAAAATAATAGCCTTAATCTTGTTATTACTCACTCATCACCTCATCAATTATTTGTTTCTGCACTTCAGCCTCAGAGCTATTTTTATCTGATATCTGACACAGTTCGAAAGTTGCTTTCCAAAGTGCCCAGGCACGTGCGCGAAGCCATGTATCTTGATCCATACCCATTTCAGCAATAAAAATCTTACGTGCTTTGCCGCTCAAATACGTCCAGGCAATTACTAAGTCACAGGCAGGATCTCCAACGGCAGCGCCACCAAAGTCAATGACTGCAGATAGTTTGCCGCCATCCATAAGTATATTGCCAATCGCAAAATCTCCATGAATCCATACAGGCTTTTTATCCCATTTTGTCTCACAAGCACGGTCCCATAAAGCTAGTGCTTTGCTTGCATCTATGATCTCAACCAGCTCTGCTATTTGTTCTCGAGCTCCTTTGTCATAAACACTGACGTGGTCGCCTCGCCACCAATTATGCTGACCAGGATCAGGGCCTTCAACATCTGTAATTGCTTGCAGCTCTTTTAAAAATTTTGCGAGATCAAAAGCAAGTTGCTCTTTGTCTTGAGGTGTTAACGTCAGCAAATTGATACTTTTTCCAGGCAACCATTTGTATATAGAAAATGGATAAGGATAATCTGTCGATGGCTTTCCCATTTTAATCGGAGCCGGAATGCTAGCGCTTAAACGTTTTGCTAATTGCGGCAGCAGCTCTTGCTCTTTTGGAACTTTTAAAGCGTAATCTGCATCTGTTGGCATACGAATGAGCATATGTCGCCCGAGCCTATAGGTGCGGTTATCATGTCCTTGTTTCTCAACATCAACGATAGGTAAACTAGCGTATTCTGGAAATTGTTGGCTTATAAGTTTGCGCGCAAGATCAAGGGTTGGCATCATCGATTTGTTGTTCATAAATCCACCGCCATAACGGTTACAGGATGGGATTTAAATTCATCCATACATATTTGGCTCCATCCAAGGCGCTTGTAGTATTCAGGTATCGTTCGATCAAAAGCAAACAGGTATAGCTTTTTGAAGCCACACTCCTTTGCTTGTCTAACTGCGACATCAACTAGCATTTTTCCGATCCCTTGTTTTTGATATTTTGCATCAACGACTACATCCGCAAACCATGGCCCTAAATCGGGACGAAACTCCTCCTTAAGTTTAAATGTGCAAAATCCTACTGGAATTTCATCACACAACGCAACGAATGAAGTTGTTTCATCTGGATGATTGAGCTCATCATATGTCAATGACTCTATCTCTTGAATTGTCAGCTCTGGAAACCAAATTCTACCTAAAACGTCGTGCCAAATGTGAGCGAGTGCTGGTATAGCGTCTGGATGATTTTTCAGCAGGTCAATTTTGATCATAACTCCACCTCCATAACGGTTACAGGATGAGATTTAAATTCATCCATACCGATTTTTCTCCATCCAAGACATTCATGGTATTCTGGTATGGTGGGATCAAAAGCAAACAAGTACAGCTTTTCAAAACCAAGCTCTTTTGCTTTCAGTACAGTCACATCAATCAGCATCTTGCCAATGCCTTGCTTTTGATATTTTGGATCGACGACAAGTGAGCCGAGCCAAGGATTAAGATCTGGACGAATGCCATCATTTTCACGCAAAGAGCACATGCCAACGGGTAAATCGCCATCTAATGCAATAAAAGTGATTGGTAAAGCTGGGGTCTTCAAGTGATCTGCAAATCTTGTGATAACACGTTCAACTGGTACATCAGGAACCCAGATTTTACCCAATACTTCATGCCAAATGTGAGCGAGTGCGGGTATGGCGCTAGGATGGTTTTTTAAAAGATCGATCTTTATCATACAAACCACTCCACATTTTTCCAGTTGCCAGGGTTGGCTTTTTTAGCTGCTATTCTGGCCTGCCAGTCACCTACATGAATCTCGAGCTTATGATCATCTGGATCTAAAAAATATAGTGACTTTCCAGGCGACGTATTATCTTTAAAAACTTTGGCTCCTGATTGCGTTATGCGCTGACACAAAGCTTCAAAATCCTCATCATTAACACTAAATGCAAAATGTGTATTGCAAGGCGATGGCTTTCTTGAAGCATTTCGATCAAGATCTAAGGAAAACCATAAACATCCAGGATCATCAGGGTTGCCAGCTAAAAAATAAGCACTGCCTTCAGATTTACATAATGGCTTAAATCCCAAAATATCTTTGTAGAACAAAAATGACCGCTCAATGTCTGCAACAGAGATGTTGATATGATTGATGCCATTGATCATACAATACCCCCTACAAACCACTCAGATGCAATAGATAGACTTTGTTCGCTCAAAAACTTGCGTTTTGGCAGGTCATGAGCACCGCATACCACAAGGGTTTGTGTGACGCCTTTACCCTTGGCTGCAGCTTTGACGGTTGCAATTAACCTTGTACCAACAGATTGCCAAAGGTTCTCGGATTGCACACAGAAATCATCTATCATCAAGGTCAAGCCACCTGGATTATAAACTTCCGGAGCAGGCATGAGCTTGCCAATCACAAATCCAAGGATTTCTTGGGTTTCGCTTTCTGCAGTGAACATCACATAATTTTTATCCTCCAGCAGTTCTTTAAACCACTGTCTTTGCGTACTATCGCCTTCTTCTCCAGCATAACGCCAAAATTGTGGTTGGGCTTTCTCATAAGCTAACCGCTTGGCTTTTGACAGTAGAACCATGGCTAGGGTATCAGAAAACTCAGATGTGCGTATGGCAAACTTGGGAATTATATTTTGATGGATGCTGTTTTGCGTATCAAATTCAAAAATGATTCTTCGAGGGCAATGCTCATCATATGCAACTTCTTTGCTTTCCTTATTAAAAGCGCCACAGGTAAATTCACTGATAGACTTTTCCCAAAACTTCAAGGCTGACTTATTACTCGGGATAACAGAAACTTCCCAGCTGCCGGGATGCATATTCCATATATATTTAGCAACACGAGTAGCAATGCCCACTCTTTGGAATTTAGCGATAATAAAAAACTCACCCATGTTCCAGTTGTTTGTAGAATCTTCAGTTGCTTGATTAAGTAGAACAAATCCGGCTATCTCATCATAAACTTTAACTAAATAAGCTTTTCTGGATGGCTCTTCAAAGTAATTTTTAAAGTCAAAGCTTTCATAAAGACCATCTTCCGGAATAGCCCAATCAGATGAAATTGATCCGCAGTCTCTTGATAAATCATAAACGTAGAAACGTGCCATATTTTGAATGCAGGGATAATCATCCATCGTTGCCTTGATAATCGAAATTTTTGGCTCAAATTTTTTGAGAAGTAGATGATGCGCTTTGCCTGCACCGCTAACGTCACCTTCCATCATGAAATCACACACATGTTTGAAGCCTGCCTTCATATAAACATGCTTTGCCTTGGGGTTATCACTCGCGGGATCAATTAAAAAAGTATCTGCTTTTGGATCGATAGATTCTCTAAAAAAATCGATAAAGTCAGATAATGTTTGATATCCGTAACCCTTGCCAAAAAATTTAGAATTGCCGATCATGTAATCAAGGCCATAGGTATGACCTGTTTTAGAAAGTCTTTTGAGTTTTTCTTCGCCTATATCTTCTTTATGCGTTTCTTGAATCGTCATCAGCATTGCAAAAGCTTCATCTTCAAGAGAGGCAATCCAATAAACGTACTGGCCATTTGCATAAGATGATGGTGTTTTTCGCCCATCAGCAAAATTTACGATGTCATCTTTATGGGCCTGGGTGTTATCCCAGAACTCCATAATGTGTGGCTCGGTAAGCCAGTTAAATATGGTGTCTAAATGAGCTCCTGTTACTTTTTCAAATTTAATTTTCATAGATCTTATTCCAAATATAATTTCATGCCTTCATGGCTGGCTTCAAAGCCAAGTTTTTCATAAAAATGTTTTGCTTGTGGCCGCTTTTTGTTTGTTGTGAGCTGGATAATAGAAGCGTCATGTTCTTTGGCATAGCTAATCGCTTGGTCAAACATCCAGCTTCCTATTTTCTGACCTCTATATTTCCCGGCTACCCTAACAGCTTCTATTTGCATACGGGTGCTGCCGATAAAAGTGAGTGATGGCATAATAGTGAGGTGACAAGTGCCGATAATTTCATCGTCGTTTTCTACCACCATTAAATATTGGTTTGGATCAGAATCAATTTTATGAAAGGCTTTGATGTAGTTTTCGTGCACCGCAGCTGATTTGGATTCTCTGCTAGCCCCGAGTTCATCTTCTAAGAGCAGCTCTACAAGATGTGGTAAATCAGCAATTCTTGCTTTTCTGTGAGTAAGATTTTTCATAAATTACCTTTGAATTTTTGTATAAAACGTTCCATATGAGGATCTGCCTTTGAGTTAGGCACCTCATCAAGATGAAACCAACGGATGTCATTGAATTCCTCTTTGTCAAATTCATAAGCTTTATTAATATCTCCTTTAAGCACGTACCATAAACTTACGTCTGTATGACCCGCTGTTAGACCTACAGTTACTGTTGATGTTAAAAAGAGTGGATGTGGTGACCAAAAATCAGCTGTAACGTTAAGTTCTTCTAAACATTCCCGTTCCACTGTAGTTTTTGGATCTTCATCAATTTCTACATGCCCTCCAGAGGGGAGCCAAAGAAGAGCTTTCTTATGATCGACAAGGAGTATTTTTTGATGAACGTCATCGAAGAGTACAAAATAAGATACTAAATGTTTATTTGGGACATCAGGCTTTTGAACCCTAAAAATAGGCGCGCCACTTTCAATCCAACGGCACGTATCATTAATATGTTCTTGTTCAACATCGTCATAGGGGATAATTGCGCTGATAATATGATGAATGTATTCCCGGATAGACGTTGTTTGAAAAGCAAGTTGTGTATTCATATCATTACGCTCCTAAATATATCTGAAGCTGGCGTTTTCAACCACTGAGGTACGAGTTCTCTCAAGGGCTCAGCTCTAAAATCAATTTCAGATAATTGATGCAAAGGTAACCAGATTAATTCAATATGAGCTTCAAGCTGTGGTATTTTCTTTTCAATTTTCAAAGACCCTGATTCAGCTTCAAAAATAAAATTATATTCATGGTTGTGACAGATACTACTATGACCAGGTTCGAAGCTGTATTCTAAACATCCTAAAAATCTCTTGATCTTGCAATGAGCGCCAGTTTCTTCCATTAATTCACGAAGGAGCGATGTTTCAACCGATTCACCATGCTCAACATGGCCACCTGGAAGAAAATAAAAACTGATTGGCAGGTCAAGTGTTTTGCAAAGTAAAATATGGTCTTGATCTATTATCACGCCTCGACTCAAAACGTGGATATTATTCTTACTCATGCGCCACCTCCATCGATTATGGTTCCTTGGTGATAGAGGATCTTCCAAGCACCATTTACTGTACGCCAAAGCGTTGATCTTCTTGTGGCTCTTGTTTTGTCTTGGATAAGGATGTATGTCAGCAAATAGTTATCCGGTGCGATCTTGGTTAGCTCAAAGCCTTTTGCTTCCCAAATATCTTGATAATCCGGGTTGTTATAGCGCTCGAGTAGAGTTTCTATGACATCTTTTTTGGTGTAGACATTACCTGATGCACCGACTTCCCAAAATTCATCACACATTTGGTTTTCAATATCTTCTTTTGTTTTTCCAAACTTTTCTGGATGATGAAAAATTGGTTCCCTTGATTTAAGTTCATCAAGGATTTTGCCTTCATCGAATTCTTTCCACTCCGCTGGTGCATCAGACCTAAAGCCATCCCACAAGTAGCCGCCATGTCGTTCCAATATCTTTGTCACAACAGTCTCAACTGCTTTAGAATCACCTGTGTGTATGAGGTTTTCAAAAGCCGTAGTCCATTCTTCTTCAAGCTCTGGATTTTCTTGTTTAAAAAGGCGTATCAAGGATTTGCCGCTAGCAGTCCATTTTGTCTCGGCTCTAAAATAGAACTGCAACAGAGGTTCAAACAAATGAACGGCAGAGATTATTTGCTCCTCTTTGTTTTTAGGAGATTTAATATCATCCAGGATATCTGTGATGAGAAAACGCTCTTTATCGCTTTGAGCCGGATTCCATGGATTTGGGCCATTTGCTAAAGCTTCAGCTGCGATTACCTTAGCTTCCATGCTCACAGAGTTTTGCGCTAATATTTCCTGACCATGCAGGATCATATTAATGAGAGCCGGTTTGCCATCACTAGCCTCAAGCCTTCTGCAGAAATACTTTAAGGTATCAAGATCATGAATAAATGCGTCAATAGGCCAGCCATCGTAAATAAAGGCTTCTCGATAAGCGTGGGCTACTTCTGCAAAAACAATCACAAGATCTAGATCGGATGCATTTGTTCCTCGACCCTCTGAAACTGACCCCGCCCAGAATATGGCTTTAGCATCAACGTAGCGTTCTTTAATAAGCTTTTGGATGGTTGGTAACGGGTCGTTTCTTGAAGATAAATCCTTTATCATCCACACCTCTCCAGTATCTGCCTGTTCTGATACCTTCTTGAAGCCTGCTTTTTCGTAGCATTTAATGGCAGAAAAATTATTAATATCTGGATCGGCGAAAATATAAGAGTACTGATTGCAGTGTAATTTAAGGAATTCAAAAATTGCTTTTGAGCCTAACCCTTGTTGCAAGGCCGCTGCTTCGCCAATAAAGATATCAAATGCCCCAAGATTTGAAGGCAAGCCTAACAGTGCCTTACTCCTAGGAAAATCATACGCGTTATAAATCTGGATGTATCCAACAGGGTTTTGGTCGCTATAGATAATGAAACCTTTAATAGGTTTCTGCTGCCCATCCACGAACTTATAGCCTTTGACGTATGAGCTATATTTTTCACGCACCAAATCCATTGTATACGTCACATCCTGATCCCACCATTTTTTGACGTGTGGCACCTCTAGCCACTTTAGCAGTAGTGTAAAATGTGATTCATTTAGTGGTTTGAAGGTAATGGTCATAATCTACTCCTGCTTTTCTAAGACTCTAAATGCTTCCGGCGCAGGAGTATCATCCATAAACTTGAGTATTCTGCGTGCCGCTTCAAAAGGAGAGATAACAGTTGTATCCACTTTAAAGTCGTATGAATCTAAGGTGCCTTGATGCACTCTATCTATTTGATCATTTGAGAGGCCAACGCAACGATCACGCCTTAAAACTTCGCGCTCTTGCATCACTTCTAGATCACAAAAAACGCCTATGTAATAAACTGTGTGAGCCTTTAACTGCTGGACGTACGCTTTTAGGGCTTCTTCATCAAACAGCACTTCATCGATAATGAGGTTGTTTCCGCTGGCGGCTAGCATTTCAGCAAACTGCGGCATAGCACTAAATAGTTTTGCTCCTTCCGCCCCTGATTCGACATGCATTATTGGGCCACGACCATTTTGCCCTGGAATAAATTTCAAGTACGGTTCTTGCCTTCCGAAGGGAATTATATCAATGAATGTATCAACACCAAAACTTAACCAAAGCTCTGGGCTCTCATGTTGAATGGCTCTTGCAATGGAAGTTTTGCCGCTAGAACCGCATCCATTTAAAAAGATAATCTTACTCATGCTGCATCCGCTATTTGTTGTTGTAAAATGCCGCGCAAATATTCATCAAAGCCTTGCTTATTTTCCCCTAAACTCACAAAAAAAGATTCTTCAGCCTTGAGTAAATCCTTTGCTGCGCCTTGGATTTTAGCGACGCCGCTATCCGTTAATTCTGAAAATTTAGAGCGTTCGTCACCTTCCTTTTGAGAACGCTTGAGTAAGCCTCTCTTTTCCAAAGCGCGCAACACCTGAGACGTCATGGTCACATCAAAGCTCAAAAACTTAGCGAGGTCATTTTGTGATACATCTGCACCGTCTTTCTTCAAAAACCCAAGCGTCATCAAAAGCATAAACTGAACGTGAGTGAGATCATGGGGCAAAAGAGTGCTTTCAATCTTGCGCTTCCACGCAAAATAAGCAGAATAGAGCAAGAACCCCGATACTTCATTCATATTGATCCAGTTCGTTTTTGATGACTTTTTCATTGTATGACTCTCCAATTAGTTAGCTGGTTTGCTTTGTTGGTTGATATTAGCTCTGTGCTGATACATGTAAATGATCTCCTTTAAACAATTATTTTTGCACGAAACATACTGTCTACGCACAGAATATATTTGCATAAAACACCAAAGTATGTCAAGATAAAGCTGCACATAAGGGGCAAGAAAATAATTTTTGGAATTGATGAAATGACGACACTTTTTGATTTACATGGAAAAACAGCATTAATCACCGGGGCTTCAAGTGGTCTTGGGGAACAATTTGCCCGTTGCCTATCAAGTGCGGGTGCACGGGTTATCTTAGCTGCTCGCCGCATTGATAAATTAAACACCTTAGCTGCTGGGCTTGATAACGCGAAGGCCATTCAGATGGATGTATCAGACAAACAATCTGTAAAAGGTTGCTTTGCTGAGTTAGAGCAAGCTGGAGAGAGGATAGATATCTGTGTTAATAACGCCGGAATTGCAATTCTTACGCCTGTTTTTGAAGAAGATGATAATGATAATTTTGAGTCGATTATCCAAACAAATCTGATGGGCGTTTGGTATGTCACCAAAGCAGCGGCAAATCATATGAAGAACCTTGATATCCATGGGTCGATTATTAATGTCGGCAGTGTGAATGGAGATGCCATTCCTGCAAAATGCGGGGCTGCTTATAGTGTTAGCAAATCAGCAGTGCTTCATCTGACAAAAACTTTAGTGGGTGAGTTATCGCCCCATAAAATAAGGATCAATTGTGTTTCACCAGGTTGGATTAGGACACCTATGAATGGGACAGACTTAGAGCAAATAATTCCCCTGATTCCTTATGGAGCTATTGCTGAACCAACTGACCTTGATGGACTGATACTATACCTTGCATCCAACAATGCCTCTAAATATGTCACCGGCTCTACCTTCACTATAGATGGCGGTATGTCTTGGGGAGGTAAATCATGGTAGAGAAAAATTATCCAAATCCCAACACCCTTTATCCCATAGCAGGAGTCACAAGGACTGTATACTTAAAAAACATCATCACAAATCCGCAAATCATTATTGGCGACTATACCTATTATGATGATCCTGAAGACGTCTACAACTTTGAGAAAAATGTTCTTTATCTCTTTGACTTCATGGGAGATAAGCTCATTATCGGCAAATTCTGCCAAATAGCTACTGGCGTACGTTTTATAATGAATGGATCAAACCATGCAATGAGTGGCTTCTCCACCTATCCATTTAAGGTATTTGGTGGCCAGTGGTCATCAAAAGACCCCATGCAAGTAGTGAGTAAGGGGGATACGGTTATCGGTCATGATGTCTGGATCGGAAATGGTGCAACCATAATGCAAGGAGTAAAAGTTGGCGATGGCTCTATTATCGGCACCAATAGTCTGGTCACAAAAGATGTTGAGCCCTACACAATTGTAGGGGGAAATCCCGCAAAAGAAATTCGCAAAAGATTTGATGATGAAACTATCCAATTGTTACTCACCGTAAAATGGTGGGACTGGGATGTGCAAAAAATCACGGATAATCTTGAGGCCATCACCAGTGGCAAGATAGATGAATTGAAACGCATTTATGAGAATGAAATATGAACATAAGATTGCTAAAAAGCCAAGATACCCAAGTGCTAGAAGAATATTTGGCTCCCCATAAAGCAGAATGCATGTTTATTTGCAGCAACCTCAAAGCTGCGGGCATTGACTATAAAGGGGCAGATTTTGAAGGTGAATATTTTGGGTATTTTAACACAAATGATCAGCTACAAGGTGTTATTGTTCATTATTGGAATGGCAATCTCATGATGCATGCTAGAGATCATGATGTATTAGAAAAGCTTATATTGCATCTCAAAAAGAATATTAGCAGGCTTATAGCAGGGATTTTAGGCCCAAATATTCAAGCAGAGCATGTCATCAATAAGCTTGGGCTATCAGGGCGTAAATTCGGGATTAATAGTAACGAAGGGTTGTATGAAATCAATCTCGAAGCTTTAAATAACCTTAATATGCAGAGTAACATGAAGGTTGTGCCCGCACAGGATGTACCCAAAAGTATATTAATTGAGTGGATGAAAAGTTATGATATTGAAGCGTTAGGAGCCTTAGATAACGAAGCCCTTGAAAAACAAGTCCAAGAGCATTGGAATTTACGTCTTCAGAAAAATGATAGCTGGGTTTTGTTATTAGATGAAACTCCAGTAGCTTTAATCGCCTTCAACGCCCGTCTTGCAGATATGGTTCAAGTGGGTCCTGTTTGGACTCCTCCTGAACATCGTAATAAAGGTTATGCAAGACTTCTTCTGGCCTATACTTTGTACCAGGAAAAACTGAAAGGCACAAAACAAGCCATATTATTTACTGATAATCCAGCAGCAATAAAAGCTTACCTTGCAATTGGCTTTGAAAAAATCGGTCATTATCGCTTGGCTCTACTAGAAAAGCCCATCAAGTTGCAAGAGATAGAATTTACAAAATCTCCAATGGCAACTGATATCGATTTTCTGACGCACAAAATCAATCAAGAGACACCTGAATTCGGCGAAGCTCATCCTTTTGCATTTTTTATACGAGATGAGCACAATCAGATTATTGCAGGCTGCAACGGGAGTGTGATTTTCGGTAGCATTTATACAGATCAATTGTGGGTACATTCCGCTCATCGCAAGAATGGTTTGGGGCATCAACTGATGGAAGCTGTTCATGATTACGGCCGCAGGTCAGGATGCCGGATCGCAACCGTTGCAACAATGAGTTTCCAGTGTGCTAAATCATTCTATGAAAAATTAGGGTACGTGAGTGATTTTGAAAGGCAGGGCTATACGCAAAATTCTAGCTGCATCTTTTTAAAGCGGAGTTTGTAATGTTTAAAGCTGATTGGGAAAAAACAAGCGTCACATACCAGCTGCCAGAAGGCACGATAGAGAAAATGGTACGCCTTGCTTATCCTGATAAAAAACTTACATCAAGTGAATTGATTGCTGGTGGCTGCGCCAATCTTAATTTTAAAATTCAGTTGGAAAACGAAAAGCACCCACTGATTTTGCGTGTTTATTTGCGCGATAAAGATGCTGCTGCCCGAGAACAAAAACTAGCGACATTGTTAAAAGAAACCGTTCCGGTACCACTAACGCATTATATCGGCAAACTTGAGGTGCATCATTTTGCCATTACAGAGTTTATTTCTGGCATCTCTCTTCGTGATTTTTTGTTGAGCAACGCTCCTGATGCTATCGGTGCAGTCATGAGTGAAGTGGGCACGATTCTCTCAAAAATTACAACTTATGAATTTCCAAAAGCTGGCTTCTTGAACAAAGATTTGGAGGTAGCCCCATACGAGTCCTCTGATGTTATCAAATTTGCACAGGATTGCTTGAATGACAAAAACGTCTTATCTGTGCTATCGCTTGAGGTCATTTCGGGAATTCAAAAAGCTATAGAGAAGCAAGCATCTTCATTTCCCACTGACGATGAAAAGCACTTGATTCATGGTGACTTTGATCCCGCCAATATTTTGGTAGATAAAATTAATGGGTCTTGGTTTGTGACCGGCGTTTTGGACTGGGAATTCGCATTTTCTGGGTCTTACCTTTGGGATGTGGCTAACATGCTCAGATATGCCCATAAAATGCCGCCTGAATTCCAGAACTCATTTATAGATGCTTTAGAAAGAAACGGTATCAAATTGCCTGCTTCTTGGCGTACAACTACACATTTATTGAATTTATCATCGTTGCTTGACCTTCTTAAGCGATCAGACCCTAAAGACCATCCGCATCGATGCGCTGATATTCGCGAACTTATAGATCATATCTTATCAGAGTTAAGTCCCATGCAAAAAATAGATCGTGTTGAAATTAAACCTTATGACCTAAATTGGCCAAGTGCGTTTGAAATAGAAGCCAAACGTATCAAAGAAGCTTTAGGACATAATTGTTTGGCGATTCATCATATTGGATCCACTTCAGTGCCAGGGCTTGCGGCTAAACCAATTATCGATATGATCCCTGTCGTTAAGGATATCTCTGAGGTTGATAGTTATAACGTCGCCATGGAAGCTCTAGGATACAAAGCTATGGGAGAATATGGGATTCCGCTGCGTCGTTATTTTCAAAAAGGATTAGAACATAGAACCCATAACATTCATGTTTTTGAACAAAACAATCCCGAAATCGATCGACATCTTAAATTTAGAGATTGGATGCGAACACATCCTGAGGATATGCAAGCTTATGCAGATCTGAAGAAAAATTTAGCTATCCGTTTTAAAAACGACATATTTTCTTATTGCTTAGGAAAAGAAGATTTTATAGCCGCAATTGATAAAAAAGCTGGATGGTTGGCGTTTCGTTTTGTCAAAGCACTAACGTCTAGAGAATGGCAATCTGCCAAACATTTCCGCGACACTTATTTCTTTGGTCCCCAAGGCATAGAAGATCCTTACACATGGACTTTTAACCACGAAGAGCATGCTCATCTTGTTTTGTACCAAGGCACAGAGATCGTTGCTTACGCCCATATTCAGTTTTGGCCAGATCAAAGAGCGGCCATTCGTATTATTGCTGTTGATGAGGATAAGCGAAATCAAAATTCTGGTAGTCAATTTTTGGCTTTAATTGAGAAGTGGTTGAAAAGTTTAGGTTTTAAAAGTATTCATGCTGAATCTAGGCAAAGCAGTTTAAGGTTCTATCTCAAAAATGGTTATACGGGCATGTCTTTCAATGATCCCGAAAACCATGAATCCGATCCAAACGATGTTCCGGTGGGTAAGTTGTTATGATAAAGATTGAAATCATTACCCCAGACCTGGCTGAAGCACTCTGCCGAAAAATTACAGCTGATTTGCCGGAGTATTTTGGGCTACCTGAAGTCAATGAGCATTACGCTATAGGTGTTCGCTCTAGGGTTAACCTTGCGGCATGTGCTGACGAAGAATATGTTGGTCTTATTTCAATAGATTTTCCTTATCCTGAAAATGCCAATATTTATTGGATGGGAATTTTACGAGGGCACCACCGAACGGGCATAGGAAAACTCTTATCTGACGAAGCTTTTAAGCAGGCCAAAAATAGAGGCGCTCAAACAATATCTGTCGAAACTTTATCGCCAGAGGAAACAGATGAAAATTACTTAAAAACATATCATTTCTACAAATCCTTAGGTTTTGCTCCACTATTCAATTTAAAACCTCAAGGCTATGAGTGGAATATGGTTTATATGCTCAAAAGCCTTGATAATCTTGACTCAACCAGAACAAGTGAAGTATTCATGCGCTCACTTATCAAAGAAGACATTGTAGCTATATCTGAGGCTTTTAACCAAATCGGTTGGAATAAACCGCCATCGCTTTTCGAAGAATATTTGAAGGAACAAGAAGGGGGTGAACGATTAATTTGGGTGGCTCACTTCAACGGCGAATTTGCCGGTTATGTAACATTAAAATGGCAATCACAATATCCGTCATTTAAAGCGCAAAATATCCCAGAAATTATGGATTTAAACGTATTGCCTTCATTCAGAAAAATGGGCATTGGTTCCTTGCTGTTTGATATAGCGGAAAAAGAAGCTGCAACGAAAAGCCAAATCATTGGCATCGGTGTTGGCCTGTATGCAGGCGAAGATGGCGGGTATGGAGCAGCTCAAAGGCTTTATATAAAGCGCGGCTATATCCCAGATGGCCAAGGTGTTACTTATAATTACGAACCAACAATACCTGGCAATAGCTATCCGCTCGATGATGATTTGGTTCTATGGTTTACGAAGAAATTAAGTTAAGAGGGTTTATGAAAATATTAGCATTAATAGCTTTAGTCATCACTTGCTGGATCGGGTGGAGGCTTTATTCAAATCGTCACAGCATGCCTTGTCCTGCTTGGTTATCCTGGATGGTAGAGTTAGATAATCCATTTGCAAAAGCCCATAAGGCAAGTGAAATCATACAAATGTTGCCACTTTCAAATGGGATTAGAATTCTAGATATAGGCTGCGGCCCTGGAAGAGTTTTATTACCCTTAGCCAAAAAGATAGAAGATAAAGGAGGTCATGCAACAGGCCTAGATATTCAAGCTGAAATGATAGAAAAAACAAGGTTAAAAGCCAGAGATCTCAACATTTATAATATTGATTTTATAAAATCAAGTATAGATGAAGCAAAGATAAATGAGTCATATGATATTGTTTTAATGATTTGTGTTTTAGGAGAAATTCCTCAAAATAACCGCAAATCAGTATTGCAAAAAATAGCAAACCATTTACAAAGCAATGGGATTATATCAATCACTGAAACAATTTTCGATCCACATTTCCAAAGTAGGAAATATGTATCTGAAATTATGAAAAAGGTTGGCTTTGTCGAAGCTAAGTTTTCAGGAAATAGACTTGCTTATACTGTGCATTTTAAGAAAAAGGAGAATAAAGAATGACAACAATAACATACGAAGAATTTGAGCGTGTGAATTTGCGCTCTGGCACGATTGTGAAAGTAGAGGAATTTCCGAGGGTAAAAAAGCCGGCATTCAAAGTGTGGGCAGATTTTGGTCCTGAGATCGGCGTATTGCAAACATCAGCTCAGGTGACTGTACACTATACGCCAGAAACCCTGCTCGGGCGCCAGATTGTGGGTTGTGTTAACTTGGGAGAGAAGAATATAGCGGGTTTTACCTCTCAGTTTTTGCTTGTAGGATTTGCAGATGAAAGTGGTGCTATTTGCTTGATAACAGTTGATCCAAAGGTTCCAAATGGACAAAAAATGTGTTGACACAAGACGCTTCATTTTCACTGGCACTCCAGGCAGTGGAAAAACTTCTGTCATCAGAGAGCTAGAAAAATTAGGGCATGCTGTCATTCACGAGGCTGCGACTGATGTCATTGCACAAGAGCAAGCTAAAGGCATAGAAAAACCATGGGAAGAGCCTGAATTTGTAGATCAAATTACGTACATGCAGAAAGAGCGGCAGATGAACGCTACTGGAGATTTGCAATTTTACGACCGCTCACCTTTTTGCACCTACGCCCTTGGTAAATATTTGGCCCATTGGAAAGGCCTCGAATTTAAGCCTTTGCCTGTATTGCTTGATGAAATTGATCGTTGCATCAAAAACGACGTTTACCAAAACCGGATATTCTTTTTTGAAAACCTTGGCTTTATCGAGCATACCGATGCCAGAAAAATTTCTTATGAAGATGCTTTGATTTTTGAGCAGATTCATCTGGATGTGTATAAAGAGTTTGGCTTTGACATCATAATGGTACCCAAAGAGCTGACGGTGATACAGAGATGTGAATTTATTTTGGAGAGAATGAAATGAAGATTTTTACATTGCTTTTCTCATTACTAGCTGTGCTTTTTGTGATGAATTCTTCTGCACTTGCAAATCCTCTAACTTTACCAGAACCAAAAGGAGTCTATGGCGTAGGTATGGTTAACGTTGAGCTTTCTGATCCAGCCCGCACCCAACTTCGAAGCCTTGATCCACGCTGGTGGATAGCAACGGTTTTTTACCCAACATTAAAAACGAAGGCAACCGATCCTTATATGACGGGAACGCTTGAGGATGGTAATGTGTGCGGAACAAAGGTTTTAGGGCATGCGATTCCAGGTGCGCTTATGATCCAGGACCGTAAATTTCCTGTTATCATTTCGCTCCCTGGAAGAGGAAATGTGCGCCAGCAAAACACGATTCTTTATGAAGCATTAGCCTCCCATGGTTACATCGTGATTACGATAGATCAACCTTATGTGGCGAACTTCGTGAAATTTTCTGATGGAGAGAAAACAACTTTAACATTTAAGGATGTTTGGAATCTTCCACGAGATAGAGATTACCGCTATGCTTACGACGATGAAATCATTGCCTCAGCGATAAAAGACATTGATTTCGTATTGAATCATTTAGAAGCGTTCGGAAGCATATCAAGCGCGTTTGATACCAAGAACATCGTTCTTATGGGGCATAGTATTGGCGCCAATATCGCACATATCAAAGGTTTTAGTGACAAGCGAATTAAAGCGGTTGTGGATATAGATTCTAAAATAACCGAACGTGCGGTATTAGGTCGTATTGGTGTTCATCCAAACCCAGATGCTAAGCCAGTGTTGTTTATAAGAGGAATGCTGCAGTATCAAGAAGATGTTGGCGATCAATTAACCAAAATCTCAAGCGGTACCATTTGGGCTCCAAAAGTCCAGCATAGCGCTTTTAGTGACGACGCTTACTTTGCGCTCAAAATCCCAAATTATGGCATGGGTTTTTGGAAAGGATTGTATACATGGCTTTTCAAAAAAGGACCTTATTTTTCTACCACCGACACAAGCTTAGGAGATCACAAAGTTGATGAATGGTTTGAGCAATACCCTGAGTATATTGTGAAATGGTTGGGCAAAATCAATAAAGCTTAAACTTCCCAACATTCACCACCTCACTAATCCCAATTTCTTCAAGAAAATCAGCCTCATGGGAGATGACAATCATCGCACCAGGATAATATTTCAAAACCTGTATGACATGGTCTTTCGTTTCTAAATCAAGGTTATTGGTGATTTCATCGAGGATCAGAAGTTTTGGTGTTTTGGCTGCAATTTGTGCCAGGCTGAGCCTTGCTTTTTCACCACCGGAAAGCGTACTGACAAGGGCATTCACTTCCTCATTTTTACGAAACAAAAAGTCATTAAGATGGCGTCTTATTTCAGCATGAGACCAAGCTGGTACAAGGTCTGCTATAGTTTCAAGTACGGTTTTATCAGGATTTAATGTGCCGTAATGCTGATCGAGATAGCCGATATCATCCAGCTTCACCACATGCCAATCTCCGGTTTTATAGACACCGGATTCTTCAAGAATGGCCTTGATCAGGGTTGATTTACCGCTGCCGTTATCACCTATGATGGCAATACGCTCACCGCTCTGAAGACTTAAGGCTATTCCGGATAAGATAGGTTGACCCTCAACATAACTAACAGACGCCCCTGATATTTGTATGACCATACCTCGAGCAGCGTCAGAGCCTTCTATAGAAAATTTAGGCACGATAATTTCAGGAAGGCGAAGATCGCTCAGACTTTCAGTTAAATCAGATTTACGTCTATCGATAGCAGATTTTTTACGACCTGACGTTTCTTCGGCCCTGCCAGCTTTCGCATTACTGACCACAGTGGGCCACTTGCGCTGATCAATACTCTTTTGCCCCTTGGTTTTGCTTTTAGAGCTACGCTGTTGTTCTTGCATCAGTTTATAGTGCATATCCTTTTTCTGGCGATTCAAGAACTCTAATTCCCCTTCAATAGAGGAACGTTTTAGCTTGATTTCACGTATATAATCATCGTAATTACCCGAGAATATATGAATCTTGCCGTGATCGATATGCCATAAAGTATCGGTACATTGGCGAAGTAGTTCCTTATCATGGGAGACAACAATCAAAGTACCAGGGTAATTTTGCAGCATACGCATCAAGCTCTTGCGGTTTCTGGTGTCCAGATGATTCGTCGGTTCATCAAGCAGTAAAACATTAGGATCAAGGCTTAATGCTTCTGTTACAGCTTTGTTCAGGCGCTGCCCGCCGCTTAAGTCCGTATGATCAACAATCACTTGAGGAACATAGCCAACAACCACTTCTTCATCGCAAATTGCCGGTATCATTTTCAGCAAGCTGGATTTGCCGCTACCGTTTCTGCCGATGATAGCAATGCGACTGCCATAAGGGATTTGACAGCTAAAGTTCTCAAAGCAGGTTTTGTGGGGAAAGGACAGATCGAGGTCTGTGATTTGAATGGGTTTATGCATCATGATGTACTCTCTAAAAGGTCATTTTTAAGACTATAGTGACAACAATAAGCAAGCTGCTTTTGTTGTGCTGCGCCCTAAAAACAAAGGGCAATTTTAGAGAATGATTTTCATGTTAGCGTAAAACCTCGATAAACTATATGTGTATATAATATATGTTTTGACCTAAGAAGTCAATAACTTTGTTCAGCTTGATTTGCAATTTTGAGCTTATCGAGTAGATCCATATAATCCTGCAGCGCTGGAATCAGCGGGCTTTGTTCTGGCAATTCAGCGACTGACTGCTCGATCTTATGCCATTCTTCTTGGGTGTAATGGGGATAAGCTGGGCAGCTACTTTGGTTCTGCATCCCTACGCTTGCGCAGCCGCTCAAGCAGACCAGACTTACCCCGATCACGATAAGATTTATTTTGCTCATCCAATTTTTCATAAGATTCTTGAAGCTCTAAATTTTCTTCTGCTTGCTTGCGTCTCAGCTGCTCTTTGCCCAGCATATAAGCTAAAAACGGCTGCATTAGATCGCGCAAAGCTTGCAGTAGTGCTGTTAACCAAAGCGGCATCATGTTTCAAGACTTCTGATCAATTTTGGCTTGAGTGTTTTTGTTCATCACCCGCCCAACTACATAGGTGATGACCATGGCTGCAATGCTGGCTACCGATGCTTCATTAAGGTTAAGACCCAATTCTGAGGCACCTGCAACAGTTATGCTGCCGATTAACGTTGCCCAAAATTCTGTGGTTTTAATGCCTGGTTTCATTTCATATCTCCTATTTAAGTTTATGCATAAGCTCGTTTTAGCCACCCTTTGAGGAACTTCGCTCGCTTTGGCTTTGTTGCTGCAAGGGTTCGGTAATATCCGGCGGCTTCTGATTTTAAGGCCGCAAGCAAATCCGTTAGATCAGCTTTGTTGATAGCAGCGAGTGTCATGGGGCCTAAAATGCCGTCTTCCAAAATATCTTGTCCTGTGGCTCTTAAGGCTCTTTGAACAAGACGGTGCGCCCAGTTTGATCCCATATTCACAGCAAGATCAAAAACCTTAGTCGCAAGATTGACGTCTTTGATATCTTTATAAAGCTGAGTATCCCAGAAATCGCGTTTGTAAATGTTTTTGGCTTGCTCGACTGTCAAAGCATCTACATCAACATGAGGATAACTGCGTTTTGAAATCCCAAATTTAGTTTCGCCGCCATCATCGTCTATGTCGTTGTTGTAGCCGCCTTCATGGGCTAATACAAAGCTAACGGCATGTTCAAAACGTTCATCGGTAATTGGTAGTGTGTTTTTATTTGCCATGGCTGATTCTCGCCTCCAAATCGTTAAGTTCTTCATGGAGGGAGATAATGCGCTCTTCCAGCCGAAAGACTTTTTCTGCAAGCTGCTGGTTTTTCTGAAACCATTCCTCCTGCATCACAACCCGTGAATCAAGTTTAGCTGCCCACCATATGGCAGTTAGGGTTTGTAAAATCATCGCAACAACAAGGCCTATGGGGATTTTGCGATCCCACTCCCATTTCATTAACATATTCGTTTTATTGGTCATCCGTATCTCCCTCAAAATCACGTGAAGCATCGATAGTGGTGCGGTAACCGCTACTATCTAACGTGTGCTCGGCACGTGTTATTATCCAGTCGCTTGGAATGCCGGAACGAAACCCAGATAAATAAATTTTGGATTCCGCTACCAGATCCCCTCGGCCAGCTAAGGTTATATTCAGAGTTTGTGTCCCACGTGTCAGCCTTTCGAGTTTTGCTTCTGCCGCGGCCTTTGCAAGTCCGCTGTTTGGATAAACACCACGAAGTGTATGAACAGGATCTCCATCTCCTGCTTTTTCTTCTATGGGCTCAGCTTTATTGGGATCATGCCAATAGCAAATGACAGATGCTTGATGATCACGCTCAGCAAAGGTGACGCGCCAGCTGGAGACTTCTTTTAAATCAATGGTGCTACCGCCAATGATTTGCCCGGTAAGAGATTTGGCTTTGCCTTCCGGTACAAAAAGCAAAAAACCACCGGCAGGTTTGCTGATCGCTCCATGGAGCTGTGCCAGACGGGAAAGTAAATGCATATCGCTTTCTGCCGTTTGATCAATGTGCGGCAGGACAATATCTGCAAATTGAGAGGCAATGCGTGGTTCGTAGCCGTGTCTGGTTGCAATAGTACTGACCAAATCACCGATGGTTTTTTGATGCCATTCATCGGTTTTTTGTGATTTAAAGGAGGCTTTTAAATCAGCGGCATGACCTTTGATTTTCATGACTTCGGGATGACCCTCAAGGGTGACTTCATCGACGATATAAAGCCCCATGGCTACAAGTCCGGTTTCAGCGTACCCCAAATGCACTTGTAATTTACTGCCTGAAGAAGGCATTTCAATGAGGGAGTCACGATCATCTAGGCAAATTTCCAAGCTATCGCTGTTAATGCCCGCTTCATCGGTGATGCGAAGTGAGATGAGCCTTTGTTTGATGAGGCCGGTGATGAGATTGCCTTCTGCCCAAATGTTAAAATCCGGCGTCATCTTAATCCCATAATTTTATGGTTGGCTTTGCGGTGGCTTTTTTAATCTCAGGCAAAGTAATCAATAATCCTGCGGGTAAAAAACTCCCCCATTCAGCAAGCTCAGGGTTGGCTGTTAAAACAATTTCAACAGCACCCGATTGAAAGCCATAATGCTTCCAGCAAATCCAGTCCAGCATGTCATGTTCTTTGGTTCTATATAGCGTCACAAATCTTCACCGTAACGTTCCAGGCTTAATCTAAATTCAATTTTTCGGGGCGCCCCGTCCGCTAAAAAGGTATTTTGTGTTTCTTCAATTTGGGTAATCACAAAACGCCCTAAGACTTCACCCAAACCATTAATTAACATCAGTGGCTCTTGTTTTGCAGCAGAGTCACGCATGGCATTGATTTGCCCCAAGCCGCCTCGAAAATGTGGATAAATCACACCGTCTAAATCAATACGGTCACAGCCCGGACCAATCGCTTGAAGCAAAGGTTCTTTGCCAATGCGCTCTATAGAAGGCCAACGATATTCACTGCTGCGCTTTAAGGTTTGATAGGCGCTGGTATTTAACGAAAACCGATAAGGTCCTAAAGCAAGCATCATGGCAAGGCCCCCACAGGATCATAGAGGGCCCCGCGTGATTGCTCCTTAAGACGACGCATGACTTCATCTGCTACAGCTTTTGAATCTTGATTCGGTGAGGCTTGAACATTGATATTAAAACTATTGTTTTGTGTTTTGTTTTCTACGGTTTTGGGGCTGACTGAAAGAGGTGTTTTTAAAGCATCACTGACCGGCTGCATTTCAGGAATGCTCAGTTCAGGGGCGTCTTTTTTACCCCATAATTTATCCCAAAGGCCACCAACTGCTTTAAATGGTGTTTTTATTTTCTCCCAGAATTTACCCAGCCAATCACCAAAGGCTTCCCATACAGGTTTTATCGGCTCCCAAATGGTCATAAAGAAGCTTTTGACACTCTCCCAATTCGTAATTACCAAGGTGGCTGCAATGGCTACTCCGCCGACAATAGCACCAATGGGATTGCTCATCATGGCAATCGTTAAAGCACGAAATCCTGCAATGACTGCTGGAAAGACCCTGGAAGCTAAAGCCATGAACGAGGCACCAAGGGCTTGAAGGGCGCCACCAAAAGCAAGTGCCCCCATGCGTACTGCGGTAATCAGCGAAGCACTATTCACACCAATAAAGCCAGCTTTAACAAGCGTAATGGTGATTAAAAGAGCACGCCAAGCTGTCGCTAGTGCAAGCGCACCACCTTGAATAAAGGTCCACGCATAGCCAAGTGCAATGGCAGCTATTTTCCCTCCAATCAAAGCAGCTGTTACCCCCATAATTAATTTGGTTAAAATGGGATGCGCTTCGGCAAAGCCTGCCATTTGAGTGGTTGCAGTGCGTAGCACCTTGACCAGAGCATTAAGAGGGGGCAACAGCACAGAGCCTAGATTCATTCCAACTTCTGCAAGACCATTTTTCAGAAGTTGTAAATTATTGGCAGTGGTATTTGCACGATTCGCGAATTCACGCTGCATGGAGCCCGCAAATTTGGTCTCATCGTTAATTAAACTCACAGCCTTTTTATATTCATTTAAACTGCCTACTAGCAATGCCACATCATCTTGATATTCCATACCAAAGAGATCAAAAAGGATTCCGGAACGTTTTTGTTTATCCATTTTTCCCATGGCCTCAAGGAATTTAACTAAAGCTCCTTGGGCATCTTGGCCGATATCTTTTTCCAGCTGTTTGGCGCTCATCCCCATTTGACGTAAAGCATCTTGGAATTTCTTACCTTGTTTGCCGGCTGTTTGAAGTTTACTGAGCATCGCATTAATAGCAGTTCCTGCTTTTTCAGGGGCCTTGCCAAGACTGATAAAAGAGCCTGCCAGTGCACTGGCTTGTACAGGAGTTAATCCAAATTGCCGTGCTGTACCACCAATACGATTAAGTGCTGGCACCATATCTTTTGCTTTCGCGGCTGTATTATCGGATAAATGGTTAATAGCATCGCCAAGTTTGCTCATCTCAGTGATAGGGATTTGATAAACGTTAGCAAGCTTTGCCATGGCATCACCGGCTTCTTCTGCTGACATATCAAAAGCAGTAGCCATTTTGGCAACCGTATTGGTGAATGCCGATAAGTCTTTAGCCGCAATACCCAGTTGCCCACCGCTTGCAGCAATTTGTGCAAGGCCTGCCGCAGATAACGGAATTTCACGCGACATGATTTTTAGGGTTTCGCCTAATTTTTGAAGACCATCAGGCGTATCGAAATTTACAACTTTACGCACATCGGCCATGGCGCTTTCAAAATCGATTGCAGCTTTGATGGGGGCCCCAAGTGCAGCTCCAAGTGCAACGGCATCGAACAACTGACCACGCAAATTGGCTCGTTGCGCAAGAACTCCTTGGCGTTTTTGCATGATTCGGTCGAGAGCAACATAATGGCCTTTGAGTTTCTCAATGGAGGCACCTAATTTTATTTGCTGGGCAATGAGACTCTGAATATCTTGGCCAGATTTTCGAATCTCATTATCAAGATTATGAAGAGCTTCACGTTTTTGTAAATAGGCGGTTTTAGCTTTAAGCGCTGCTGTTTTAGAACGTTCAAATTCTGCCACCAAGGCTTTGCTGGGATTAGCAGTAGCTGCCATCTGCATCGCAAGAGATTTAACTTGTTTTTCGGCGTCCAGCCAGCCACGCTTAGCAAGCAAAGTATCTCTATGGAGCTGCTGAAATTTTCCGGTGGTTTTGCCTGAGGCATCGAGTTGTTTAATCGCTTGACCAAGACGATTAAGTTGGGATGCGCCTTGAGCCATAGTGGCCCCAAAATTTCCCTTTAGGGCAGCGCCGATAACAACGGATAAGGTATGAATGGCGGTCATAATTTTTGTAACTCCCTCGCACTGTTAAGCCATAAGATAAACTCCTCTATCTCCATC
>CAZLGL010000008.1:0-109914 GCA_964559315.1 uncultured Coxiellaceae bacterium
TGGGGTGAACGACGGGGCTCGAACCCGCGACAACCGGAATCACAATCCGGGGCTCTACCAACTGAGCTACGTCCACCATTGAGAAATATAAGGTAACACAAAATATTCGGGAGATCCTTCACTCCGCTCCGCTTCGTTCAGGATGACACCAGTCTTGGCGCGCCCGGCAGGATTCGAACCTGCTACCCCCGGCTTAGAAGGCCGGTGCTCTATCCAAATGAGCTACGGGCGCAAATCGTCCGAAAGTTGGTCGGGGTAGAGGGATTTGAACCCCCGACATCCTGCTCCCAAAGCAGGCGCGCTACCAGGCTGCGCTATACCCCGATATAAAAAATGATTCGTACCAGACCGAACATTCAGAGTCCGGCATGATACGAATCATTTTGAATAAGATCAATAAAATAGAATGAAAAGCTGATTAACCGTCTTTGGGTTCGTCTTTTGCTTTCTCTTGTTGAATTCGCTGATAGATTTCTTCGCGATGAACAGACACTTCTTTAGGTGCATTGATCCCTAATCGTACTTGATTTCCTTTGACGCCAAGCACAGTCACGGTAACGTCGTCACCGATGATCAGGGTTTCCCCTACGCGTCTTGTTAAGATAAGCATCTTTGCTTCTCCTCCATAATAAGTATAAGTATTCCCTTTTTTATCTCTCGTACTCATTTCCCTATTATTAAAGGTCAATTCTACGTGGGTCCCCCCACTAACACAATGACCTTTACTTGCGTATGATAGCTCAGAAACCTTAAGGTTTTATTAAGAAATATACTAATATCGAAAAAATACCCAACTTTTACCTGGAAAACAGAGAAAAAGCCTATGGATGAGCGAGCCGTCCCCCGACTAACCCTCCCCGATGAAACCGGCCTTTTTTGTATTGATGCGGATATGACCATCATTGATGGCCACACGCATAATACAATTTGGGATGCTGTCGAAAAAAATCGCGGCATTCTCGTTGACTCTGAAGCACAATGGGACCTGGTCAAGCATTTTCATCCTCTTGGAGGAAATCCACAGGCTTGGCATGATCTATTTCATACATTAATTAACGACGGCCATTCTGTTGCAATCGTTTCATTTAGTAGTTTTGGAGAAAATATTCTGCCGCGGTATTTACACAACGTCATTGGACTTGATAAAGATTTTATTGCTCAACATATTTGCATTATTTCGCGGTTACCGAAAAACCAAACCACAAAAGATGGACATATTTTAGAAGCAAAAGAAAAAACCGGAAGAACAAACCTCCCTCCCCAAAAAATTGTTTTATGCGATGATAAAGATGAGCTTGTTTGGGATGCAATACGCAGAAAATATGCTGGCGTTTTTGCGACAAGTAACGCAGAGCACATACAAGTACTCCTGGAAAGAAGCAAAAAATTGAAATTACCGAAGGAGCCAACCCCCTACGCTTCGCCTCGCAGTCAAAGCTTAAGCGACACGCCACCTTCTCCGAGAATTTTTTCATCCGCTGCAAATGTACTGAGAAGTTCTCCCTCGCGTGCTGCGATGGGAAGATCTGGAACACCTGAATGCGGACTTCAAAGCAGCGGCGAATATAGTAGCGATAACTTACAAAGTAGCTTTGAAGGCGTAAAGATTATTTAATTAATCTGGCGGGAGATCCCTCGCTCCCCTCAGGATGACACTTCGTGTCAGTTATATTCTTCTACAGGCTGAACATCTAAATCAAATGCAGTATGCAATGCACGCGCACCTAATTCTAAATATTTTTCATCAATCACAATAGAAATTTTAATTTCTGACGTTGTAATTAACTGGATATTGATACCTTCTTTACCCATCACCGTAAACATTTTGCTGGCAATACCTGCGTGTGAGCGCATACCCACGCCAATTAACGATAATTTTGCAATGCGCAAATCACCACTGACCTCTTTATTACCCATTTTATGAGCAGTATCTTTTAAGATATCAAGTGCTTTTTGATATTCATCACGCGGAACCGTAAACGTAAAATCGATTTTTCCATCGACCGCAATATTTTGAACGATCATATCAATTTCAATATTCGCTTCCGAAATCGGCGTAATAATTTTCGCTACACTGCCCGGTTCATCAGGCACACCCTTAATGGTTAATTTTGCTTCATTTCGATTAAATGCAATGCCAGATACAAGGGGTTGTTCCATAGTCATACTCTCAAACGTGATTAATGTTCCGGGGCCATCTTTAAAACTGGATAATACTCTCAACGGTACTTTATATTTTCCAACGAATTCAACAGAACGCGGCTGCAATACTTTTGCACCTAATCCTGCCATTTCCATCATTTCTTCAAACGTAATGTGTGTTAATAGCTTTGCTTTTGAAACGACTCGCGGATCAGCGGTATACACACCTTCGACATCAGTATAAATCTGACATTCGTGTGCTTTTAATGCTGCCGCTAATGCAACAGCTGTGGTATCCGATCCACCCCTACCTAATGTAGTAACTTCGCCTTCTTCTGTTACACCTTGAAATCCTGCAACGATGACAACATTACCGTGCTTAACTTCTTTTAAAATAGTTTTGGTATCGATATCTAAAATCCTGGCTTTAAGATGATTTTTATCCGTGAGAATTTTAACTTGATGAGCCGTATAGGATTTTGCAGCGCAGCCAATTTTTTGCAAATTGATGGCTAACAATGCTGTTGTGACTTGTTCGCCCGTTGTGACCAATGCCGCATATTCTCGTGAATGCGGTACATCATGAATTTGTTTGGCTAAATGAATTAAGCGATCCGTTTCACCGCCCATCGCAGAAACGACGACAACAATATCGTGTCCTTCTTCACGGGTTTTTTTAACTTTTTCAGCGACAGCGGCAATTCTTTCTAACGAACCGACTGAAGTACCACCGAATTTTTGAACGATTAATGCCATAATAGTTATACCAACGCATCGATTAATTTTAATGCTGCAGCCAATTGGTCAGGCTTATCGCCACCGGCTTGTGCTAAATCAGGACGTCCACCACCTTTACCGCCAATTTTTTCAGCCATGGTTTTAATTAATTCATTAGCGGGATGTTTATCAACCAAATCTTTTGTTACGCCGACAATTAGATTAGCTTTATTGTCTTGAATACTGCCCAACACTATAACTCCACTGGATAGTTTTTGTTTTAACTGATCTACCATTTCGCGTAAATTTTTTGCATCAATATTTTCAACCAGCTCCGCTAAAACCGTAATATTATTAATGACCCGTTTTTTATCCACTAACCCACTACCATGCTGACTGCTTAATTTACTTTGCAATTGGTCTAATTGTTTTTGAAGGGCTTTCTTGTCGTCGTTTAATTTCGAAATTTCTTGCTGGAATTTATTATTTTGTTCACGAATCCAGTTTTCAGCACCCTCACCCGTTACCGCTTCAATACGTCGCACACCCGACGCAATTCCGGATTCTGAAATAATTTTAAAAAATCCAATATCACCCGTTCGTCCGACATGCGTTCCGCCGCATAACTCATGGGAAAAGTCGCCTAATTTTAAACTGCGGACTTCATCCCCATATTTTTCGCCAAACAATGCCAATGCGCCCTCTTTTACCGCTTCATCTGGCGTACTAATTTTGACTTGGCCTTCATGATTTAATCGAATATGGTGATTCACCAAATTTTCGACTTCAATAATTTCGTCTTGACTTAAGGGTTTGGAATAAGAAAAATCAAATCGTAATCGGTCGGGTTCAACCAATGAGCCCTTTTGTGTCACCGTTTCACCCAATATTTTTCGCAACGCGGCATGCAATAAATGCGTTGCGGTATGATTTAACACTGTACGTTGTCGCAATGTTTTATCCACGACTGCAATAACCTCCATGTGTGGCGTGAATTTTCCCTGGGTAACCTGACCATAATGAATAATATGCTGTCCAACTTTTTTGGTATCACTGACGTCAAAAACATTTTTTTTATCTTTGGAATAAATTTTGCCTTTGTCACCGACTTGTCCACCGGACTCTGCATAAAACGGCGTTTTTTCTAATACCAAACCCTCTTTTAATACCGCTATAGTCGTCGTGGTTTCATCGAGATGTTCATATCCCGTAAACGTCGAGACTTTATGTTCTTTTAACGCCGTAGCAATACTGCTTAAGGCTTCGCCTGAAAATTTTTGATTATCTTGCGATTGTTTGCGCTGTTTATTCATTTCCGCTTCAAATCCCGCAATATCGATGTCGAGATTTTTTTCGCGCGCTATATCTGCGGTTAAATCAACCGGAAACCCATAGGTATCATATAATTTAAAGACAATGTCTCCGGGAATAATTTTTTGATCATGCAATCCCGAAATAGCCTGATTTAAAATTTTCATGCCTTGGTCAAGCGTAATGGAAAACTGCTCTTCTTCACGCAATAAAACCTCCTCAATATTTTTTTGATTTTTAATTAATTCAGAATAGGCCGCCCCCATGACTTTGACCAATGGTTCAACGAGTTGATGAAAAAATGGCGATTTAATTCCCGCATGATGTCCGTGACGAATGGCACGTCTAATAATTCTTCTTAAGACATAGCCCCTACCCTCATTACTCGGCACAACGCCTTCGGCAATCAAAAAACTTGTAGAGCGAATATGGTCAGCTAAAACTCTTAAAGAGGTTAAAGTCGTATCTTTCGTATGCGCTAATTTCGCAGCGGTAAATAATATTGGCGCAAATAAATCAATATCATAATTATTATGCACGCCTTGCATGACTGCCGTAATTCTTTCTAAACCCATTCCCGTATCGACAGACGGTTTCGGTAACGGAATTAATTTTCCATCAGGTTGACGATCATATTGCATGAAAACCAAATTCCAGACTTCAACAAATCGGTCATCCTGATCTTGAATGGCATCACCGTGATCATAAAATATTTCAGTACACGGACCACATGGTCCCGTATCACCCATACTCCAAAAATTATCTTTTTCACCGCAGCGTTTAATTTTAGATTTATCCACGCCCTTTTGTTTAAGCCAAATCGCTTCGGCTTCGTCGTCATCTTGAAAAACAGTAATCGATAATTTTTCAATGGGAAGTTTTAACTCTTGCGTTAAAAAGTTCCAGGCTAGTTTGATGGCGTCTTCTTTGAAATAATCTCCAAAGCTGAAATTGCCTAACATCTCAAAGAAAGTATGATGACGTGCCGTATATCCGACATTTTCTAAATCATTGTGTTTTCCGCCGGCACGGATACATTTTTGTGAGGAGGTGGCACGCGTATAATTTTTCTTTTCTACGCCAAGAAAAACATCTTTAAATTGGACCATCCCTGCATTCGTAAATAATAACGTCGGATCATTTTGCGGAACTAACGGACTGCTCGCTACAACAGCATGGCCGTGTGATTTAAAATAATCCAAAAATTTTTGGCGAATGTCATTACTCGTCATCGTCATGATTTAAAACCTTTTTAATTTCTTCAAACGTAAAACCTCTGTATTGCAAATACCGTATTTGCTTAGCCTTTTCCCGAAAATCTTTTGCGGGCGTATTCCCAAATTTTCTTTCAAAAATTATTTTAATATCTGCGCCCATTAAAGTGATATTTTCTGTGATGCCTTTTTCTTTTAATTCCCGCTTAATACGTAACGGACCATACCCTTTCGTTACACGCGAACGCATAAAACTTTCCGCAAATCGGGCATCATCCAGATATTTTTTATGAACTAATTCCTCAATAATTTCAGGCACTAACTCAGGATGATCTGTTTTTTCCGTTAATTTACGCGACAACTCTAAGATAGAATGCTCGCGCCGCGTTAAACATTTCAGCGCGAGCATATACAACTGTTTACGCGGTGACGGATTCATCCTCGCCTACCGTCTCGACGGGTTTACCCGGTTTTGTTAAAGACTGCGCACGAATTTTACGTTCAATATCTTCCGCAATCGTCGGATTTTCTTTTAAGAACTGACGTACATTGTCTTTACCCTGGCCAATTTTTTCACCTTGATAACTGTACCATGCGCCCGCTTTCTCAATGATATTTAATTGGGAACCCAAGTCGATAATTTCACCTTCATGTGAAATCCCTTCACCGTACAGAATTTCAAAATGCGCTTCACGGAATGGCGGCGCGACTTTATTTTTAACCACTTTCACGCGTGTTTCGCTTCCAATAATTTCTTCGCCTTTCTTGATTGCTCCTGTTCGACGAATATCTAATCGCACAGAGGCGTAGAATTTCAATGCATTTCCACCGGTCGTGGTTTCAGGATTACCAAACATCACACCAATTTTCATACGAATTTGGTTAATAAAAATAACCAGTGTGTTAGAGCGCTTAATATTTCCAGTTAATTTACGTAATGCTTGTGACATTAATCGCGCTTGTAAACCCATGTGTTGATCGCCCATCTCACCTTCGATTTCTGCGCGCGGTGTTAATGCCGCAACAGAGTCGACAATCACAACATCTACGGCTCCCGAACGAACCAGCATATCTGCAATTTCTAACGCTTGCTCGCCGGTGTCGGGTTGTGAAACTAATAAATCAGACACATTGACGCCTAATTTTTCGGCATAACTGGGATCTAACGCATGCTCTGCATCGACAAATGCTACGGTTCCGCCATTTTTCTGTGCTTGTGCGGCGACTTGCAATGTTAAGGTTGTTTTTCCTGAAGACTCAGGTCCGTAGATTTCGATAATTCGTCCTTTGGGTAAACCACCAATACCGAGTGCAATATCCAACGCCAAAGAACCCGTTGAGATTGCTTCAATTGCGACAGATTCATTGTCGCCCAATCGCATAATTGAACCTTTTCCGAATTGGCGCTCAATCTGTCCTAACGCTGCACCAAGTGCTTTTTTCCTATTTTCATCCACTGTAGCCATAACCACCTCCGTTAAGTATTAAGAATCGTCAGTTATCATAACATCCTGTATAATCCGCGCACACCATTTCCAGGAGAAAAAAATTATGTTGATTGGCGTTCCAAAAGAAATTAAAAATCATGAATACCGAGTCGGTTTAGTACCCTCGAGCGTACGTGAATTAGTCAGCCACGGACATGAAGTCATTGTCGAAACCAACGCCGGAATGGGAATTGGTATTAGCGACGCAACCTATAAAGCCGCCGGCGCAACTATACTGGGAACCGCCGAAGAAATTTTCAGTCGTGCAGACATGATCATCAAAGTCAAAGAACCTCAACCCAATGAATGCAAAATGTTGAGAGAAAACCAAATTCTTTTTACCTATTTACACCTTGCTCCGGATCCGAGCCAAACCAAAGGCTTAATTAATTCGGGTTGTATTGCAATTGCGTATGAAACAGTAACAGATAATTTTGGCGGATTACCCTTATTAGCTCCCATGAGTGAAGTTGCAGGTCGTATGTCCATTCAAGCTGGTGCGCATTGTTTAGAAAAAGCACAAGGCGGACGCGGTATTTTATTGGGTGGTGTACCCGGCGTTTCAGCCGGCCGCGTAGTTGTCATCGGTGGTGGTGTTGTTGGAACCAATGCGATTCGTATGGCAACCGGTGTGGAAGCACAAGTCACTGTCATAGATAAATCCATCCAACGCTTAAAAGAATTAGATGAACAATTCGGATCAAAAATAAATACGATTTATTCAACGCATGATGCTATCGAGCGATATGTCTCTGAAGCCGATTTAGTGATTGGTGCCGTTTTAATTCCAGGCGCCGCTGCACCGAAATTAATTACGAAAGATTTAATTAAAAAAATGCATCAAGGTTCAGTACTTGTTGACGTAGCGATCGATCAAGGTGGATGTGCAGAAACCAGTCGTGCAACAACTCACCAAGAACCGACCTATACGGTTGATGGCGTTGTGCATTATTGTGTTGCAAATATGCCCGGTGCTGTTGCACGTACTGCAACGTTTGCGCTCAACAACGCAACCCTCCCCTTTATTCTTCAACTTGCCCAAAAGGGTCATAAAGATGCACTGATTAACAATAAACATTTATTAAATGGATTAAATGTTTACCGTGGTCAAATTACGTATCGTGCCGTTGCTGAATCGATACAGTTGGATTATCACGAACCTCTTAAAGCTTTGATGGGATAAATTATGTTGAATTGTTTTACGGATGAAAAAATTCGTGGCGCAGTGCCGATTATATTCGTTGCTGAAAATGAATTTGTCGTATGGAAGACGAATCAAACACCGTTTACGCAAAACTGGCTCAATGCTCAAACGTTTTTGGGTAAATCCGATACGTTTTGTGTTATCCCAGACAAAACCGGAAAAATAGATTGCGTTGTGGCTATTCATGCAGATAAAAATAATTTCACCTACATGGGTAGTTTAGTCAATTCGCTTCCCGAAGGAACGTATACGCTAGAAAAATTAAACGATCAGGCGGTTTTATATTGGGGCATGGGCGCGTATCAATTTACCCAATATAAAAAAGCCAAACGTAATCCAGCAAAATTAGTTTTAGCAAAGGGCTTTGAAAATAGTATTGCGCAATTACACGCCATTTATACTGTGCGCAATTTAATTAATACACCGACGGAAAATATGTCGCCAAAAGATTTATCTTCTGCAGCGAAAAAACTGTCGGAAGAATTCAAAGCCACGTTTTCAGAAATTGTGGGCGATAATTTATTGCAAGAAAATTATCCTGCTATTCATGCCGTTGGACGTGCAAGTTCCATTCCTCCTCGATTAATTGATATCTCTTGGGGAAATAAAAAACATCCGAAAATTACATTAGTCGGCAAAGGCGTTTGTTTTGATACGGGTGGATTGGATATTAAACCGGCGTCTGGAATGTTAGGCATGAAAAAAGACATGGGTGGTGCTGCTCATGTGTTAGGCCTGGCGGCAATGATTATGCATGCAAAATTACCCATAAAACTTCGCGTATTAATTCCTGCGGTAGAAAACGTCATTTCTGGAAATGCGTATAAACCCGGCGATGTGATTAAAACAAGAAAAGGGCTAACAGTTGAAATTGGAAATACCGATGCCGAAGGCCGGGTGATTTTATCCGATGCATTAACGGAAGCCTCCTCCGAAAAACCTGATTTATTAATCGATTTCGCGACATTAACCGGTGCGGCACGCATTGCCGTCGGAACAGATATTTCCGCGTTGTTTACAGACGATGAAAAATTAGCTTTAGAACTAGTTTCGTATGGCCAAAAGTGTTCAGATCCAATTTGGCGCTTACCGATATATAAACCCTACCGAAAATTAATGGATAGTACCATCGCAGATATCAATAACGCGTCTTCCAATAGTTATGGCGGAGCCATTACCGCCGCACTATTTTTAAAAGAATTCGTCGGAGAAGGTATTTCTTGGGCACATTTTGATATCATGGCGTGGAATGCATCGACATCCGCGGGACATCCGGAAGGAGCAGAAGCCATGGGGATTAGAGCAGTATTCGAATATCTCAGTAATCGTTACGCTGAGACGTGATAAATCACGCCTTTACACTATATATATGCGCCCGTAGCTCAGTTGGATAGAGTACCTGGCTTCGAACCAGGGTGTCGGGAGTTCGAGTCTCTCCGGGCGCGCCAATTTTTAGAGAACATAGACATGTTGAAACGGTATTTTAAAAATTGGCTCCCAGATAAAGATTCCCTTAAAAAAGAAAAAAATTTACGCTGGCTAGGCACTTTTCTTGACGATCCTAATTTATGGCATATTAATAAGCGCTCCACAGCCGGTGGAGTTGCAGCTGGTTTGCTAGTTGCATTTATTCCTTTACCCATTCAAATGCTACTGGCCGTACTGTTAGCGTTAACATTCAGAGTTAATGTACTTATTGCAGTCGCCACAACCTGGTTAAGCAATCCATTAACCTTTTTTCCACTCGTAATTTTGATCACTAAGATTGGTAACACAATTCTCGGTAATGGAAATACTTCTTTTAGTAACATACAAGAATTTAATATTGATTGGCAGAATATCAGCAGCTTCGGACATTCATTTTATGCGTGGTGCCTCTCCCTAGGAAAAGCTTTTTTAATAGGGCTACCTGTTTTATCTATCACGTCTGCAATTTTAGGTTACATAATCATTCGACTTATTTGGAAAATAACGGTAACAATTCATTATTTTCGCAGAAAAAACCGCACAAAAAGCAAATCATCGGGGAATAAAAAAACAAATTTCGATGCTTAAAACCATTTTCAACTGGCTCAAAGGAACTTGGGATTTTCAACGTAACATTCCTGAGGGTCTTGCAATCGGTACTGCAACTTTTCGGGAAACCGCTCAATCCAACGCATTACACTATCACGAAACCGGAAGGGTTATTCTCAATAATAAAAAATCCGTATTTCATAATAGTTATCTATACGTTCTAGACTGCTCCTCTGCTCTCTTCATATACTTTCTTGAGCAAGAAAAAACGGGGAGGCTTTTTCATGTTTTAACTTTTGATGAAAATAAAGCTTCAGGAAAACATCTGTGTAACTTGGATCACTATTACTCTCAGTATGAATTTAACTTCGCAGAGCAAAGCTTTGAATTGCGTACGGAAGTAAAAGGCCCAAAAAAAGAGTGGGCTATAGTAACGAAGTTTAAAAAAAATTGTTAACACTCAATCAAACTTTAACTCAACGCCGCGCTCTTCTGGAATGCGCGTATGTTCAATAATTTCAACGCGAGGTTCACGCGGTGTACAACAGGCACTTCTAAACAGTCCAAATATTCCTGCGTTTTCGGCATCCGTTGGTTCATCTTCGATTTCTTCAGGTGCGACTCTATTCATTTGGCTAACATATTTCGCCATTAATAATGAGAAGCCAAATGCAGTGTAAGCAATAAATGCCCCCATCACTGCATCAAAATCACCCGTTCCGGTTAACATCAACGGAAGTGTGACGGCAAAATTTAATAACGCCGCCAAAATACTCACTTCCATAGAATACCGTGTATCTTTAAATAATACCCATAAGCTAGATTGCATAAATGCATACAATACATAAAAAAATTGTCCCGAAGAAAACATTCTGACAATATTTTCTCCCACGTCCAATATAGCCGCATCTTCTGTAAAAATAGATAAAAAGGTTTTGGGAAATCCTACATACATTCCCACAGGAATTAATGCTGATACTGTCGTAACCAAACACGCTCGCTTCGATAATTGAATATTTTGCCAACGTTTTCCACGCTCTAACATCCGCTGCAAACCTCTTACCCAGGCACTGGTCCATGGTGCTAATGCACCATCCAAGGTTCCTGCAAGACGAAAAGCAATTAGCTTTAATTTATCTTTGCTTAGGGAAACATAAATAGAAAGACTACCTACAACCGTTAATTCTATAAAAATTTGTGCGGAAATTTTCCAGCCATTTTTTAAAATAAGCTTCATATCCGAAAATATATTTTTCCACTCCGGCCTTAAAAAAACACGCCCCGAATCTCGAAGAAATAAACCATCAAATAAAATTTTTAATCCCGAGGCTGTAACCCGTGTAAATAGAAAACCCATAAATAATTTGCCGGGAACAAAATAAGACGCTAATCCAAAAAAAACGCCCGCCTTCACCATTCCCGTTAAAAGCGAAATATGAGAACCATCCAATATTCTTATCACATGGTGCTCCGTTCCAATCATCACTTGGCGCCAATGCATTTCGATATTGCGCAAAATAACATCGCCGGTTAGTAAATATCCAAACCGTGCAGCATCGTCACTTAATCCCAATCCTCGTGCAACAGGAATAAATCCTGGCAAGGTAAATGCAAAGGGAAGCGTAATACCTAATGCAGTACCTGCATAAAAATAATTCGCAACGCCTGAATCATTATCCCCCATTCTTGCTTTGACAATATTAATTCCCATCGCAAATAAGGCAGATAATATCCAATATGATGCATCGATATAACTTAAGGGAATAACAATCTCAGCGAGAAAATCCGAGCCGGCTCGAGAGGCAACCCACGTATAGACGGCTATATCGCTGCAATACGTTACAAATCGTGTAGCTGCGATGGGCAAGGTATTCTTAGCCAACAAGAACACCACGCGTCCTTCTTGTGAAAACCTACTTCGCCACGAATATTCTTCACCGACTGGCAATAATGGAATTAACGGAGGTAACTCTTGTGACATTTATATTTTATACACCTAATAGTTTTTTTATGTCCTTCATGGATTTATCTGCCCAATATCTAGCATAATTTTCTTGCGTCATTAGCGTCCGTGTATACACGCGATCTAAATATAAGGTCCCAAACAAATGATCAATTTCATGTTGCAAAATACGCGCATGCCAACCAGTCGCTTTAATCGTTACTTTTTGTGCATGCTCATTTAAACATTCCACTGTCACTTTTCGTGCACGCGGTACCATACCTGTACACCCCGCCACACTTAAACAGCCTTCAAAAAATTCAACTTTCTCGCCAGGTTCTAAAATAAGCTTTGGATTAATAATGACTTGGAACGGAACAATTTTGCGCTCGCGTTCTTTTAATTGTTCGGCAGGATAATTGTCTAAATACACTTCACGATCTTCCAACACAGCCAGTTGGAGGGGTTCGCCAATTTGTGGTGCCGCCAATCCGACGCCCGGCGCGGCGTACATCGCCTCTTTCATCAGCTTAATTAAATGCTGAATATATTCGCCTTTGATTTCTTCAACGGTCAGGGGGCGCGCATGTTGCCGTAGAACCGCTTCACCCATTTGATATAATTTTAACTTCATAACACTCCGACTAATGGTAAACTAGACAACACAACTAAATTACATGGAGTAATATACCTTATGCACTACCTGGCTGACTATGGACTTTACCTGGCAAAAATCGTGACTTTCGTCGCAGCTCTCCTCTTTTTCATCGCGGGCAGCCTTGCGCTTATCGCCAAACACAAATCTCGCCCTAAAACGGGCACGCTATCTATAACGAAAATCAATGAAAAATACCATGAAATGGAAGATTTGCTGCAGCAAGAAATTTTAGACAAAAAAGCCTACAAAGCCCTTCAAAAAATTCAAAAGAAAAAAGAAAAACCTATCAAGAAACGCGCATATCTGGTTCGCTTTGATGGCGATATTCGCGCATCTGCGGTTGAACATTTACGTGAAGAAATCACTGCTATTTTAAGCGTCGCGAGTCCGCAAGACGAAGTCATTGTGTGCGTTGAAAGTGCTGGTGGCATGGTTCACAGTTATGGATTAGCCGCCTCTCAGTTACAGCGCGTCAAAGATAAACGCATTCCCCTCACCGTCATTATTGATAAAGTCGCGGCAAGTGGCGGATATTTGATGGCGTGTGTAGGACATAAGATTTTAGCCGCGCCCTTTGCGATTGTGGGTTCCATTGGTGTTGTCGCACAAATGCCGAACTTTCACCGCTGGCTTCAAAAAAATAATATTGATTTCGAACAGATAACTGCGGGACGATACAAAAGAACGCTAACAGTGTTCGGCGAAAACACCCCGAAGGACCGCGAAAAATTTAAACAAGATTTGGAAGAAATTCATTACTATTTTAAGAATTTTATTGCGGAGAACAGACCTATCGTGAATGTAGAACAGGTTGCAACAGGTGAATATTGGTTAGCTACACGCGCTTTAGACTTAAAATTAATCGATGGTTTGTCCTCCAGCGATGATTATTTATTTTCTATCAGCCAAACAACAGATATCTTCGAAGTTTCGTATTCAACGAAGAAGTCTTTTCCGGAAAGGATTTCCCAATTTATAAAACATCACTTGTATGCGCTTTGATATCATCTCCACACTCATCATAAAACTATTTATTCTATTCATTATTTGGTACCTGTGTTTTTCTCATCCGATAGATAAAACACTCACGCCCTCTAATCTCTCAACCCATTTGTTTGGAGAATAACCATGAGCCTAAATGTTGTTGAATTATCGCGTTTACAATTTGGCTTAACTGCTTCTTTTCATTTTATTTTTGTGCCACTTACATTGGGACTTTCTGTTTTGTTGGGCATCATGGAAAGTATTTATGTCATGACGGGGCGTGAAATTTGGAAACAAATGACGAAATTCTGGGGGGTTTTATTTGGAATTAATTTTGCCATGGGTGTTGCTACTGGAATCACCATGGAATTTCAATTCGGAACCAATTGGGCTTATTACTCCCATTATGTTGGCGATATTTTTGGTGTTCCATTGGCGATTGAAGGATTAATGGCATTTTTCTTAGAAGGTTCTTTCATTGGATTATTTTTCTTTGGATGGAATAAATTATCTCGTGGCGGGCACTTATTTGTAACATGGATGGTTGCATTGGGTTCAAATCTTTCTGCATTATGGATTTTAATTGCTAACGGATGGATGCAACATCCGGTAGGTTCTTATTTTGACTTTCATACAATGCGTATGGAAGTAAGCGATTTTGGGCAAGTCTTATTTAATCCGGTCGCACAAGCCAAGTTTGTTCACACGGTTAGTGCCGGGTATGTCACAGGAGCAATATTTGTTTTAGCCATCAGTGCTTATTATTTAATTAATAATCGTAACATTGAAATTGCTAAACGCTCAATGACGATTGCAGCCGCTTTTGGATTAGCAGCGTCACTTTCTGTGGTAATACTTGGTGATGAAAGCGGTTATCTGGCAAATCAAAATCAAAAAATGAAAATCGCGGCAATGGAAGGCATGTGGCAAACCGAACCAGCACCTGCTGCTTTAAATATTATTGGCTTTCCGGATCAAAAACTTCATGTTACCCGGGATGCGATTCAAATTCCTTACTTATTAGGGTTAATTGCTACACGCTCCATTTCACTGCCTGTCTTAGGTATAAATGACCTCGTCGCTGAAAATCAACATTATATTGAAATGGGAATTCCTGCTTACATAGCATTACAAACATTAATGAAAAACCCAAATGACATAAATGCACAACAAATTTTAGCGTCTAACAGCAAATATTTAGGCTATGCGTTATTATTAAAAAAATATACGAGTGATCCCGCACAAGCTACCCCAGCGCAAATTCAAAAAGCAGCATGGGATACCGTTCCGAATGTAGCCCCCATTTTTTGGAGTTTCCGGATTATGGTGGGATGTGGATTCTTCTTTATTTTCTTATTTACCCTCGCGTTTTATCTCAGCATTAAACAAAAACTGAATTTAAAATGGTTTTTGTGGCTGGCATTTCTAAGCTTACCGTTACCATGGTTAGCCGCAGAAGTTGGCTGGTTTGTAGCAGAACATGGCAGACAACCGTGGGTTATTGAAGGAATATTACCCACATTTTTAGGAACGTCCTCACTTTCAGCAAATGATTTATATACCAGTTTAACTGGGTTTGCAGTGCTGTATTCATTTTTAACCTTCGTAGAATTTTATCTCATGATCAAATATGTTCGACGTGGTCCTGAATATATCTTAGGCAAGGAGATTCCATAACATGCTTGATTACGAAACATTACGCATTATTTGGTGGTTATTATTAGGCGCATTATTAGCTGGCTTCGCCATCATGGACGGGTTTGATTTAGGTATTGGTATCTTATTGATGGGGGTTGCGAAAACGAACGCAGAACGTCGGGTCGTATTAAATGCTATTGGCGCTGTGTGGGAAGGCAATCAAATATGGTTAGTCTTAGGCGCTGGTGCAATTTTTGCAGCATGGCCAGCTATTTATGCTGTAACGTTTTCTGGATTTTATTTTGCAATGTTGCTTGTTTTGCTTACATTAATTTTACGCCCCTTGGGATTTAAATACCGCTCTAAAATTGATCACACCAGTTGGCGATTACTGTGGGATTGCTGCATTTTCTTGGCCGGATTTATCCCAGCACTCATATTTGGCGTTGCTATTGGAAATATTCTGCAAGGCGTTCCTTTTTATTTTGATGACACTTTACGCAGCTTCTATACGGGAAATTTAATCGGACTGCTTAACCCCTTTGGAATCTTTTGTGGTTTAGTCAGTGTCTGCATGTTAGCCATGCATGGCGGAATTTTCCTAAGCGGGAAAACCGAAGGGCTTATTCAGAAACGCGCTAAAAATTATGCCAGAATTTTTGGATTGTTATTTATTGGATTATTTATAGTAGGTGGATATTGGGCGTACTCTCACCTGACAGGCTATGTTTTAAGTTCGACGATGTCGGCCACGGGCCCATCAAATCCGCTATATAAAACCGTTGGACGTGAAATTGGCGCATGGATGAATAATTACACGTTACATCCCTTATGGAAAATTGCGCCTATCACGGGACTTTTTGGCGCTTTTCTTGCAATTATTTTACTCACCCTAAACTTCAACAAGCTAGCGTGGTGGTCGAGCGCCATAAGTCTGGGCAGTGTCATTGCAACAGTTGGCGCAAGCATGTTTCCGTTTATTTTACCCTCTTCAACTTATCCCAACATGAGCTTAATGGTCTGGGATGGTTCATCAAGCCAAACAACTTTATTTATTATGCTGTGTGCTACCATTATCTTTTTGCCAATTATTTTAGTTTATACGAGCTGGATTTATTATATTTTGCGTGGAAAAATCAATGAAAATGAGGTGAACAAAAATTCACAGGCGTATTAAGGGGAATATTCTATGTGGTACTTTGCTTGGATTTTAGGTACAGCATTAGCATGCACACTCGCGATATTGTGGGGTATGTGGTACGAATTACGTTCAGAAAAAGATTAATTTTATGTTTATAGATGCGTTTGTTAATGCATTCAAAACATCTCTCGCATGCTTGTTAGGATTTCTTATTGCCCATTATTTGCATTTCCCATCAAGCCAGTGGATTATCATTACAATTGTAGTTGTCATGACAGCGCAAATTCATTTTGGTAGCGCACTCCAAAAAGCCTATTTGCGTTTTATAGGTACATTAATTGGCGTAGGTATTGCCGCGCTAACTCTCCACTTTTATAAAGCAAATACTATTATTGTCGTTGATGGCATTATCATGTTCAGTGCCTTTCTATTTTGTTTGCTAGGCGCGCTTTCACCGGCTTTAGGTCAAGCGATGACATTAGGCAGTGTGACGGTTCCTATTATTTTACTTTCAGCGAATGCGAATCTCACCACAGCGTATTTACGTGCGGGTGAAATTATTTTAGGAATTTTGATTGCGTTATTTGTTAATGCAGTAGTTTTTCCGATTCATGCAAAACACAAATTTGAAAAACTATTATTAAAAAATATGAAAACCTTGACAGATTATTATGTCGCCGCCGCCCATCACGATTTTAAAAAATGTGCCTATTATGAAAAACATATGATGGAAAATTTTGCGCGTGCAGAGCAATTGTTAGACGATGCCAAACGTGAACCGGGTGTCAAAGAACAACATTATCGAGATTTATTGTTACATCAAAAGCGATTATTCCGCGGAATATCGTTATTAGAATATTTTTCCGCGGCTAATCTTCATGTTTTTATCGAGCGTGAGCTGGATATTTTACTTAGGCTTGCTGGCAGAAGCTGAAGATAAAAGCGGATTCTGGTCCTCATCTCGAACACAACAACAAGTAAACCAACTACACCATTTAGCCGAAATAGATGTCGACTCCGGTTCTAGTCCATTGAGCTTTATTTCAGCACTATCTAGATCTGCTTCGTAATCCACACTTTTATCAACACTTTTTCTCAAAAGATTCTTACCATCATTTCCACTATCATTCATTTGCTGACTCGGTGGTGCTCCAGCACTGTGTTGATAACTTAGTTGTGTAGGTTGTGTTAAAGCTCTACTTACTGCTGGAGAATGCGGTGCTGGTGTTATTTTTCTTGCTGCTTCCGGATCAATCCTTTCTAAAATATGCCTTAATACTGGAGTAATAGGATTTGATTCCGCAATTTCGATAACTTCGCCGCGCATTCCTACACTTATAAATCCTAGATAGCCTGGTTGCCCTTGTTTTTCTGGATCATCAACGCCGTCTTGTACGCTGAAGGCATAATTATCCGTTAACATAGTCAATAGTTGCACCGCTTCAGGATTTTCGGTAATCAACACTTGGACCTTGGGCGAAATATATAAAAATTTCTCATCTACAGGCACTTCTATCATCATTTTCTCCTTGATTTTAAGTAACTACTTCTTCGTGGCGCTCCCTGCGGAATTCGAATCCGCGTACCCACCGTGAGAGGGTGGTGTCCTAGACCACTAGACGAAGGGAGCATAAAAGGTATTATATAGGAATGACCCAAACCACAATACCTCACATCATCCCGAGTGACATTCACAAAATCTCTCGAGAAGACATCAGCCCAAATGCGCTTAACGTCTTATATGGCTTAAAAGAAGCAGGATTTTCCGCGTATCTAGTCGGCGGAAGCGTACGTGACTTATTAGTCGGTCATCATCCCAAAGATTTTGATGTCGTCACCAATGCCCATCCCGAACAAATTAAGCCATTATTTCGCCGTTGTATTTTAATCGGCCGACGATTTCGTTTGGCGCATGTATACATGGGAAAAGATATTATTGAAGTCGCAACGTTTCGCGCGGATCACAGCAAAGCCGAACAAGAACACGATGCACGACAAATTGGTCATCTTATTGTGCGCGATAATGTATACGGAACCATTGATGAAGATTCCGTTCGTCGCGATTTCACGATAAATTCACTGTATTTTAATATCGCGGATTTTAGTGTCGTCAGTTATTGCGGCGGCTGGGAAGATTTACAACAAAAACAAATTCGCATTATTGGAAACCCGCTTCACCGCTATCAAGAAGATCCCGCGCGATTATTACGGGCAATTCGTTTCGCCGCGAAATTAAATTTTTCCATCGAAAAAGAAACAGAAAAACCACTATACAACATGGGCACTTTAATTCCTCAAATCGCACCACCCCGTTTATTCGACGAAATGCTGAAATTATTTTTAAAAGGTCACGCTGTCCAAACGTTTGAATTATTATTAAAATATGATTTATTTAAGGCATTATTTCCCTCCGCGAATTCCAACGACAAAATGATTAAACTTGCCATGAAAAATAGCGATGCGCGAATTCAACAAGGCAAAACCTTAACGCCTTCTTTTATACTCGCCGTTATTTTATGGAAACCGTTTTTGAAAACATTGGAACATCACCCCATCGAAGATGCCGTTCGCATCACCATAAAATCCCAAACACAATTAATGACCATACCGAGACGCTTCACTCTCGCGGTTGAAGAAATCTGGCGATTACAACTTCGCATGAAAAAACGTTCTCGTCGAAGCGCACACAAGATTGCACATCATCCTCGTTTCCGCGCAGCCTTTGATTTTCTTGTTTTACGCGCAGAATGCGGAGAAGACGTAAAACCTCAAGTTGATAGTTGGTTGAAATTCTACGAATCTGAGCGTAACATAACTCCTTAGGATATAAGTTGTTATAAATCTTCGTGCAACAGGGAAAGACGCACACTAATTCAGCCTTTCCAGAAGTATCATTCAGAGTCAGTTTATCTGAATTTTTTGTAATCCATAGCGTAAATCTTTGTAAGCAATTGACCATATTGCCGGCTTTTTTATGGTCCGAAAAATGGTCGGCTCCGTGCAAACCCCCGATATATATGGCTTTACAGCGATTTAACCCAAAATTGACCACCTGCATCAAACACCCCCACCCCCGCCTTGTTGGTTATTGGTCCCATCTATACACTGGTATCAAGTTTAAGGACTAACGCTGGATCCAAGTTCAAGGATGGACTTACTGAAGGGAAGCGACTTGCATGGATGCAAGGCAAGCATGGATGAGGCCTTAAATAGCTTGGGGGCGGTATGCAAAACATACCGCCTTTTTTATGGCTTAAAAACAGGCTTAGCGAAACTTCACAGAAGCGGAGGAAGGATTCTTGGTAGAAGCCTCGTCAGGCTTCGTATCGGATGATGGATTGGTTTTATCGTCTGCTTTTGATTTTGGATCATCGGGTTGGTTATATACACGCTTTAAAATTATGTCATGCTTCTTGCACCAATCTTCCATGAGCTTATCTGATTTTACGGTAGCAAAATGCAAGGTGATGACTTTGGGCTCACCCTTAATCCCCGCCACTATCATCTTACACAGCAAATCAATATCTGCCGCTTTTTCAGAATCAATAGAGTAATATCCTTTGCCTTTTTCCGCATAAATTCGGACCATCCCAAAAGAACCAATTTTCCACGATTCGTCTTTTTCAAATTGATCCATGGGTTTTTGCAAGATAAATTCTGGAAGTCCAGGCTCTATTTCATACGTCACACCCATCGCGATACAACGCGTTTGATAAAAATCGCGAAATGCCCCCACTGTCCCTTCAGGATATTTTTTTCCGGCTTCACCCTCGGGTGAGACTTGCGCTTGCAGTGTTGGTGAAACAGGTACTACCGCATCAATACCGGTATCAGTATCCGAATGTTTTCGCTTTTTGGATGCCATAAGTCATTCCTCTTCAACTCTATATAGAAACAGTATAGTCCATAATTAACGGCGCATGGTCAGAAAACCGCTGGGTTTTATAGATTTCTTGTCCTTTTATGGTCGATTTCAATGAAGGACTTACCATTTGATAATCAATCCGCCAACCGACATTTTTGGCGTATGCCTGCCCTCGATTAGACCACCAGGTATATTGATCCGCTTCGGTATTAATTTCACGAAACGCATCAATCCAACCAATATTGTTCATTAAATTATCTAACCAGGCACGCTCTTCGGGTAAAAATCCAGAATTTTTTTGATTGGATTTCCAATTTTTTAAATCGATATTTTTATGCGCAATATTCCAATCGCCACAGATAATTATTTTTTGATGAACCGCTTTTTTTAAAAACGGCATAAACTTTTCCATGAAAGTATATTTTTCGGCTTGTCGGTGATCACCCGATGTTCCTGACGGTAAATATAAGGATACAATGCTGAAGTCTTTGTACTCCAATTGCACAAAACGCCCTTCTTTATCTGCGCAATTAAATCCTAACGTCGTATGAACATGAAGCGGTTTGTGCGGCGTATACAACGCAACGCCACTATAGCCGGGTTTTTCTGCATCTGAATGAAAACGCAAATAATTATCAATCATTAAGCCATCATGGTCTAACGTATCCAATTGGGCCTTGGTTTCTTGAAGACAAATAAAATCAGCGTCTTGTTTTGAAACCCATTCAAAAAATCCTTTTTTAGCCGCAGAACGAATGCCATTAACATTACAGGTAATTACACGCATGAAAATCTTCCCTAGAAAGGCAACTGTAGCGAGGAATCCAGTTTGATGATTTCTTGATGAAAAAGTTTTTTAATTTTTTCGAGCCACTCAGGATCATCCGCTTCAAAACGCACCACGAGATGCGGCGTGGTATTAGAACCCCTCACTAATCCCCAGCCATTTTTAAATTCAATGCGCACCCCGTCGATATCAATAATTTTTTCCTGTTTAAATTGCGGTGAATTTTTTAAACCCTGAATAACAGCTTCGCGTTGAACATGTGTGACGGCAATTTTTAATTCTGGCGTTGAAAAACTATCCGGAATTTTTTTAAAAACGTCTGATGCACTTAAGGATTGCCGCGATAAAATTTCTAACAAACGCGCGCCGGCATATAAACCATCATCAAATCCAAACCAACGCTCTTTGAAAAAAACATGACCGCTCATCTCACCCGCCAACAATGCCCCTTCTTCGCGCATTTTATTTTTGATTAACGAGTGGCCGGTTTTATACATCATCGGAATACCGTGATGTTTTTTTATTTCCGGTTCAACGTGTTGGGTACATTTAACGTCATAAATAATCTTTGCATTTGGATGGCGCGACAACACATCTTGCGCATATAAAATTAATTGGCGATCGGGCCAAATAATTTCACCATGATTCGTGACAACACCCACGCGATCCCCATCGCCATCAAATGCCAAGCCAATATCCGCATGATGCTTTCTGATGGTTTCAATTAATGCTTTGAGATTTTCCGGCACAGCAGGATCAGGATGGTGATTCGGAAAATTACCATCAACGTCACAATACAAAGAAATAACTTCACACCCTAATGCTTCATATAATTTGGGTGCAATTTTTCCAGCAATACCATTTCCTGCATCCACAATAATTTTTAATTTTTTCTGGATATTTAAATTATTTTTAACATAATTAATATAATCTTCGACAATATCAACGTTTGAATAATTTCCAGGACCTTGGGTAAAATTCTGAGAAATAATGCGAGTATATAAAGCCTGAATTCTGTCTTCCGATAATGTTTCGCCCGCAATAACAATTTTTAAGCCGTTATAATTTTTAGGATTATGACTACCCGTCAACATTACTCCCGAACGAGCCTGTAATTGATGCGTTGCAAAATACAATAATGGCGTGGGGACACTGCCAATATCAATCACATCACAACCACTGTCTAACAAACCTTTTTTTAAAGCCTCACTTAATCGCGGTCCGGAAAGACGGCCATCGCGTGCAATGATGATTTTTGTTTCGCCACACGCGCGCGCCTCTGATCCAATGGATTTTCCAATTAAATAAACATTTTCATTGGTTAAGGTTTCATCCACGATGCCGCGAATATCATAGGCACGAAATATTTCTGAGGATACCGCGCTCATGTAAAACTCCTTATAAAATAGCTTTGAATTTTTCGGTCGCTAACACTAATTGCCTGGATAAACTGGGCTCGCTGGCAGAATGCCCTGCATCCGGAACCATCATTAATTCTGCGTTTGGCCACGCTTTAGATAATTCATACGCGGAAATCGGTGGACAACATAAATCATAACGCCCTTGAATAATAAAACACGGCAAATGATTAATACGGTGCACATTGGGTAAAATAAAATCTCCCAATGATTTCGCATAGAATTTCATATAATCCGCTTCGATTCGCGCTAATCCCAACGCAATATGATCTTCGACATACCCTTCGACTAATTTGGGATTGGGCAATAAAGATGACATTTCACCCTCTGTTCGACTGAATAATTTCGCGGCTGGCATATGAATGGCGGGATCGGGATTTGTTAATAACTCAAAATACGCCTCTAATAAATTGCCGCGTTTATTTTCGGGAATATAATTCGCAAACCGCTCCCACGTTTCTGGCAAGAATGTTTTAATCCCGCTGAAAAACCAATCAATTTCTTTCGCGCGCATCAAAAAAATACCGCGTAATACAAATCCTAAACACTGCTCAGGATTTTTTTCCCCATAATAAATCGCTAGCGTACTTCCCCAGGACCCTCCAAACACGAGCCATTTTTCAACATGCAAAAATTTTCGTAATTGCTCTATATCACTCACCAAATGATCTGGCGTATTGTTTTTTAATTCGGCAAACGGTTTTGATCGTCCTGCACCGCGTTGATCAAAAATAATAATGCGATAAAACGTCGGATCAAAAAAACGACGATGCTCGGGCGATGCACCTGCACCCGGCCCACCGTGTAAAAAAACTACAGGAATGCCTTGCGGATTTCCGCACTCTTCCCAATAAATTTCATGAATATCATCGACTTTTAAATAGCCTGATTTATTCGGTTCGATGGGTTCAAACAATATTTCTCTCATAAAAACTCCCTTATCTTTTTCATATCCTCATACGCTTTTGCTTTATCTGACGGCGTTCGCAATAAATACGCCGGATGATACGTGACAATTAACGGCGTATCATTAAAGCGAAACACTTGTCCACGCAATTTTGATAACGAGGTAGTAGTATTCAATAAAAAATGAGCGGAAATTCGACCTAATGCAATTAATACATCCGGTTTTATCAGGGCAATTTGTTGCTGCAAATACGGCGTGCATTTTTCCACTTCTACAGGCTGTGGATCACGATTGTTGGGCGGACGACATTTGAGAATATTTGCAATAAAGACTTCATCACGGGTAAAACCGACTGCGCGTAACATTTGCGTTAATAATTGTCCGGCGCGCCCTACAAAAGGTTTACCTTGACGATCTTCTTCGGCACCGGGCGCTTCACCAATAAACATGACGCGAGCTTGACGATTTCCCGTTCCAAAAACAGTTTGTGTTCGTGTTTGATGTAAACCACATTGCGTGCAATTTTTTACGCAGTGCTCTAACGGTTCCCACGAATTTTCCGCAGGTGGATTTTTAAGCTCCCAACGGATAATATCCAATAATTCAAGATACTGTTTTTGATCTGTCATATCACTGCGTAACCGTAAAAGGAAATTAAGATGAAGCGATTGGTTTATATTATGTTGGGTTTATTTTTGTCATTTTCTGCCGTCGCAACCACCCAACCTAGCTCAGACAACTCGATCGCTCCGATGCTCAAAAAAATTATGCCTGCTGTAGTAAATATTGCAGCTCAAGGTGAAATCCCCGTCCCCGGCACACCCACTTCGCCGTATGGCCAAACACGTGATTTCGCCAGTTTAGGTTCAGGCGTTATTATTGATGCATCAAAGGGTTATGTTATCACGAATAATCACGTCATTGAAAAAGCTAAAACGATTACGATTACATTAAGCGATGGACGAGATTTCAAAGCAAAGTTGATTGGGACGGATCCCGGAACGGATATCGCCATCCTGCAAATTCCCGCCGAGCATTTAACCGCAATGCCCATTGGAAATTCAGATAATTTAAACGTCGGCGACTTTGTTGCCGCCATTGGATGCCCGTTCGGTCTTAATCAAACGGTTACGTCAGGAATTGTCAGCGCACTTGCACGCGGCAGTTTAGGCATTGAAGGTCCCCAAGGATTAGAGAATTTTATTCAAACCGACGCGTCGATTAATCCGGGAAACTCAGGAGGTGCGTTAGTCAATTTAAATGGACAATTAATTGGAATTAATACCGCGATATTAACACCTGAAGGCGGAAACATCGGGATTGGTTTTGCCATTCCGATTAATATGGCCAAAACCATTATGGCGCAATTAATTCAATACGGTTCCGTTAAACGAGGTTTGATGGGCGTCATCGTTCAAGATTTAACACCAGATTTGGCAGATGGATTTGGATTAAGTAATACCACCAAAGGTGCTGTTGTTACGCAAATTTCACCCAGCTCACCTGCACAAAAAGCAGGCATTGAAGTCGGCGATATTATTCAATCGGTTAATAATGAAAATATGGAAACCGCTTCTGCTGTCAGAAATACTGTCGGATTATTACGCGTCGGCGCAAAAGTCGATGTTGGGTTATTGCGGAAAGGCAAAAAAATGACTATCGAATTAACGACCGCGGATCCGGATAAATATATTGAAAGTTCACACACTCAAAATCCATTTTTATTTGGATTAGCGTTACGTGACTTTGATCAAGAAATTCCGGGACAAGGACATATTAATGGTGTGCAAATTACATTTGTATCGAAAAACAGTCCTGCCTGGCGCGTAGGATTACAACCGGGTGATGTCATTCGTTCAGCCAATCAAGTTCCCGTGAAAAGCATAAAAGATCTGCAAGATATCGCTGGAAAGAATACCAAATCGTTATTGCTGAATATTGTTCGTAACGGTGGCGCGTTGTTCGTGGTGCTCGACAAAGAGTAATGTCATCCCGAGGGAGCGGAGCATAAAAGCTATGTCATCCTGAGCGAGCGGAGCGAGTCGAAGGATCTTGTATTAAACACTAATAAAATAAGGAACACCCATGAGTAGAACCTAGTTTGTTTATATGTTAACCAATATAAAAGGCAACGTTTTATACACTGGCGTTACCAATAGTTTAATTCGTCGTATCGATGAACATAAAACCAAAATCAATAAATCCTTCACTCAAAAATATCGCGTCAATCGTCTCGTTTACTATGAACAGCACTCTTATGTTTATCATGCCATTGCACGTGAAAAACAAATCAAAGGTTGGACGAGAAAGAAAAAAGATGGCCTTGTTAAATCATTTAATCCTACATTAAAAGATTTATATAACGATTTTATTGAACCTTAAACATAAGATCCTTCGACTCGCTCCGCTCGCTCAGGATGACATAGCTTTGTGCTCTATATTGTTCAAGGGGACATTATTCTGTGTTGTGCGCGGCTCAGGATGACGTCTCTATTTCTCCGAATGCTCCCACGATCCATCCCAATTTTCCGGTGGCGGAGATTTTTCGAAATCAATAATACGCACTAAATATAATTTAAATAATTTCACATCGGGATATTGTTGCGCTAATGTCGAAAATAATGCCTTCGCTTCATTCCATTTTTGCGCAAAATAATAATCTAATGCCATTTGATAGTCCGCAAGGGTTGGACGCATTTCTTCAGTAATTGGCTCATAAATTCGAACCGTTTCGTGACGCCCTTTCACTTTAACTTTATCAATTAAGCGAAATTCAAATTGCGTTTGATATGAAATGGTATTCTCGCCCACTAACATTCCGACACCGTAATATTTCGTCAGGGATTCCAAACGAGAGGCTAAATTTACGGCATCTCCTAACACGGTATACGCGCGTCGATAGGTTGACCCCATGTCGCCTACGTCCATTAATCCGGTATTAACACCCACACCAATTCGTATGTGCGGTAATCCCATTTCCAATAATTTATCTTGAATTTTCTGTGTCGTGGCTAACATATCAACACCTGCACTTACGGCATGTCGCGCATGATGATTATCCGGCAACGGCGCACCCCAAAATGCCATGATCATATCCCCGACATATTTATCTACCGTTCCACCATGTTTAAATATAACCGTCGTCATTTCGGTTAAGAAGAAATTCAATAATTTTTTTAATTCCACAATTTTTAATTTTTCTGAAATAGTCGTGAAATTGCGAATATCCATAAATAATACCGACATGGTTTTCCGTTCACCCTCAAAAGCATCCGCCGCTTCCGGATCCTTTAAGATTTCATTCACGCGTCCAACAGGAACATATTGTTCAAACGCATGCTTTAATTCTGTTCGACGTCGACTTTCTAAGAAGAATCGGTAGGCAATATTAAATACGGCAAGAAAAATGACAAGTAACGTCGGAATTACCAAAGGCAAAATAATATTGGTATCTTTCCACAACCAGGATAATCCAAAATATAAACTACTCAACACCACTACGGTACAAACACCAATCCACACCGGACCGACAATAGCAAAAATAATGGTTAACAGTACACCCAGCACAACAATTAATACTAATTCTGCGCCGGGCTCCCACGAAGGAATATACGAAAATCGATTTAAAAATAATCCTTCCGCTACATTCGCATGCACTTCAACACCTGGATAAACACTTCCCACGGGAGTTGCACGCACATCCCCTAAACCCACCGCAGACGTTCCCACAAATACAATAGTATTTTGTAAGGTATCTTCCGGTAAACGATCGTTCATAATGTCGGAGGCAGAATAGTACGGAAATGAACGCGCAGGACCAATATAGGGCACAAACACACGCGCATCTTGATCCGTTAAAATTTTTGAACTTCCTAAGGTAATACTCTCAATCACTTTTTGAGTACCAATATTATCAATAGAAATTGTGACGTTTTTTTCCAATAAATATAATTGTACAGCGGCCAGCGCTAACGATGGATATAAATTATCACCATACCGTTGCAATAATGAATAGCGCCGCAGAATACCGTCAGCATCGGGAATAATCGATAACACGCCGCCCATATTCACCGCATTTTCAAATAGTGGAATATTACTAATATAACTTTGCATTTTAGGGAGCGCTAAATCCGTCAAATGCAATGGCGCTAATTCAATCGACGGCGGAGGTAATTGGCCAATGGAGACTTCATGTTCATTCGATAAAAAGCTGCCTAAAATAACTTTATCTTTCCCCTGTTCTAATGCATTTTTAAATGACGTGTCTTCATTAACGACATTTGGTGCACACAGTTGTGTACTTTCCGGTTCAGAAAAAAGCATATCGAAAGCAATAACGGTGGCACCTTGTGCATACATTTTTTGAACTAATTGTGTTAATTTGTCGCGCGACCATGGCCATCGACCAATTTCACGAATGGATTTTTCATCAATATCTACAATGACAATCGGATTTTTAGCCACCGGATGCGCAGGTAACCACGCGTTTAATCGAACATCGTAAATTAAATCTTCTAAGCGATTAATAAGTGTATGGAATGTTTTTGGCGGAGCAATCGATAACCATGCAAAAATAAAAGTGAGAATTAAACTAAAAAGAACTTCAACACCCTTTGAGCCTATATAAAAACGGCGCATGAATTACTCAGCGCCTTCGGGAACCAGAATTTCACGTTGCCCATTGGATTCCATTGGGCTTACCACTCCTGCATCCTCCATGGCTTCTAAAATTCTCGCGGCACGGTTGTAACCAATTTTTAATCGACGTTGAACACCGGAAATTGAGGCGCGTCGTGTTTCCAAAACGACTTTTACGGCTTCATCATATAATGGATCAGACTCTGCATTTTCATCGTCATCACCGTCACCATCACCACCGCCTTCATCATCATCGGCGTCATCGAATAATCCTTCCACATATTCAGGCGTTCCTCGGGTTTTCCAATCTTCTACCACTTTATGTACTTCGTCATCCGCAACATATGCACCGTGCACACGAACTGGAACACCGGTACCAGGCGCTAAATACAACATATCACCGTGACCTAATAATTGTTCTGCACCTTGTTGATCTAAAATGGTTCGAGAATCAACGCGAGACGACACTTGGAATGCAATTCTTGTTGGAATATTGGCTTTAATTAATCCTGTAATGACATCTACCGATGGACGTTGTGTCGCTAATATTAAATGAATTCCTGCCGCACGAGCTTTTTGTGCAATGCGCGCAATTAATTCTTCGATTTTTTTACCGACCACCATAAATAAATCGGCAAATTCATCAACGATTACAACAACTGTTGGGAGTTTATGTAATTTCGGCGCCTCTTCGGGACCATCGGGGGTTGGACGCCATAACGGATCATCGATAGGTTCTTTTGCATTTTGTGCTTCGATAATTTTGGCATTGTATCCTGCTAAATTTCGCACACCAAGCGCAGCCATTAAACGATAACGTCGATCCATTTCAGCCACACACCAGCGCAATGCACTTGCCGCTTCTTTCATGTCTGTTACTACCGGGGCTAATAAATGCGGAATGCCTTCATAAATCGACAATTCCAACATTTTGGGATCAATCATAATCATGCGTACATCTTCAGGCGTCGATTTAAATAATAAACTTAATAACATCGCATTTAAGCCGACAGATTTTCCTGAACCGGTTGTACCGGCAACTAACAAGTGCGGCATTTTGGATAAATCAACCACTACCGGATGACCCGCAATATCTTTTCCTAAGGCTAAACTCACCGGCGAACGTGCTTCTTGATATGGTTGAGAGCTTAATACTTCACTGAGACGAACCATTTCCCGGTGTTGGTTTGGTAATTCCAAACCCACCACCGATTTTCCGGGAATGACTTCAACAACACGAACACTGATGACGGAAAGTGATCGCGCTAAATCTTTTGCGAGCGTCACAATTCGGCTGACTTTTATTCCCGGCGCTAATTGCATTTCAAAACGGGTAACAACGGGACCCGGATGTGCGGCAACCACTTGAACTAAAATACCAAAATCTTTTAAGCGCGCTTCGACTTCGCGCGACATTAATTCCAATCCTTGCGGAGAATAATTTCGTTCACGCGTCACTTCGGGAGCATCCAATAAATCCAGCGAAGGTAATCCTGCTCTCACGATTGGCTTAACATATGTTTTTAAGGTTGTGGTTTTTGAACGTGAAGCACGAGGATTTTCTTCCATTTGTTCAACAAAAATGGGCTCACGTCGAGAAAATGCGGTAGGCAAATCAAAGTCACGAGGCTGACGTAATTTTTTTACGGCAGGTGAACGCGCGCCTTTTGTATTTTCTTCTTCCTCCTCTTCGTCCTCTTCCTCTTCATCACTCTCTTCGTCTTCATCATAATCTTCTTCATCGTCATCTTCTGCTTTTTCTTTAGAACGTGGGAGCGATGCAATGCCGCTTAAAATTAATCCACCTATAAAATCCGATGCCCCGATCCACGAAAATCCTGTAAACAACGTAATTCCGCAGAGAAAAAAACTAAATAATAAAATAGTCGTGCCCAGCAAACTAAATGTCTCAATTAATCCTAAGGCGACCGCTGTACCAAAAATTCCGCCGCCGCTGTAGGGAACGGAGCTCATATAATGGGGAATTTGAATGGCGGCGAGACCGCAACTGGAAACTAACGCTAAAAAGAAACCTAATCCACGCCAAATTAAGTTGTCTTGATTTTCTTCTTCCTCATCGTCGACAGGAGTTGTTGCCAACCATACGCCATAGGGAATCGCCAAAGGAATTAAAAAACCAACGTACCCAAAAACGTATAACAACCCGCCGGCTAACAATCCGCCAATCGCACCACTAGCGTTTCCGCCAGAACGATCATAAGTAAAGAGTGCACCATATAATAATAGCATGGCCGCGACACTTAAAATGACCATGCCTTCTCGCCAACGGTTTTTTACAGGATGAATTTCAGTGTCTCGTCGATTCCGCGTCCGGTGTCTCAAAAAACTTTCCCTCGCTTTCCATATGAACTGTTACGATAAACGAAAGCGGTTATACTAGCACAAATTATTTCGTGAGGGAGTACCACCAAGATGTCGCATCATCGTTTAATTATTTTAGGATCTGGACCGGCAGGATACACTGCAGCAGTTTATGCCGCGCGCGCAAATTTAAAACCAACATTAATTACGGGTTTAGCACAAGGCGGACAATTAATGACAACAACAGATGTCGATAATTGGCCCGGGGATGTGGAAGGATTGCAAGGACCTGAATTAATGGAGCGCATGTTAAAACATGCAGAACGTTTCGATACCCACATCATTTTAGATCATATTGATAAAGTCGAATTACACAAAAAGCCCTTTGTTTTACAAGGAAATTCAACCTATACCTGCGATGCGTTAATTATTGCGACAGGGGCATCGGCTAAATATTTAAATATTCCGTCCGAACAAGCGTTTATGGGCAAAGGCGTTTCGGCCTGCGCAACCTGCGATGGATTTTTCTACAAAAATAAAGTCGTTGCCGTTGTTGGCGGTGGAAATACGGCTGTCGAAGAAGCGTTATATTTAAGTAATATAGCCTCTAAAGTGTATGTGGTTCATCGCCGGGATAAATTCAGGGCTGAAAAAATCTTAATTGATAAGCTGCATCAGAAAAAAAATGTTGAAATATTATGGAATCATACTGTAGATGAAATCATGGGAGATAAAACAACTGTCACCCATCTGAAAATTAAACATACGCAAGATAACTCCTCAAAAACACTGGAATTAAATGGTGTTTTTATAGCGATTGGCCACCATCCCAATACGCAAATCTTTGATGGGCAATTAGACATGAATAATGGTTATATTAAGGTCAAAACAGGATTGGAAGGCAATGCAACCATGACCAGCATTCCTGGCGTATTTGCGGCAGGCGATGTGGCGGATCATATTTATCGACAAGCAGTCACGTCTGCAGGCACAGGATGTATGGCGGCGTTAGATGCTGAACGTTATCTGGATACACAATCATGAAAGCCAATTTACCCATTGGAATTTTTGATTCCGGGATTGGCGGATTAACCGTTGCGAGCGCAGTGAATAAATTATTGCCGCACGAAAAAATGATTTATTTCGGTGATACCGCACATCTTCCCTACGGTGATAAATCCGCTGCAGCCATTCAAGCGTACACGATTAAAATTTGCGATATGTTGTTACAACAAAAATGCAAAGTAATTTTAATTGCGTGTCATTCCGCCTCTTCTGCCGCATATGAACTAGCCAAAGAATATGTCGCGAGCAAAGCTAAAGTCATTAATGTCATTGAGCCAACCATTAATCATTTGCGTGAACATCATGCAGGACAAAAAATTGGATTGATTGGCACACGTCAAACCGTTAATTCAAATATTTATTTAAAAAAAATAAATGATTTAAATTTAAATATTGAATTAAGCGCATTAGCGACTCCCCTTTTAGTGCCATTAATTGAAGAAGGCTATGCCAATAATCATACCTTATTTGAAATTTTAGAATCTTACTTAAGTCATGCTGAACTTAAAAATATTCAAGCGTTATTATTGGGTTGTACCCATTATCCGTTATTAAAACCTGTCATGAAAAAGTACTATGGCGATAAAGTTATGCTCATAGATCCTGCAGATATTACGGCAAAAGCATTAAAAGGCTATTTGGAACACGAAGCCTTATTAAACACAGAATCCACACCCGCGCACCATTTTTACTTCTCAGATTACTCAGATTCACTGGTCGAGAATGCCAAGTTTTTCTTCCCTTCTGCTATCCATTTTGAGCATTATCCATTGTGGGAGTAAGGGTTTTCAGGCATCATTCGGGTTCGATTAATCGAACCCCTACATTTTTATATTGAGGATTGTCGTAAATATGGCTAAAGAAGATCAAATTGAAGTCGATGGCGTTGTCACTGAAACGTTACCAAACGCGATGTTTCGCGTTGAAGTCGAACTTCCGGGTGGAAAAAAACATATTATTACTGCGCACATCTCCGGCAAAATCCGCAAAAACTACATTCGTATATTGACAGGCGATAAAGTCAAATGCGAAATGACGCCGTATGATTTAACGAAGGGTCGGATTATTTACCGAGACCGTTAATTTTCATTCCTCGTCACTTCGCTCCCTCGGGATGGACATCCGCTCTCTATTTCTCCCGATGCCCCGAAATCACAACAGAATGTCCTGGCAACGCATCAAAGCGAGACTCGATAGTAAAAACCAAATCATCATTTTTTACCGTCACACTCACCGCTCCACCATTATTTGCCAATCTGCCGAATAATAATTCTTCGGCGAGCGGTTTCTTAATTTTCTCTTGAATCACACGCGCCATCGGACGCGCGCCCATTTTCTTGTCATAGCCATGCGCCGCTAACCATTCACGCGCAGGTTTATCAACAAATAACGCGACTTTTTTATGCTCAAGTTGGACTTCTAATTCCATCACCATTTTATTTACAACATTCTTGATATTTTCTTTCGATAAATAATTAAATTTAATGATAGCGTCAAGACGATTACGGAACTCCGGCGAGAATAAGATTTTCAACGCGGCCAAACTGTCTTCATTATCATCTGACACAGAAAAGCCTATTTTATTTTTTTCTAACGCATCTGTACCTGCATTGGTTGTCATCACAATAATCACATGACGAAAATCAGCTTTTCGACCATTATTATCCGTTAACGATCCATGATCCATCACTTGCAATAATAAATTAAATACATCGGGATGCGCTTTTTCAATTTCATCCAACAATAAAACCGCATGCGGATGTTTTGTGATCGCTTCGGTTAATAATCCCCCTTGGTCAAAACCAACATATCCGGGAGGTGCACCAATTAATCGTGACGCTGTATGACGCTCCATATATTCCGACATATCAAAACGAAGTAATTCAATGCCCAAACTTTTCGCCAATTGACGTGTCACTTCTGTTTTACCCACACCAGTCGGTCCTGCAAATACAAATGAACCAATCGGTTTTTGTTCATCACTCAATCCGGAACGCGCTAATTTAATTGCGGCACCTAAGGCATCAATCGCTTGATCTTGTCCATAAATCAATAATTTCAAATCACGCACTAAATTACGCAAACGATCTTTGTCTGACATCGAAACGGTTTGCGACGGAATGCGCGCCATTTTTGCCACAACGGCTTCGATTTCGGGAACACCGAGAATTTTTTTGCGTTTTGCAATCGGCTGCAACGCTTGAAATGCGCCAGCTTCATCGATGACATCAATCGCTTTATCCGGCAAAAACCTGTCATTAATATAACGTTGAGATAATTCCACTGCCGCACGTAATGCTGGCAGGGTATATTTAACTTCATGATATTTTTCGAAGCGTGTACGCAATCCCCGCAAAATAGCCAAGGTTTCAGCTACATTAGGCTCCACAATATCTACTTTTTGGAATCGGCGTGATAATGCATGATCTTTCTCAAAAATATTTCGAAACTCTGCATACGTCGTAGCACCAATACATTTTAAAGTACCATTCGATAACAATGGCTTTAATAAATTTGATGCGTCCAATACACCACCGGATGCTGCACCGGCTCCGATAATAGTATGAATTTCATCTATAAATAAAATAGATCCTTTTTGTTCTTGTAATTGCGTTAAAATTGCTTTGAATCGTTTTTCAAAATCCCCGCGGTATTTCGTTCCAGCTAAAATTGCCCCCAAATCTAAAGAATAGACCACGCTATTGGAAATCGCCTCAGGCGCTTTGCCCGCCACAATTAATTTTGCTAAGCCTTCGGCTAGTGCCGTTTTTCCAACGCCCGCCTCACCTACTAATAAGGGATTATTTTTGCGACGACGACATAATGTTTGAATAACACGCTCTAATTCTTCAGAACGACCAATTAACGGATCTAGCGTTCCTGCTAAAGCACGCGCATTCAAATTAATGGTATAGGCTTCGAGAATATTATTCGGCAAGGCATCGGGTGATACTTCTTCCTCAAATGACGGCATCGTAATTTGACCCGGAAAATCACTGTGTTTAATACGACCTATACCATGCGCAATAAAATTAACTACATCTAATCGCGTGATTTTTTGTTCGCGCAAGAATTCAACAGCTTTGCTGTCTTGCTCATTGAAAATAGCAACTAAGACATTGGCGCCATTCACTTCGGATTGGCCCGCAGATTGAACATGAAAAATAGCCCGCTGTAATACGCGCTGAAATCCTAACGAGGGCTGAGTGAGGTGTGCATCATCATCCGTATTTTCAGCTGAAATTAAGGGCGTGGTAGACGCAATGTGCGTCAACAAATCCGTACGCAACTCATCAATGCGTGCGCCACAACCTTGTAAAACTGAAACAGCCTGGGGATTATTCAAAAGCGCCAACAATAAATGTTCTACCGTCACATATTCGTGGCGTTGTTCCCGCGCATCAACAAACACGGTATTTAACGTAATTTCTAGCTCTTTACTCAACATAAAACTTACCCTCCGTAGTGAGTTTTTAATATTGGTATCACACTGTAAATATAGTATAAAAACTTACATGTGGGAGATGATAGCCTCACCAAATCCCGACGTCGAAACCAGCGTTGCGCCTGTCATTAAGCGCTCAAAATCATATGTAACTGTTTTTTCTTCAATAGCGGCTGAAACCCCCTTGACAATTAAATCTGCGGCTTCTTTCCATCCCATGTGCCGAAGCATCATTTCCGCTGATAAAATCAAGGATCCCGGATTCACTTTATTTTGACCCGCATATTTCGGTGCGGTTCCATGTGTAGCTTCAAACATTGCAACAGAATCACTCAAATTTGCGCCCGGCGCAATACCAATTCCGCCAACCTGTGCAGCCAATGCATCTGAAATATAATCACCATTTAAATTCAACGTCGCAATCACGCTGTATTCTTCGGGTCGCAACAATATTTGTTGTAAAAACGCATCCGCAATGACGTCTTTGATAATAATTTCGCGATTATTTTTCGGATTATTAAATTTACACCACGGACCGTTATCAATTAAGGTTGCACCAAATTTTTCACGTGCGACTTCGTAACCCCATTCTTTAAATGCGCCTTCGGTAAATTTCATAATATTACCTTTATGCACTAACGTAACTGATGGCTTATTGTTATCAATCGCATATTGAATCGCTTTCGTGACGAGACGTTGTGTACCTTCTTTTGAAACCGGTTTGATCCCAATTCCGCAATGCTCAGGAAAGCGAATTTTTTTCACGCCCATATCGTTGCGTAAAAAATTAATCACTTTTTTAGCATCGGCAGAATCTGCTTGCCATTCAATTCCAGCGTAAATGTCTTCAGAATTTTCACGAAAAATAACCATGTTTGTTTTTTCCGGTTCTTTTACGGGGCTCGGTGTTCCGGTGTAATAACGCACGGGACGTAGACAAACATACAAATCTAAATTTTGGCGAAGTGCGACATTAAGCGATCGAATTCCTCCACCGACGGGTGTAGTCAGAGGGCCTTTAATAGAGACCACGTACTCTTTGACCGCAACTAAGGTTTCTTCAGGAAGCCAGACATCGTTACCGAATTTTTTAACCGCTTTTTCGCCTGCGAATACTTCCAGCCATTCGATTTTACGTTTTTTGTTGTACGCTTTTTCGACAGCAGCGTTTACCACATCTTTCATGACGGGGGTAATATCCACGCCAATACCGTCACCTTCTATATAAGGTATAACAGGATTGTCAGGAACATTTAATGAAAAATCTTGGTTAACGGTAATTTTTTGGCCCATGTTGTTGTCTCGCACGCGTATTGGTAAAACCGTTATTGTATCGCCTCAATCGCTTCGCGCAAATGCTTGACGGCAACTATTTCTAATCCATCCAGGTTTTTTGTTTTGGGCGCATTGGCATGCGGCACGATGGCGCGCTTAAATCCATGCTTAGCCGCTTCTCGTAGACGCTCTTGCCCTGATTGCACCGGCCGAATTTCTCCCGCCAATCCCACCTCACCAAATACCATCAAATCATTTGGGAATGGCTGATTTTTCAAACTGGACATTACCGCTAATATTAACGCCAAGTCCGAGGCAGTTTCAGTGACTTTCATTCCACCGACAACATTTACAAACACGTCTTGATCATAAATTGAAATATTTCCGTGTCGTTGTAAAACTGCCAACAACATAATTAATCGATTTTGATCTAAGCCTTGTGCTACACGCCGTGCAAATTGTCCGTAGGACTGGCTGACTAATGCTTGTACTTCCACTAATAATGGTCTAGTACCTTCCCAGGTAGCCATAATAGTACTTCCCGGAATGGAGAATTCGTGACGCGATAAAAATAACGCAGATGGATTATTAATTTCTTTTAATCCCTTATCTGTCATTGCGAAAACGCCTAATTCATTTACGGCTCCAAAGCGATTTTTTATTGCACGAATCACACGAAACCGCGAATCTTGCTCACCCTCAAAATACAAAACGGTATCGACCATATGTTCTAATACCCGAGGCCCAGCGAGCGTTCCCTCTTTCGTCACATGACCCACTAAAAATAAGGCGGTATTAGTTTGTTTTGCATAGCGGACTAATTGCGCTGCAGCTTCGCGCACTTGCCCTACACTGCCAGGCGCCGATTGTAATAATTCCGTATAAATAGTTTGAATAGAGTCTACAACCATAATATTAATTTTCTTTCTATTATTTTTATTTTTTATTTCTTCTTCATTTTCATGCTCAACGCTTTTCGCCAGCTCTAAAACTTTTTCGACCTGAGTTTCCGCTAATAAATCTAATTTTTCGGCATTTAAACCCAATCGTTTTGCGCGCAATGCAACTTGTTGCAATGATTCTTCACCGGTCACATACAAAACATTTTGGGATAAACTTAAATGACATAATGCTTGTAATAATAGGGTTGATTTTCCAATGCCGGGATCACCACCAATTAATACAACTGAACCTTCCGTTAGTCCGCCGCCTAAAACGCGATCTAATTCTGCCAATCCTGTGGCATGGCGATGACTATCTTTAAACGTAATATCTGAAATATGTTTGATTTGGCTTTTTTCAGCGGCGTAGCCTGAAAAACGCGAAGACGTTTGTTGTGCGGGCATTTCTTCGACTAACGTATTCCACGCCCCACACGCTGTGCAATTTCCGGTCCATTTGGGATAGCTGGCACCGCATTGGGTACACGCGTAGAAAGCTTTCTTCTTAGATTTAGCGGGAATCAGCGAGGTTGTCATAACAGGTCCTTGGGCGTAAAAAATCTGCTTTATCTTACCTGATTTTGCGCTTAGGGCCAGTTTTCCTTGCTATACTTTTATATAGCACTCTTTCCAATGAGGAGAAATATGATGGAAGAATCCAAAGGTGGGGCCATAAGCCTAGAAGCAAAACTCACAGAAAATGCAGAAGTCTTTTTTGCTGCGGCCATGGAAATTGCCGATACAACATCTGAAAAATCAGCACCGATTAAAAAAAATTATCAGATCGACAAAACAGAACGGTTTCCAGATAAGATGCACGGTCTTCAATTTAATCACCAAACCCACAAAAATATTACCTTTACTATTTTTAAAGACGGCATGATTTGGTGCTCACCAATACCCGAAAACTTATCCATCGAAGAAAAAATAAGTCTTCTGAAGAAACAACATGAATTCCTTCTTGCATTATGCACAACTATTCAAGGCACTACTCCACCACCTAAGCTTACATTCTCAGCAGACGAAAAAACTTTTTCTCCATCTCAAAAAAAACAACTTGTCGAAACACTAGAAAGCTTTAATGTAAAAAATGTACTTTCAAAAAGCGGCATAGCTGCTGGCTCGAGTTTTCTTAGTGAGCGGAAAACCACAGGTTATTCGCTTCATGCGTGGATGGATAAATGTCGCGCAGAAATTAACGCAAAATTAAATCCCGCCGGTCATTCACTTCCTGAAAAAGAATATAATTTAGTTAGCAAAGACGCACATAAACTTACCATACACGATAATGGAAATATGGAAGCAAATTTAAAATCACTCGAGAGCATGAGTGAACAAGAGTTTGCGGATTTTATTTGTAAAGATCTCAAAGCCTACGTCAATATGTTTATCGCTATGCATGAAAAACATAAGATTGCAGTTTTTCCCGAAAATAAAATTAATTTATTTGTTATCCAAAAAGAAATTAATACGCCTGAAGGAAAAGCCAAAATAGCAAAAATTGAAGCATTGGTTGCCAAACAAATGCATGCATTTTTAAACGACCCTCAAATACCCAATGACGTTAAAAATAAATTTACGGTATTAGGTCGAACATTGGCACAAGGCCCTGCTCCAGCTCCGACACCCACTCCTGCATCTCAACCTAAACCTTCTGCACCACCCCTTTCTACTGACGATGAAAATACGCCTCCGGGCTCAGATCCAAAAAAGCTGAATTTATCCAAAGCACCGGATGCGGCGGCACCTACCGCCCCTACAGCGCCCATTCCGCCAGCCAGCCCTAAACCTCCTGGCACTACGCGCTAATAAAAAATCTTATCTTCTCCTGCTCTAGCGGGAGAAAACCTTCCAAACCCATAAAAACCTGCTATTTTTATAGTATGGCCCCTGTTTTTAAGTTTATCTTAAGGTAGTTAAGGTAGAATGAGGGGAACTGAATTTGAGGAGAAAGTAATGGAAGAAGTCCCTACAGACAGTAAATTGCTGGCCCAAAACATAGAATTTGCTGATCTTTTAACGCGTTCTTTTGCAGAATCACCATTAAAAGAAGAGCTGGAGCACGTGCGCATAAGGCTAGGCATGCAATTTTCCGCGTCTGCCATCATGGAATTCTCAACACAAGAATTTCTCAGTTTAATTGAAAATCTTGACGGGCGAGCACAAAAAATTCTCCGAAAACCAGATTTCACATTCTGGACAAATGAAAATCTTCCTCGCCTTCTTGAAACTATTGCTGAAATTGAAAGAATCAAAGCTGCTCCTCCAGTTGCAAAACCTGCGGCTGCTCCAGCAGCATCAAAAAAACGGCCAGCTTTCGAATCGGCACTCCACAATCCTGGAAATATATTCAAAAGATTATTCGGCACACCAAAATCATCTGTTGCATCAAAACCCGCAGAAAATCCTAACCCCACACTTCTCGCTCGATTAGCCATGTTGGGTCCTAATCCCGATTATCAAAAACTTATTGTTGCACATAAAGATGAAATCAACGCCGAACTTAAAAAACGCAATTTGGGCTACAAAATCAAAGGCGATAAACCAAGCGAATTTAAACTAGTCGGTCCATTCGAATTATTAATTTATTCTGATGGAAGAATAATCGCAAACGAAGCAGACAAAAAAGATGAAAATTATGCAAAGCATCTGGCGAATGCGATTGAAGCCATTCACATTATGAATTTCAAGCTGGGCTTTGATGCAGACGTTTTTGAATGGTCTTGCGATGAGACCTCTATCGCTCCAGATAAAAAAGGAGAATATGATAGACATGTCCAAAAAATTCGTCATGATTTTGCTGTTGGTCAACAACGTGATGTCGGCGATATCGACGTTTCAGCCGGTCCTGCAGATGGCACAAAACGGAGCGATTACGAATTAAGCGGTATCTTAAAAAATACTACCTATATAGAAGCCATTAAAAAAGCTGTTGGAACAAAAGGCTACGTATTTGCAGATGACAACAAATCAATGACGCGCACATGGAGCGATGGCACAAAACGTACAATTCAATTTGCTGAAGATGGAACCATGAAGGCACCTCCTATCTCGTTAGATATCTCACAACCTTCCGGAAAAACCAGAGAAGCATTTATGTCATTGGATGAAGATGAGAGCACAAGGTCAAAAATCATCGCAAAACTCAGCTCAGATTTCACCGCAATGTTACGATTTTATGTAACGTTATATATAAAAGGTGGTGCGGCTGCCCTTCCCGGTGAAATTTTAGATTTCCAATCGGTGCCGCGAGGTTTAAAAACGGCGCAAAAACGTGCGCATGAAGAAATGATGCCAAAAGTTTATGAAAATTTTATGAAAGAACTTAGCCACACGCAAGCTCTTACGGGTAAAGCGTATTATCCTGAAGAATTCCAAAAACTTATTAAATTTAATGGCCTACTCGTTAAACCGACTGCACAGCCAACTCCTCCTCCCTCTCCACCGAGTCCCTAAGGAAATATAAATGAAGTTTGAATTAAAGGATAAAACAGGGAAAGATTTTTCAGTTGCGCTTGGCGAAATTAATGATGAAAAAATTGTAGCGGGTAAAAAAAAGAAAAAAGATGAGCTCAAAAAGCTGGGTTTTATTTTCAATACAGATGCCCAAAAAAACTATTGGCTAGCAAGCTTTCTCCTTGAAGATTCCCATGTATTTTCTGATAAAGATGACAAAATCCATATTACCATTTCTAACGATGGAACGCTGACTGCTACGAAAGAAAATAAATCAGAATTGACGCAAGTAGAAAAACAAAAAGTTTATGCTGTCGTCAAAAAAATGTATGAATTACTTGGCGTTAAAGAAACAGAATATAAAACAGTCGAAGAACAAGTAAGTGATAAAAAAGGTATCGGTGCTTCAAGCGCAAATCCTGCAAGCGCACACCTACCACCCAACAATACTTATCATAACCATTTAACAACATACGCTGACGCATTAAATGCTTCACTCGCATCCATTCAATATAAAGTAAATACTAAAAATAGTACGCTCGAACATTTTGACGCAACAGGTAAGCTCACTGGACATAAAGTTACCGTAAATGCTGATGGTAGCACAAAAGGCGATTTATTTTCTGATTTCGGTGATACCGATATTCTTGCAAGCGAAATTGCATATGATCACATCGCGGTGGTTAAGATGCATTTGGAATTATTAAAGAAAGGCATTAAACCCAACAAAAAAATTAATTTATTTTTGATCGAAGAAGGGTTAACGCCCGAACAAAAAAAATTAGTTGCTGAAGTTAAAGACAAAGAAAAAGATATTCTTTTCAAAGAATTTTCCAAACCAGAATACAACGATATAAAAGAATTTATTGTCTATGATGGCCTCCCATTGCAGAAAAAACTGATTTTGGCTGAACCAAAACCGGCTGCTGTTTCACCTAAACCAGAACCCACTTCTGAAAAAACTTTTACTCAAAAAATTACTACCGGCGAGGATACAGGAAAGATGTGGTTAAATAGCTACAATGTCATAGACATTCCTATTTATATTCTTCAAAAATATCGCCACAATTTTACAAAAGTAAATCCTCGCTTCGATCTTAAGCTTGAAGAAATCAAAGCTGGCGGCGGAAGTAAATATCTCTCTAAACCCTACCCTGCTTATTTAGAATTAAATGAAAGTAAAAATCATTTTGTATTAGTCTGGGTAGATAAAGAAAATAATTTACATTACTACAACTCCATGTCAGGTGACCCAAAAGTAAAAGAAAAAGAATTACGAGAAAAATTCCCTGGATTTTCGTCCTACGAGGTTGAATATACGAAAGAACAAACCAAAGAAAACGAAGCATGGTCATGTGGCTATCGGGTCGCACGAAAAATTCTCGAACTGGAATCTGAAAATGATGCAGACTTACAAAAACATCCACTTGTACAAGCAAAAACCGCAGAACAAATTCGAGATGCTTTTGTAGCTGAAGCGAAAGAATGCTATGTAACTAAAATCAAATTAATCCGAGACTTCATGTTCGAAGATGCCACTCGCTTTGATTCCACTCAAGAAGGCAAACTGCAATATTATGAAATTTCTGAAGCCAGTAACAAAGCACTTTTTGATGCAATCGCTAATTTAGATGCGACTAAATTAAAAGAAGGAATAGCCGAGCTTTGTAAATCAAATCCAAAATTCTGCCATGCATTAATTGAAACTGCACCGCATTATATTTATTACAATAATGGTGGAGATAATAAATTAGGCGGCGGCGAAAATGGCTTAGGCAGAAATGAGCTCGGTATGGAATTGATGGAAGCACGCAATGAATTATTTCGTGCGCGAGATAAAAAACATACTTTGATAGTCAATGCAGAAGAATTACGCCAGAAAGCACGCAATGAACGGGGAGAAGTCGATAACCTCGTTGGTGCAAAAGAGGCAGAACGCAAATCAATTATTGAATTAATGAGACTGGTTCGCACAGCGCTAAAAGCTAAAGCGGAAGCTAGCTCAGAACCGAGAATGAGTCCGCGTGTAACCAAATAGCGGGAGATCCCTCGTGTCTCCGACGCGAGGCATGACAACAGGATTAATCCTCTTTGAAATGCTTACGACACACCGCAATATATCGTTCATTTCCGCCAATGACGATTTGCTCGCCCTCTTTTACTTTTTTACCATTCGCATCCAGTCGAATATTCATCGTTGCTTTCCGCCCACAATGACAAATGGTTTTAATTTCCACCAAATCTTCCGCCCACGCTAATAACCACTGACTACCTTCAAACGTATTACCCTGGAAATCAGTACGTAATCCATACGCTAAAACGGGAATTTTAAAGTGATCCACCACATCCGTTAATTGCCACACTTGCGCTTTCGTTAAGAATTGCGCTTCGTCTAATAAAACACACCGCATATTTTCATCAAGGTGTTTTTTAATAATCTCAAATAAATTTGCTTCTTTATCAAAACTAATCGCCTGCTCTTCCAACCCAATCCGCGAAGCTATTTTACTCGCACCAAATCGATCATCAACGGCGGGCGTTAACAATAACGTTTTCATGCCACGTTCATGGTAATTATAACTGGATTGCAATAGCGTCGTGCTTTTGCCCGCATTCATTGCAGAATAATAAAAGTGTAATTTAGCCATAAAGTTTACCCTGCATTTTGAACAATAATTTGAAAATCTTTTACCATCGATTCTGCATGATGCGGCGCAGGGAAAATTGCCATTAACTTACCCGACGGATCCATTAATAATATTGCTGTTTTTTGGGTCGCTGGAATATTTTGATATAACAAATTAATTTGTTTCGTATCCCCCGTTACGCCTATAAAGTCGGGATTATATTTTATGGCATATTTTTTCAGTGCGTCCAAAGAATCATCAGCAGGATCAATCGACACAAAGACGATTTTCGGAATGGGCGTTTGTTTTTGCGCAGCTAATAAATGAACCATTTTATTTAATTCACTCATCGTGCCCGACATTTCTTCCGAGCCATGGGTTGCCGCACCAAATACTATAAATGTCCAATGCGCCCACAGGGTATTATTGTTAAACGGTTTTCCATTGGAATCCACTAAGGAAAATTTATCGATGTCTTTGGGCGGTGATAACACATACGCATTTAATCCACCTGAGGTTTGAGTCGAACCCGTGTGATGCCATAATTTCATTCCGATCACTAAAGCAAAAAGCGCGACAATTGCAATCAATATATTTAATCTACTCATTCTGTGACTCTCCGCATTAAGATAAAACAGTCCTGTAAATTTCTTAGAATTCTATATAAAATCAAGCTTTGAGGAAACTGTATGATTATCACATTGATTGCCGCCATGACACCACAACGTGTCATTGGAAAAAATAACCAACTGCCGTGGAACATGCCAGCGGATCTGGCGCACTTTAAAAAATTAACCGTGGGCAAACCCGTGATTATGGGACGCAAAACGTATCAATCGATCGGACGACTTCTACCGGAACGTAAAAATATTATCATCACGCGCGATAAAGATTTTCAGGTTGATGGCGCAGAAATTTTTCATGACATTCCTTCCGCTTTTCATGATTTAAAAGAATATGCGGAAGTGTGTGTCATTGGCGGCAGTGAAATCTTTAAGCAAACATTAACCCTCGCCAACGTTTTAGAACTAACGTATATCCAAGCGGCCATAGATGGTGATAGCTTTTTCCCTGAATTTGATACAGATGAATTTAAAGAAGTGGCGCGCCAAGAAAACAAAGCAGATGAAAAGAATCCGTATGATTATACTTTCTTAACTTTTAAGCGAATTTAATTTATAGGTCATCCTGAGCAAGCGGATCGAGTCGAAGGATGATATAGGTTATACAAACTTCACCATAAAAAACAATTCCGTCGGATGATCTTTCGGTGACCACGCCCGCTCATAAATCATATGTATTTGTGTTTGAAGAGGTGGTTTTCGAAATGCTTTAGGCTTTGCGTGAAATACCCAAATGGTTTTTCCACCTGCTCCAATTAATTTTGAGTTCGGCACCAAATATTTTTCAGTTTTTAATGTCATCAATGATTTATCGTAGATAACACGCCATCGATAACCTGTCGTTGCATTGGACGGCTGAGTAATTTTAAATTCGGGGGAATCGCGCGTTACGGCAATGGTTTCAGCTTCAGCAAGAGCAAATAAAGGAAATAACGCCAAGACAATACTGCATAAAATCCGCTTAAGCATAACTATCTCTCCAATTGATATGGAACATCCACAAATACGCGTGTGCCGCCTTTGTGTTTTCGATTAAACATCAACGACGCCTTTAAAAATAAACTGCGCTGATTATGCAACATGTCATGCCACCACCGTGTTGGAATCGCTTGCGGAAATACTAACATACACAAACCACGCTCGGGTTCGCGATTATCTTGTTGCCGAATAAACTTTCGCAACGGATCAATTGCCGCACGATATGGCGACTCTAAAACTACCAACGGAATTTTAATGTTTAACTGCTGCCAATCGGATTCTAGTTTTCGCGTTTGCACAGGATCTAAGGCTACCGCAACTGCCGTCACATCATCAGACACACCTTGCGCAAAATTTAATGCCGCCAGTGTTCCGCGATGTATACGAGAAACCGGCAAAACAACCTTGGGTTTAATTCCCGCAATTTTATCCAGATACTGATTCGCTTGTGCCGTTGTCATCGACAATTCATGATCAATCACAACATAATGGTGATGGATCTTATAAAATCCCATCAAAAGTACTGGCACACACAACACAACAAGCCACGCACCCTCCACAAATTTACTTTCAATAATCACCGCCAATGCAATGGTCGTCGCAGCAAATCCCAAGCCATTGATAAACGCTTTTGCTTTCCATCGCTGCGTTTTCTTTTTAAACCAGTGACTCACCATACCCAATTGCGACAAACTGAATGCACTGAATACACCGACCGCATACAATGGAATCAATAAATGGGTTTCCCCACCAAAAATAATTATTAAAATACTCGACACTACAGCAAGCAATACAATACCGTTTGAAAATGACAAGCGATCGCCCAAGCTGGTTAATTGTTTCGGCAAATATTTTTTCTCTGCCAAAATTGAAGCCAACCGAGGAAAACCTGCAAAAGCCGTATTCGCCGCTAACAATAAAATGGCCATCGTTGAAAACTGCAATGCAAAATATAAAAATCCATCACCAAATACTTTACGGGCTATCTGAGACAAAATACTTTGTTTTTCTTGGGGCACTAACATTAAATGGTCGGCCAAATAGGTAACACCAAAGAACATGATGATTAATAAGCCTGCGAGCAATACTAATGTCATTGCTGCATTCCGTGCTTCAGGTTTTTCAAAAACGGGGACGCCATTCGCTACACATTCAATTCCTGTCATAGCAGTACAGCCTGCAGAGAACGCGCGTAAAATTAAAATAATGGCAACGGGCTGAGCCAGATCAGAGAGCTGGGGTTGATAACCGGGAATATGATGCGGAGGAATGTGCCCCGTAAAAACGCCATAACTTCCCATCCCAACCAATATTAATACTAAAAAAATAAATGCATAGGTTGGAAGTGCAAAAGCGGTTGCAGATTCACGCACACCACGCAAATTCATGATGGCAATTATGGCAACAGAAATTAATGATAGACCTACAGAATGTTCATATAAAAAAGGAAAAGCAGACGTCACGGCACGAACACCTGCCGTCACACTGACTGCCACCGTTAAAACATAATCTATTAATAGTGCGGCAGCGGCAATTAACCCAGCTCCCTCGCCTAAATTTTCGCGGGCAACGGTAAATGCGCCACCGCCATTGGGATACGCAAAAATCGTTTGGCGATAAGAAATAGCTAGAATAGCGATAAGCAAACAAATAGCGATAGCGATGGGCAAACACAATGACATCGCTGCGATGCCCGCGAGAACGAGCACGTGTAAAATTTCTTCGGTTGCGTATGCGACGGAAGATAAGGCATCGGATGAGAATACGGGCAACGCTTTATATTTCGCGAGGCGTTGCTCTCCGAGCGTTTCACTTGATAAAGGCTTTCCAAATAGTAGATTAATAATACCCATGGGTCGCAAGGATACTATACAATTACCCTCACCCCAACCCCTCTCACGATAATGAGGAGAGAGGCTAAGGAATGTTTATGAAAATTATGACAGGCAGTCAACTTAGCCTACATCTCAGCCAGCGCGCTGAGGAATTGTTTTCGCCCCTAGTTGTTATAACCCCAGATTCCCTGATGAATCAGCGTCTTTTTGAAGAAATCGCTTTCTTCGCTCCGTCTTTACCCATCATGACGTTGCCCGACTGGGAAACCCTTCCCTACGATAATTTCTCGCCTCATCAAGACATTATTTCGGCGCGTTTGCGCACCCTCTCAAAATTACCACAACTTTCTAAGGGAGTGGTCTTAATTTCCATCTCCAGCGTGATGCTGCGTCTTACGCCGCGTAACTTTATCGAATCGCATGTGCTAGCCATTAAAGCTAGCGACACCATAAACCTCGAACAAATACGGCAAAAATTTATTCATTCGGGTTATCAATCGGTTTCCCAAGTTTTAGCCCCCGGCGAATTTGCAGTACGCGGCTCGTTATTTGATATTTTCCCAATGGGCAGTGAGTTTCCGTATCGCATTGATTTATTTGATGATGAAATTGAAACCATCCGGACGTTTGATCCGGAAACGCAACGAACGTTAGAAAAAATCGACCGCATCGATTTATTACCTGCGAGAGAATTTCCGTTTGATAAAAATGCGATTGAGCAATTTCGTCAGCAGTGGCGTGAAAACTTTGAAGGCAATCCGAGTCATTGCCCGATGTATGAAACGATTTCGCAGGGAAGTATTCCGCAGGGTATTGAATATTATTTTCCTTTGTTTTTTCCTGAAGTCAGTACCTTTTTTGATTATCTTCCCAAGACGCCTTCGGTCATACAACTCGAAGGCGTTCCCGCTGCTGCGGAAAAATATCATGCTGAAATTAAATCCCGTTATGAGCAATTACGGCATGATCGAACACGTCCCATTTTGAATCCCAAAAAGTTATATTTAGACCCGACGGAATTATTTACTAGCCTCAAGCCATTTAATGCCGACAAGATTCAGCGCGATGATTTTGCTACACCCGATATTTTAGTCGATCATAAATCTCCAGAACCTTTACGTAAACTCAAAGATTATTTATTAAACATAAAGCACAAAATATTATTTTGTGCCGAATCCCCTGGTCGACGCGAAGCATTATTACAATTACTGCGTACGCATAATATTTCTCCCACGCCCGTTAATTCATGGCAAGAATTTTTATCTCGTACAGAAAAATTATGCATCACCGTTGCCCCGCTCGATCACGGCATGGAATTACCTGAACACAACTGTATATTAATTTCTGAAAGCGCCTTACTGGGCGAACACACTATCCAATCTCGTCGTAAAAAATCTAAAACAACGGATTTAGATACGGTAGTTAAAAACTTAGCCGAATTAAATATTGGCGCACCCGTTGTACATGTTGAACACGGCGTCGGACGCTATTTGGGTTTGGAAGTTCTGACGGTACAAGAAAATACGGGCGAGTATTTAGTTTTAGAATATGCCAACGAAAGTAAATTATATGTACCCGTCTCCTCTTTGCATTTAATTCATCGCTACTCGGGATTAGATCCGGAAAACGCACCGTTACATAAATTAGGGTCGGATCAATGGGAAAAAGCGAAACGAAAAGCCGCGGAAAAAATTCGTGACGTCGCCGCTGAATTATTAGCGCTCCATGCACAACGCGAATTGCGCAAAGGCTTTACCTATTCGATTGATGCAAATTATCAATTATTTGCCAGCCAATTTCCGTTTGAAGAAACACCCGATCAAACGCAAGCGATTCAAGATGTCATTGCCGATATGAATAAAGAAAAAAGCATGGATCGTTTAATTTGCGGCGATGTGGGATTTGGCAAAACCGAAGTCGCGATGCGCGCAGCATTTGTTGCCGTACAAGCCGGTCATCAAGTATGCGTCTTAGTTCCTACGACTTTACTTGCCCAACAACATTATCAAAATTTTTCGGACAGATTTGCCGATTGGCCTATCAAAATTGAAATGTTATCGCGATTTAAAACCGCTACCGAACAAATCAAAATATTAGACGACTTAAAATCAGGTAAAGTCGATGTCATTATTGGCACGCACAAATTATTACAACCAGAAATTAAGTTCAAACATTTAGGCTTATGTATTATTGATGAAGAACATCGTTTTGGCGTACGACAAAAAGAACAATTAAAAAAATTACGCGCTGAAGTCGATATTTTAACACTCACTGCAACACCGATTCCCCGAACTTTAAATATGGCAATGTCGGGCATGCGTGATTTATCCATTATTGGTACACCTCCCCTTCGCCGTTTATCCATCAAAACCTTCGTGCATATGTATGACAAAAGCTTAATTCGTGAAGCCATTATTCGGGAAATTATGCGGGGCGGCCAAGTATTTTATTTACATAACGATGTTGAAACCATGGAAGCGGTAGCAGAAAAATTACGGGAATTAATTCCAGAAGCCAAAATTGGCGTCGCGCATGGCCAAATGCGTGAACGCGAGCTCGAAATCATCATGCGTGAATTTTATCACCAGCATTATAATGTACTGGTCTGCACAACCATTATCGAAACGGGTATTGATATCCCATCGGCTAATACCATTATTATTGAGCGCGCAGATAAATTCGGCTTAGCGCAACTACATCAATTACGCGGACGTGTCGGACGATCGCATCATCAAGCGTATGCTTTTTTACTTACCCCGCCGCATCAAAAAATTACACCGGATGCGGAAAAGCGTTTAGAAGCCATTTCCAGATTAGAAGATTTGGGCGTGGGATTTGCATTGGCTACGCATGATTTAGAAATTCGTGGCGCGGGAGAAATCTTAGGCGAATCACAAAGCGGTGAAATGCACGAGATTGGCTTTAGTTTGTATATGGAATTATTAGAGCGCGCAATGAAATCCGGGGTACCGGAGCCCACCAAATCTAATATTGAATTACAAATCCCGGCGTTTATTCCGGAAGATTATATTCCGGATGTCCATGCCAGATTAGTTTTATATAAAAGAATCGCGAACTGCAAAGATCAAGAAAAATTACATGAATTGCAAGTCGAGTTCATCGATCGCTTTGGGTTATTTCCGGAACAAACCAAAAATTTATTTGCCATTACGGATTTAAAATTAAAATCTGAAAAACTGGGCGTTAAGAAAATTACAACGTCAGCAAAATCTACTCGGATTGAGTTTACCGAAACGCCCCAAATAGATTCCATGAAAATTATTAAGTTAATTCAAACCAAACCGTTGTTGTATAAATTTGATGGGCCCCATGCACTGAAGATTATCCAAAAGGAAACGGTTGAAGGAATAGAAAAATTATTAACCTCTCTTTCTTCTTCCTGATCCACTTTTCCTTCCGCCTCCCGTTAATTTATTTACGGTAGCCCACGCAATTCGGGCCGCTTTCTTTTTTCCTGAACCGCGTTTTTCATATCCTTCTTCAATATGTTCTGCTTGGCGCTTTTGTTTGCGGGTGTATTTGGTTTTGCTTCCTCTCATGCGTTACCTCCGATATGGAGCGTCGATTTAACCGCATTTACGCCATCCACTGATCCGGCTAACGCAATGAGTTTTTCACGAATCGCATGGTTTTTCACATAACCACTCAGATAAACCACACCATTTTGGGTTTCAACTTTTACATCCATGACAGGAACTTTTAATTTCCCAGGCGTTAAATTATTACGCAAAAAGATTCCTTTTACTTTTGCTGTAAGATACGCATCTGAAAAAGGTTGATTGCTATCGTGTACATATAATTGACTCACGTTGACATTTTTTACCCCAACCGTCGATTCTGCGATTTCAATCGCTTCCGTTGCTTCGGTTTCTGAATCTACAGTACCTTTTAAGGTTACAATGCCATCATTCGTTTCTATGGTAATCGTTGTCGCATGGGTAATTTCATTCATCGCCATACTTGCTTTTATTTTTCCCGTGATCACAGAATCATCAATAGCATTTCCAACATTGCTGCTCGCTAATGACAAAATAGGCAAAAACACGAGGAATAAAAAAACAATTCCTACAATACCAACCCACTTTTTCCAGTTTATTTCCATAACACTCTCCTTTGATTAAGAAAAAATTGCTGCAATAATCGGGAATACTGCACTTGCACATAAGATAATCCCACTAGTACTAATGGTTTTTGTCGACGCTTCAAATCTAAAAAATAACCGTGCAGCACTATAAAGAAATACTAAAATAGCAATAATAAAAACCCAGACTATATTGAAAGAAAAGATATTAATCATATTTATTCCCCCTGCTTTTAATAGGCATAATACGATTTGAGCTGTATTTAGAAACCTCGTTTAATTCTCAGGAACGGACTAGAAATAGTGAGAGGCTCAATGCATATCGAAAACATTCTGATTTTCATTTTCTGCAAAAGCAGGCTCAGGCGTTTTGGAGTGCGGCAAAGAAAAACCCAGCTCGTCACAATAAACAGGGATATATCTTTCAGGCGCCAACGCGGCTTTTACTTCAGCTTCCGTAATAGTATTTTGCTGATACATTACTCGACCTTTCGGTTTACGTATTAAATCATACGCGTTTTTACTTGTTTCAAATTCAGGGCGTGTAAAAAGATGAGCTTTTTGATGTTGATATTGTGCTTGTGCCGCGGTTAATTCTGCTTCAAGCCTTTGTATATCGAGAGGAGAGGCATCTTTTTGGCGCATTTCATATAATTGTTCTTTTAAACGGTCAACCGTAATTTTTGCTGGCATGAGGGTATATTTGTAACATTGCTTAATGTAACTCGCGGCTGAACTTTTCTCTGAAAATCTCATCATTTTTTTCTGTTGAGCCGTCCCGAATAACTGGTACCATTTTTTTTGAAAAAAAGCTTTTGTTTTCACTAAAAAATTTTTTGTAGTATTCCCTTCTAGATTTAATTTAGCCTCCAGAAGGTTTCTATCCACGTTTAATAAGATATACGGATCTTGGCCTTGTAATGTTTGACTGGTTTTTTTCCACGTTCTGTTTTCTATAATCGTTTTAGCAATTTTCCAGGCAATTAATCCGGCTGTAATTGTTACAATCGTTACGAGTAACGCGGTAGCGCCAACCGGATTTGCCATTAACATAAACACAAACGGAATCATTAAACCGGCTAATAGAAAACATCCGCTGCCTCTGAGCGCCTTATTTATTAACGCAAGCGTTTTAAGCGATGTACGATAATAAGCTTTTTGATAAAGCTCTCTACCGCTTTTAATAAGTCCAATAACATTCAGGATTCCATAAATAGTCATAAATCCTGCAAATAAAAAGGGGCCGGCAGATGCCATCGTGGCCAACACGCCTGTTGTCCACCCCATCCATTTCACGATATCGGTAATGATTAACAATCCAATACTCAGTAAGCTTCCGAAAATTATGAAAAGAAAAATTTGCAAGGGTTTATCTTTCTCTATCGCGTTTTTAACTTGAGCAACCAAGTTAATAATTTCCATAGGTAACGAGACACAACTAATTAAATATTTAAAAGGCGTTTGCAGTCCTTCTCGCGCTAACGTTAAAAACGCGGCTAATAAGCCATTTCCTATGACAAATAAAATATTTCGGAAACGTCGGCGACGGATAGCTTTTTTTCCATCCGCTAAAATATAAAAAACAGGATCCTCTAGCAATACATCACTTTCATAATGAATATTCTCTTCTGCTATTTCGGGAGCAACAGAAAGTGCAGGCGCACTACCCTGTAATCTTTGTTGTAATGAATCTTTATCACGTTCTTCCATATATGCTCTCTTCGGCATTCAGGTGTAGCAAATATAGAGAAAACAACTATAGAAGATTTGAATGCGATAAAAACCTAACAAAAATGAGGGTTTTTTCGCACAAATAGCTTAAAAAGGAATATAATGTTTACACGTAACATTTCACAGGAGGAAAATGCCATGACTCCTAAAACACGCTCTAAACTCTTCGCGGTACTTTTTAGTGGTCTATTTGTGGTAACGTCTGCAGGAGCTAGTTATGACGACACATTACCGTTAACGCCTGCACATGCGTATTACACTGCCCTTGATCAAGATCATCTTCAAGAAAGAACGCCTGAGAATGAAAAAACAGCCTCCGAGCAAGATGTCCGGGCAATAAGAAAATCGCTGTAATTAGCCTGCTGCGCGCAGCAAGCGATCGCGAATTGCCACCCATTCTGGTTTGGCGGGTGGCAATTTAATGTAGATAGTTGTAAATTTTTGTTTGTCTAATTCACGAAGGCGGGAATATAAGATTTTTGCATATTTCACTGGATCAGGGGGCATCTCCATCACAACGGTATTCTTTTCTCTTGACTTGAGTTTACCCGTAAATAATTTAACCGGTGTACGCGGGGCATAATGGGATTTCAAATTTCCCGACACACGGGGCGATTTTTTGGATTTCCCCGAAATAATTTTTACGCCAGATAATTTTTTGATTTTTGCAATGCTCAATGGTCCAGGCCGTAACAATCGTGACGGATTTTCCGTAATATTTATAATAGTCGATTCGATGCCCAATTTTGTAGAACCGCCGTCTAAAATTAATTTGAGTTTATTTCCAAATTCAGATTTGACGTGGTCAGCACAGGTTGGACTCACATGACCGAATTTATTGGCAGATGGTGCAACGACAGGCCCACCAAAATTTTTTAATAATTTTTTAGTTACAGGATGTGACGGCATGCGTATACCAATGGTCTTTTGATTGCCCGTAATTATTTTTGCGGCACGGGATAATATCCCGCCCTTACATAGAGATTTTTTCAGCGGAAATATTAGAGTCATGGGACCGGGCCAAAATGTTTTCATTAATTTTTTGGCATTGTCTGGAATAAACTCTACCCAATCTTTTAGCTGATCCAAACTGGAAATATGTAATATTAACGGATGGTTTTGTGGTCGACCTTTAAGTTTAAATATTTTTTTAATGGCTTTAGGATTTGTAGCATCTGCCGCTAAACCATAAACCGTCTCGGTGGGAATTCCCACACAGTCGCCCGAACGCAATATTTTTACGGCTTTATTCATTTCTTTCATTTATTTACCCTAACCAGATCCTTCGACTCGCTCCGCTCGCTCAGGATGACACGCGACGGTCATTTCATCTCTAATGTCGCTAACTTTGCTTTCGCATTATCAATTACCACTTTCGGAATCCCTGCTAATTGCGCCACCTGTAATCCATAACTCTTACTTGCAGGACCTTCTTGTACCGCATGCAAAAATACAACGTGATCGCCATGTTCTACGGCATCTAAATGAACGTTCACAATTCCTTCACATTCTTGGGGTAAATGCGTCAATTCAAAATAATGTGTCGCAAATAGCGTAAAGGCTTTTACCTGTTCCGCCAAGTAATGCGCACAAGACCAAGCGAGTGATAAACCATCAAAAGTACTAGTACCTCGACCGACCTCGTCCATTAATACTAAACTATTTTCTGTAGCATTGTGCAAAATATTCGCCGTTTCTGTCATTTCTACCATGAATGTCGAGCGCCCTCCCGCCAAATCATCGGCAGCGCCAATGCGTGTGAATATTCTGTCGATATTGCCAATGACTGCTCGTGTTGCCGGTACATACGAACCAATGTGCGCCAACAACGCAATTAATGCTGTTTGGCGCATATAGGTTGATTTACCACCCATATTCGGACCTGTAATAATTAGCATTCTCCGCGAAGGAAATAAGACAATATCATTCGGCACAAACGGATTTTGCTGGGTAAATTCAATCACTGGATGTCGACCCGCTTCAATTTTCAACTCCATATTATGCGTTAACTCCGGACACACCCAATGTAAGGTTTCTGCCCGTTCTGCAAAATTACACGACACATCAATGCCCGCAATTACGGCTACTGTATCTTGTAACGCAGATAAATCCTGCGAAATGCGGTCTAATAAGTTATCATATAAATATTTTTCCAACGTTAAGGCTTTAGATTTTGCACTTAATACTTTATCTTCAAATTGCTTTAATTCGGGCGTGATGTATCGCTCTGCATTTTTAAGCGTTTGACGACGTTGATATTCTATCGGCGCATTTTTTGATTGCGCTGCGCTAATCTCTATATAGTATCCATGTATTCTGTTGTAACCCACTTTAAGCGTAGAAATGTTGGTGCGCTCACGCTCGCGCGTTTCCAAATCAATTAAATATTGGCTTGCATTTTCACTGAGCATGCGTAATTCATCTAATTCTGAATTATAACCAGGTGCTATAACCCCCCCATCACGAATTAACATAGGCGGATGATCAATAACGGCAATATTTAAAGTCTGTAATAATTCTTCAAAAATAGAAATTTTGGTGGCTAAATTTTGCAAACGCGGAAGACTGGAGTGTTGCAAATAATTTTTTATACTGGGAAAAAGACTGATGGCCGTGCGAAGCTGAACCACATCACGCGGTCGCGCAGATTTTAATGCAACTCGCGCTAAAATTCGTTCACAATCACCGATTTCACGTAAATATTCTTGAATATCAGCATATGCGCGATTCTGTATAAACCCTGTAATAATTTCTTGGCGATGGTGCAATGTAGTGCGATCGCGCAATGGCTGATTTAGCCATCGGCGTAATAATCGACTTCCCATCGGCGTTGACGTACGATCAATCACATTCGATAACGTATTATCTATTCCGCCTTGCAAATTCGTGTCTAATTCTAAATTACGGCGCGTTGCCGCATCTAAAATTAAATAATCGCTCGGATGTTCGACACGAAGATTACGAATATGCGGCAATGCCGCGCGCTGTGTTTCACGCGCATAATGCATTAATGCACCGGCGGCCATTAATCCTAACGGAAACTCTTCACACCCAAACGCCGATAGATCCTGTGTTTTAAAATGGGATAGTAATAATTGCTTAGCGGTATCTAAACTGAACTCCCATACACCTCGCTTACGGAGTCCTGTTCTATTTTTTAATACCGGATCAGATGCGCCCTCTTCACTAACTAATATTTCAGCGGGTTTTAATCGCTCTAACTCGCTTAAGACATTTTCTTCGCTGTTTAATTCCTGCAGAATAAATCGTCCGCTAGATAAATCTAAACTGGCTAAACCAAATCGCATTTCAGAACGATGCAGCGCAATTAATAAATTATCTTTACGGTCATCTAATAATGCTTCATCTGTCACCGTTCCTGGCGTAACGATTCGGACCACTTGTCGTTCAACGGGACCTTTTGAAGTAGCGGGATCACCTATTTGTTCGCAAATCGCCACAGATTCGCCCGCTTTAATTAATTTGGCCAAATAATTTTCAGACGCATGGTACGGAATGCCGGCCATCGGAATGGGTTCACCATTCGATTGACCGCGCTTTGTGAGCGTCAAATCTAATAATTTTGCGGCTTTTTTCGCATCGTCAAAAAATAATTCATAAAAATCACCCATGCGGTAGAATACTAATTTATCCGTATGTTCGCTTTTGATGCGTAAGTATTGCTGCATCATGGGAGTATGCTGTTCAAGTGCCATAGGAGCTTCCTTGTATGAAACTGTTAGACGAGAATATTAGCATTCTGGCGGAAAAATGGGGCCAGTTTTTGCGTAAACAAAAATTAAAATGTGCGATAGCAGAATCCTGCACCGGCGGTGGAATTGCATTTGCATTAACAGGAATACCGGGAAGTTCAAAATGGTTTGAGCGTGGATTTGTCACGTATAGCAATGCCTCCAAACATGAATTATTAGATGTGCCAGAAAATATTTTAAAAGCGTATGGTGCGGTAAGTAAAGAGACCGCAGAAAAAATGGCGGAAGGCGCATTAAATAAATCACCGGTTGATTTTGCATTGTCGATAACAGGCGTTGCAGGACCGGATGGCGGAACAAAAGATAAACCCGTAGGTACCATTTGGTTTGGATTAGCCACATCGATGACCGATACACGAACTACACATCAATATTTTACTGGAAGTCGAGAAAGCATTCGCTTGGCGACTATTCACTTTGCTTTCGAATGGGGCTATGACTCACTACGGGAGATTTTTCCGGATTAGATTTCGCCACATCTGCTTCTTCAGTTTTATTTTCATCAATAAACTCAGTATTTTGCAGCCGTTTTTCAGTAAGCTTTCTCAACTCTGAAGCAAGATGCTTAGAGTCGCTTGAACATTGCTGAAAAGTGTTCTCAGGATTGACACGCCCTGGCTTTAACACATACCGTAAATTTTCCGTATTTAACTTTTGTCTTTCAAGCAATTCTGTTGCTTTTTCTCGCATAAGATCAGGAGATGAACTTCGCCCCACAATTTGAACTGTTTTATATTTTTCGTGTTGTCTAAGCTCCAAGATTGTTATAGGTCCATCTTTATTTGGCATGTTAAAATCAATAACAAATAAATCGACTTTTCCGTAGTTTTCTAAATTATTGATGGCCACCTGGCCATCCTCCGCAAGAAAAACTGTATAACCCTTCGCTTCCAACTCTCGCATAACGATCAGTTGTTCAATTCTAGCGTCATCAATCACTACAGCTACTTTCTTCTCTTCCATCCCACAGACCCCTTATATAATTTGTTAAAACATCGGGCATCTCAAATTTAGATAAAACGGGAATTATAAGATTTAATTTCTTACATTCCACTTCCATACGACGGTAAGATGAACTTAAACCTATAATTAATACATCGTGATCTAAAGCGCGAATTTTAGCGGCAGATTGGGCACCATTTAATTCAGGCATCATGAAATCCATGGTAACCAAATCAAATTTATACTGCTGGAATTTCTCTACGCCCTCACGACCATTAACAGCTTCTATTATATCAAAATCAAATGGCAACAAGCTTTTTTTAACCGCTGCACGCACATATGCATCATCATCAACAATTAACGCCAATTTTTTAGGTGATGGCATCGACAACTAACTCCATCTTCATAGACCGTGAGCCTTTTACCAATACTAAAACATCTGGATTTAATAACGGCTTTAACGCAGCCACTAATTCAGCATGCGTATCAAAATGCTTGGCATTTTCACCAAAACTTTCTACCGTATTTTTCATCAAGTCTCCGGTCGCGAATAAAATATCAATCCCAGCCTCTTTCGCTAATTTCCCACATTCACGATGCAGCTCTGGGCCTTGCTCACCTAATTCCCGCATGTCCCCCAATGCTAATATCTTTTGGCCTTTTTCATGCGATATAGATTCTATTGCAGCACGAAACGATAAGGGATTTGCATTGTAGGTATCATCAATGACTTTCGCGCCATTTAATCCCTGTTTAATTTCCATGCGACCATGCTCAGGATTCATTTTCTCTAACGCGGATTTAATAATTTCAATTTTAATATTATTGGCAGCACCAACCGCAGAGGCCGCCAACGCATTCATGATATTATGTTTACCTAATAAGCCTAATTTTACAGTGGTTGATTTATCGCCTATTTTTAGAATAAATCCGCCTTTCATCACTTCGCCCTGAATATCGGCAGGATTTTGTAATCCAAACGTAATCATTTTTCGAGAACCTGCAAGTTTTTTCCACATGTCCGCAAATTTATCATCGGCATTAATCACTGCTGTTCCATTCAGGGCTAATCCTTCAAAAACTTCACCCTTGGCTTGTGCAACACCTTTTACGGTACCACCCACACCTTCCAAATGACTCGGGCCCGCGTTCGTAATTACCGCAATAGTCGGTTTCGCCAAATGCGTGAGATAACGAATTTCCTCAAAATGATTCATACCCATTTCAATCACAGCAGATTTATGTTCATGCGTTAGACGCGACAACATCAAGGGCACACCCCATTGATTATTTAAATTGCCCTCCGTAGAAAGCGGATTCAATCCCGCTTCCGCGAAAATCGCGGCAATCATATTTTTAGTGGTGGTTTTTCCATTACTTCCCGTTAACGCCACCAAGGGAATATCAAATTGGTCGCGCCAGACTTTGCCTAACTCCCCCAATGCAATCGTTGTGTCATCGACTTGAATCACCGGCACAGAAGTCTCCACTGGCTTAGAGACGACTACCCCAGCCGCCCCTTTGCGCCTCGCGTCATCAATAAAATCATGGCCATCTTTGGATTCGCCCCGAATCGCAAAATACAGATTGCCGGGCTGTAGCGTACGTGTATCGAAACTTACACCATCAAATTCAGGTAAATCTTTATGTAAAATCGCAATCATGTTACATTCCACCTCTAAAATTGTGGACCTATGATAACTGGAAATTAACGAAACGATAACCATGAAATACACTTTTCGCCCAACGCTGGTAACAACCTTAATTACGCTTATTATATTCAGCGCTCTTCTCAATCTTGGCTTCTGGCAATTAAACCGCGCCGAATTCAAAAAATTACTCAACATGCAATATTTTGAACGAAGCCAAACCGCCATTACGGCAGCGACCCTAAATACTAAACAAGAAAATCTTCGCTTCTTTAAAATTCAATTGACGGGCAGATTTGATAACGACCATACGGTATTCCTGCCACACAACACTCAATTTATTGTCTTTACGCCGTTTAATATTTTTGGCGCAACGAAAATGATATTAGTGGAACGCGGAACAGTTCCCAACAAAGACAGTAAAACCATTACGCCGATTTTTGGTGAACAAGAAATCGCGGGAATTCTTGACGACGTTCCACAGAAATTAAATTTCACGAAATTAAGCCAAGACATTAAAAAAGATTTTTATCCTTACATTATAATTAGCCACAATGCTGCAACGCTTCCGATTCAGGCCAAATCTCAAGAGCATGTGATTTATGCGATGGAATGGTTTGGATTGTCTTTACTGCTATTGTTGTTTTTCGTCATTTCTAATATTCGCAAAAATAATTCCGCCTTCGAAAGCGACTTTAAATAACTTTCGGCTTTATCATAAAAAAAGCTGGCTTTATCTAAGCTTTCTGCGTCCCCATCGTGCACATCATCTTGATATTGAAATCCTAATCCAAAATTTTCTGCAAAGTGCGTTAGCTTTTCATACGTATCGCGATCACAACTTCCCGTAAGCGCGCCTAATTGAACACTGGCAATCATTAACTTAGCCGTTTTATTTTTATGAATGCTCTCACCCATTTTTTCCGGAATTTTTTTATTTTTATATTGTATATCTACACTTTGCCCTAACACCATTCCTTCAGAACCAATTGCATCGGCTAATATTTTAATTAATTGAGCATTTTGGTTTTCTGCTAATAAACTAAACGCCTTACTCTGCAATGCATCGCCCGCCAAAATTGCTGTGGCTTCATCAAATTTTTTATGGCAACTCGGCTGCCCTCGACGAAGGTCATCATCATCCATCGCAGGCAAGTCATCATGAATTAAAGAATACGCATGAACACACTCAACTGCCGCTGCGCAATAATCTAATCGTTGAATATCCGCATCACTCACTACACCCGCCGCATACACTAATAATGGCCGCAACCGCTTTCCGCCATTGAGCACGCTGTAACGCATTGCGTGATGCAAAGGATCAGAAGAATTGACAAGATTTTTTTCGAGAAAAATCTCAATTCGCGCGTAATAATTTTTTAATTCCGTCATGTTCATTCTCCAAGGCTAAGGGATCATTCCCATCCCGTAAAGTGGGAGCAATTATAAAAAGACTTGCACATTTGTGTCGTTCGGTGTAAAAATGTGTCGCAGCGTGGGAAATAGTGGGAATAATTCGGAGACACCGTGTACAGAGGAATTAACGGCATCAATCTTGATAGCAAAGGGCGTATGGCATTGCCAACGCGCTATCGCGATGAAGTCCAACAACATAATGGCCAAACATTAATTCTGACCATTGATACCGATTCTCCCTGTTTATTGCTCTACCCCATTCATGAATGGCAAAAAATCGAACAAAAAATTCAAGCACTGTCCAGTTTTAACAAGGCAACGCGACGGATCCAGCGATTGCTCATTGGACATGCCACTGAAATCGACGTTGATAGCAGTGGCCGTGTTCTTATACCAACACTACTAAGAGAGTATGCGCACTTAGAAAAAGAAGTTGTTCTGATTGGTCAAGGAAATAAGTTTGAAATATGGAATAAACAACACTGGCAAAAACACCGAGATGAATGGTTAGCGGAAGAAGAGAACGGCACGACGGATGTCCCCCCTGAACTCCAATCTCTTGCCTTATAAACATGCCTTATGTTTTCGACCATCGCCCGGTGTTGCTGTCAGAAGTCCTCGAAGGACTCTTGATTGACCCATCAGGTATTTATATCGACGGAACGTTTGGGCGCGGCGGACATAGCCGAAAGATTTTAGAAAAATTAAATAACAACGGAAAATTATTTGCGATTGATCAAGACCCGGAAGCTGAAAAGGAAGCAGAAAAAATTAAAAACAAGAATTTTAATTTTAGCCGAGATTCTTTTAAAAATATAAAAAAAATTGCAGAGAAAAATAATATCACGGGAAATGTAAGTGGAATTTTGCTGGATGTGGGCGTGTCTTCCCCACAATTGGATGATGCAACACGCGGGTTTAGTTTTCAAAAAGACGGTCCGCTGGATATGCGAATGAATCCAGACCACGGTATCAGTGTTGCAGAATTTTTAGAAACGGTAAAAACAGAAAAATTAGCAGAGATTTTAAAAACGTACGGCGAAGAACGATTTGCAAAAAAAATAGCCAACGCGATTGTAACGGCACAAAAAGAAACACCCATTACAACAACGTTGCAATTAGCTGAAATTGCTAAAAAAGCAAATCCGGCATGGGAAAAAGATAAACACCCGGCAACGCGAACGTTTCAAGCATTACGGATTTTTATTAATCAAGAATTAGATGCGCTAAGCACGGCCTTACCTCAGTGCTTAAGCCTTTTAAAAAAAGGCGGTCGATTAGCTGTGATCAGTTTTCACTCGCTAGAAGATCGAATTGTTAAGCAGTTCATACAAGAAGAAATTCACGGTGATGCCGTATTACGTCAACTTCCGATTCAAGATCGAGAGTTGAAAAAAACACTACGCACTGTCGGCCGAGCGATTCGACCGTCTGAAGTAGAAATGAAAGAAAACCCGCGCTCACGAAGCGCCATTTTACGAATTGTGGAGAAATTAGCATGAATGCAGCTGCTCGAGCACTAACGCAAGGCATTGTTGTTGCAACCTCACCCGCGCAATTACGCGCACTCGCTTTGTCACGACAAGCGATGATGACACTCGCGTTACTTTTTTCGATTGTCATTTCAGCGTTAAGCATCATCACCCTTTCCGATTGCAATCGAAAAATGGTGGGAGAATTAGCGAGCCTTCAACAAGATCGCAATCAAATTCAAACTCAATATGGACAATTATTATTGGAAAAAAATACGTGGGTTGCACCCTCTCGTGTTGAAAAATCAGCAAAACAAGATGAAGGTTTAGTTTTCCCTAACGCACAGCAGATCGTATACATTCATCCATGACCTCACCACAAGCCGATTTTTTTCATTTTCGGCGACTGGTGGTTGTTGTGGTGCTGTTGGGAATTGTTATTTCAGCTTTAGTTTCTCGCCTGGTTGATTTAAGTATCATCAAGCGTCATTTCCTGCAAACACAATGGACACAGCGCGCCATTCGCGAAATTACCATTCCTGCGTATCGCGGAATGATTACCGATAGAAATGGTGAACCCCTTGCGATTAGCACACCCGTTTATGCAGCATGGGTAGATCCGACTAAAATTACTTTAACTAAAGATCAATTATTTTCATTATCAAAATTACTTTCCATAGAACCCACTGAAATTAAAAATCAAATCGAAGTCGAAAAAACTAAAAACAAACGTTTTATCTATCTTAAGCGAGATCTCTCCCCGGCCACTGCCACAGAAATTCAAAATTTAGCTATCCAAGGTTTGTCACTCGAACGACAATATCAACGCTTTTATCCCGACGCCGAAGCGTCATCTCAATTAGTCGGATTTACCAATATTGATGATATTGGACAAGACGGACTGGAACTGGAATTTAATGATTGGCTTTCGGGCACACCTGGATTGAAAAAAATTATCCAAGATCGATACGGCAATGAAGTATCCAATTTAGGAACGATACACGAACCGATTCCCGGTCATAATCTCATGCTGAGCATTGATAATCGTCTTCAATATTTGGCCTATCATGAATTAGACAAAGGCGTAAAAGAATTTGGCGCGCACGATGGTTCCATCATTATTTTAGATGTAAAAACCGGGGAAATTCTTGCGATGGCAAATGCACCTTCGTTTAATCCCAATCGACGCCCCTCGGGAGAAAGTGGTGTTTATCGTAATCATGCAGTGACAGATTTATTTGAACCCGGTTCAACCATGAAAACCATTGCAATGGCAACTGCACTTTCTTCAGGAAAATACCATCCTAATTCGCTAGTCGATACTAATCCAGGTTATTGGACTGTCGATGGCAAAAAAATTGATGACGATGGATATAACAATGGCGTTATTACGTTGACACGCGTACTTGAAGTATCGAGTAATGTGGGAATTTCAAAAACCATTTTATCACTTCCTGCACATATGTTTTTAAATATGGTCCATGCATTTGGATTTACTCAGCCAACAGGCATTGGTTTTCCGGGAGAAAGCGATGGGCATATTGCACCCAATGCAGAGCGCTCGCCGTTTGTCTTAGCCACCATGACATTTGGGTATGGCATTTCCGTCAATTTGTTACAGCTCGCTCATGCGTATCAAATTATTGCAAATGATGGCGAAGACATTCCATTAAGTTTATTTGTGGTCGATACCCCACCCAAAGCAAAAGAAGTTATTGCGCCTAAAGTCGCTGCGGAATTACGCACCATGCTGGAATCGGTACTCGACAAAGGTGGTGGTACTGCCGTTGCAGCTCGGGTTCCCAATTATGTTATCTCTGGAAAAACAGGCACCACACGTATATTAGGTCCTCATGGATATGAGAAAGATCATCATAACGGCGTATTCGTCGGTATGGCGCCCGCGAATAATCCTCGATTAGTTATCGCGGTGATCTTGCGCGATCCCACTAAAAAGGCGTATTTTGGCGGCGATATTGCTGGCCCTGTTTTTGCTAAAGTCATGGGCGACGCCTTGAGGATATTAAATGTACCCCCCGATAACACATCAACCTAAAATTATTGGTGTCACTGGAACAAACGGTAAAACGTCTATTACACATTTTATTGCACTTGCGTTAAAACAAGCGGGATTAAAAACAGGTGTGATTGGCACCGTTGGGAATGGGTTAATTGATCATCTTAAAACTGCACGCCTTACAACACCCAGCCCTGATGAATATAAAAAATTAATGGATTTTTTTAGTGGTGAAAAAACGGATGTGGTTGCAGTGGAAGCTTCTTCACATGGCTTAGTGCAAAACCGATTAAAAGGCACTGATTTCTATGCAGGAATTTTTACTAATCTGACGCAAGATCATCTGGATTATCATAAAACCATGGAAGACTATGCTGCCGCAAAATTAAAATTATTTACAGAATTTAAGCCGCTCTATTCTATTATTAATATAGATGATCCTACGGGTTTAAAATTTGCTCAGCAAATCAATTCATCTTCTATTTATTGCACATCCACTGAAATTCAACACAATCCATTAGGTTTGCCCTTGATTTACGCGACGGATATTACGCCAGATGAAACGGGTACCACTGCAAATATTCACACACCCTGGGGAAACGGAAAATTACACACCCCTCTTTTGGGAAAATTTAATATCAGTAATTTGCTGGCAGTGATTAGCCTGCTCGGCATCATGGACACCAACATTGAACATATTTTAAATTATGTTGCTGAATTAAAAACAGTCACGGGTCGTATGCAAGTGATTCCATTTCCGAATCATGCACGCGTTGTCATTGATTATGCACACACCCCCGATGCATTAGAAAAAACATTAAAAACCCTGCGCGAACATTGTCAGGGAAATATTTGGTGTGTATTTGGTTGCGGGGGTGATCGTGATAAAAACAAACGCCCCCAAATGGGAAGAATTGCAGAAAGATTCGCTGATTTTGTTATTTTAACGGATGACAATCCGCGTACAGAAAATCCGTTAGAAATTATCGCAGAAATTAAAGCAGGTTTTGAAAATAAAAAAGCCGTTATCACAGAACATGATCGCCGCCGCGCGATTAAGCATGCGATTGACTGCGCGAAACCGAATGATGTGATTTTAATTGCAGGAAAAGGACATGAAACCTATCAAGAGATTGGTCATGAACGTTTTCCATTTAGTGATGAGATGGAAGTAAAACTTTTATTAGTATAAGGGCGGCGCTTGCGACGCCCACTGTGAAATAAGGAACCTGAACGATGCTACTTTGGCTAACCCACTGGCTCTCCCATTATTATCGTTTTTTTAATGTATTTGATTATTTAACCTTACGAACCATTTTAGGTGCACTCACCGCTCTCGCGATTTCATTATGCATTGGCCCCATGATGATTCGTCAATTATGTGAATATCAAATTGGTCAGGTGGTTAGAACTGACGGCCCCCAGTCTCATTTAAGTAAATCTGGCACTCCCACGATGGGCGGAACGTTAATTTTAATTGCCATCTCGTTGAGCACACTGTTGTGGGGCGATTTAGATAATAACTATCTGTGGGTTACCTTACTTATTACATTAGGCTTTGGTGCCATTGGCTTTATTGATGATTACAAAAAATTGATCCTCAAAAACAGTAAGGGCTTAGCTGCTCGCTGGAAATATTTATTGCAATCTATCCTAGGATTTGGGGCAGCGATCTTTCTATATCACATGGGCACACAGCCTACTGACACACAGTTACTCATTCCCTTTCTTAAAAATATTTATATTGAACTGGGTGCATTTTATATTTTCTTTGTTTATTTGGTGATTGTCGGAAGCAGTAATGCGGTAAATTTAACCGATGGTTTAGATGGGTTAGCAATACTTCCGACAGTATTAGTCGGTGGCGCACTCGGCATTTTTGCATATCTCACAGGAAACATGACATTTGCGAAATATTTAGCCATTCCCTATGTCCCAGGCGCAGGAGAATTAACGGTATTTTGCGGAGCACTAGTAGGATCGGGCTTAGGCTTTTTGTGGTTTAACACTTACCCGGCGCAAGTATTTATGGGCGATGTCGGTGCATTGGCATTAGGCGGAGCATTAGGTGTTATTGCAGTGATTGTGCGGCAAGAAATTGTTTTATTCTTAATGGGCGGTGTATTCGTATTAGAAACGGTTTCAGTAATTTTACAAGTCGCGTCATTTAAATTAACCGGAAAACGCATTTTTAAAATGGCGCCGATTCATCATCATTTCGAACTAAAAGGATGGCCAGAACCGCGTGTTATTGTACGTTTCTGGATTATTACGTTCATATTAGTATTGTGCGGGTTGGCAACACTGAAATTACGTTAATGTAAAATTTAAGCAATAATACATATCTGAGAACCGCTCGCCTCGACATTTGAGTCCATTCCAACCCGATTTGCTGCTTCCGAATCTAAACTCTGTTCTGATGCAGGAAAAAACACGAACCAATCACCCGCTCGACTGATAGCATTATCACTGGCTTGAATAAAACGAACTGCACCCTCCCATTTTTCTCTTGCCACCTCAGCACTTAATTCTTCAACCCATTTCCGTGAAACTTCATCTCTGGGAAGATATTCTTCTTCTGTTCCAAGAGCAGGCAGAAGCATAAGAAGTTTCTTCGCTAAAAATTGTCGTCTTTCTAGCAATGCCGTTTTCCAGTGTTCATCAATCTTGTAACAATTCAGCTTTTCTAAAACAGGAAGCATATTCAGCATTCGCTCAAGCTCATCAGTATTGTTAAAATTCATCTCAAGGTGCTTTAGAGTGGACAAACTGCTTATAACGTTATGACTCATCTCTAAAAAATTACCCGTAATATGACTGCGGATAATACTCATCTCCTGCAATCCTGAACATAGCTGAAGCAAATAGTGAAAAGTATCGAAAGGCATTCGTGAGTTTTTAAGCGCTAAACATGTCAATGGCACTGAAAAATCAGCATCAGGATGAGCATCACCAAGCATAATCTCGATGCAATCAAGCATGAGCTCTTTCAAATTTGGGCAACGCTTAAATAACCTAAAAAAATCTGCTTGAATGATCGTGCCACGACATAAAAAGAGTTTTGCTAAACACGCCAAATTTGCGGTAGAGTCCGTTGAAAGATTTAAAAATTGACCTAAATTTACATCATTATAAGAATCAATGAGCAATTCTTTTAAATGGGGAAATTTTTGAGCAATACTGTGTAAATCGGGTCCATCTTTTTTCACAGTAACATACAATTTTACAGTCTTTTCGCGGATAGAGGTTATCTTCCCATCCTCATCATACATCTCAGCGGTATCAAACACATGATGCTCCTATTAAAAAATGATGGCCAGACCCCGCGTTATTCTACGTTTGTGGATTATTAGGTTTATATTAGTATTATACGGGTTGGCCACATTAAAATTACGCAAAATTAGCTTATTTTTTTATCGCTATTTTCATAACCGAACAGCTGGGCTGGGGAAATTTATAGAATCATTCGCTATAGAACTAAGCAATTCATCCCACCCGGCATTATGAGACCCAAAAGCACTTTTTTGTTTTTTAATTTCTTGTATCAGATTTTTTTTAAATTCTTGCTCTACTTGCGGATCCTTACATTTAAGACTTGGCATAAGAAAAGTGTTTGCAAACAGCCTAAGAACTTCAGGAAATATATCATTTACACCTCTTTTAAACAGAGGAGAATAGCGAAAAATATTACCCATAACATTTACCTCAGAAAACAGCTTACTTAATGGTTGAAGAGAATCAACTTCCTGAACAATCTTCTGTAAACAGGTCAACGTCAGTTCTTTTAATTTTATAATTTCAGGGGAATCTATTTTATCTAGATGCATTGACGTTATAGCAAGAAGTAATGGCAATACTCCATGAGGATTATTCTCAACTGATTCACCGACATCCTCAATAAATTTTCTAATCGTGTCTTTATTGAAAAAGACAGTATCAACTGAAAATACTGCTCCACGAAAATTTGCTCTAGCGATAGTCGCTCCAGCAAGATTTACTCCAGTAAGATTTGCTTCTGTAAAATTTGCATTATCGAGTAATGCCCTTTTGAGTGTTGCATTTTTGAGGTCTGCATTACTAAGATCTGCCTCAGTAAGATTTGCTAAAGTGAGATTTGCTCCAGCGAGATTTGCTTCGGTGAAATTTGAGCCAAAGAGACTTCCTTCATCGAGCTCTGCACCACTAAGATTTGCTTTGCAGAGGTTTGCTCGATAGAGTTTTACATTCCTGAGCTTTGCCCCAGAAAGATTTGCTTTTAAGAAATTTGCGTAAGGGAAATTCACTCCCGGAAAATCGAGTAACGAAAAATCTGCTCCAGAAAAGTTTTTATATACCTTTACCCATTTAAAATCTCTTATTCTTTGCAAATCCGCAAAATTTGCTTGAATACATTTCACCAGATTTTCGCAACCTTCTTTTGGATAGCCCATTTCAACTAGTTCAGAAATACAAGTTAATATGGTCGCCTTATTATCTTCACTTACATCTTCAATTGGCTGCGTTAAAAATCTAAAAAGAGTAACAACTGCGCTACCTAATGCTTGAAAATCTTCCGGGACTAAACCCATGTCGTAACTTATTTGAACAAGCTTACATACTTTTGCCGGTTCGCTCACTAAGTTATCTAACATCAATACAAAAAATTCTTTAAAATAGGATTGCATTTTTTGTTTGTCTTTCAAAATAATTGCTTTATAAAAAGTCGGTGTTCCTGAAAGCGTTTTTGCAGTAGCAACTCCTATGTTTAGATCTTTTCTAATCGCCTGGTTAAACATACGGCCATAAAAAAGTGGATGCTTATCTACCGAATTTTTTGTAGCTTTTGAGAGAAATCGGAGCGGCAGTAAATCACGCAAGCTTTGAAACTTCCTATTTTGTATAAATACTTTTAGGGCCAGTTCTCCAAGATTATCCTGACTTTCTGATTCTTGAGCTGTTTCTAACATTAACTATTCCTTGACCTTACAATTTAACAATATTACACATGCTGCGAAGGTGACTCATCAACACGCCAACTGACATTACGCAATCCCGTTAGCGTTTCAACCCACTTTTGAGGGTCTGAAGTACTACTTTTTGAAGTAAAATCAGTTTGGTCTTTCGGCCATGCTAATTTACGCAAACCTTCAATAATACTTTGAATTTTTAACGTAAAATTTTGATCCATGATTTCGCCAGACATAAGCCGCTCGCCAATCATTAAGCAAACTTTATCGACTACTTTTTCAAAACCATCTTTGTTTATACTGGCTTCACGCAATAGCTCTTTCACTTCAATTTCTCGCTGTTGTTTATCATATTCTTGTTTTTTTCTTTCTCGCGCTTCTATCACCTCAAGCGGTTCTTTCCAGAATGAAAATGACCAATTTCGTGGCGACATGGACATGGGCTACTCCCCCTTTCTCCTTTTTACGCATTCTAGGTTACACTACCAACCTTAAGGTTTTATTAACTCTTGGATTTTTTTAAAAGGAACGAGAAACCCTATGCTCATCTACCCCCAAATTGACCCCATCGCGTTCCATATAGGCCCTCTACCCGTCCATTGGTACGGCATTATGTATTTGGTCGGCTTCTTAGCGGCCTACTGCCTAGGGGCTCTGAGGGTCACGAAAAATCCGCTAAGCCCAGTCAATAAAGACCAACTGAGTGACCTGATTTTTTATGCCGCATTAGGGGTCCTTTTGGGCGGAAGAATTGGCTATGTCTTATTCTATATTTTTCCTGTTTTTATTCAAAATCCATTGGTTTTATTTAAAGTGTGGGACGGCGGAATGTCCTTTCATGGTGGATTAATTGGCGTCATTCTCGCCTTGTGGTTTTACAGCAAACACATCAAGCAATCTTTCTTTGCCGTGGGCGACTTTGTGGCGCCCTTAGTTCCTATTGGCTTAGCTGCAGGTCGAGTCGGGAATTTTATTAACGGCGAATTATGGGGACGTGTTACCGATGTCCCCTGGGGCATGATTTATCCTCAAGCAGGCCCTCTTCCTCGCCATCCGTCTGAAATTTATGAGTTTTTAATGGAAGGCGTTTTGCTGTTTTGTATTATCTGGTTTTTCTCCAGCAAACCGAAACCTCGGATGGCAGTCTCGGGATTGTTTTTATTCTCTTATGGTAGCTTTCGCTTCATTGCAGAATTCTTTCGTCAACCCGATCCGCAACTGGGTTACATTGCTTTTAATTGGATGACCATGGGACAATTATTGTCTTTACCGATGATTATCATCGGACTTACTATGTTACGTTGCGCTTATAAATGGCGATTGGGAGAACCCACCGAATGTCGAACACCAAAATTATCGCATGCGAAAAAAGGCACTACGAAATAAGCCGAAAGGATTTGCCCTTATCTTGCCCTATGCCAGATATGCGATTATGGGATGCTCATCCTCGAGTTTATTTACCCATCGAAAAAACAGGAAAAGCGACCTGCCCTTATTGCGACGCTAAATTTACGCTGACTGATTTTTCCTTATGAAAATATTAGTGATTGGACCCGCATGGGTCGGCGACATGGTCATGGCGCAAGTGTTATTTAAATTTCTCAAATTGCGTCATCCTGATGCAACGCTCGATGTTATTGCACCTGATTTCACACGCCCGTTATTAGAAAGAATGCCCGAAATTAATGCTATTTTGGCGCTGCCTTTTAAACACGGCGAATTTAATTTTTGGAAACGGTGGCAGTTAGGCAAAAGCCTTCGCAGCAAAAATTATGATGAATGTATTGTGCTTCCCAACTCCTGGAAATCTGCGATTATTCCCTTTGCGGCAAAAATTCCTAAACGAACCGGATTTAAAGGCGAAATGCGTCATGGTTTATTAAACAATATAAAAAACCTGGATAAAAAATTATTGCCCCTCATGATTCAACGCTTTGCTTATTTGGCCTTAGATAAACATGAAAAACTCCCTGACCGTTTGCCCAAACCTAAGTTGATGGCAAAACCGCTTGAAAACGAAAGTACTAAAAAAATTATTGCCTTATGCCCCGGCGCCGAATTTGGCCCCTCCAAACGCTGGCCTGAAGAATATTACGCTGAAATTGCGAATAAATTAATCGAACATGATTTCGATGTATGGTTATTCGGATCACAGAAAGACAAAAATATTACTGATACCATAAATAGTATGACACAGAATCGCTGCACTAATTTAGCTGGCACCACCTCGCTTTCGGAAGCCATGGATTTACTTGCACAAACCGCTTTAGTCATTACCAATGATTCTGGCTTGATGCATATTGCCGCCGCATTAGATAAACCGTTAATTGCGTTATACGGTTCGACGGATCCGGGATTTACTCCCCCGCTTTCTACCAAAGCAAAAATAGTGTCAATTGATTTACATTGCCGTCCGTGCTTTCAACGCGAGTGCCCCTTAAAACACCATCGCTGCATGAAAGACTTATTACCCCAACGCGTCTGGGAGACAATGCATACATGCGAGTTTTGATGATCAAAATGTCTTCACTGGGCGATATTATTCACACGCTTCCCGCACTAACAGACGCGCGTCGCCATAATCCGCATATTCAATTTGATTGGGTAGTTGAACCGGCTTTTGCAGAGATCCCCCGGTTTCATTCTGCCGTAAAAAATATTATTTCTGCACCACTGCGAAAATGGCGTAAAAATATTTTTCAAACCCTAAAAAACGCCGAATTAGAAAATTTTCATAAATTACTAAATCAAGAAAAACATGATGTAGTCATTGATGCACAAGGTTTAATTAAGAGTGGATTAGTCTCATGGTTTTCCAAAGGCATCCGCTGTGGCTATGACCGAAACTCTATTCGCGAGCCCTTAGCGTCTTTTTTCTATAATAAAAGCTTCAATATCAGCTGGGATTTTCATGCAATTCCTCGCATGCGACGATTATTGTCACAATCATTGGATTACCCCTTTGTGGATGACACACCAGAATATGGAATTGATAAATCTCAATTTCCTCAAACACGCGAAAATTACTGTGTATTTTTACACGGTACGGCACGTTCGGATAAGTGCTGGCCTGAAAACTTATGGGCAGAACTGATTGCGTTATTGAATCAAAAATATCCCGACGTAAAAATATTATTACCGTGGGGAAATACGGAGGAACATTTACGCGCAGAAAAACTCGCTAAAAATAATCCCACGGTTGAAGTTTTACCCAAATCGACGCTTACAGAACTCGCTGGATTATTACTCCATTCAAAATTTAATATTGCGGTAGATACCGGGCTTGGACATTTATCTGCAGCATTAGATGCACGCACGATTTCATTATATGGACCGACGGATCCGAAATTAATTGGAACCGTCGGGAAAAATCAGATCCACATAAAACGAGATTCTATGAGTGCGATACTACCGAATGCGATTACTGAAAGTATTGCGGATCTTTATTGAGGATTGTATCTCGCAATTTCATATCTATCCGCCGCACCCTTCACTACATAATCTTTAAGATACTCTCGATTGGCACTGAGCACTTGTTCTGAAGAACGAATATCATTAATGGCAAATCTATTTTTGTACGGAATTTGGCAGAGCTCGAATGCACGATGAAATGCTTCAACAAAAAAACTATTTAGCGTTTGAAGTTCAGCCAACGGACCTAACTCATTTACACCATCTGAGTGTGGTGACAGTCCTAACTCCAAAATAGTTAACCTCCCATGTTCATTCGAACCCAAATAATACTCCACAGCCATATAAAAATTTCTATAGGGATGATTTTTCATTTCTTTTGACCATTCCAGCAATCTTTCTAGTGACTCCATTCTAAAAAGCGCAATCAGTCCTTTAAGAAACTCTGCATTTTTACTAGCTATATCGGCATGATCTTTTCCAAATATCTCAGCAATCTTCATTAAATCTGAAACATAATACTGGGGAGCAAATGACTTCCCCCGAGAAGTAAATAAAGTGCTGCTCGAACCCTTTAAAACAAAGGCTTTTAATACTTTTTGAAATAATAATTTTGTCTCCTGTACTTTTTTATCAAAATCTTGATCATTTACCTCACTCACGCCAGCAGAAGAATTTAATTCTTGCAATCTCTTTTGATAACATTTAATTTTTTCATCGTGATGTTTTTTAGAAACAAAAAATGCTTGTTGAACCAACAGCGTTGAACATGAAGGCGCTTGACGAATCTCATTAGGTCGAGGCGAGGAATATAGTCTTCTCGCCTGAGATGGATTCGCAAGGTTATCCACCGACAATGGCCTTTGCCCAGATTTGGATATTTCCTTAGCGTATATTTGCGCGAGAGTCATGTCCTTAAGCGTGACAAGTGTTTTTACTAGCCTTTCGAGACAACTCCGTTCCTCATCAAAATCTTTCTTTGTTTTTTCTGAATCATAAAACGCCTCAAACGCGGCAACTTTCGTTTCTAATAAAGCAACTTTGCGCTCCAAAAAAATGACGGTATGAGTGGTTTGTGAGAGTTCTTTTTTTCTTTCATCCGGAGCAAGACTAAAAAACTCACTCGCTAGCATTTCGGCTTTTGTTTCTTCATCTTCGATTACTGCAAGTTGATATTGTTTTTTTAATATCTCTAACCGTATCTCACGCCCTAAGCTTTTATAAAAAAGAGATTTTTTTATGTCGGCTGCTTTTTGACTGAGGCTGGAAATTCCATCATAAAACCGAGAAGCCACTAACGCCGCTTTAGCAAATTGATTCGCTTTGACCGCTTTGTGAAATTTTCGTTTTAATGCCTCAAATTCAGACTCGCTTAACAATGCGTGATCTTTAAAAATGGGCTGTACTGTTTTGTTTAATACTTCGCCAGCAAAATTGCTAGTAACTACACTACTACCTAATAAGCGATTCAATTTTTGCAGCGCGTCTTTTAATCTTTCAGCAGCGTCTTTTGATTGATTTACAGCACACAATGCGTAAACAAATTCTTGAATCGCCAGAACAAGTTGTCTCTCTTCTTCTGGCGCCAACTTTCGCGGGACCATAGCAATATCGCTACTTTCTTCCATACGCCCCCACTCCCTAATAAACTAATGCATTAATTTACGCGAGGCTCTAACTCTCCCGCTTTATAACGCTGAAACATTTTTTCCAATGAAATCACTTTAATTTTTGATGCTTGCCCTGCTGTGCCAAATGCTTCATAGCGGGCTTTGCAAATGTCTTTCATCGCTTTGACAGTTTCACTTAAATATTTTCGCGGATCAAATTCTTTCGGATTTTTAGCGAGATAACGTCTAATCGCACCCGTTGATGCCATGCGTAAATCCGTATCAATATTGACTTTGCGTACGCCGTGTTTTATTCCTTCTTGAATTTCTTCCACAGGCACACCATACGTTTGCCCCATTGCACCACCAAATTCATCAATAATTTTTAACCAATCTTGCGGAACAGAGGATGAACCGTGCATCACTAAATGTGTATCAGGAATACGCTTATGAATTTCTTTAATTCTGTCGATGGCTAAAATATCGCCAGTGGGTGGACGTGTAAATTTATAAGCACCGTGGCTAGTTCCGATCGCAATGGCTAAAGCATCGACTTTTGTCGCTTTCACAAATTTCGCGGCTTCTTCGGGATCGGTTAATAATTGTGAATGATCGAGATGACCATCCGCACCAGAGCCATCTTCTTCTGCTGCTTTTCCTGTTTCTAAAGATCCCAAACAACCCAATTCGCCTTCAACCGAAACACCACACGCATGCGCCATATCTACCGTTTGTTTTGTCACACGAACGTTATAATCAAAATCAGACGGTGTTTTCATATCTTCTTTTAACGAACCGTCCATCATAACCGATGAAAATCCTAATTGAATCGAACGCTGACATACATCTGGCGATGCACCGTGATCTTGATGCATACATACAGGAATTTCTGGCCATTCTTCAATTGCTGCTAAAATTAAGTGACGTAAAAATGGCGCGCCTGCATATTTTCGAGCACCGGCTGATGCTTGAACAATCACGGGACTATTGGTTTCTGCCGCCGCTTCCATAATGGCGCGCATTTGTTCTAAATTATTGACGTTAAACGCAGGAACACCGTAACGGTGTTCTGCAGCATGATCTAACAATTGTCGTAATGAAATCAGTGCCATTTTATATCTCCCCCTAAGTTTCTACTCTTGCAATCTTCATCATATTTGTCGCACCCGGAACACCCGTGTGTTCACCACGCGTAATAATGACATAATCGCCTTTTGCCACAATACGATGTTTAACTAATTCATCTATCGCACGCTGATTAATAATCTTTCCGCGATCATTTTCTTCATAGGTAAAATATAACGGATAGACCCCACGAAATAATGTCATTTTACGTTGTGTTTGAAGATTTCGCGTTAACGCATAAATAGGAATACCTGACCGAATACGTGACATCCATAACGGCGTAGAACCAGATTCGGTTAAAGTAATTATCGCTGCAATATCAAAATGATTTGCTGCATACATCGTCGCCATCGCAATCGTTTCATCGACCCGTTTAAATTCACATTCCACGCGATGTCCTGACATGCGCATGAACTTTTGTTTTTCTGAACTCATACAAATACGCGCCATCGCTGCAACCACGATATCCGGATGTTTTCCGGTTGCGGTTTCAGCAGACAACATCACCGCATCCGATCCATCTAATACGGCATTGGCGACATCAAATACTTCTGCACGAGTAGGAATGGTATTTTCAATCATTGACTCCATCATTTGTGTTGCAGTAATAACCGCTTTATCTAATGCACGACAACGATGAATAATGCGTTTTTGTACCGCAGGCAATTCTGCATCACCAATTTCAACCCCTAAATCACCGCGCGCTACCATCACGGCGTCGCTGGCTTGAATAATTTCATCAATGACTTTTACGGCTTCCGCACGTTCAATTTTAGCAATAATACCTGCAGTACCATTTGCTTTTTTAACTAAATCACGCGCTTCTTCAATATCTTTTGCACTGCGCGGAAATGAAATCGCAATATAATCGGCGCCCAAATTCACTGCCGTAATTAAATCCGCTTTATCTTTATCCGTTAGGGCTTTTGCCGATAATCCGCCGCCTTGTCGATTAATGCCTTTATTATTCGATAAAACTCCACCAACTTCGACCCTACAAATAATTTTTGGACCGTCAACATTTTCAATATGAAATACTAATCGTCCATCGTCTAATAATAATTTATCACCGGCGTTTACATCATTCGGAAGATTTTTATAATCAATCCCGACTTGTTCATGATCCCCTGCGTCTGTCGCCAAGGTGGCATCTAACACAAACATGTCACCCGATTTTAATTCAACTTTACCGTTTTTAAATTTAGATACGCGAATTTTCGGGCCTTGTAAATCTGCCAAAATACCGATTTCCTTTCCAACCTCTTTTGAAATGTCGCGAATAGTTTTAATACGGGCTTCGTGATCACTTGCAACGCCGTGCGAAAAATTTACGCGGACAACATCGACACCCGCTAAAATCATTCGCTTTAAAACCGCCGGATCACTCGAAGCAGGTCCTAATGTTGCAACAATTTTGGTGCGTCGTAATGTCATGATTTTCCTCTTTCCTCTAAAATAGCGACAGCGGGCAATGTTTTTCCTTCAACAAATTCTAAGAAGGCACCGCCACCCGTTGAAATATATGAAATGTTATCTGCAACATGGAATTGCTCAATTGCGCTGAGGGTATCTCCACCCCCTGCTAAGGAAAACGCAGCACTTTCGGCAATGGCCTTTGCTAATGCTTCCGTTCCTTTGGAAAAAGCAGGAAATTCAAATACGCCGACAGGACCATTCCATATAATCGTCCCCGCGGTTTTTAATTGTGCTGCATAATGAGAAGACGTTCGAGGCCCCACATCTAAAATCATTTCATCTTCATGAATATCATTTAAATGGGCTACACGATGCGCCGCATCTTTTGAAAATGCTTTTGCCACAACAACATCTTCAGGCAATATAATTTTGCCCGTTTCTAATAGTTTTTGTGCAGCTGGAATTAAATCTTTTTCAATCAACGATTTCCCAATCGCACTCTTTTTTGCTGCCAAAAAGGTATTTGCGATTCCACCACCCACAATTAATCCATCGACCTGATCTAATAATTTTTCGAGTACTATTAATTTAGACGATACTTTACTGCCTCCCACGATAGCCATTAAGGGCCGTGCAGGCTTTTTTAATGCTTTAGATAAAGCGTCCAATTCTTGTATTAATAAGGGTCCTGCTACGGCAACGGGTGCAAATTTTGCAACTCCATAGGTTGAGGCTTCTGCACGATGTGATGTCGCGAATGCATCCATGACAAATACATCACATAAATTAGCTAATTTTTGTGCTAATTTTTCGTCGCTTTTTTTCTCGCCAGAATTAAATCGAACATTTTCACACAATACAATTTCACCGGAATTAATATTCATATTATCCAGATAATTTTTTTCAAATTTAACGGGAATATTTAATAAAGCACTCAATTGCTTTGCGACAGGCTCTAACGACAACGCGAAATCATATTTTCCTTCTTCTGGCCGACCAAGATGGGATAATAAAATAATCTTCGCACCCTTTTCATGAGCCATTTTTATGGTTGGCAGTGCGGCTAATAATCTTGCATCGCTGGTAATTTGGCCATTTTCGATGGGCACATTAAAATCTTCACGAATTAATACGCGCTTATTTTTTAAATCAATGTCATTCATCTTAAGCACTGACTTTTAATTCCTCCATGTATTTTTCGTACGTCATATCAATATTGCCCGGATCTTGTTCAAATTGCGCACGCGTCAACACTTTATCATCCGGGTAAATCGCTGAATTATTACGCATCTCCGCCGGCAACAATGCTTTTGCCGCCTGATTAGGCGAGGCATACCCTAATTCTTTGCTGAGTTTTGCCGCAATATCAGGACGCATTAAAAAATTCATAAATTTGTATGCGTTTTCAACATGTGGCGCATATTTCGGAATGGCGATGCAATCAATCCATACCACAAAACCATCTTGCGGATAGATATACACCAAATCAGAATTCTCCGTCATGGCTTGATACGTATCACCACTGTATCCCATGCCCACCGTTGCATCTTCATCAATGTAATTTACTTTAGCGGCATCTGAATTAAATAATTTTATATTCGGTAATAATGCTTTTAATTTTTCATAGGCTTGATAAAGATGCTGCGGATCACTGTCATTGGCAGAATACCCTATCGCCATTAACGCCATCGAAAATACATCATGCGGATCTTCTAAAATTAACAACTGATCTTTAAACCGAGGGTCCCATAAATCCGTCCATTTCGTAATACTGTTGGGATCAACATATTTTTTGTTAACCACAATCCCCGTACTACCCCAAAAATAAGGAATAGAATATTCGTTATTCGGGTCAAACGGTTTATTCAATAAGGCTTTGTCTAAATATTTAAAATTAGACAACTGGGTTTTATCTAATACTTTTAGCATATGTTCGTTACGCATTCGGTCGACGAAATAACTACTGGGAACAATAATGTCATAACCCGCGTTGGGATCAGCTTTAAGTTTCGCATACAGCGTATCATTACCATCATACGTACTATAATTTACATGAATACCTGTTTCTTTTTCAAATTGTTGAATGACATCTTTGGGCATGTAATTAGACCAATTATAAACATTCAGTTCTTGTGTTTTCGCAAACGCTATGCCATTAAAAAACAATAAAATTAATCCCAATACTATTTTCTTCATTGCTTTTTCCTTAATACAAATTGGGCGCTAAAAACAATGATTAAGGTTAAGCCAAACATCACAGAACATAATGCATTGACTTCAGGCGTAACACCCAAACGTACCATCGAGAAAATTTGCAGGGGCAAAATTTGATAATCCGGACCCGTCACAAAATAACTAATGATCACGTCATCTAACGATAAGGTAAAACTTAATAACCATCCCGCAATAATGGCTGGCCATAGCATGGGTACAAAAATACGTCGAAAAATCTGAAAATCGGTCGCGCCTAAATCACGCGCGGCTTCAAAAATACTTTTATCAAATCCGACCATACGGCTAAAAACCGTTACGACGACAAAGGGTATACAAAACGTAATATGCGATAACAATAACGTCAAAAAACCCAAGGGTATTTTAAGTGTCGAAAATAAAATCAATAACGAAATCGCCATCACAATATCGGGCGACACAATTAAAATAAAAATTAAGGCCCGTAATAAACGCTTGCCGACAAAGCTATAACGATATAACGCGACTGCTGTCAGGGTCCCAATCAATGTCGCAAACGTCGCGGCCAATACACCCACGGTTAAAGAATGCAAGGCAATGACTTGTAAATCCGTATCTTGAATCAGTTGTTTGTACCACACAGAACTCGTTCCATGCCATACCATGGAATATGCTGAATTATTAAACGAATAAATAATTAAAATCAAAATAGGAAAATAGAAAAATAAATAAACAGCGCCTAAATAGGCTAAACGTGTCAGACGGTTCATAGAAAGGTCGACTCCTGTTTATTATTTCCACTGGTCGTATACCAATACACCCCTAATAACAGCCCCATAATCAAGGTTAATAAAATACTGACCGCCGCACCTGATGGCCAATTGTGGGCAGATAAAAACTGGTCTTCAATGAGATTTCCGACCAACATGCTTTTGGCACCCCCCAATAAATCAGGAATATAAAACATGCTCATCGCAGGTAAAAATACTAACATGCATCCCGCAATAATTCCGGGCCAGGTTAAGGGCAAAATAATTTTGAAAAACATTCTGACACGAGATGCACCTAAATCCCGCGCAGCATCCAATAATTCCGTATCTAATTTTTCAATATTGGCATACAACGGCAATATCATAAAAGGTAGCAAGGTATACACTAAGCCAATTAATACCGCCGTATTGGTATACAGGAGTTGCAGCGGCTGATGAATAATGCCCAGGGATAACAATAACGCATTTAAAATACCCTTAGCTTTTAATAAAATAACGATGGCGTACGTTCGAATTAATGAACTGGTCCAAAATGGAATGATGACCAAGAGCAATAATAATCCGCGGTATTTTTCTTCAATACGGGCCAAAATATAGGCAAAGGGATAGCCGAGCAATAAACATAACAAGGTTACCGTCCCAGACAATGAAAAAGAATGTAAAAAGATTTTTAAATAAACCGTGTCTAACAACCTAATATAATTGTGCAATGTGAGGTGTAACTGAATAAAATCCGTATCAACGCGATTAGACAATAAACTGGTTGCCAACACTAACAACGTCGGAATGCACGCGAAAATCGCAAGCCAAAACCAAATTAATCCGATAGAAAAATATTGAAATCGACGATTAATGTTCATCGGGCAAAACAACCTCCCAACCGGGCAACCATTGAATCCAGACAGATTCACCGACGCGATAATCTAATTTGTCATCATCTTCATTGAAAAACTGCGTCGCAGACACTAATTTTTGGCTGGGCAACCGCAACATTAAATCAACGGTAATGCCTTTATAAATAACTTGTTCGACTTTTGCAGGAAACATCCCAGCGGAATCTTGAACTTCGGATTGACCCCAGACTTGAAGATCTTCAGGCCGAACTAATACACACACTTTATCGCCCTGCTCATAATGATTTTTATTTTTTAAAACATACACTTGATCTTCAAAATGAACTTCCAATTGTTTTTCATCCGCTTTCTGAATTGTCGTGTGAAAAATATTCACTTCGCCAATAAATTTCGCCACCCGTAAATTTTCGGGATCTTCATACACTTCACGAGGCGTTCCAACTTGTTCAATGACGCCTTCTTGCATCACCACGACACGATCGGACATTGAAAGCGCTTCTTCTTGATCATGCGTTACAAAAATAAACGTAATGCCCAACTGCGTTTGCAATTGTTTTAATTCGATTTGCATCATTTTACGCAAGCGATAATCTAACGAGCTTAGCGGCTCATCTAATAATAATACGAGTGGTTTATTCACCATCGCACGCGCAATAGCCACACGTTGTTGTTGTCCACCACTTAATTGATGCGGTTTACGATTTGCCAATGCAGAAAGTTTAACGGTATGTAACGCTTCCATTGTTCGATGTTCAATTTCTGCGTTGGATAATTTTTTACACCGCAAACCAAACGCAACATTTTCAAAAACAGTCATATGGGGAAACAAGGCATAACTCTGAAATACGGTATTAACGTGGCGTTCTTGTGGCATTAAACCTTTCACGTTTTTGCCATCAATAAAAATATCGCCTTGCGTGGGCTCTTCAAATCCTGAAATTAATTTTAGTAACGTTGTTTTTCCACAGCCGGAAGGACCTAACAATGTTAAAAATTCGCCATTACGAACTTCTAAATTGATATTATGAAGTATGGGATGATCGTGATACAGCTTCGACACCCCTCGAAATTCAATGATGTGTGGATTCATCTTTACCCTTCCGCCTTATCAAAAACGCCTCAAAATCTGGCTGCAGAATGGGACAAACGACTACCCCTGTCAATATGAAATTTGCCTTATGAGATCCACTGTCCCAAGCAAATCAGTGTTATGGCAATTAAGAGCATAATTTCAGCACGCTGAACGAGCGCATGCGCCTGCTCGAGTTCCACCGCAGGATCTTTTTCTTCACCGGTTAGCGCTAACATTCCACATTCTTCCAGAAAACGCACCGTATCCAAATTTTTCCATGCTGAGGTCCAATAGCGAAATGCCGGGGGGAAATATCCTGCCAACGCATAACCTAACCCTAAAACACGAGCCGCGGGCCAATCCAAGATATAACGACTCGCATTCACGCGTCGTGTAAAATCGTATAACAACACACCGAGGGGGCCTAAAATCACGAACCAAAAAATAATCACAAACGGTTCATAAAGACCATTTAAAAATACGCTTCGCACCTGATCATGCACAGTCCCCGGAATAACCGTTTCTTTTTCTTCGTAACTCCACCCGTACGCCAAAATAATTATGCCAACTATAATATAGATGAAATAAAAATGGCTTCGTAAACCGTGCAATACAATGGCAAAAAAAGCCAACAAAACTAAGGCTATAATACTGGGTGACAAATTAATTTTCTGGCACAAATATTCCAATGCACGAATGCGGGAAAAAGCGCCGCGTAAATTGGTATATTTAAATAAAACCCATACGATGATGATTGAAAATAATGTTGTCATAGTAATCCAAGTCTCGCCCACTCAAAAAACGGTCCCGGATCGGTTTTACGTCCGGGCGCAATATCCGAATGCCCTACAATTCGCTCATGGGTAATTGCGGGATATAATTTTTTTAGTCGTTTAATAGTATCAATCAATTTTTTATACTGAATCTCTGTATAGATTTCTTTGTCGGAACCTTCTAATTCGATACCGATGGAAAAATCATTACAGTTTTTACGTCCCTGAAATTGCGACTCTCCTGCATGCCACGCCCGTAAATCAAACGGCACAAATTGAATGACTTCACCGTCCCGTCGAATATACAAATGCGAGGAGACTTTAAGATCTTTCATGGTTTTTAAACGATTTTGAAATAATTTAATGACGTTATCATTGCCATATGCACCTTCAGGAATGCTAATACCATGAATAACAATCATATCAATAACAGTATTCTCTGGTCTTTCATTACAGTTGGGTGACGGAACATATTCAGCATTGTGTAACATTTTTTATTCCTTCAACAACTTTTTGTCATACGACATAGGTGTTGGATATTTCATCACCACCCAATAACACGACACAATTAACGTAATCATGGTCACCGCTTGAATTAAATAATTTGTTTTTGCATCGATAACTTCTGGCATCATTTTATGCGCCATGGATCCCAATATTAAAGCGAATTCGCTTCCCTGGCTCAATCGAACGGCCACTTCGCGCGCAAAATGCCTTCCTTCCCCGGTTCGCCGGAGCAAACGATCAAAGACAAAGGGTTTTAAGACCATATAGATAAAAGCTAAAATTAAAGCCGGAACAATAATTTGAGGAATCAATTGAAAATTAAATCTTGCTCCGATCGTAAAGAAAAACATCACTAAACAAAAATCACGTAACGGTTTTAAATTATCTGCGATATACGATGCAATGGGACCTTCTGCAATAGCGACACCGGCAATAAAAGCACCTATCACATCCGACAATCCAAAATAAGAAGCGAGTTTCGCCATGCCTAAACACCATGCAATCGCCACCAAAAATATATACTCTTGCACGCGATCAAATTTTTCTAATAAAGGGCGAATCACATAACGCTCTACTAAAAACGCGAATAACAACATCGCAGGGAGCGTGACAACCGCCAAACCAATATCGACCCAATATGGTTCCGCCGTTCCCATTCCGTTAAACACTAACATAGCTACGATGGCCATAATGTCTTGAATCAACAATATGCCAATCATGACTTCACCAATATGTTTATTGTGTAGCGAACTACTGGGCAATAATTTCAATCCAATAATCGTACTGGAAAACATCATGGCCGCGCCGATGATCATGCACTCAATAAAAGTAAATCCAAATAAATAGGATATCTCTGCGCCTACTGCAAAAAATACCAACGAACTGATTAATGCCACGGCACTAACTTCTCGAAAGGTCTGCCATAATTCACGCGGATTTAAATCCAGCCCTACGAGAAATAACAGAAAAATGATACCAATATCGCCAATTTGACGAGCTAATTCACGATCAGGAATTAATTTAAAACCGAACGGCCCTAACACGACACCGATGAAGATATATGCCACTAATAAAGATTGCCTCGTCATTAAAACGACTGTTGAGACGACTGCAGCGCCAGTGAAAATCAGAAAAATACTCAAAAGAATGTGATTGGGTTCCATAGTATGGTATTGTCGCGGGCTTTCAGGAAAAGTGCAACTAGATGAATTACGAACACGCCTACCATGCGGGCAGTCATGCGGATGTTTTCAAGCACGCTGTTTTGGTCATGTTACTGCAATTTTTAACGCAAAAAGACAAGTCTTTAAGCTATATCGATTTTTATGCCGGTACTGGAGATTATAATTTATACCAAAAGTCCTCTCAGGAATTTAAATCGGGTGTGGTCAAACTGAAAGATAAAAATCTCGCCAGCCCCTATTTAAAAAAATATTTTGAATTAGCTCAAGACTTTCACCACTATCCTGGCTCTCCCAAACTCGCCAAAAAATTATTACGCCCGACGGATGAATTAATTTTAGTCGAAAAATCCGAACCCGTTTATTTCCAGCTTAAACAAAATTTCCCTCATGACAAACAAGTCCATATTCATAATATAGACGCCGAAATAGCTATAAAAAGCTTATTACCTCCGAAAATAAAACGAGGCTTAGTGTTAATTGATCCGGCGTATGAATCACCGGATGAACTCCAGAAACTTCCCTATTTTATTAAAAACTGTTTAGAGCGATTTGCGACAGCAACGTATGTGATTTGGTATCCGATTAAATCGCGCAGTGCAATTAAAGTCTTTCATGAAAAAGTAAAACAGCTCTTAAAAGATCTTTGCCCAGAAGATTTATTAATATTGGAATGCTGCCCCTATCCGGATGATGTTCCTGTGAGATTAAACGGCTCGGGATTGGTGATTCTTAATCCGCCGTGGAAATTCAAAGAATCAGCGCAGAAAATGGTCAATGAATTAACGGGGTATTTGAAACCGACGAAGCAATAGGATTACTTCACTTTTTATAAATCGTTCGAACTTCTTCCCTCGTTGCTTTATCGTTTTCCCTGCCATCCCCCGACAACCACACTTTATATATAGTATAAATTAGTCCCCGGCGGGTACCGCATTGTGGCAGGGGTTGACCTCCCCCCCTCGAATCCGTAACATCCTTTGATGCGTCTGAAACCGTGGTTATATCGAATAGCTTCCGTCTCTGTGGCCCTTGCACTCTCTGCCTGTACCGGAAGCAATGAATTTTCTTATTCACCCGCAAACGGCGGGAGTTACGGCCATTACAAAGGCCATGGCAAATACGCCGCTCCCGATAACGCTGCCAGCCAAGATTATTTTAACAACATCCCTGAAGGCGATAACTTATGGTCTTCTATCCGCGAGAATTTCCAAATTGAACATTATGCTGATGCTCCACAGGTACAAGCACAATTAAATTGGTTTATGCATAACCAAGGCTACCTCGATCGCACTGCGCGACGTGCAGCGCCCTATATGTATTACATTTATCAGCAAGTTAAAGCGCGTCATTTACCCTCAGAATTAGTTTTATTGCCCATTATTGAAAGCGCTTATAATCCTTTTGTTTCTTCGTCCGCGGGTGCTGCAGGTTTGTGGCAATTAGAACCCGGAACCGCGCGAACATTTGGTGTGCATGCAGATTTTTGGTACGATGGTCGTCGCGATATTAATGCTTCAACAAAAGCCGCGTTAGATTATTTTTCGTATTTACAGAATTTATTTGGCGGAAACTGGTTGCTGGCTATTGCTGCCTATAATACCGGGGAAGGTAACGTTGAAGCGGCAATAAGACACAACGCACGACTCGGATTAAATACGGATTTTTGGTCATTGCCACTCGCCGCCGAAACAAAATCTTATGTTCCGCGATTATTAGCCTTAGCCATTATTGTCAGCGATCCAGCGCGATATCATATTCAATTACCGCCCATCAGTAATTCACCCTATTTAGGCGAAGTCGATGTTAGCTCGCAATTAAATTTACAAAAAGCGGCGAGTTTAGCAGGTGTCAGTTTAGATGAATTAAAAACCTTAAATCCTGGCTATCGACGAAATACGTTAGATCCGAATCAACCGTATAAAATTTTATTACCACTGGATCGCGTGAATTTCTTCCGTGAAAATTTATTACACGAAGCTTCGGGTAGAAATGGATTATGGGGGCGCTACACCGTTCAAGAGGGTGATACGTGGGATAAAATTTCCAAACAATTCACTACCCCTGCATCATTATTACAACAAATTAATAAAGCGGATCCGACTGCTCCTGTTGTGGGCACTATTTTGCTTATCCCTGAAAATAAACAAAACGAAAGCGCAATTGCGTCTGCGACCGCGGCAGCCACATCCAGTACTCAAGTAACCGCTTCGCCAATTGCAGCGCCCGATTTATCAGATGCCGCTGATTTAGATAAAAGCGCAATGCAACATTATGAACAACAAAATGAAGCGCCATCCAAAGAAGGTTTACGCTTTGTTAAAGTGATACATACGGTTCGACGCGGCGAAACATTGGCGCGCATTGCCGCAAAATATAAAGTCACGACTGAAGAAATTGCACATTGGAATCATATCAGTGCACATTCACCGGTTCGTGTGGGGCATCGATTAACCATTATTAAACGCGAAGAAGTTCATTCACGTCATTCCAAATATACACGCCATGAAACCCATCATTACACGCATCATAAAATACCGCACAATACACATCACACAAAAACACATACGACACACAAAACTGAAACGAGGCATCGATAATGTTTCCGAATTTAATCGAAGTGCGTCATCCGCTTTTACAGCATAAATTATCGACATTACGCGAAACCCGTACCACAACCAAAGAATTCAGCGAATTAACGCGTGAAATCACATTATTATTAGCCTACGAAGCCACAAAAGATTTACCCATTTCTCACAAAAATATTAAAACACCGTTGGAAGCATTTGATGCGCCATTTATGAAAGGCAAAAAACCTGTTGTGGTTCCCATTTTACGTGCAGGCTTGGGCATGGTCGATGGATTTTTAACATTAATCCCTTCGGCACGCGTGGGACATATTGGGTTATACCGCGACGAAGAAACACTTGAGCCGCAATTTTATTATTTTAAAATTCCGCCAAATAGCCAGGATCGTCAATTTTATGTTTGTGATCCGATGTTAGCCACAGGCGGATCTGCTGTAGACGCCATCACAAGACTTAAAAAAGCTGGCATCAAGAAAATTATTTTTGTCTGTTTAGTCGCAGCGCCGGAAGGCATAAAAAAAATGTTGAATATCCATCCTGATGTTCCTATTTACGCTGCATCGTTAGACCGTGAACTCAACGCTCAAGGCTATATTTTGCCAGGCTTAGGTGATTGCGGCGATCGTTTATTTGGAACCAAATAGTACTTTTTATGACACCAGAACTAACCAAACAGCTGATTCAATTTTCGACTGTCACACCAGACGATAATGGATGCCAGCATTTTATTGCCGAAAAATTAAAAGTCTTAGGTTTTGAAATAACGCATCTGCCATTTGGTGATGTCAAAAATTTGTGGGCAGTACGCGGAAAAGTATCATCATCTACGCCAACCTCTCCTCTCTTTGTTTTTGTAGGTCATACTGATGTTGTTCCACCAGGGCCCTTAGATAAGTGGGACTCCCCTCCATTTGAGCCCACTGAAAATAACGGGTATTTATATGGCCGTGGCGCCCAAGACATGAAAAGCAATATTGCCGCGATGATCATTGCCATTGAGCATTTTATTCAAAAAAATCCAAATTATGCGGGCTCTATTGGAATTTTATTAACCAGCGACGAAGAAGGGCCCAGTATAAATGGCACAGCAAAAGTCGTGGAATATTTACAATCTAAAAATATAAAAATAGATTACTGTTTAGTCGGTGAACCGTCGAGCTCAAAAAAAATCGGGGATGTTGTCAAGATTGGTCGACGCGGAACGCTATCTGCCGAATTAATCATTCACGGCAAACAAGGACATATTGCCTATCCGCATTTAGCAGATAATCCTATACACGCTATTATTCCCGCTTTAGATGAATTACTTAAAATCAAATGGGACGACACGACCAGTCTACAAATATCTAATATTAATTCTGGCACGGGTGCAACCAATGTTATTCCGGGTGAATTAAAATTACTGTGTAATTTTAGATATTCTGCGCATTTTACGGCCGAGCAATTACAAGAAAAATTCGAAGCCGTACTTAAAAAACATACATTAAATTACAAAATTATCTGGTCTCATTCTGGAAAGCCTTTTTTAACCAAGCCCGGCAAATTAATTGATGCAGTCACAAAAGCGCTTGGGTTTACGCCAGAGTTATCCACCAGCGGGGGGACATCCGACGGTCGCTTTATTGCGCCGTTGGGTGCCGAGGTGGTTGAGCTAGGTGTCTGCAACGATACAATTCATCAAATTAACGAAAAAGTAAAAATCTCAGAACTGGATGAGTTAACAAAAATTTATGAGCAGATTTTGGTTAATTTGCTTCGTCAATGATTTCACACATCGTGTGACACAATAGCGTAGTGGCCTCTTGGATTCGCGCCGTTACGTTTGAGGGTATCAAAAAACAATGGTCGACTTTATCTTTTAATTTACCCCCGACTTCACCGGTGAAGGCAACAACAAAAGCTTTTTTGGATTTAGCAACTTCAACCCCTTTTAAAACATTTTCGCTATTTCCTGACGTTGATAGCGCAATAACAATATCATTGGGTTTACAGAAAGCTTCTAACTGACGCGCAAAAACTATACTAAAATCATAGTCATTACTTAATGCCGTTAACAAAGACGTATCGGTTGATAACGATAACGATGGCAATGCACGACGCTCTTTTTTAAATCGCCCGACCAATTCAGCTGCCATATGCTGTGCATCTGATGCACTTCCACCATTGCCCATCCAAAATACCGTGCCGCCATTTTTTAATGACGCAATAATTTTATCCGTAACTTTTTTTAGGTCAGGCAATAACATTTCGCATTTTTTGATTACTTCAATATGTTCATTTAAATTCATAGGCTATTACTCTCCCGCTACCGTCATATTTTCTAACAAAATAGAGCCGGACCAAATACTGCCACGCTTATCTACATCATTCCCCACCGCGACAATATTTAAAAACATGTCTTTTAAATTACCGGCAATCGTAATTTCATGCACGGGATATTGAACCTGACCTTTTTCAACCCAAAATCCTGACGCACCCCGTGAATAATCACCCGTAATAATATTGACACCCTGGCCCATTAACTCTGTGACCAATAATCCCGTATCCATTTTTTTCACTAATTCATCCAGATTTCCTGACGTAGGATGGATCATTAAATTGCGTACGCCACCGGCATTTCCCGTGGTTTGCAATCCTAATTTTTTTGCCGAATAGGTATTTAAAACATAATTATTTAACAAGCCTTTTTCAATCACTAAACGTTTTTGCGTCACTACCCCTTCATTATCAAATGGCGCACTTCCAATCGCCTTTCGAATTAAGGGATCTTCCGAGATGGTAATAAAATCCGGAAATACTTTTTGATTTAGCGCGCCTACTAAAAAAGACGCTTGGCGATAAATACTACTTCCCCGAATACTGCCAATAAAACTGCCTAAAAGACCTGTCGCAATCCGCGGCGCAAAAATAACCGGAACATTGCGTGTAGATAATTTGCGACCATTTAATTTTGCGATGGTTTTCCTCGCCGCTTCTTCACCCACCCACTGCGGCGACTGCAAATCGTTAGGATCACGCGCTTGCGTATATTCATAATCACGCTCTTTATTTTCACTGCCTTCTGCTAAAAGCACGCAATTCATACTGTGACGCGAAGAGGCATAGCCATCTAAAAATCCATTCGAATTGCCGTAAATAAAACGACCTTCATATTGGCTTACCGAAGCACCTTCAGAATTGGTTATTTTCGTATCAAATTGTCGGCCTGCTTCTTCACACTGTTTTGCCATTTCAATGGCAGCGTTGACATCAATATTCCACGGATAATACAAATCCAAATCTTCATATTTTTTGGCTAATAACGCTTTATCCGCTAATCCATGGCAGAGATCTTCTCCCGTATTACTTGCAATTAAACACGCTTTTTTCACGACGCTTTCAATAGCGTGAGGACTTAAATCTGATGTACTGGCCGATCCCTGGCAGTGATTTTTATACACTGTAATATCAAAACTATTGTCGTGATGATATTCAACCGTATCGACTTCTCCTAAACGCACACTGGCTGTAAATCCTTGATTATTACTGACGGCCACTTCTGTTTCTGTTGCGCCTTCTTTTTTCGCTAACTGTAACGCGTGCTCAACTAATTGTTTAATTTTATCCATTAGACATTCACCCATTGTAAGATCATTAAAACAACTGCAATCAATGCACAACTCACTATCACTATTTTACTGTTTGGCAAGAGTCTAATACCCGCATGATGCTGACGATAACGTCCCGCATATAACATCACCATGGGCAATAAAATTAATAAAAAAACACAGCAAAATCCTGCATAACTTAAAGCTTTAATAAATATCCCGGGTGCTAATAATACGACAATCAACGGAGGAAGAAATGCAAACAAATAAATTTTAACGCCTTCCCATCCCTGCTTTTCACTTTGAAACCCATCCGCAATAAAATCCACCAATCCAATAGAAACATTTAAAAATGACGTTACCGCACAAATCGAAATAAATAATTTCGTAATCGTGCCTAATATGGGATTACCCAATAACTGACTGATACCGTGCATCAATAGCGAATTAGGCTGGGATGAAGTTGCCATATGGGTTAATTCCACACGCGGCAATAATCCTTGCGTAGCAGAAATCCACAATAAATAAATTACCATAGGCAAAATACTGCCAACCAGTAATACAATGGTCAGCTGCTTAACATTACTTTTTAAATAATCTCGTAACGTAGGAATAATGGAACCAAATCCAAACGACGTTACAATCACCATTAATGCACTGGTTTGGTAAAAATAATTTCCATCCGCAATATTATCTATAGCTATATGAGGGAAAATGGCGGCGATTAAAATAATATAGGCGATTAATTTTAAACTCATTAAGCCACGATTGACGATATCAACGGAACTTACCCCTCGTATAACCACAGCACCTAGTAAGATTAATGCTAAAAAAGTCGCTAACCATCGGGGCAACACAGAAATCAATCCGTGCAAAATATCACTGGTACCCGACAAATATGCACAGAGTAAACTATAAAATAATAATAAATACGCAACCCATGTAATCCATTTTGCGGGTTTACCAATGGTACTACCTGCCATTCGAATAAAATTCGAACCAGCAGGAAACCACAAATTTACTTCTAATAATGCAAATGCGCCTGCAGTCATAATTAACCAACTGCCGATCATCATCATTAATGTCGTTTGCCAATTGGCTTGCGCCGTGGCTAACGGTAACGCTAACATTCCTGCCCCGACGGCAGTACCTAATAACATTAAAATACAGCCCGCGATTTTCCTACGCATTAAGCACCATCAAGACCATCCCAATCACAATACATGTCAGCACAAAATATTTACATTTTGGCAACATATGAACGCCTTCAATTTTTTTATAATATCGCCCACTGTATAACATCAACATGGGCAACACTATTAATAAATATACGCAACATAAACCTGCATAACTTAAAGCTTTAATAAATATATTAGGTGCCACTAAAACGATAATTAAGGGCGGCAAAAAAGCCGCGGAATACACTTTCATAGTGCGTGGCCATTGCAACCCATCTGCCAAAAAATCCACCAAACAAATCGATACGCCCAAGAAAGACGTAACCGCACAAATTGAAATAAATAATTTTGCAATATCGCCCAACACGCCTTTGTTTAAAGCTGCACTCACGCTATGCATCAATAAAGAATTCGTATCGCCAGAAATCATAGGGAATAAATCCGCGCGAGAAATTAAGCCTTGAATAACGGTAATCCATAATAAATATAATATCAGGGGCAATAAGCTACCAATGAATAATACTTTTCTTAATCGCGGCACTTCGCTATTTAAATACGCTCGAAGTGTCGGAACAATAATGGCAAATCCAAACGACGTCATCATGACCATTAGGGTACTGGTGCTGTACACATAATTACCCGCGTGAATATTATCCACTGAAATATGCGGGAAAATAGCAACAACTAATATGGCATAGGCTAATAATTTAACACCCATGAGCCCGCGATTGACGATATCGACTGCACTCACCCCACGCACCACAATACTTCCCAATACAATTAATGCTAATAAGGTAGAAGACCAGGACGGGAGTTGAATACGAACAGCTTGAAATAATCCACGCAAAATATCGCTTCCGCCGGAAAGATACGCACACAGTAAACTATAAAGTAGCAACAAATACACTAGCCAGGTTATTAATTTAAAATATTTTCCCAGCGTATTATTTACCATGCTGATTAAATTGGTTTCAGCTGAAAACCACAAATTTACTTCTAATATTGCAAACGCACCGGTGGTCATTAAAAACCAACTGAAAAACATCATGAGCGTGGTGGTTTGCCAATTGGCATGAGCAGAGGCAATGGGTAACGCTAACATGCCGGCGCCCACAGCAGTACCTAAAATCATTAAGATGCTACCGATGGTTTTTGAACTCACGATTTCTCTCCTAACATCCCTTGCAACTGTCGCTTCTCTTCTTCGGTTAGCGTATTCAAATTTGCTTTTTTAAGCAAATGCTCTATTACCATTTCACGTTGTTGCTTCATCAAATGATTCACGACGCCGTGAAATTCTTGCGAAATTCCCTCATCCGGCACACCATGTTCCCAGGCAGTTAATTTATGCACCAGCTCACTATGAGGTTTATCCCGAAAATACTCCAATAAACCTGCTGTCGTCATGGACGGATTTTGCGTTAAGATTTCTGCAATCTCTTTTAATAATTCACTGCCAGGTAAAGTTAACGTCATCACATCAAACGTCAGCTCAGAAAATAAATGCGGATTTTGCAACACTAAAGCAATGGCTAATCGCATCGGTGTGCGTTGAAATTTTGCAGAGGAACTTACCGCCGGCGCATGCGAAACAAATTGATTTAATTGGCTTTTATCCATTCGAACCAATTCCGCTAATCGATCTAACATCATGGATTTAAATATTGGCGCTGAAATAGTATCAATATAGGGCAACGCCAAATGCACTAATTGTGCACGACCTTCTGTTGTCCCCACATTAACCTGCGATTTTACGTGGCTGTAAAAAAAATCACCTAACGTCTGTGCAGACGCTAATCGCGCTAAAAATTTTTCTTTACCTTCATGGCGCACTAACGAATCCGGATCTTCCCCTTCGGGTAAAAATAAAAATCGCGCTTCGGTATTATCTTGCATAACGGCAAGCGTCGATTCGAGTGCCCGCCATGCAGCTTTTTTCCCTGCATTATCGCCATCAAAGCAAAAAATAACTTTATCCGTTTGAGAAAATAATTGCGTGACATGTTGCTGTGTTGTTGCCGTTCCTAATGTCGCGACAGCAAAGGTAATATCGTGCTGGGCCAAGGAGACCACATCCATATAGCCTTCAACCACCATTAATTTTTCAAGATTATGATTCGTTTCGCGTGCCTCATACAAACCATACAATACTTGGCTTTTGTGAAATAACGGACTTTCGGGCGAATTAATATATTTCGGCAAGCTGTTATCCATCACCCGCCACCCAAACCCAATGACGCGTCCTCGTCTATCATGAATCGGAAACGTAATGCGTTTGCGATCCGGCGCAAAACCAATATGATATTTCTTCACAATTTCGCCAGTTAATCCACGGCCTTTTAAATAATTTATAGCTTCAGGAGATTTTTTGAGCGATTGCTCATAAAATACTTTTGTTTTTTGCAACGGCTCATATAAATCTTGGGAATATTTTTTCTTATTTTTTTCGGTTTCAGTACGAGGAATTTCTAAATTTAATTGCTTCGCCAAGACTTCAATGGCATCAACAAATTCAAGTCGCTCATACGCCATCAAAAATCCAATCGCATTCCCACTCGCACCACAGCCAAAGCAGTGATAAAACTGTTTAGGTGCACTGACAGTAAAGGACGGCGATTTTTCGTTATGAAATGGACAACACGCTTGATAATTTCGACCGGTTTTTTTCAGAGGGACGCGCGCGTCAATTAACTCGACAATATCCGTACGAGCAATAACTTCATTGATAAATTCACGTGGTATGAGATTTGACACATCGTTAACTTAACTGCTGTTTGATTTTAGCACTTACCGCAGACATATCCGCTCGACCAAATAAAAGCGGTTTTATTTCTGCCATAATTTTGCCCATATCCTGCATTGTTTTCGCGCCGGTTTTTACAATGGCGCTTTTAATAATATCGGTAATTTCGTTTTCGCTGAGTGGTTGCGGCATGTACGCTTGAATTAATTCCATCTCAAACTTTTCTTGCTTCACCAAATCATCTCTATGCGCTTGCTCAAATTGCGCAATCGATTCACGACGTTGCTTGAGCATTTTTTCTAAGATAATTAAAACCTGATTATCATCGACATCTTTACGTTCATCGACTTCGTACTGTTTAATCGCTGCCTGAATTAACCGAATGACGCCAAGCTTTTCTTTTTCTTGTGCCCGCATGGCGTTTTTCATGTCATCGAGAATTCGGCTTTTCAGCGTCATAAATTAATTACGCTCGCGTTCAGATTTACGGTCGGATTTACGATCAGATTTAGATGCACTTGCAGTAATACGCTGACCACCCGGCAAATCACGTGATTTTTTCTTCAAATGACGCTTTCTTGCAGCAGCCGCTTTACGTTTACGTTCAGACGTGGGTTTTTCATAAAACTCGCGGCGACGTAATTCCATTAATATTCCAGCTTTTTCACACGCACGTTTAAAACGTCGGATAGCAACCTCAGTGGGTTCGCCTTCTTTGATTCGAACTATCGGCATCTACTCATCAACTCCATCACTAGTTATAAAGACTCGGGATTTTACTGTGTCGGCCCCTCAAATGCAAAGGATTAGTCAAACCGCAAGCCAATTCCCCGCTCCATATCATCTTCTTCATCACCTTCGGGGCTTCGAGTATGTTCGAGAGGCAAAACATCGGGTCGAGGACGATTAAAAAGAGGTAAATTGAAGATGAGATGATAGAAACCTCCCGTCCCCGCCATCAGCATGGCAAGCCCCATTGACGTGGTGAGCACATAAAAATCCCCGTAATTCGCAATGCTCACAGTGGCAGTATCGATAGCCAGCACGGTCGCTTTTCCAAAAAAAACCATACGCTGCCCCGTATTTGAACCGTACCACTCGGAAAAATCTTTTTGTGTTTTACCCAACAGGCGAAATCCCTGCGCCGGAAACGTCAACTCATTGGAAACCACAGAAGCCGCAACACTCGCCCCCACAACATATTTATTTTCGATATTAAAAACAGCCTTGAACATAGCGCTGTAAGTTTGAAACGCCCAACCGCCAGCGGGAAGCACATACAATGATCCACACAGCATTAATACTATCAATGCATATGGTGAAACACCATTCAACATTTCGCTCCGCACCTCGGAAGACGTCATGAATTTAGCAGCGGCATAAACATTGCTTATAAAAAAATTAATCCCATACCCTGAGACCGTAGTAATGACGGTCGCCAAAAAAGGCGAAGTTGCAATCACATAAATATAGTCTTCTCCCCACGAAAAACCATTCGGAGGACCTGTTAAATTCAAAAAATACGCGAGATTTTTCAGTAGGTTAATAAAGGCTTCATGCGTCGCGATAAACGTTAAACTCATGGAATACATTCCAATACTAATAAAAACTAGTGCAATTTTTTTTTGCCCATTCGTCAGCATTGAATACGTAGTTTTATCCGGATTATTGGAAACACCAGATAAAATATTTTTGACCGGTTGATAACGCGTGCGAATTAAGACATAGCTGCTGGCTGCCATGCCAAATAAACTTATTGCGGTCGACGGTGTTACCGCGTGCGTGATTCTTTCAAGGGATTGTTCTGCGAAATAACCGACTAACGATGCACGTTCAGTACCTGACATGCTCGCAATTACAGCAGCACCAAGAGGAACTTTATTTTCCCACAAGACATTTAATACAGCAGATACAACGGATTTTAATCTTGCCCATAAACCCATATTGTTGTTCTCACTTTTTTTAGGATTACACCCTATCACAACTCTATGGGTCTTTATATTACATTTTACGCGCCACAACAGCAAATGAAGGGACAATGATAAAATTGCCTTAGGCCAAGTAAATCAGAGCTCATACAACTAACTCATGATAGGTGAAACGTTTTTCCTGTATAAAAAATTACGCAGGAGGCAATTATGAGAGCCTATAAATAAAACAATTTAAACGCTTTTCACTTCCAACTTATTTTTTTAAAAATATTTGCGGTTCAGAATCGCTTTCAGAATCACTATTTTCCGGTGACTTACTAAAAATTTTTGTATACGAGTATGGATTAACACCAGTGGCATCATTTATCTTTTCATCATCAACAATCCGAAGGCTAATATCAGATTGACGAGAATGACTGGGATCTCTTAATTTTAGCCCTGCATCAGATTGAGTGTTGCCTGCAGTTTTTTCTAATGTAACAACATCAGCTACATCATCATTAAAATCTTTATAATCTATTTCAATTTCATCTTCGAGAACAGCTTGACTTAAATCGTAAGCATCACGTTCTTTTTTAGTTTTATACACTGCATACCCAAGAGCAAGACCCGCCACAACACCCCATACAATTGCCGCTGGCCAAAATAATACAGCGAGTGCCACTAAAACAATTGCGTTAGCTATTCCTGAAACAATGTGTGGTCTATAATAGGTTAGTTTTAAATTAGATTTAATATTTTTCCGAGCCTGAGAGTCAAAATGACGTTTAAACTCTTGGCCTGAGGAAAACCCCTTTAATTTACTGGTTTTATCTCTGTCGCCAAAAATTTCTTGGCTAAACTTATCGAAGTTCGTGGAAAGAAAAGTTGGTTTCTCAATCTTTACGCTGTTTTTATTGTTGGGATTAATAGCTTGTTTTATAGCAGCTTTTGACCATTCCGTTAACTGTGGCGCGATGCCATTTTGCCTTGAATGTCCAACGAATTTGACGATAGGTCCTTTTTTGCCTTGTTTGATATGTATAATTGCAGAGCTCTGATCATAACTATCTAGATTCTTATTTTTGACCTTTTGATTATAGGATGCACTAATAAAAAATTCGCAATTCGGTTCTTCCTGTAATTTTTGAGCAATGCTAAGTATCTCACCGTTTAATTTTTCAATTTCTATTTTAGGAACCACTTCTTCATCGGGCTGATCCAGAAATACTAGATAGGTACTAATAAGATAATATTTTTTTCTTTTCTCTGGACCTGCTGAACTCTTGCGTGGCTCTAACATGACACTCTCCTCTTTTAAGTTATCTACCCTAAGTATAGACCATAAATCTTAAGATTTTCTTAAAATCTGCTGCCTCGAAAAAAGGCAATTTAGGCTATTTCCTGTCTAAACAACCCTTAAAGACTGTATTTTTTACTTTCTTATCGGGCATTTTCAACAGTACAGCTCGTACCAAAGGCTTCATTTGGGGCAGCGTATCCCTGGCTTTCTCTGGGTTTGCCACCAAGCTTTTCCTGGGATGATGACAGGAAAACTTGGCTATTCCCACTCAATGGTCGCGGGTGGCTTGCTGGTTACATCATAGACCACACGCGAAATATTTTTCACTTCATTAATAATTCGCCGTGCAACATGCTCTAGAAAATCATGCGATAAATGCGCAGATGTCGCTGTCATAAAATCCGTACTTTCTACCGCACGCAACGCAATTATGGGCGCATACAATCGCGCATCCCCTACTACACCGACGGATTTAATAGGCAAATAAACACAGAAGGCCTGGGAGACTTTGTGATACAAATCATTTTTCTGTAATTCTTCCATAAAAATAAAATCGGCTTTTCGTAAGGTATCTAAAATTTCTTTTGTCACTGGACCTATTACGCGTAACGCTAATCCCGGCCCTGGAAACGGATGTCGAAATAATTCTTCAAACGGTAATCCCAACGCTAATCCAATTTTGCGAACCTCATCTTTAAATAATTCACGCAGTGGTTCAACTAATTTTAAATGTAATTTTTCAGGTAGCCCGCCAACATTATGATGCGATTTAATGGTATGTGATCCACTGCCCGCTTTCGCAGATTCTATAACATCACTGTAAATTGTTCCCTGCGCCAACCATTTAATTTCTGGCGTTTTTTCCACTTCGCGCATAAATGCATCAATAAATAATTGCCCACAGATTTTTCGCTTTTCTTCGGGATCGTCCACATTGCGTAATTTACTTAAGAAAAAACTTTCCGCTTGGCTGACTTTAACTTTCAAACCAATGCGTTTTGCTTGATGATTTAATAAATAATCCGCTTCATTGAGACGCTGCAATCCGTGATCCACATACAAACAAATTAATTGCGGGCCAATCGCTTTGTGTAATAACACGGCAGTGACTAAAGAATCTACCCCACCGGATAATCCTAACAATACTTTTTCTTTTCCGACTTTTTGGCGAATGTCCCCAATAATTTTCTCGATAATATTTTCAGCAGACCAGTTTTGTTTGCATTCGCAAATACCAAAAACAAAATTCTCCAGAATTTTTTTGCCGTCTGGCGTATGGGTGACTTCGGGATGAAATTGCACGCCATAATATTTTTTCGTTTTATTTTCCATCACAGCAATAGCCGTATTTGCCGAAGATGCCGTTGAAACAAATCCTTCGGGAACCACCGTCACTTGATCACCGTGGCTCATCCACACGGTTGTATTATTAACCCCTTTCAATAATGGGGATGCAATACAGTCAGTTAATTTGGCATAACCAAATTCACTGTGTTTTTCTTTCGTTACGCTACCGCCTAATTGAATCGCCATAGCTTGCATGCCATAACAAATACCTAGCATAGGGACAGATAAATTAAATACGCTGTCAGGAATACGCGGTGAAAAATTTTCCAATACGGTTTCGGGACCGCCGGACAAAATAATGCCTGACGGTTGAAATTTCTGGATGATTTCTGCTGAGGTTTTATACGGCATTAATTCACAATACACTCCCAACTCGCGTATGCATCGCGCAATCAATTGGCTATATTGGGAACCAAAATCGAGAATTAGAATTTTTGAGCTGTTATTCGCCGGCATAATTTGGAGGTTCTTTTGTCATGGTAACATCATGCACGTGACTTTCACGAAATCCCGCTTGCGTAATTTTCACCCATTCTGCTTTTTGCTGTAATTCTTTTATTGTTTTCGCGCCCAAGTATCCCATGCCTGATCGAATACCACCCATCAATTGAAAAACAACATTTCCGAGTGATCCTTTATACGGTACTCGCCCTTCAATGCCTTCTGGCACTAATTTATCTGAATTTCCCTGTAATTCTTGAAAATAACGTTCGCTGGATCCTTGCGCCATTGCAGCTAATGATCCCATACCGCGATACGATTTATACGTACGGCCTTGATATAATTCAATTTCGCCGGGAGATTCTTCTGTACCAGCAAATAAACTCCCAATCATGACGCACGATGCACCTGCGGCTAAGGCTTTACAAATATCACCGGAGAATCGAATGCCACCATCTGAAATAACAGGAATATTTTTCTTGTGCGCTACGGCATACACATTTTGAATCGCGGTAATTTGAGGGACGCCCACACCGCTAATAATTCGTGTCGTACAAATCGATCCCGGACCAACGCCCACTTTTAACGCATCAGCACCCGCCTTAATAAGTGCCGTTGCCGCATCTGCCGTCGCAATATTTCCTGCAATGATATTAATATGAGGAAAATATTTTTTAATCCATTTGACCCGTTCTAGCACACTTTGTGCATGACCATGCGCGGTATCGACAACCAGCACATCAACGCCCGCCTCAACCAAGGCTTTAATTCTTTCATCATTCCCAGGATTAATGCCAACGGCGGCACCGACACGTAATTGTCCCAATTGATCTTTGCTTGCCAACGGTTTAGTTTTTGCTTTTTGAATATCTTTAACCGTAATTAATCCACGCAATTGAAATTTATTATTTACGACTAACACTTTTTCGATACGATTTTTATGGAGTAAATCAATAATTTCATCACGCGACGCGCCCTCTTTGACCGTAATTAATTTTTGTTTTGGCGTCATGATTTTCGATACTGGTTGTTTCAAGTTGGTTTCGAAACGAATATCACGCCCCGTCACAATTCCAACCAGTTGTTCGCCTTCAACCACCGGCACTCCCGAAATATTATGAGATTCCGTAATACTTAATAATTCTTTGACGGTAATATTCGGATTAACGGTAATGGGATCTTTAACAATACCGCTTTCAAATTTCTTTACTTTGCGGACTTGTCGCGCTTGTTCTTCAATCGACATATTTTTATGAATAATCCCAATACCGCCTTCTTGGGCTAACGCAATCGCTAGTCGAGATTCTGTAACCGTATCCATTGCAGATGACAGGATGGGAATATGTAATGCAATATCCTTGGTAAGTTTTGTGGAAAGATGAACATCTTTTGGCAAAACTTCAGTATGACGCGGAACTAATAATACGTCATCAAATGTCAGCGCTTCTTTCAGAATTTTCATTTATTCACCAATTCAATCATTTCAAACGTTCCATCTACATAACCAGGAATTATGCTGACACGGCTCTGCGCCTGCTCTTCTGTTTCAGTCGTCAGCACTCCAAAAGTCACTGGAATATGATGATCCAACGCGACACGCTGAATACCATAGCTGACTTGTTGGCACACATAATCATAATGATCCGTATCACCACGAATAACTGCACCCAAACAAATAATGGCATCGAATTTTTTTTGTGAAGCCAAATGCTGTGCGGCTAACGGAATTTCAACCGCTCCCGGCACAAATACGGACGTAATATTTTCCTCAGGAATATTTTTTTCTTTGAGGCGCTTTACGGCCGCGGCATGTAATTGCGAGGTAATTTCGTAATTAAAGCGACTTGTGACAATACCAATGTTCAAGCTTTTCATAACATATGCCCCAATTTTTCACGTTTTGTTTTCAAATATTTTTTATTCTGCGGATGTGGTTCAGATATAATTGGAATACGTTCTGTAACTTGAATGCCATAATTTTTAAGATTATTTATTTTATGCGGATTATTGGTTAATAATTTAATTTTGGTTAAACCGGACTGATGCAAGATTTGTGCGGCATCAATATAATTTCGCTCATCCGCTAAAAATCCTAACTGTTCATTCGCTTCAACCGTATCAAAATTATGTTTATCTTGAAGCTCATACGCTTTAATTTTATTTAATAATCCAATTCCGCGACCTTCTTGACGCATATACAATACGGCGCCACCTTCTTGGCTTATTTTTTTCAATGCAGCATCTAATTGCCATCCGCAATCACAACGCAAGGACCCTAATAAATCACCTGTCATACATTCAGAATGAATACGCACAACTTCAACATTCCCCTTCTTTTTCAGTTTACTGGTCAACACTAAATGATTTTCCGGATGATACGGGGAAGAAAATACCGTCACATCAAATGCGCCGTATTTTGTGGGTAATTTTGCACTGGCCGTCTTTTTAAATACAGGATCGTGCTGAACACGGTATTCAATGATTTGTTGTATAGAGATAATTTTTAATTTATGCGCTTTCGCAATCTTTTCTAAATCAGGCATACGGGCCATTGTGCCATCTTTTTTTATAATTTCAGAAATCACGGCCATCGGCTTTAATCCAGCTAAACGCATGAGATCCAATCCACCTTCGGTATGTCCGCGTCGAACAAATACGCCACCGTTTTTTGCGGCCAAGGGAAATACATGCCCGGGCATAACAATATCTTTTGCGGTTGATTTTGGATTCACCGCCGCTTGAATCGTTTTGATGCGATCAAATACAGAACTTCCTGTTGTCACACCTTTTGCGGCTTCTATTGAAACCGTAAACGCGGTTCCCATGTGCGTATTATTTTCCGCCGTCATCATGGGAATCGACAAGCGTTTTAAATCCGTTTCGCCCATACTTAAACAGGTAATAACATGACCATGCTGTGTAATAAAATTTAAATGCTCGGGTTTAATTTTTTCGGCGGCGATCACAAAATCACCTTCATTTTCTCGACGAACGTCATCAACCAAAATAACCATTTTCCCGGATTTTAGATCATTTATCGCTTCTTTAATGGAATTCACTGTTTTTGGCTCTCTAAGTAATTAATAATATATCGTGCAAAATAATCGATTTCTAAATTAACGTTATCGCCAATGGTTAAATTGGCTAAATTTGTTCTAGATAAAGTATGCGGAATTAGCATCACTTCAAAATAATTTTCGGTCACATCATTTACGGTCAAACTTACGCCATTAACCGAAATACTGCTTTTTTTAGAAATAAATTTAAAACAATCGGATAATGCAGGCGTGAATCGCATCACGGTAAAATCACCCATTTTTTCAATATGCGTGAGCGTCGCTTGCGTATCAACATGCCCCATAACCATATGACCACCCATGCGGTCATTTAATTTTAAGGATTTTTCTAAGTTAACTTTGTAATTATTTTTAAATTTATTCGCGGTCGTTAATTTCAATGTTTCCGGTGAGACTTCACACGTAAAACAATTTTTGTCTGAGTGGATTACGGTCAAACAAATTCCATCCACAGCAATACTTTCGCCTTTTGTAAAATCATCAAATTGCGTTTTCACTAAAAATCGATAGCCATTGGGAATCGTTTCAACTGAAACAATTTCACCACAATGATCAACCATACCCGTAAACATAAAACTATACCCACCTCATTTCACAAACCACATCCGCACCATAATTTTCCCAACGAACATCCTTTGCATTGCGAAAAATATTTTGTTCCGAAATAAATCCCTCGACTCCACCCTTGCCAATCACTTTTGGTGCAACATACACAAACGCCCGCTGTACTAATTTTTCGGTTAATAAACTCGTAAACAATTGTCCGCCTGCTTCAACCCATAAATCATGTACGCCATCTTCGGCAATTTTTTCCAACATTTCAGATAAACTTTCATTCTGAAATATGCGCACTTCTTTGGCGGTTTGAAATATTTTCGCACTCACCGGAATTTCCAAATTGCGATCAATAATATAGACCGCCTTAGGAATCACTTCGCCATATAATCGCGCATTTAATGACGGGTCATCATTAATAATGGTTCGTGCGGTGGTTAAAATAGCATCCGACCGTTTTCGCCATTCATGCGTAAACTGTTTTAATTCTTGGCCGGTGATGGAGATTGGCTCACCATTTTTTCCGGCAATTTTTCCGTCCAAACTAATCGCTAATTTTGCGGTTACCCACGGCTTTTTATTTTTCCACCACCATGCATAACTTTCATAAAATTCATCAATTTCGGGTACTTGTACGTGCTGACATTCAATACCCAATTCTTGCAACGTTTGTTGACCCACGCCATTAACCTTCGGATTCGGATCGCGAAATCCGTAAACCACGCGACGAATTCCGGATTGCATAATGCGTTCGGTACACGGCGGAGTTCTTCCCCAATGACAACACGGTTCTAACGTGACATATAAGGTCGCACCACTCATATCATTTTCGACATGATTTAATGCAACAACTTCAGCATGCGCATGGCCTGCGCCCAAATGTTCACCTTCTGCAATCACTTCACCATTCTTAACAATGACTGCACCCACAGCAGGATTGGGCGCGCAGAATCCTTTCCATTTTTGCGCTAAATTTAACGCTAATCGCAAATAGTCCTGATCATCCATCATTAATTTTTCACCAAAAATTGCGTTAACGAAGAGTCATTTAAAATATTATTTAATAATTTATCTACGGCTTGGTTAACTTGTGACGAAGGTGTTTGCGAAGAAAAACCTAACACACTCTCATTGGTCGCACTTGCCGTATAGGTTTTTTTATACGTTGTGCCAGAAGGTTTCGTTGCCGTGACTTCTGCTTTTACCGCGGTTTCCGTGTGATTTGAGGTCATTCCGGATAATGCACGATAATCCAGCGATACCAATTTAATTTGCAATTGTTCTTCTTGTCCCGCAGACGCCGTGACCGGTTTAAATCCTTGCTGTTTTAATCCTTTGGACACTTCACGCGTTAAAATTTGTGAAACATTTTGAGAAGGATTGATATTAGCGGTGCTGTAACTGGATAAATCTCTTGCATCGGTGGCTGAAACATATACCAACTGTTGATTGCCAATCGTCGACGATTGAACATCAGAACTGGGATAAAGCTGGACAAGTGGTTTAGCTGTTGGCGTTGAACAGGCGCTGAGTAACAGTGACGATAAGATGACAGCTCCAAAAATTCTCATAGACCCCTCCGCGTGTAAATGCCAGAATTGTACCATGAATACTGAAATTTCAGAGCCTATTTATAGTGTTTCCCAGCTGAATCAGGAAATCCGCGATTTCCTGGAAAATCAGGTGATGCCTTTATGGATCACAGGGGAAATCTCGAATTTTGCCTGCCCCAGCTCGGGACATTGGTACTTTACGCTCAAAGATGCGCAAGCATCGATTCGATGTGCACTTTTTAAGCCCAAAGCACGCGGCATTCATTTCACGCCTCAAAATGGTGATCAAGTCTTACTTCATGGTCGTGTTAGCTTGTATACCCCGCGCGGGGATTATCAATTTATCGCGGATTATGTGGAAGCGGCCGGCGATGGATTACTCCAGAAAAAATTTAATTTACTGAAAGAAAAGCTGCTTCAAGAAGGCCTATTTGACACTAGCCATAAAAAATCCTTACCCAAATGGCCCAAGACGATTGGGGTTGTCACTTCTCCAACGGGTGCAGCCATTCATGATATTTTGCATGTATTAAACCGCCGTTTTCCGTTGATTAATATCATTATTTATCCTACTGCCGTACAAGGTGGTTCAGCTGCCGGCGAAATTGTTGATGCCATACAAACCGCTAATCAACATAAAAAATGCGATGTATTAATTGTGGGCCGCGGTGGTGGATCACTCGAAGATCTCTGGTCATTTAACGAAGAAATTGTGGCGCGCGCCATTTTCGCGAGTGAAATTCCGATTGTGAGTGCGGTAGGTCACGAAGTTGATATTACCATCGCCGATTTTGTGGCGGACGTTCGCGCACCGACACCGTCTGCGGCTGCAGAATTATTAAGCCCTGATCAAACTGAATTATTATTCACATTAGATAAAATGTCTGAGCGTTTAGATTATCTTTTAATTCAAACTTCTCAAAATATTACACAGCAATTGGATTATTTTGATGAACGATTACATCGCGCGATGGAAAATTTTCTTCAGGAAAAAAAATTAAATCTTGTTGAGCTAAGTCGTGCCTTAAATACAATGAGCCCGTTGGCGACTTTAGAGAGGGGTTATTCTGTTTTATTAAATACTAAAAATAATATTATCGATTCTGTTAAAAACATTTCGACGGGCGATAAAATTATTGCGCGTGTAAAAGATGGGGAAATTAATTGTGAGGTAGTTTGAACTGTTTTATTATAGGATTTTTACAGGGAGTTACCACATGAGTATAGAGACTGTATCGCCATCAACATCCACACCATCACCTCCTGTCGTGAGACCATGGGTACGATTTTGGGCTCGTTTGGTTGACATGGCTTTTTTTGCACTTTTAGTAGCGATTATGTTTCCTTCCTGGAATCCAACCATTACTCTCGCAGAGGGATCCTCTCTCATGATGAGCTTCTTGTCGTGGACCCTCATCTCGCTTGTGGTATATATTTTATTTGAGTCCGCATTATTATGCTTTGTAGGAAAAACACTGGGGAAATGGCTTTTAAAAGTAAGCGTCAAAGACAACGAAGATCATTTATTAACTTTTTCTGTCGCGTTAAAAAGAACTTTCCTTGTTTACTTTAAAGGTCTCGCATTTATGGTCCCACCCATCACGATAATTACACAAATCATTGCATACAAGGCACTCACTTCACGGGGCACAACTTCATGGGATAGCGATTGCCACACAACCGTAATACACCAAAAAATTGGAATGGGACGAATCATTGCAGCCATTGTAATTCTTCTCGCTATCACGAAGACGAATGATCGCTTCACGCAAAAATACATGGAGAACCTAGGACTCCATTCCTCTGAATTAAGCCAAATTTCGCCCCATGGTTTCGGGAGCGCAGAGTCGTAGCCGCGAACAAAAATCAAGCTATTTTGATAGGAGCAGACTTCATGGAAATGTCACTTACTTCAACACCAAGACCTTGGGTTCGTTTTTGGGGACGACTTCTGGATATTATGTTGTATTCTGCTTTTCTCACTTTTCTTTTTCCTGCATTAGCGGATTTTCAACTGTATTTGCAACCGCATGTTGCTATTGAATGGCAAGCGCTTTTACATCAAGCGACACAATGGGGATTAATTAATCTCGCCTTTTATATTGCAATTGAATCTATTTTATTAAGCACGCTCGGAACGACCTTAGGAAAATGGATGTTGCGCGTTTCCATAAAAGATAATCAAAGCAAAAAATTATCACTTGGAAATTCTTTAAAACGAACGTTTTTAGTGTATTTCCGCGGCTTTGCCTTTTTTATTCCGATTATTTCCATTGTCACACTAATTTATGCGTACGCATCATTATCGTCGAGCGGATCGACATCATGGGATAAAGAATGCAATATTACGGTTACGCATCAACGCATTGGATTTTTACGAATATTAGCAGGAATAATTCTTTTATTTTTCTTAGCACATCTGAAAAATTCTGCAATAGTCATAAGAATGATGACGTTTAAAAATGAAATCATGTATATGTGCACTACAAAGAATTGATTTTTTTATTTCACTGGGCAGGGTTGGATTACTGGAACCATAGTTTTTTCCCAATCTCCCACAGCCGCTCGAATACTCTCCACACATTTTTCCACATTCTGACTACACTCAATAAATAGTCGCCCTTGGTAATTTTGACTCGGTTCCATACCCATAATTCGGTCACCCGTTTTTAGATTACACAAGTACGCTAAATCTTTTAATTTAACTGCATTTTCAGCACCCACGTAATTTGCAACAGTAGCCATAATACTTTCATAAGCAGGCTTATGAAAACATCTCAACGTATCTATCATATGGGCAATGGTCATCACGACATGAAAGAAACTTTTGTTATAATCAAAGGCTTTAATAGCGTCACAATAATGCGCCATATGCTCCAAACTAATCATAAATTTTTTGTCTTTCACATACGCCTCAAATATTTCTGCAGACCTGTGCCTGAAACGGAAATAATCTTCTGCATTATCATTATTGGAACAGTCATTTTGTCGTCCCGTTAATGAAAACAAAAGCGCAAGCTGGATTTCCGGAATGCTGTCTTGCAATTCTTTAACTGCCTCAGGATTTAATTTTTCTCGATTAAATTCAACATAAAATTGAATCACAAACGGAACATAGCTTGCTTTACGCAGCACCAGTGCTAAACCATGATTAGGTCGATGAACGGTTACTCCACCATAGACATATTCCCAGTCTTGCATATGCGTTTTTAACGTATAAGGTTTAGATAAATAATTTTGATACACATCTTTGGCTGCTGTAAATAAATCAATTTGTGCATGCGTTTGTCTAAACATACCATGTGAATTTAATAATACCGCTTGTAATCGCACCACATATCTCGGCAAACACTGCGCTGCTTCAAACACAACCACTTCTGTATAAACAGATTTTTGCTTGGACTTAGTCGGAATATAGATGGTTTCATTTGGGTTTTTAGGATTTTGCGGAACGACCGGCACAAAATGCGCATCGTAGTTTGCATAATTTCCGGCACCCGTTAATTTATCCATGTCGCCGTCAATCACAGGATATGCTGAGAAAAACGCTACCCAATTTAATATTAAAGCCCCCTTACTATAAACCCGCTGCGAATATTCCGCTTCATACGCTGAATATAGGCCTTTGCCAAAAAATCCACTGTCCGTCGTCGCTAAATTCGCATAACCCGTAGTAAAAATACTTTGCATAATTTCTGGACGGGTCCCATGCCATAAAGGCAATAATTGAACATCCGGAAAATCAGCATCATTAAAAGGTTGTGATAGATTTCGACAAAGCTGATTGACTTCGCGTCGCCATTCCGGATTATTTTCTGTTTCCCATTTTGGCTTAAATGCAGGATTATTCGCTCGCTTTTGCAATAACCGCATCTTTCCAAAAAATCCTCGATTTAATTCGGGATTATAAATAATTTCAACGCTTTGGATTTCGAATCCCGGATAACCATGATGCGAATAAAAAGCCACGGCTTTACGATAATCTTTTTCTCCACCCGGAATTAAATAATAATCTTTATCCCCCTTCGGAATTTCACCATCAAAATGCCATGACTTTTCAGCTAGGTTATTTTGATTTTGAGAAGGGCTATTTTGGACTAATATTTCAATCACCCTTTGAGCAAAAGGACGCTTTTCTGGACTTTCCCACATTGATAGAATTAAGTGACCATAAAAATCGGGTGTTTCGGATGGAATTTTTTCTTTTTTACCAGACAAAATTTTCATCCCAACGGCGATTTCTTTTTGCGTTTCCTCATAAGGTAACTTACGGGAAGCGATTTCCCAAAATACCATGCCTAAACTATAGATATCTGAGGCTCTTGTAGCTTCTCCATTCCCTTCAGGATCTAAGACTTCCGGCGCACTCCATCTCCCACTGCCGGCTAACCCTTTATTTCCGGATTTACTGGAAGAGGAATTAGAGGATAGCATTTTTGTTTTTGCTAAACCAAAATCACTGATTTTCGCTTGGTAATTTTCATCCAATAGTACATTTAAACTTTTCAAATCACGATGCAAAATCTGTTTACCGTGTAAGTAACTCAATCCTCTTGCCACATCTAAACTAATCTGCCAACGCAACGGAACCCAGGGCAATACTTCATCAGGTTTACGCAATACCTCATAAAGCGACCCCTTTGGCATTAACTCCATCACCATGGCATGACGCCCTGTTTCAGTGCAAATTCCATACAACCTAATAACATGCGGAAAATTACAACTTGCCATAACATCAGCTTCTTGGTTGAATATTTTTTTATCTTGTTCAGTTAATGTTATGGAATGCAATGTTTTGACGGCTACATTTTTTCCATGCCATTTGGCTTTATATACTTCTCCAAATCCTCCTTTTCCAAGCAATTCACCCATCTGTAGTTCACTCCAACGGATTTGATGATGCCCGAACGATGGACTAGAAGGCACGGAAGATTCGCTAAGTTTTTGATTTTGTTGATCAAGCAGTTTTTTCTGGGCTTCTTCCGCTTTTAATTTTTCAGCGAGTTCCTTTTGCTTTTTCTGCTCTTGTTCCGCCTTTTGCTTTTTTTCTAGCTCTTTTTGTTTAAGTTCTTGTAAAGCTTTTGTTATTTTCTTGAGGTTATTTATTGCTTCAGTTTTTTCAATATTTGGCAACTTTAAAGCTTGCTCACATAATTCAAGGACCTTTTCATATTCGCCACTTTTAGAAACCTCATTTGCATCTGCAAGTAGCTTTTCTATCTGATACAACAAACTAGCCACTTTTATCCGTTCCAACGCAGGCTGATAATCAGAATCAATTGATAGAATTTCATTGAAGCAATCTATTGCTTGGCGATACTTACCTTCTCTAAAGAGCTTATTTCCTCTGGCAAATTCAGCATCTTTTGTTGACTCTTTTGAATTAAGCTCTGTCTTTTTTGGTATTTTTTCAACCGAAGCAGACGTTACTTCATTTGCACCACTGATCATTTTTTTTTCTTGTTTTTCTTCGTTTAAATATGATTGATATTTAGGCTCGAGACGAACCGCTTCATTCAAATCTTTAAGTGCGTCTTCTTTTCGCCCTAATTTTCGTTTTGCAAGCCCTCGACCTAGCCAAGCAGCATTACATTCAGGATCTAAACGAATCGCTTCATCATAATCTTTTATGGCTTCTTCAAGTCGTCCTAACATCCGGTTTGACTTTCCCCGGAGCTGCCAAGCAATTACACTTTTAGGATCTAAACGAATCGCTTCATCATAATCTTTTATGGCTTCTTCATATCGTCCTAACATCTGTTTTGAGATTCCTCGCCCTCGCCAAGCAATTACACTTTTAGTATCTAAACGAATCGCTTCATCATAATCTTTTATGGCTTCTTCATGTCGTCCTAGCATCCGGTTTGACTCTCCCCGCTGCTGCCAAGCAAATGCACTTTTAGGATCTAAACGAATCGCTTCATCAAAACCTTTTATGGCTTCTTCATATCGTCCTAACATCTGTTTTGAGATTCCTCGCCCTGGCCAAGCAATTACACTTTTAGGATCTAAACGAATCTCTTCATCAAAATCTTTTAT
>CAZLGL010000009.1:0-94716 GCA_964559315.1 uncultured Coxiellaceae bacterium
CAGAAAGAACGACAAACGTTGCTCAGCCTGTTAAAGAACAAAGTGAAGTAATTGCTCCTGTTGCAGATATCAAAACATCAATGGTTGTTGAAACTGTTGAACAAAATAAAGTCGATGCGATTATCATTCCTCATATTGATTCTGTTGATGCTAAACCATCAGAAATTGCTCGCGCAACAATGGACGTTTCTACTACAGAAAGAACATTAACAACGAATGTTCAAGCCATCATAGAACAAGACAAAGTTGTTCCTGCTGCTGAACAATCTAAAGTATCAATGGATGTTGAAACCGTTGAACAAAATAAAGTCGATGCGATTATTATTCCTCATATTGATTCTGTTGATGCTAAACCATCAGAAATTGCTCGCGCAACAATGGACGTTTCTACTACAGAAAGAACATTAACAACGAATGTTCAAGCCATCATAGAACAAGACAAAATTGTTCCTGCTGCTGAACAATCTAAAGTATCAATGGATGTCGAAACTGTTGAACAACACAAAGCTGATACAAGTGTTACTTGTCATGTTGATTCTATTTCTGCTAAAACCGCTGAAGTTGTTCACGCGACAATGGATGTTTCTACTGCTGAAAGAACGACAAACATTGCTCAGCCTGTTAAAGAACAAAGTGAAGTAATTGCTCCTGTTGCAGATATCAAAACATCAATGGTTGTTGAAACTGTTGAGCAAAGTAAAGTTAACGCAATTACTGATTCTCCTGTTGATTTTGTTGCTGCTAAAACCACTGAAGTTATTCACGCGACAATGGATGTTTCTACGGCAGAAAGAACATTAACAAGCAATGTTCAACCAACTAAAGAACAAGAAGAAATTATTCCTGCTGCTGAACAATCTAAAGCATCAATGGATGTCGAAACTGTTGAACAACACAAAGCTGATACAAGTGTTACTTCTCATGTTGATTCTATTTCTGCTAAAACCGCTGAAGTTGTTCACGCAACAATGGATGTTTCTACTGCAGAAAGAATATTAACAACCAATGCTCAACAGATTAAAGAACAAAATGAAACAGTTGCTCCTGCTGCAACCACTGAAGCTTCAATGGTTGTCGAAACTGTTGAACGAAATAAAGTCGATGCGATCATCATTCCTCATCTTGATTCTATTCCTGCTAAAACCGCTGAAGTTGTTCACGCGACAATGGATGTTTCTACTGCTGAAAGAACATTAACAAGCAATGTTCAACCAATTAAAGAACAAGAAGAAATTATTCCTGCTGCTGAACAATCTAAAGTATCAATGGATATCGAAACTGTTGAACAATTTAAAGCTGATACAGTTGTTGATTCACCTGTTGATTTTGTTGCTGCTAAAACCACTGCGGTTGTTAGCGCTACAATGGATGTTGCTACTGCAGAGAGAACAACAAACGTTGCTCAACCTGTTAAAGAACAAAATGAAGTAATTGCTCCTATTGCAGATATCAAAACATCAATGGTTGTTGAAACTGTTGAGCAAAATAAAGTTAACGCAATTACTGATTCTCCTGTTGATTTTGTTGCTGCTAAAACCACTGAAGTTATTCACGCGACAATGGATGTTTCTACAGCTCAAAGAACATTAACAAGCCATATTCAGACCATAATAGAACAAGACAAAGTTGTTGCTGCTGCTGAACAAACTAAAGTATCAATGGTTGTCGAAACTGTTGAGCAAAATAAAGTTGACGCAATTATTGATTTCCCTGTTGATTCTGCAGTTCCTCCGAAAGCAACAGAAATTGCTCGCGCAACAATGGACGTTTCTACTACTGAAAGAACAACAAACGTTGCTCAACCTGTTAAAGAACAAAATGAAGTAATTGCTCCTGTTGTAGATATCAAAACATCAATGGTTGTTGAAACTGTTGAGCAAAGTAAAGTTAACGCAATTACTGATTCACCTATTGATTCTATCGCTGCCAAAACCGCTGAAGTTATTCACACGACAATGGATGTTTCTACTGCTGAAAGAACAACAAACGTTGCTCAACCTGTTAAAGAACAAAGTGAAGTAATTGCTCCTGTTGTAGATATCAAAACATCAATGGTTGTTGAAACTGTTGAGCAAAGTAAAGTTAACGCAATTACTGATTCACCTGTTGATTTTGTTGCTGCTAAAACCGCTGAAGTTATTCACGCGACAATGGTCGTTTCTACTGCAGAAAGAACAACAAACGTTGCTCAACCTGTTAAAGAACAAAATGAAGTAGTTGCTACTGTAGAAAAATCTCATGCTTCGATGGTTGTTGAAACTGTTGAAAGAAATAAAGTTTATACGATATTTAATTATCATGTTGATTCCACCGTCGCAGCTAAAACATCAGAAATTACTCGCGCAACCATGGAAGTTTCTACCGCAGAAAGAACATTAACGGCCAGTGCTCGACATATTAAAGAACAAAATGAAACTGCCGCCGCTATTGCAAATGTCAAAACATCAATGGTTGTCGAAACTATTGAACGAAGTAAAGCTGATGCAGCTATTAATCCTCGTGTTGATTCTACAGTTACTCCTGAAGTAGCAGAAAATATTCACGCAACCTTGGATGTCGTTACTCTTACCCGTGAAAAATATCGCGCCACAATGGAAACCATAATAGAAGAGAAAAAGAAAAAGTTTTTACACACGCATTATGTTGATTTAATTAAGATAGAAGCTGAGCAACCTGCTCCCGCTGACGAAAGCGAATCAGATGAAGAAGATGCACCAATTCTTTACAGACAAGAAGATAGTTCTCGTGAAAGAATTTCACTTTCTCCTGAACGACAAGAACATGTTTTATCACCCGGAACACTGACAGGAATTTTTGAAGCTGAATTAATAAAAGCAGTGGGAGAAATTCCTTTATCTCCAGCAGTTGAAGTTGTTGAAGTGATTCCGTTATCTCCAGAAATTGAGGCTAAACAACCTTCTCCAATTCAAAAAAATCCATTATCTCCAACAACATTAGCCGAAATTATTAAAGCCGAATTGTCTCCGGAAGAAGAACCCGAACAAATAGTATTTAGAAGTCCTGAAATGAGTGGAGATATTCCCTTATCTCCAGCAGCGCCTAATCAAAAAAATGCATTATCACCGACAACACTCGCACACGTTATTGAAGACGCATTAGCTCCAGACGATGAAGAAGATGAAAAAATCATTTTCAGAAGCCCTGACTCTGCTGGCGAAATTCAATTATCTCCTGAAGCGCCGCCACCACCACTTTCTCCTGTTCACGGACATGTTTTACAACCTCGAGTATTAGAAAATATTTTTGCAGCAGAATTTCAAACTGCCGTTCTAAAAAAAGCTGCTCAAAAAGAGGAAGAAATACAGCGTGAAAAAGAACGAGGCTCTCGAATTGAAGTCCTTGATGATGAAGATGATGACGTAGTATCTAGTGATAATAATGGAACCAATGCTTCTCACGGAACACATGTCGCTCATACATCAATCAGAACACCGGATTCACACATACGCGCATTATCACCCTCTGGCATCACTTCAGGTTCAGAATCTGACGGTGAAAAAATTGTTTATCATCCAGAAGATTCATCACCCGAAGGAATTACGCTTTCTCCAGAACGTCCTGCTCAACCGACCCCCTATAAATTAGATGAACAAACTCTTGGGAATATTTTCGCCAATGTAATGCAAGAACAACAATTCTCACGACCTTTTCAACCAAAAGCATCAACATCTACCTCAAACGTCGTAGAGATAATGGACGATGAAGAAGAAGCTGTAAGTCCTATTCCTCTCTCACCTCAAGCAGATAGCCCTATCCCGCTTTCTCCCGCTGCAGATGACAGCATTCCGCTTTCACCTGCAGCAGATGACAGCATTCCGCTTTCACCTGCAGCAGATGATGAGATTCCACTTTCACCTAAAGCTGACAGCCCTATTCCGCTCTCGCCTGAAAATATTGCTCCAGGCGCTTTCCCAAAAAGGCATACGCCTGTCAAATTGAAATTTGGATTAGAACAAAATGATGAAGCTACTCTTGTGGCTCGTGGGATTTTGGCGCAACAACAAAATAAAGGGTTCGGCAAAAACTAACTCTCCCTCCTACTGCGCCCAGGTAGCGGGGAACCGGAATAAAATGTTGAATCGAAAAATCTTTCGGAATGTTTTTATCTAAGTTTAACGCTATGCCTTTACCCTCGGATTTTAAATAGCATTCTTTACGCGTCCATACTTTAAAAAAATCTAATTTATTGTTTATCTCTTCGGTAGACCCAAAAAACCGTTTGGCAATACTTAAATAATCAATATCTTTTTCAAGACATTCGACATCAATTCCCACGGGATTGTTTGAAATTGCACACAACCCAACATCTTCCGAATGACTTAAATTAAAATGAATATCCGGAAAATTTTTTAAAATAGGTTTACCCGAAGCTGTTTTAGAAAAAATTATTTCTTGGGGTGACTGATGAACATACCTGGACAAAATCTCCCTTAAGCCGTTATGAATATCTCTAAATTGTTGCTGATGAACTGGCGAAACAAATTTCGCTGCTCTCGCCTCTTCTTTCGCATCTAAAAAATTTTGAGCAGGAGAATGCACAAGCCATACATGCACCTCACCCGCCTTCAAAAAAAGTTCTTTCGGAGGTGCTTGCCATTTTACGGGTTCAATACTCATAATATGAAGAATAACACGCAAAGGAGCCTGTCTGTGAAGTCACTTCCCCCTGAATTGAAATACACCAAAACCCACGAATGGATCAAAGCTGAGTCCAATGACACTATCATCGTTGGCATCACAGAACACGCGCAAAGCCTCCTAGGCGATATGGTATATGTCGAACTGCCTGAATATAACCGCGCATTCAAACAAGCCGCAGAAATGGCTGTTTTAGAATCCGTAAAAGCCGCTGCTGATGTTTATTCTCCCGTGTCTGGAAAAATTATTGAGGTAAATTCCAAACTCCAAAATCAGCCAGATTTGATCAATAAAGATCCGTATGGTGAAGGCTGGATTTGTAAATTACAGATCACCAATCAGGATGAATTAAATCAGTTGTTATCCGCAGCCGAATACGAGAAAGCTATATAATGCCTTTTATTCCTCACACAACATCTGACATAAAAGAAATGCTAAATGCTATCGGCGTGACTAGCATCGATGATTTATTCGACGAAATTCCTAAAAATATTCGCACCGAAAAATTTAAATCCATTCCGAATGGCATCACCGAAATGGAATTAATGCGTTTAATGAAACACCGCGCCGAAAAAGATAAATTACCGCACAATTATATTGGCGCTGGCGCATACGAACATCATATTCCGACAGCGGTATGGGATATCGCAACCCGCGGTGAATTTATGACCGCTTATACCCCTTATCAAGCCGAAGTCAGCCAAGGTACATTACAATTACTTTACGAATATCAAACCATGATGGCGAATTTAACCGGCATGGAAGTGTCTAACGCTTCCTTATATGACGGCGCATCTGGTTTAGCAGAGGCCATATTAATGGCCGTACGATTACACAAATCGTCACATAAAATATTAATATTAAATTCTTTAAATCCGTATTATAAAAAAACCATTAAAACCCTGGTCTCTCCACAAAATATTGAAATCATAGAATCCTCGCTAAATGATCTAGAAATACATGAAAAAAATGATTTTGCTGCTGTTGTTATTTCACAACCTAACTTTTTTGGATTATTAGACGAGGTCGATGTATTAACTGATTGGGCACATCAAAATAACAGTTTGGTGATTGCGGTTGTGAATCCCTTATCACTCGCCATATTGAAAGAACCGGGATGCTGGGGAAAAACCGGCGCAGATATTGTCGTCGGTGAACTACAACCTTTTGGGATACCACTTGCGTCGGGTGGGCCGTACGCAGGATTCATGTGCACCCGAAAAGAATTTGTACGACAAATGTCTGGCAGAATTGTCGGCGCAACTGTCGATAAAGACGGCAAACGCGGATTTACGTTAACACTGCAAGCGCGTGAACAACACATCCGCCGTGCCAAAGCGACATCTAATATTTGTACCAATCAAGGACTATTAGTTACGGCAGTAACTATTTATTTAAGCTTATTGGGATTTGAAGGCTTACGAAAGGTTGCAGCCACTTGCCATGAAAACGCTGAATACTTATATGAAAAATTATTACAATTAGATTTTATTGAAGCGGTATTTCCTCACAAACCCTTTTTTCATGAATTCGTCATCAAATTAAACAAGCCTGTTAATAATATGCCGGGGTATGCATTAGAAAAAGAATATCCAGCATATAAAAACTGCTACTTATTATGCGTGACGGAAACCAAAACAAAGCAGGACCTGGATTTATTGGTGGAGACACTCTCCCATGCAAAATGATTTATTAATTTTTGAACAAAGCAGTCAGGGGCGGTATGCGACATCACAAGCGCCCCTGACAATACATGACATAAAAAATATTCCGGATAATTTATTACGCAAATCCACCCCAGTACTTCCTGAAGTATCAGAACTTCAAACCGTTCGGCATTACACAAACTTGTCGCGCAAAAATTATTCGATAGACACCAATTTTTACCCCCTCGGTTCATGCACCATGAAATACAATCCGCGCGGTGTACGCGCAGCTGCAATGTTAGATGGATTTTTAAATCACCATCCGCTTGCGCCTGAATCAAACAGCCAAGGGTTTTTACAGTGCTTATTCGAATTACAAGAAATACTCAAAGAAATTACAGGCATGAGCGCTGTGTCGTTAACACCCATGGCGGGTGCACAAGGTGAATTTGCAGGCGTTGCGATGATTCGCGCGTATCACCAATCTCGAAATGATGTCACACGTACAGAAATGTTAGTGCCTGATGCCGCGCACGGTACTAATCCTGCAACAGCAGTTATGTGTGGATACACTGTCAAAGAAATTCCGACCCTATCAAATGGCGATGTAGATTTGGACGCGTTAAAAAAAGCCTTAGGCCCACAAACCGCAGGAATTATGTTAACGAATCCCTCAACATTGGGCGTGTTTGAAACGCAAATTACTGAAATTGCAAAATTGGTTCACGATGCCGGTGGATTATTGTATTACGATGGTGCAAATTTAAACGCAATATTAGGAAAGGTCAGACCTGGCGACATGGGATTTGATGTCATGCACATGAATCTTCACAAAACATTTGCAACGCCGCATGGCGGTGGTGGACCGGGTTCAGGACCGATTGCTGCCAATGAAAAACTCAAAAAGTTCTTACCTACCCCAATCGTCGGCAAAAATAATAATGATTTTATATGGCTCGATGAAAATGATATTCCCGAAACCATGGGACGCTTATCTGCGTTTATGGGAAATGCCGGAATTTTAATTCGCGCCTATGCGTATATTCGACTCTTAGGCAAAGAAGGCCTTCATCGCGTAGCGGAATTTGCCACACTCAACGCCAACTATCTTATGGTAAAGCTTCAAAAAGCTGGCTACACACTCGCATTTCCGTCACGTCGTGCCAGCCATGAATTTATTGTGACGCTGTCACCCGAATTTAAGGCTTATGGCGTAACGGCCATGGATGTCGCCAAACGGCTTCTGGATTATGGTTTTCATGCCCCCACGACCTATTTTCCCCTGCTAGTCCCCGAATGTTTGCTGATTGAGCCCACAGAGACCGAAAGCAAAGAAGTTTTAGATAGTTTTATCGATGCCATGGAGCAAATAATGTGCGAGATACAGCAAAATTCGGGTATAATGAAAACTGCACCGCAGACTCTACGACACAAACGATTAGACGAAGTTAAAGCCGCGCGGGAACTTGATATAACCTGGGGCCACCATGACACAACAACAGACAACTGATTTGAAGCAATTTAGGCTTTTCAAACGTTTTACGTTACTTCAATTTATGTCGCTTGTTGCTGTTGGAGGTATTTTCCTCACGTTTATCGCTCATTATTTCCAGTTATAGGTTGTTGCTATAACCAAGGATTTATATCGTGACGACAGAATTTTCTCTTCAAAAAGATTTTGAAGACATTCGCAAGGGCATGACGGCTTGCGACAATAATCGTGAAAGGCTAAAAATATATCGGAAACACATCAAATACGAACTTCTCCCCCCTCTCATTGAAAGATATAAAACCGTTCATCCAGAAATTTCGTGGGGCGATGCTTATCTTGCTGTTCGAGATGCGTTCATTGAATATGTTGGCGAACACTTTCCACGCGAAGGGATACTCGCTGAACCTTTTCCGGGTGCTACTTTTGAAAGTAAACAAACCCCAATTTTAGATAAAGATGGAAAATTTCATTGTTGCTATCGACGTAACAAAGAAGGATTAGCTGCATTTCGTCAACACACACTTAGTTTTAATAAAAGAGAATTAATTCGTTGGTATCACCATTCTTCACCGGTACCGTATGAAATGGACGGCGATAAAAAATACAGCGTCAGACGGTTAGAAGCAACAATTGCAAATCTTCAACAATTACCTGGCGATAAAATTGCTGAAATTCGTTTATTAAGCCCTATGAAAGGTTTGAAAGAAACATTTTCAGCACCTTTCGTTAAAAAGTATTTCACTACATTAAACGATTATGATCAGCTGCTTGAAACCGCTATTGCTGCAGAATTAAGTGGAAAAAAAATCTTATTATTTAATTTAGGTGTAAATTACGGACGAAAACACGCCAGTAGCTTGCAAAAAAAATTAAATGTTCGTGGATTAAAAACGCTTTTATCACGAATCCCAAACTCAGGCATTTCGCTTACACCAAATCCCTTCTCTCTCAGTATTGATGACCCAAACATTAAAGATTCTTTCTTGACCCAACTCTCAAAACAACATTCTGAAGAATATTCTGAACTTCCCCAACACATTGATAATTCGACAGCGACAACAGAACAAAAACAACTTTACAAATATATGATGGAATTATTGAGTACTGAAAATTGGGCAAAAGAGGATTTCAATTTTCGGGCCCAAGCGTTGATGGTTTTACTTTGTTATTCCTTAGGGTATTTCACTGTAACAGGATGCAATGACGCCAAAGATCGCGATGGCGCATTAACTAATGTTATTGAAGCCTTGATCATTTCAGGATACATAAAAAATCAGACGTTTGACGAAATTCTTAAAGTCGTTCAAAAAAATTCCTTGGCTGAAAAAGTGGCTGAAGCAATCGCTATGCCAGGCGCAAAAGGGCTTGATGTAAAAGAAAATCCTGACAGAGATGTTTCTCGAATCTTTAAATTACTCTTCACAAAAAAACAACATGAAAAATATAAAAAACGGGATCAACAAGAAGCAGTTGCTTCAGCAGCCAAAGAATTCGTTTTGATCCCAGTTGAAACAACTAAAATTCCTGCGGCAGAAATGCCTGAAGAAAAAGGATTCTGGGGAGTATTATGTAGATTCGGTCGCTGCCTTAAAAAAATAGGCAGCGCGATTGTCAAACCTTTTTGGAGTCTATTGTTTACCATCGGGCTAGTCACTACTGCAGTCGCTTCAACAGACGCCATGAAAGATGGTGTATCTGCTTCTACTACTTCGGCAGATTCCAGTTTTATTACACAACCTGGAACCATCGATCCTACTCCTCAATCGCCCTTAGAAAAAAGAAGAGATGATGTTGTTAGCGATGATGCCTCTCCTGTCGATGAGATTAAGTCAGAAGACGAGGACGATGAAGAAGATGGATTTCACTCTGGAAAGTCTTCGGCTTCTTCTTCTCCAACCTTGAGCAATAAAGATAGATGGCTTCGAGAACGTAAAGATATGACAGGTTTATCTACAGGACTTAAAATTCGTTGGTATGAACTTCGCAGAGCAACACTTCCACGCACCGAAGATCAAAACTCGTCTGCTCCCGCTCAAACTAGCCGAAAACTTACTGTTTAATCACCCGCTCACGCTTTAATTTATCTGCAAAACTCACTACGTCATTATTGTGCGCAAAACGTAATACCACATAGGGATTTTCATCATCCGCAAATAATTCATAACTGTAATTCTCTACCTGCGCGTCATCCCATGATGTTTGGGTTCGCTTTTCAATGTATTTCTTAAATTCATCTACAATAGTCAAAAACTTAGCATGTGCGCGCTCAGGACTCGTTAATTCATACACCATTCCGCTTAAATACGAAAAGGGAATGGCTTGAATAACCATCAAATAACCAAAGTTTTTATCGTACATAGCTCGTTTTTTTACATCACTCAAAACCGTTTGTGCTTCGGTCGCACGACGAAAAACATCCGCGGATACCTCATTGCCTAATGCACGCATAAACGCCGCATGAATGTCTTCACTCGTCGCTTCTCGAGAAATATTTAATGCAGCATAATAATCCGTAAATGCCATTAGCGTTCCTCTCCTCGTGATTTGATCATCACCATCTGCCCATCCCACACTAAATTCGGCGAAAGCGTTTTTTGCTGAACCGGAGTATAACTTAATTGCTTCCAGGTATAGGCATCTAAATCTTTTTCCAATAATTTCACCGGCGGAATATTTTCATTTGTACTCGGCGAAGAAACCAATTTAGGATGATGAAATAATCCGACTTTCGACGGATGATAATAATCAATATTACCCACCCACAAAGGAAACTCTGAATCGGTAAACGATGTTTTACCGTCCCATAATCGTAACATTAATAAATGTCCATTTAATCGCTTTGTCATCACCAAAACTGGCGGCTCTTCTAAATATAATTGTGTCAGTACCGGCAAATGTATCGAACCCTCGGGTTGCGTTAATCGCGCCAAAATTAATCCCACGGTAGTATTCGGTGCAATTACCCAACCTTTGTTTTCTAAATTTTCTTCAATGATCCCTAAATTACCTACCCACTGTACATTCAGAATTTGAGATGGATTTCCTACTCGACTTGCACGGTACAAGGGCTCTGTCATGCCTTGTTGATTCCACCATGTTTTTACCGAAATCCGTTTCGAGGGAACATTTATCGTATAATCCAGTGATGCCCGCGCAAAGTGTTTTACCGTGTAAATTGAACCGCTCACGCCCCAACTCACTACAAACAATAACGCAAAAAATAAGGGCGGAATTTTCGGCGTATCACGGCGAAAATAACACAGCGTTACAATCATCACGATGGAAATGCCGAATATCATTCCACCAATCACGTCCGTCAACCAGTGCGCACCTAAATATAAACGCGAAAACCCAACCAACAAAACAATCAATGTTGAAATCGTATAGGGAATCCAACGATATTCTTTAGACAATTCGCGCGATAACAGTACCGCAAGAAATCCCGTAATAAATGTGGCTGAAAAAGTATGACCACTGGGAAAAGAATAACCTGATGGCGTAACCAACAATCCAGTGGGCCGTGGTGCATGCACGAGTTGTTTAATAATTTCACCGCCACCAAAACCTAAGGCCCCTAACAAAGTCCAATATAATGCGGTTCGCCAAGCCCGAATCGCAATTAACCCTAATAAAACGACTACAAATACGCCAATCCATACTTTAGGTTCACCCATCAACGTAAACACGAGCATAATATTGGCTGTCCATACATCATGCAGACTACGTAGCAAAAATAATAAGGGCGTATTCCACCCGGTTAATATGCCTTGGTGTAAAACATTATTGCCCAAAATAACGCATGCTGCAGCAAATAATAAAAAATATAACGCCAACGTTAATTGCGCATGACTTTCAGGATATAAAGGATCTTGCAATGCAATATTGACGACACGCAGTAATGGCTTATGTTTAATGACACCCCATAATTTATCCAACAAATTATGGAATGTCGAAAATACCCAGGTAATCATGCGCTTAATCACCCAAGACAAAATCCATAATATTAATAATGCCGCAATAACATAGAGCATTAAATGCATTGCGATTTCTGTGGGTAATTCAACGGAGGCCGCTCCCAAAATAATTCCGGGTAACATATAAATCGGCGCCCAAAAAATTGCTGATATAGAATCAGAAATTAAAAAACGCCACGGCTTCATATTTAACATACCAGCAATAATGGGCAACAATGGACGAATGGGGCCCACAAATCGTCCAATAAAAATCCCTTTTCCCCCATGACGATAAAAAAAGGTTTCACCTTTTTGCAATAATCCAGGGTAAAATTTAAATGGCCACATTTCGCGGAGATGTTCACGGTAGTGATAACCAATTAAAAAACTCGTGACATCCCCCAGCAATGCTCCACTAAAGGCTGCGCTGAACACAACCTTTGCGGGAACTACGTGAGACCCAATTAATGCACCGAGTGCTGTCATAAACACCGTTCCTGGCATAACCAATCCAATGACGGCTAAACATTCAATAAAGGTTAAAAGAAAAACAATAAAAAACACCCAACTCGGATGGAGATGCAACCAGAGAAGCCAAGGTTTTAACTGATTTAATAAATCTGTCACCATGTTTTAAGAAACGCTCTCACCTGCTGCTTGTTTATCCGCATGATAAGATGATCGTACTAGCGGTCCACTCGCGACATTTTTAAATCCTAATGTTGTAGCTATTTCGGCTAATTCAGCAAACTCTTTCGGTGTCACAAAACGCTCAACGCGGATATGATGTTGGCTGGGCGCGAGATATTGCCCCAGCGTTAACATATCCACATCATGTGCGCGCAAATCTTTCATCACTTCCACAATTTCTTCATTGGTTTCGCCTAATCCCAACATTAATCCTGATTTGGTTGGAATATCGGGAAATTGTTTTTTAAATTCTTTTAATAATAATAACGACCAGTGATAATCCGAACCGGGGCGGGCTTGCTTATATAAGCGCGGAACAGTTTCGAGATTGTGATTGAAAACATCGGGGGGTTCTTTCGCAATTTCCTGTAACGCCAATTCCATGCGACCCCGAAAATCTGGAACTAAGACTTCAATTTGAATGTGTGGACTTTTTTCACGAATCGCGCGAAGACAGTTTGAAAAATGCGATGCGCCACCGTCCTTTAAATCATCGCGATCGACTGATGTAATAACAATATAACGCAGATTCATTTGGGCAATTGTTTTTGCTAAATTATGCGGCTCTTGCTGATCTAACGGATCGGGACGACCGTGCGCCACGTCACAAAAACTGCAGCGACGCGTACATTTATCGCCCATGATCATAAATGTCGCTGTGCCTTTACTGAAGCATTCAGGCAAATTAGGACAGGAGGCTTCTTCACACACTGTAACCAAACGATTTTCGCGTAAAACCGCTTTGAGCTCAGTAATACGTGAAGACGCAGGAACACGGACGCGAATCCAATCCGGTTTACGAAGGGTATCCGTTTGATTTGAAACAATTTTTACGGGTATGCGTGAAAGTTTTGCGCTCCCGCGTTGTTTATCAACATTTAGCATTAAGCACCTCTGGGCTAGTATAGCAGCAGAGTTAGGCCTTCCCCAACGCTAATTTCACATGACTCACGATTCGCGTGAATAAACCGCCAGGCTGTACGGGAGTTAGCGCTACCAAAGGTTCACTCTCTACGGGTTGACCATTAATAAGGACACCGACTGAACCCACCGTTTGCCCCTGATTCAATGGCGCCTTCAGGGGTGAATGAAGTTGAATACTTGTCGACATAGTCGAAAATTGCCCGGCCGGAACCGTTACGTAGAGATCACGCGATACCCCTACCGGAACTAAATTGGTTTGGCCAAAAAAGACTTTCGCATTTTGGAGAGACTGGGAAGCAGAAAAAATCTTACGCGTTTCAAAAAATCGAAAACCATAATTTAATAAGTCTTCACTGAACTGCGAACGATCCGAATCCGTAGGCGCTCCTAATACAACAGATAATAATCGCATGCCATTTCTGTTGGCAGAAGACACGAGGCAATATCCTGCGGCATCCGTATGACCGGTTTTTAATCCATCGACACTCGGATCGCTCCACAATAATCGATTACGATTAGGCTGAGTAATATTGTCATACGTTAATGTTTTTTCATTGAAAAAATGGTAATACTGGGGGAAATTCACAATCATATCGCGCGCTAAAATACCAAGATCACGCGGGGTAGAATAATGATTCGGATCCGGCAAGCCCGTGACATCCATATAATGCGTATTTTTCATTCCCAATAATTGCGCTTGCTGATTCATTAAATTTACAAAACTTTGTTGCGAACCACCCACAAATTCGGCCAGCGCGGTACATGCATCATTTCCCGAATCAACAATCACGCCCTGAATTAATTCCGAAACTGGCACTTGATCACCTACGCGAACAAACATGCGCGAACCGCCTGTTTGCCAGGCCTCTTTACTGATGGTCACTTTGTCATCTAAATGGATACGATTCGCTTGTAATGCCTCAAATGTAATATAAAGCGTCATTAATTTTGTCAAACTGGCGGGCGCCATTTTAGTATCGGGATTTTGGGAAGCCAATATTTTGCCGCTGTTCACATCTTGTAAAAAATAACCGTTGGCATTAATCACAGGCGCACCTGGATTCGTCAACGCTGCTGCATTTGTCGTTGATGCTGTTGCAGTAGAGGTTGATGCAAATACAGAATTCGGAACAGGCGAAGGAGACGCAAAAACAACAGTCGTAAATAACGACATTACTGAGATATAAATCAATTTACGCATAAATATAGTTCCTCTCTTCAAGGGTCAACGGTTCCAGCATTTCACGCTGTTGTTGGGCAATAATGAAATCGGCTTCAGAATAATCATGGCGTCGTTCGCGCAACCATGTCTCACGTAGTTTATCATCAACATCGCACGGCACAATATGGAACTCAAAAGATAATTTTCTAAACAGATCACGCTGGACTTTCTTTAAAAACGTCGCATCGACGATGACAGAATATCCTGATTCCAAAAGTTTCTGTGTTACATTAAATAAATGCTTGTACACTTTTTTATTCATGGCTTCGCTATAACGGGTTGCGGGATCGTTTGCGATGCGCTGACGCTCGACATCCGATCGCAAATGGATAGCATTTAATTTTAGCGCCAATTGCTTCGCGCGTGTGGTTTTTCCGGAACCAGCAGTGCCATGCATAATATAAACCGATGGCGGTGAATTTTCACAATACGCCTCCGCAAGATTCATACTGGTTGAATAACTATCCCAATTTATTTCAGTTTCAAATAATTTTATTTTTGCGCGAACCACTGCGCGATACGCCTGATAAAAACGTAATAATTTTACCCCGTCATAATCACCCGTTTGGGTTAAATATTCATTCAGAAAACCATTGCCTAATTCAGCATGACGTTTTTCATCAAGATCCATCAATAAAAATCCGACATCTGCCATCGTGTCGGTGTAACGCAAATTATCGTTAAATTCAATCGCATCAAACATCATAGGTTTACCATGGTATAAAACAATATTGCCTAAATGCAGATCACCATGACACGCGCGAATATATTTTTTGCGTTTACGGGATTTTACAATGGGTAATAAGTGTTGGAATTGTTCTTGCGCCCATTTTTCGCAGCGGTTCAATTGGGCTGCTAATCTGGGATTATTATTCTTATTCTTTTGTAAAAACGGCCTGATTTGATCGAAATTTTGTTGGACAGGAAACCAAATGTTTTCGGGCGAACCAAATTTACCTTTAGCGATTTCAGTGTTTTGATGAATCAGGGCTAATTGTTTAGCCAAATCGATTAAATAATCAGGTTTTAATGCGCGACTTTTTAATAGATGGGAAAATAAATTCTCTTGCTCAAATTGATTCATGACGAGTGCGTAATCAACAATTTTATTTTTAACCGTAAAAGAAATGATCTTGATATATAAATCAGGCGCGAAAATTTTATTGATGCGCATTTCTTCTTCGCAATAATATTTTCTTTTGACGAGCGTTGAATAATCTAAAAATCCGAGGTCTAACGGCTTTTTAATTTTATAGACATATTTTTTTGTTAAAATTATCCACGAACTATGGGTTTCGATAATATTGGCACTCATGTGAATCCTTATTTACTCGGCAAACGGAGATTGTATAATAACCGGATAATCAGAGGGAGCGGTTTAATGTTAATAAGACGTATTGATAAGTTATTTCAGCTTGAAGATCTTCGAGAAGACATCCGTAAACTGGGTGTGAACTTTATTACTGGGGGAGTAGGTGCGTTATTCGTTGCACGCTCCACAGGATTAACCATTTGGATCGTTGTGGCAGCGATCTGTGTTATTCTAATAGGCATCGGGCTTACACTGGGGAGCTCATTCAGAGGTTTTACTAATGAACTTAAATGACTTTCTATTTATCTTAGGGCTAACCATCGTATTTGCATTTTCGTTTTTTTGCATTTTTATTATCGTATCTGCAGAAAATCAAAAAGCTCGCAAAGCACATACAAAAAAGCTTCATCGCCATAAACCAAAACATTATAGGCACGTGCTCAAAAATGCCTATGAGTTAAACAAATGAATCTCAATATTCTGTTTCAAATTATTGGTGCGGGTATTCTTCTTTTGTTTATAGGTTTTAGTGCCCTACTTATCTTTACCTCTAAAGACCCGGAACCTATCGACTCAAAAAAACACAAGGATGACAATTACAATAATAGCTACCAAAACCTCGAAACCATTATGCATGACGTCTTTGACAGTAATTCAAACAATCCTTAGCTAATTTCCTTAAACACCCTCTCCGCCGCGCTTAACGTGGCCTCAATTTCTTTATCGCCATGTGCTGACGATAAAAATCCGGCTTCAAATGCCGATGGCGCTAAATAAATAGCCTGCTCTAACATCTTATGGAAAAATGTCTTGAACCGCTCAACATCACATTTTTCGACATCTTTTAAGCTCAATATCTGGGTTTGATCTGTAAAGAAAATCCCAAACATACTTCCCGAATGTTGAAAATAAAACGGGATATTATGTTGATCTGCGATTTTTTTTAATCCTGTTAATAATTTATGCGTTTGTTTTTCTAATTGCTCATAAAAACCCATTTCTCGAATTAATTTTAAGTTTGCTAAGCCAGCCGCCATCGCAATGGGATTACCGGATAAAGTACCAGCTTGATAAACAGGTCCTAAAGGCGACACTTTTTCCATAATCTCGCGTCGGCCACCAAACGCACCTACTGGCATTCCACCACCAATAATTTTTCCTAATGTCGTTAAATCTGGTTTGATATTATATTTTTGTTGTGCCCCACCCAGTGCGACTCTAAATCCTGTCATGACCTCATCAAAAATTAAAACTGCTTTATGGCGATCACATAATTCACGCAATCCCGTTAAAAACTTTTGTTCAGGTAAGACACAATTCATATTTCCAACAACGGGTTCTAAAATTACTGCTGCGATATCATCCAAATATTGTTTAAATAATTTCTCGACTTCATCCAGATCATTAAATTCCGCAACTAATGTATGTTGCGCGAAACTTTCAGGGACTCCCGCCGAATCGGGCACACCAAACGTTAATCCACCTGAACCGGCTTTGACTAATAAGCTATCGCTGTGTCCGTGATAACAACCGCGAAATTTGATGATTTTATTTTTATTCGTATAGCCACGCGCTAATCGAATGGCACTCATGGTCGCTTCCGTTCCGGAATTTACCATGCGAACCATTTCAATATTAGGCATTAATTTGCAGACTAATTCAGCGACTTCGATTTCGATAAGTGTGGGAGCACCATAACTGAGACCATTTTGGATAGCTTTTTCGACGGCCTTAATAATTTCGGGATGTGTATGCCCAGCAATCATTGGGCCCCATGAACCAACATAATCAATATATCTCTTGTTATTTTGATCAAAGACATACGCACCTTCAGCCTTGGAAATAAATAACGGCTCACCGCCGACACCTTTAAAAGATCGCACAGGGGAATTGACGCCGCCGGGGATGACTTTGCACGCACGTTGATAGAGGGTTTCCATCGTTATGCTCCCATAAAATGGGTAATTATAGCAGCCTGCCCCGCTCAAAATATATGCTATCCCTGCATATAGAGCCCCTTATCACTTAATAAAACCTTAAGGTTTGGCATATAAGATAGCCTCTGAGAATACACCTAATGAGGAGAGCACAATGGAAGAAGGTTCAAGAAGCAAACTATCCGATGATAGTTTAGATGATTCTAAAAAATCACCTGTTGCTTTAGCGCGTGATTATGAAGAAGAAGATGAATTGAGTTGCAAAGTATCTTTGCAGATATTTCGTATACCAGTTCTCTTAAATGGTCCCGACGTAGAAGATCCTGAAACAATCGAATTGGCGGAAGCTGAAAAGCTTTACGAAAACGCACAAAAAACCGGAAAAGATTTTGTTTATAATGACCGAGTTATCACACCTCCTTTTAAACGAAACATGGCGATGGTAAGAGCTGTAGAGCGCTATTTAAAGAAACATCCCGATGCAGCAGCAGATCAGTATCCCAAATATCCAAAAGAAGAAGCTTCAAATACCAATGTTCCCGTAGCAGCAAAATCTGAAAATAACAATAATGATGATAATAATGCATCAGCACGCAGTGTAGAAGCCCACTCCCCCGTAGTTGTTGAAAAACGTGTATCCGAAGATGCCATGCGAGCACGAAGAGAACAATTATTCTTTGAAAATGTCGCACGGGGAAATACTAAAGGCGTACAGGCATTAATAGATGAAATGGGCGTAAATCCTCATGCATTACAAGATGGACATAATGCTTTGTTCTACACAGAAGCTCCCACAATGATTCAGCTTTTACATTCCTATGGAGTAGTATCTGAAGAAGTAGTAGTCCAAAGACCTGCCTCTCTACCCCAACAAAGAGTAGCACGTAGCCCCAGCATCGATAATGTATGTCAACCCACAGTCGCTCCTGCTCCGCAAGCTTTTTTTCGTCATGCTCAAGACGAAGTGATTTGCCCACTACCTTATGCAGTACTGTGCATAAATGGTTCCGTACCGCTTGAGAATGTCCAAGATTTTGCAATAGTAAAGGGTCTTACTATCGGTAATATTAGAGGGAAAGGCTCTTTCATTAAGGCGCTTTGTCCAGGTTATAAATCAACACTGGGTGCAGATTTTTCATCAGCGATGTTACCAAACCTACCTAAAGCAAAAGTACAGCTGTGGGATACAACGGGACAAGAACGTTTCGGTAATATGACACGCATTTATTGCCGCAATTCGCATTTTGCGTTTTTATTTGGTCGTGAGGGCGTTGATTTGAATCGAATACTTGAGCACCTTCCCGGCGCTCAGTTATATCGTATCGATATTGAGACAAGAACACTTCATCCCATTGCTCCTGAAGAATTAGAACGTGGATATCCAGAGTTCGTATATGAGAGAGCAGCCCGAATGAGTAGAGGGGAACGTGAAGATTGTGCGACAGCATTAGTTCTTCAAGCAACTCAGCGTGTGACACAACCGGCTCCCCTTGCAGCGGCAGCGGTTGCCCCAGCACCCGCTCCGGCTCCAGCACCGGCTGCACCAGCTCAAGGAAATGGAGTAGTAAATTTTGTGAAAAATATTTTTGGTAGAAAATAAGAAATTATTTTCCTATACAAAAACTGGAGAAATCCGGCCTAAAAGATCATCTGAGTTAAACTCACCTGTGATTTAACTCAGATACTTTTTATAACGCTCACCTTTATCTTCTTATCGCCCTATCCGCACTACAGGCCTTATTTTGTCAGGAATCACAGCTTCTTCAACATTAGGCGTCAATAAATTCCCTACTTTATTTTCTAATGCTTTAAATACTCCGGGCTGATTAACCATAATGTCTTTGGCAAATGCGGTAAAATCTTCAATATCGTTGGGCCATATGCGTTCCACAACAAACGGATTTCCTGTTTCAAACGATAGATGAATCGTCTGAATATCACTTTCATGTTTTTCAGGATTACGCCATAAACGACATTGCTCTAACTTACGGATTAATGTGAATAAGGGATCATTTCGTGCAAACTGTTCATTTTTTAGCTCAGGACATATTTCATGTAATCTCGCACGAATTTCTCCGATAATCATCAATGTCATTCGAGCCGCATTTAAAAATACGGGATGCTCAGTAGAATTATCCCATTTCACGCGAAGCGCCTCAAACGACAATAAATCTTTGAACATTTTTTCACAATCCGCGATCAATTCTGCCGGTTCTTTAATCACCGGACACTGAGTAAAATTCATATACAGCGCTGTTTTTATGACACGCTGACGCAAAGCACTACTGATGGACTGTCCAAAACAAGTATTCACGCAAGCAACAACATTCTCATGCGTTACTGTTCGATAGCGATGCATGAGAAAATTACAAAATTGATCCGCAAATTTCCCCAAATTTGGTTCTTTAAATAACGGATCAACGTTGACTAAAATGGCTTTGTAAGGCTCTTCCTCTTGTTTTTTATACACTTCTGCTAATACGAGATGAATCCGTAATAAAAGATAATGAAGTGCGCGCTGGCGAATTAAGTGATGCTCACGAAAATCGTTAGCATTATCTTTAGCAATAAGACGTAATTGTTTTAATTCTTCGTCTATATACGACTTAATAAAATCTTCATGTGATGATACCGCTGGCAAAACAACAGAACGGGGTGCTAAATTCAGATTAGGTTTATGCGACTGCGCTGTTCGCTTTTTTTGTGTTCCTGATCCTGGAAATTCTACCTCAATCGCTTTGGGCTCTAGTTTTTCACCTAAAGGTTGATCAACCCGATGTTCAATCATTCCTTCTTCTTCATCGATCTCCACTCGCTCAAACAAGGCATCTATCTTTTTCTGACGCTCCTCTTCAGTCGTTGGGGGAATATGCGGTTCCACTTTAGGCGCCTTGGGTTCCGCAACATTCTCTTCTTTTTTAGCCGGGGGTGTGGCTATTTTTTTCAGCACGCCCATTTCATTCTTTTTTTCTTTATGTGGTATAAGATTTGATGCTTTTTCTTTTTCCTTTCCTTGTTCTTTTTCTTTTGCTTGTCCTTTTACTTGTTCTTTTTCATTTCGTTTATTCCAAACTTTTTCCCACTCTGCTTTTGCCAACTCGAGTTTATCTTTTTTATTTTTCAAAAGTTCAGTCGCAGCGTCACACTCTTTATTACACTCACGAAGCTTTATTACATCCCCAGATTGATAACCGCTTGCGGTATTACATAACGTAATAATCCGCTCACAAAACACTACAACATTCGAATATGCATTGTTGAGCTGAGAAAATGCCTGTTTCTCTGGCACAGAACGCAATTCTTCGTTGATGCTCGCTTCCCATTTTTGCCATCGATTTCGGACAGAACGCAAACATTCTTCAAATGTACCTAACTCCATGTAAAACGTCCTGAATTTTTTATCTTCAGCCTTGTACGCTTCTTCTGGGGTTACCCCTCGAGCCATGCGGTCTTTTTGCCGGGACTCGTCTCGCACCTGCAATCGATGCGCCTCTTCTTCTTTTTGTCGCTGTGCTTTTTTTTCTGTTTGCTTAAGCCTTTTTTTCTCTTTTCGGGCTGCTACGTCTGCTTTTCGTTTGGCTGCCTCTCTCTCTTTTAACTCTTCTACCAGTGCACTTAACTCCTTGAGGAGTTTTACAAAATCTGCATCCTGCTTTAATTGCTCTGATTTATTCTTTTTTGTAAAATTTTGCATCATTTCTAGAACTTTTTGACAAAAAAACATTCCATCTTCATGACATCCTCTCTCTAAGTATTGTCGTCCCAAAAGTTGGCAGATAGAAATTAATGTATAAAGCATTTTTTCATCGCGCGCTTCCAGGTTGTGAGCATACAACAACGCATTCTCGAGATGATGACGCATTTTTTGAATATCATTTTTTCTATTATAGAAATCCCACAATGTCAAACAATCACGGACAATTTGGTGAAAACACAATTCTCCCTTATGGGATAATTTTATTAAATAAAAGACTTTTCTTTCAAAATCTTGAACATAACGTTCATCATCTTTATGCTTATGCAGACGTGCTAATGTTTCTGACGCATTTATTAAAGAGTAATAATCATAATCAGTTTTAATCTGAATTTTTTCTGCAGTGGAGATATATTCATCAAGGTATGTCATCATATTGTTATGATCATTCGCACATGCGTGTGCCAGTTCTAACGAACAGAGCGAACTGTTACGCCATGTCTTATCTTGCTCTGAAGCGCGTTGATTAGCGGCCTCTTTTTGATCACAAAAAGTTTGGGCTCTCAATTTTAGACTCTTCAAGGTCGCCTCTATTTTTCTATCATGTTCAGTTTTACTTTCGATACCTCCCATGAGCTTAAGACCTAATTGCAATACCTCCAATGCTTTTTGATGACACATACAATTCAAAAAATAGTTACCCGCTTCATATAATTGTTGTGCAACAATTTTCTGCTCATTTTCAAAAGGTTCTAACATTAGTAGAAAAAGTATTTCTTCAAATTTTTTAGCTTCATCATAAAAATCAGCAAAACGAAGCTCCTCTATGCATACAGAAGTGGAAATCACACAAGTCCGTATGATTAATTTTCGATAGTCTCGATTATCAAACAGTAGTCGCTTTAAACAAGCTCGTGCAACGTCAACAGCCACTATTGCATCTTTTGTGCACTTCAGCTTTAAAAAAGCTTCGCCCACCTCTACCCAGTGTTGTGCAATTAAAATCCAATCATGGTCGGTTGTATGCTCCTCAGGAATACGATTATATTCATCCAGAAATTTTTGACTCTTATCAACAATATCGTCTCTGGTCATGTGATCAGCAAAAACAAATAGTAATTCTTTTGCTTTTTTGCGACAGGCTTGATACTCGCCATACGCTACACTGGTTAATGCTGCTTGCTTTAACTTACCTTTACGCTTTATTTCGGGCAATGATGCTAAATTTGAACTATCATATTCAGTCGGTTCTTGTATTTTTCGAATGACTTCTTCAAGATAATCCACTGTCTTTTCAAAATCTTCTTCCTGATTTTCTTGTACAAGCATTAGCAACAGATGACTAAATTTACGTCGTTCTTTATCAAAGGAAACCCCCATACTGTCTAAGAGAGCAACGATTTGATTGACTTGCCTGTAAAACTGAAGCTCTTTTCCCTCCACATAATCAATTAGACATAACTGGGTACAAGCAAATAAGAGCAATGCCCATTGTTCTGATTGCAAAGTATGCAACGCAGGATGAAGTATAGAAGGGATACCTGCGTACAGACCTCTGGCATTCACATAATGTTTACACCTAAAATAGTAAGCTCCTAACTCAGACATAACAGACGCAATCCACGTTGAGGTATCAAGCGATTGGCCATTAGACAAATATTTCGTCATAGCTTGATTAAAAAATTTTTCAGCGCCCTCGATATTGTCTGATTTAAGACAATCACGACCTAATTGCAACAAACGCTCCGCCTCTTGCTTAACTGAAGTGGGATCTGATTTGTCGTCAGTATCCGAAATACTTGGCTGTTCATCCATTTTTTCACCTCATAGAGTTTTAATTGATGGGAGCTTAGATTATATAGAGTTAATTAAAAAAATCTTATTCAAACGAAAGCTTCGATAATGGCTGAGAGGGAACTTTTTGGGTAGAAGTCGTTTTTCTTTTTTTCCATAAACCCACATCAAAATGACTGGGTGAAGTTCGCTCCTCAGGAAGAGGCGACGTTGACACCTCCTGCAATCCTTCCAGATCACTTACCCTTTCAAGAGCAGTTTTTGCCCTTTCGCTTTCAGCATTTGCCTTTATTTTTTCAGCATCTAACTTATCATTCAATATGCGACTTTCTTCTTCCAATTCAACGATAGTGTTTTTTAATTTTTTAATTTCTCGCTTCATCTCTTCAATGGCATTATGCTGATCTAAAAAAGTATTTTTAACATTATTTCGGAAAGCAAGCAGAGTTGTATTTTTAAATCGCTCCAAGGCATAAAGAATTTTAGCGTCATCAGAAAATAGCGTATCCGCATGATTTTCAATCTGTTCCAATAATTCTAGAACAGCATCAAAATACTCACGAATAATATAATTTATGTCAGGTTTTGCGTGCTCTATGTTTTTTTCCACTGCCAACCATAATGAAACGCAAATACCCAAATCATTTAGAGCAGCGTTTTTGCAATCTTCTGATAAATTCAGTCGAAGCAAAATAATTATCATGCAATACAATATATGCTTTTTTTCTTTTTCTTGTTCCTTTGTGAGACAATTATAAAAAGCTTGGAACATAATAAATAAATCTTTAGAGAGCACTTTAGAATCATTATCAATGTCATGAAAAATAAGTCTACATAATGCACTACTCAATGCTTCTGTTTGCGACCAGGTTAACGTACTTTGCGGAAGGTAAAGATTAGTGAGAAGTCGCTGAAATACTGGAAAATCACGCTCCCAAAAGGCAAATGATAAACAATTATAAACATCTTCTTTCTGAATATTCTCTTGGCGCAGCACACATAACATTTCGAAAAAATGAACCATGCAACCCACAGAGGGTTTAAGTCCGTGAACGCGAAGCCCAAAACTTCTTAATATATGTATTCCTTTTCGCGTATTAAATAACTCAAACTCATTTTCAAAACAATCATTAACGATGGCATCTTGACCTGAAAGACAGGCCAATTCAAAAGGCGTTTTATTATTACGGTTGCGCCCAAAGCTATTTACACCCCTCGAGCGAAAATATCTAACGATATCAAGATGGCCGAATGCACACGCTAAATGCATGGGGGTATTGCGGCTTTTTGTTTTGTACTCAAGCGCATTCACTTCCATTTTAGTTTTTTCACATAAAAACTGGACTAAAGGAAGATCTCCTTGCTGAACTGCAATATGTAATGCCGTCCACCTCTCACTCGAGAAAATGTTAACATTTATTCCTTCCTCGATGCAGGCTCGAACGTCTTCCACATTACCTGCTCTACACGCATCAAAAAAACGTATGTCTAACGGAACTTTTTTCGGTCGTTTTTGTTTGGATTCTTGACCTGAAAGAGTTTTTTTATCGTGCGCCATATAATACCTCTAAAAAATTATTTCCGACCAAACACAGAAGATTAAGAAAATGGTAATACTCGCCAGAAATATATTTCTTCAATCGGGTAAATCCAGAAATATCCCCCTCACTCTTGCGATAGTTCCACAACAAAAAACCCACGTATCGCAACTTATGATTCTGGCGTACCTCATAAAGAATCGCTAGGCTTTTTAAGGATCAGCATAATGCTCAATAATATGCAGACAATCCACTGCTTTATTCGCATCATCGCCGAGCGCTAATAACCAATCTTCAGAATCAAGGGCATGCATTCGCTTGAGACCACATTCCATCATATTTTCAAGCGTAATTTTTTCACGTACGGAAATTTTTTGCGCGAATGTCGCAGTGGCACACTGATGGGTGAATTTAAAAATTTGTTTGAAATCATGACATGCGGCTATTGCAGCATCAAATGCAATTTCATTTCGTGTTTTAACCGCATCGTGTAATTTTCGTTCGGTATCATTGACGTCCACAGCAGTCTCCAGCAGAGTAATTTACTTTTTGCTACGGCGACTTAATTTTTTGCCGTTACGAGGTTTTTTTGTTGTTTCAGCAACAATCGTTTCGTCTTTCGTGGGTTTTTTGATTTCTCTTTCATCGACTAACGGTTCAACCTCTATCCGTTTGTGTCCATTCTTGGGGCTTAACATAATTTGGATGTGTTGACCAAATCGTAAGCCTTCTTGTGACTTTTCAAGCGCTTTTCGTAATTGTACATTTTCAGCATCACGTGCATTCAGCTGAGTTCGTAAAAACGCTATTTCGGCTTGATAACCTGCTTCTTTAACCTGAAAATCACTGACCGCTTCCACGCGCTGTTTTTGTGCTTCACGCCGTTGAGAAATAAGGGTAGGAATCGTATTACACTCTAAACTGAGATCAAATACTTGCCGATCCAAATCATCTGCTTTTTTATGTAACAACTTCACCCTATCCAACAGTTGGGCTTTTTCTTCTTCGAGCGCCTTCACGCGTTCTTTAGATTCATTATCGTGTGCCATATTTTTACCTATAAAATGATGGGGGTATCCCCTAGCACTATACCAAATGAACCTTAAGGGAACCTTAAGGACGCCTCTCGAAATTCGGTTGCCAGCATAAAATCCTGGATTTTTGATCGTTTTCGAGGAGAGGCAACTTCTTGAAGGAACAAAACAGGCCTGTTTCTGACCTTTTTTACTAGAATTTGGCTACTTTTTAACCAATCCGCCTTTTCCTAGGCGACACCAAGCCTCAATAATTGCTCATGCCGACACAAGTAGTACACCAAATGATAATAATGCTCCAGCAGCCGCGGCACCTGCTCAAGGGAATAGAGCAGTAAATTTTGTGAAAAATATGTTTGGTAGAAAATAAAAAATTATTTTCCGATACAAAAACTCGAAAATATTCGGCCTAAAAGATACGATGATACAGTATGCAGCCTCCGCATAAACAGGATTTTATAATTAATGTCTTTAATTCTTTTTAGGCGAGGTAATCTGTGTCGATGCTTCACTCGGTGGAACCGAAGCATTTTCGCCTTTTCCATCAACACGGGGTTTTTTCGATACCGGTTGAAAAATGGTTGTGATAAGACGTTGATTTGAGCCAGGTTCATGCACAGAAATAAATGGCTCTTCTTTGAGTTCAGCTAACTCTGCTCGCAGTGCTTGATTATCTTGCGTCAAATTCACAATAATCTGATGCTGCCTTAAGAGATCTTTTTTAACCCGTTCCCTGAAAATGTTCAGCATTGTGTTGTTAAAATCCTTCAACGCAAGAAGCACTCCAGCATCATAGCAACCCATGGTACTCAAATAGCATCTGACCTCTTCGAGCAATTCACGAAGAGCATCCAAATGATCACGGACTATTTCATTTAGCGCGGGATTTATATCCTTTATATTTTTTTCAGATTCTAACCATAAGGCCACACAAATCCCCAAATCATTTATTGCAGAAATCTTGTATACCTCTGACAATTGCAGCCGAAGGAGAACAATTATCATACAATATAATATATGATTTTTTTCTTCTGCTGTTTTCACACCATTATAAAACGCTTGGTACAGAATAAATAAATCTTGGGAAAGTATGCTCGAGTTATCATCGATTTTTTGAAAGACAAGGCTACATAACGCACCATTTAGCACTTCTCTTTGCACCGGCGTTAATTCACCTTGCCCCCGGCGAAAATAAAGTTCATTTAACAGTATTTGAAATGTTTTAAAATCGCCCGCCTGGAATGCCAATGATAAGAAATGATAGACGTTTTTTTTATCAATGACCTCTCGACGCAACTCACATACCATCTCGAAAAATTTAATTCTGCAACGTACAGATGGTTTAAGAGGAGGGTCTACAAGATGAAAAATATTTAATTCAGATTTTCCTGAGGGTGAATTAAATCCGGAAGCCTGCTGCTCAAAAAAATCATTGACGATGGCATCATGTCCTGAAACACACGCTAAATAAAAAGGCGTGCGTGTATAATGATTCCCCCTAGAACCTAACCCTCTAGCGCGGAAATATCTCACGATATCAAGATGACCAAGGGCACACGCTAAGTGCATGGGAGTATTCCGGCTTTCCGTTTTGAATTCTTCTACATTCACTTCCATTTTAGTTTTTTCACAGAGAAATTTAACTAGGGAAAGATTTCCTTGCTGAACTGCAATATGTAATGCCGTCCAACCCTCAGGCGAATAAATATTAACATTTATTCCTTCCTCGATGCAGGCTTGAACTTCTTGCGTATCACCCGCTTTACAGGCATCAAAAAAACGCGTGCCTAACGATACCTCTCGTGTTCGTTTTTGTTGTGGTTCTTGACCCGATATGGATTGCATTGATTTACCCTCCTATTTATCTTCTCATTGCCCTACTCGCAAAGGCTAACTCCTCCCCAACAACGGCTTCTTCAACATTAGGCGTCAATAAATTCCCTACTTTATTTTCTAATGCTTTAAATACTCCCGGATGATTAGCCATAATGTCTTTGGCAAATACCATAAAATCATCCACATCCTTTGGCAATATTCGCTCTACCACAAAAGGATTTCCTGTTTCGAACGATAAATAAATCGTATCGATATCGCTTTCATGTTTTTCAGGATTTCTCCACAGTCGGCACTGTTCTAATTTATGGAGTAGCCGTGCCAAGGGGTCATTACGCTCAAACTTTTCGTTCTTTAGTTCAGGACATACTTCATGTAATCGCGCACGTACCTCACCCATAATCATTAATGTCATGCGACACGCATTTAAAAATGCCGGATGTTCGCTGTGATTATCTAACTTGAATCGCAACCCATCAAATGACACTAAATCATTAAATATTTTTTCACAATCGGAGATTAATGCTTCCGATGTTTTTGCAATATGACTTTCTGTAAAACTTCTAAATAGTGCTGTTTTTTGCACCCTTTGCGGTAATTTAGCATTTACGGCTTGACCATAACAGCTATTCGCGCACGCAATGATATTTTTATATGTTACAGCACGATAACGATGCATAAGGAAGTTACAGAAGTGATCCGCAAATCTTCCCAAATCTGCTTCTCTCAACAAGGGATCGACATTGGCTAATATGGCTTTGTAATTCTCTTCCTCTTGTCTTTTATAAACTTCCGCCAATACTAAATGAATACGCACTAAACGGTAATGAATATCTCGTTGTCGAATTAATTGATGTTCGCCAAAGTCTTTTGTTTTATCTTTCACGATAGCGCGTAACTGATTTAACTCTTCTTCGATATAGGGCGTGATACAATCTTTTTTAAGCAGATCGCCCCGAAAAACAACGGGACGAATGACAACTTTCGGTTGCGGGGATACAGTTTCTTTTTTCCGTGTGGCAGATCCTTCAAATTCTAACGCTAACGTTTTCTCGAGTTTTTCACCAAACGGTTGTACTACTGTCATATCAACAACGGGCTCTTCCTCCAGTTCCACACGCGCAAACAGTTCGTCTATTCTGGCTTGGCGCTCTGCTTCTGTGGGCACAGCACGAGGTGGAGTTTGATGGGGAGACGGTGGTGCTTTTGGTTGTGCAGATTTCTTTTTAGGCGCCCACATTCTGCTTGCCGCTAATTTTGAAGGATTGAAAGGAATTTCTTCGTCTTTTTCTTTTTCTTTCCGTTTTTCCATTGTTTTCTTCCACTCTGCTTCTGCCAACGTGAGCTTCTCTTTTTTAGTTTTTAAAATATCTTTTGCAGAATCACATTCTTTATTACATGCACGAAGCTTTACTATATCAACTTGTTGATAGCCACTAGCCGTATGGCATAAATTAATAATGCGTTCACAAAACTCTATAACACTTGCATAGGCACGAACCACCTCATCAAAGACTTTTCGTTCGGGTACTGAAAGAGTTTTTTCGTCTACACCCTCTTCCCATTTTTGCGAACGATTTCGGGTAGTATTTCGACATTCTTCAAATGTACGCAAGTGTGAATAAAACCCAGTGAATTTCTTTACTTCTGAGTCATACTCCGACTTTTCTGCTGTAGCAAGACTAGCGAGTTTCCTTTGCTGCTCGGCTGCTTTATTAGCTGCAACTTCTTCTGCATTTTTTTTAGCTACTTCAGCGGCACGTAGCCGCTTTTCTTCTTCCTGCCTTTTTCGCCGAGCTGCTTTTTCGGCTTGTTTACGCATTTTTTCCTGTTCTTGAAATATTTGCACCAATTTTTTTTGTTGATTCAATAATTTTAAAAAATCCTTGTCATTTCTTAACAAATTTAATTTATCTTTATCCTGTAGCTGCTGAGTGTACTTTAACGCCACATCGAGAAACTGACGCATTTTTTGAAAATTATTTTTATTATTATAACTATCACATAATTCTAAGCTGCATTGAATAATCTCACGAAAATCTTTTTGTTTTTTTCGTTCAATATTCTCAAGTTGAAATAGGGCTCTTTCCATTAAATCCAGAAAACCCTCATCGTTTTTCTGTTTACATTCTTCTCCTGATTTAATTAAAACGAACGCGAACCCACGCCGATCATAATCACTCTTGACCTTAATTTTTTCAATTGTTGAAATATATGTATTAAGATACCCCGTTATCGTAGGTAGCCATGCTGCGGTTTCGAGGATATACAGCCCAGAATTACGCAGCTCAATGTCTTCCGGCGAAGACTGTTGATTCACCGTCTCTCTTTCATTGGATAAAAGTTGAGCGGCCGCTTTTAACTTTTGGCACTTATCCAATAATTTCTTGTCATCCTGTGTTTTGGTTTCAATACCGTCAAAGACGTCAATCCCTAACTGAATAAATTTCACCGCCATCTGATGACACCCGGAATTAAAAAAATAGTTTGCGAGTTCATATAATTCTGTTGTGTATCTTCGACGTTCTGCTTCGAACGGCAGATATGAACGAATAAATATCTGCTTCATGGTTACTGCATAGGGGTAAAAATCAAACGGGTTATGTTCCCAAAGACGCAATTTTATATATGAAAATCCATGATAAAGAACTAATTTTGGATAAGCCCGATTACCCATGGGTACCTCTATCCTGCATAAATAGTTGTTACGCACTATCCAAGTCAGGTGACACGCATTCTCTTTTAAGTTCTTTTCATAACATAGCTCACTGAGTCGATCAAAGTGCTGAGCAAGCGCTATCCAATCCTCAGGAGTTTTATAATCATCGGGAATCCTCGCAAGTAATGCAGCGATTTCTTGATATTTGCAATTTATTTCATAAACATCTAATGGAAGATCATACAAAGAGGTTAATTCTTTTAATTTATTACGTGTTTCTTCATAATCTTGGCGTTCTTTATCTGTTAACGTCAATTGGTTGCGTTTTTTACGCCAATACGCTAGACATTTTTCATCGACGGGAGAAGAAAAATGTATTTTTCGGAGAACATCAATAAGAAAATCAATCCTCTCAAGAGTATTATTTTCGTGGTTTTCTTCTAAATCTATCGCCAACAGAATCGCAAACTCACGTCGCTCTTTATCAAAGGGAAGTCCGGTTTTCTCTAATTTGACAAAAATCTGAGTAGCCACCGCGTAAAATTCAAGTTTTTTTTCTTCCGCGTAATCAATCAGACACAACCGGGTAAAAACAAATAAGAGCAACCTTAATTGAGGCGCTTGCAAAACATAAAACCCGCTATGAAATATACGATATGCGGCTGTATAAAAACCTCGGGCATTCCTATAATGCTTACGTTCAAAATAATGATCTGCCAACTCGCACATCGTGGATGCAACCCACGTTGCAGTATCGAGAGAGTTATCAATAAAACCATACTCTTGGCTAGCTTTACTAAAAAATGCTTTAGCACGCTCGGAATCGTTAGATTTAAAACACTCACGGCCTAATTGCAACAAATGCTCCGCTTCTCGGCGCTTGATTTTATTGAGTTCTTTCTTTAAAAAAGCTTCGGGATCTGGATAGGAAATAATTGCACGCTCGTCCATTTTTTCACCCCGAGAGTTTTTAATTCAATTGCCAAGATTATACATGCTTCATTAAAAAGTTTTTGGTAAAAATAAGAAATTATTTCCCGATACAAAAACTCGAGAAAATTCGACCCAATAAATCATCTGACGTAAACTCACCCGTAATTTCACCCAGATGTTTTTGCGCTTGATGTAATTCTTCAGCAAGTAATTCACCGGCTTTGTTTTGTTCTATTTGAATCTTGCCTTTTAATAAATTCGCATGTGCACGCTCAAGGGCATCGACATGTCGACATCGAGCACTAAATCCTGTTTCGGTATTTTCAGCAAATCCCATTAAATTTTTTAAATAATTTTTAAGATTATCTAAGCCCGCACCTGTTTTAGCAGAAATTCCCATAAAACCGTCAGGGGGTTTTTTTAAATCTATTTTGTTATAAATAATAGTGACTCTGGGATGGTGTAATAATTCGTCGTCTGATTGATCAGGAGAGGTAATATCTTTGATATATAAAACTCTGTCTGCTTTTTCGATCATGTCTTTGGCGCGCTTTACGCCCTCTTGTTCAACCGGATCATCGCTTTCGCGCAGCCCTGCCGTATCAATAATTTGTACGGGTAAACCATCAATTTGAATATGTTCACGCAAAATATCCCGCGTAGTACCCGGAATAGCAGTGACGATGGCGCTGTCTCTTCCCGATAATAAATTTAATAAACTGGATTTTCCGGCATTTGGCTTGCCTGCAATAACAATCGTCATGCCTTGTGATAATAACGCGCCTTGTTTGGCTTGTTTTTGAATGTTTTCTAATTCTGAAATTAAATCATTTAATTTATCACGGACATTTCCCTCACTCAGAAAATCCACTTCTTCTTCGGGAAAATCAATCGCAGCTTCTATATACATTCTTAAATGAATTAATTTTTCGAGAAAAATATTTATTTTTTCAGAAAACACGCCTTCGAGAGATTGCATTGCCGCAAGCGCTGCTTGTTTCGAGCCTGCATCAATTAAATCTGCGATAGCCTCAGCTTGAGCCAAATCTAATTTATCATTTAAAAAAGCCCGCTCTGAAAATTCACCCGGGCGTGCTAATCGCGCACCGAGCTTTAATATTTCTTGAATAACCAAATCGACAACAACAAAACCACCGTGGCCTTGTAACTCTAAAACATCTTCGCCCGTGAATGAATGTGGATTCGGAAAAAATAACGCCAACCCCTTATCGAGTATATTTCCTTCAGTACTTTTAAAAGTTGAATAGGTTGCAAGGCGGGGTTCCGGAATTTTTCCCAATAATTTTTCAGCGATTTCGCGTGTGTGAGGCCCCGAAACGCGAATGACACTAACGCTAGATCGACCTAATGATGTGGCAGGAGCAACAATTGTATTAGACATAAGATCCTTCGACTCGCTCCGCATCGCTCAGGATGCCAGTATTTATTAATCAACAAATAGAATCTCAACAATTTCATATTCCGCTTTACCTGACGGTGTATGCACTGCTGAAACGTCGCCCTTTTCTTTACCAATCAATGCACGTGCAATCGGCGAATGCACTGAAATCTTACCCAATTTAATATCCGCTTCATCTTCACCCACAATTTGATACAACACTTCTTCATCAGTATCGACATTAATAATTTTAACCGTCGCACCAAAAATAACTTTATCGCGAGTTGTTATAGTCGCTATATTAATGACAACAGCATTGGATAATTTGTGTTCAATATCACGTATGCGTGCTTCAATAAATCCTTGACGATCTTTTGCTGCATGATATTCGGCATTTTCTTTCAAATCACCATGCGCGCGCGCTTCAGCAATCGCTTGCACAACCGCAGGACGAGCAACTGATTTAAGGTACTGTAATTCTTCTTTTAATTTTTCTGCGCCTTTATGAGTCATGGGGACTTTATTCATGGTAATTCTCCGCTTTATTCAGGCAATACAGAAGAGTGATGTTCAACGATCTTCCAGCCATTTGATTCATGCACAAAAACAAAGGTATAACGCGCAGGAACGGAAATCAGTTTACCATGGTCTGTGTACGAAAAGGTATAAAGTCCTGAATTTACGGCAGCTTCATTAAACATTCGAATGTTTTGTTTATCAAATTTTACGGCTAAATTTTCGTGCTTCATGAGCTTGGTGAAATAACCTTGAATGGCGGCAGGTGTATCTAATTGCGTTTGAAAGGTTGCATATAACAATGCACCCGGCGCATATAAATCTGCGATTTTTTTCGGATCATTTGAGCTTAACGCTTTTGCCCAAGTTTGTGTGGCGAGTTGAACAGGAAGCGCGTTTTGTCCAAAAGCAGAAAACGTACAAAACAATAATCCAATAAATAATAATCCCTTTTTAAACTGAACCATATAATCTCCTATAAAGTAGTGGGAGATCCCTCGCTACGCCCGGGATGACATTATCCACCAAAAAATTTCTTCACGGAATCAAACCACGATGCAGCTTTGGGATTATGGATATTCTCTGTACTCAACGAGTCATCAAATGATTTTAATAAATCTTTCTGCGCTTGTGATAATTTCACCGGCGTTTCAACCGTCACACGACAAATTAAATCACCCACTGAACCTCCACGCACGGATTTTACGCCTTTGCCACGTAAACGAAACATTTTTCCGGATTGCGTTTCTGCAGGAATTTTTAATTCCACATGACCTTCTAATGTCGGCACATCTAATTTTCCACCTAACGTCGCCGTTGCAAAACTGATGGGCATTTCACAAATTAAATTATTGTCTTCACGATGGAAAATCTCATGCGGTTGAATATGCGCTTGAACATATAAATCACCGGGGGGCCCACCATTTAAACCAGCTTCACCTTCTCCACTTAACCGGATGCGATCGCCGTCATTAATGCCCGCAGGAATTTTTACGGATAAGGTTTTATACTCGTTTTTGCGACCTTGCCCTCGACAATCCGGACACGGACTTTTAATGATTTTTCCTGTGCCATGACAATCTGGACAGGCTTGTTGGATAGAGAAAAATCCTTGCTGCATGCGCACTTGCCCTGCACCACCACAGGTTGAACAGGTTGTAGCAGAAGTGCCTTTCTTAGCACCGCTACCTTCGCAGGTATTACAGCGAATTAATGTGGGAATACGAATTTCTAAGGTTTTACCAAAGACCGCTTGCTCTAATGTCAGACTTAAATCGTAACGTAAATCTGCGCCCCGTTGTGCATGAGAGCGACCAGAACCGCCACGCCGTCCACCCCGCCCGCCGAAAATATCACCGAAAATATCACCAAACATATCGGCGAAATCTCCAGCGCCGCGCGCTTGATTCGGATCAAATCCAAATCCGCCAAAACCACCTTGCTGAGCACCCGCATGACCAAATTGATCATACATCGAACGCTTTTTTTCATCGGATAAAACTTCGTAGGCTTCTTTGGCTTCTTTAAAACTTTCTTCCGCAGACTTATCGCCCGGATTTCGGTCCGGGTGATATTTCATGGCTAATTTACGGTAGGATTTTTTGATGTCATCCTGTGATGCATTTTTTTGAAGTCCTAAAACTTCATAATAATCGCGTTTTGTATTCGCCATTATTTTTTATCATCCTTGTCCTCTTTGACTTCGGTAAATTCTGCATCCACAACATTTTCGTCAGGTTTTTGTGCGGTTTCACCCGTCGGCTGTGACTCTGCAGATTGCTGTTGCGGCTGAAGTTTTGCGGACAGTTCAGATAATTTCTGGGTTTTCACTTCGATATCTGACTTATCATCTGTCTTCATGGCTTCTTTTAATTGAGTAATGGCAGATTCAATTTCAGGATCTTTATTTTCACCCATCGCTTTCACGACACTGTGAATTAACGCATCCGCTTGATTTCGTGCTGTCACCAATTCATGGAATTTTTTATCTTCTTCACGATGTGCTTCCGCATCTTTTACCATGCGTTGCACTTCGTCTTCCGATAATCCGCTCGATGCTTTAATAACAATAGACTGTGCTTTACCCGTCGCTTTATCTTTTGCAGAAACATTTAAGATACCATTGGCGTCGATATTAAATTCGACTTCAATTTGCGGCATTCCGCGCGGTGCTGGAGAAATCCCCGCCAAATCAAATCGACCTAATGATTTATTATCCCCTGCTCTCTCACGCTCCCCTTGTAATACATGGATGGTCACTGCCGTTTGATTGTCATCCGCGGTTGAAAATACTTGACTTGCTTTTGTTGGAATGGTCGTGTTTTTATCAATTAATTTCGTCATCACCCCGCCCATGGTTTCAATTCCCAACGACAATGGCGTAACGTCTAATAATAAAACGTCTTTAACATCGCCAGATAAAACAGCGCCTTGAATAGCGGCACCAATTGCAACCGCTTCATCGGGGTTTACATCATGACGAGGCTCTTTACCAAAGAAGGCTTTTACGACTTCTTGGACTTTCGGCATACGCGTTTGACCGCCAACCAAAATCACGTCATTAATTTTGGAAATATCTAATCCAGAATCTTTCAATGCAATTTTGCATGGCTCGATCGTTCGCGTAATTAAATCTTCAACTAAGGACTCTAATTTTGCGCGCGTTAATTTGATATTTAAATGTTTGGGGCCCGACGCATCTGCCGTAATATACGGTAAATTTACATCGGTTTGTTGTGAAGACGATAATTCAATCTTTGCTTTTTCTGCGGCTTCTTTTAATCGCTGTAATGCAAGTGGATCTTTGTGTAAATCAATTCCCGTGTCTTTTTTAAATTCACCCGCCAAGAAATCAATTAAACGTAAATCGAAATCTTCACCACCCAAGAAAGTATCACCATTTGTGGCTAACACTTCGAATTGATGTTCGCCGTCCACATCAGCAATTTCAATAATGGAAACATCAAAGGTACCACCACCCAAGTCATATACCGCAACCGTTGCGTTGCCACGTTTTTTATCCATGCCATATGCTAATGCAGCAGCCGTCGGCTCATTGATAATGCGCTTTACTTCTAAACCTGCAATACGTCCGGCATCTTTTGTTGCTTGACGTTGTGAATCATTAAAGTAGGCGGGAACAGTAATTACAGCTTCGGTAACCGGCTTACCTAAATAATCTTCCGCAGTTTTTTTCATTTTAATTAACACTTGTGCGGAAACTTGTGGGGGTGCTAATTCTTTGTCATCCACTTTTATCCACGCATCGCCGTTTGTGGCTTCCATAATCTGATACGGAACCATTTTGATATCGCGCTGTACAACATCGTCTTTAAAGCGACGGCCAATTAAACGTTTTACGGCAAATAAAGTTTTTTTCGGATTGGTTACAGCTTGGCGTTTTGCCGATTGGCCCACCAATACTTCACCGTCTTCGGTGTATGCCACAATCGAAGGGGTTGTGTTTGCACCTTCGCTGTTAGGAATAACTTTAACTTTTCCACCTTCCATGATGGCAACACACGAGTTGGTGGTTCCTAAGTCGATGCCGATCATATTTGCCATGTTACGTTCTCCAAAAAAATTTATCTGTTTACTACATAGGGTTTAGTTAGGGTTTTTCAAGCGGCTTTTGCAATCATTACGCGTGCCGGACGAATCACACGGTCATGTAACATATAGCCTTTTTGCATCACTTGAATAATCGTATTCGGTGCCACATCGGCATTGGGTTGTGCGAGCATAACCTCATGAAATGCCGGATTAAACATTTCATTAACGGGATCAATTTCTTTCACCCCAAATTTTTCCAATGTTTTTTTCAATAATTGCAATGTTAGTTCCATTCCATCCCGCATAGACTTTACGAGTTCGTGTTCATGCCCTTGAACAGTTAAGCCTTGTTCTAAGCTGTCTAAAACAGGAATTAATTCTTCCAGTAATTTTTTTACGCCATATTTATGCGCATCGTTAATATCGCGTTCGAAGCGTCGATGCAGGTTTTCAATTTCTGCACGCAATCGAAGCACTTTATCTTCTTTTTCGGTCAACTGATTTTCGAGTTCTTGGCGGCTGGGATTATTGAGTAATCCGGGCTCACCCATCATGTCATCGTCTTTGATTTCACCTGCTGTCATTGATTCATCCTCTGGAATTCGGCCTTACCCCCATAGATGGGGCCTTGTCCGACGATTTCAAGGGTCGGTTTATGGACTATATATATAGTATGGGTCTCATTAAGAGAGGTGAGATGATGGAAGAGGTAAAGTCACGCAAACCTATACCGTATCAGCGAGTCACAATGGGAGACGAGCTTAGGGAAGCTTTTGGCCATCTAGATCTTTCTCAAGAACCCAGACAATTTTTACACGCGTTGTCCCAAAAAAATCCCTCTCCCACAAATGTTCAATTAATGCCTACTTTTGAGGAAAACTCCACCCAAAAAAGTTTTATCTGCGAAAACCCAACCTTCAATATACGTGAGACGGATAAATCCTCTCGAAACAAACAAGTCCCTGGTTATATTCGCGCTAATTACGCGTTAAATCCCGAAACTCAAAAACATGAACTAGACTCACTCGAATGCAGCAATGCAGATATACATGACGCGATATTTAATCCAGAAAAATTTTCCGCTTCCAAAAGCATAGCAGCGCAGCCTGAAGTTGTATCAATCTCCCCTCTAGAAATGGAAGAAATGAGCAAACAACTTCACGAACGCAAGAATAAAAATTTCGAGCAACTACGACTGAAGATGAAAACAGAAAAAGTTGGCAATACTACCCCATTTGATAAAGATAAAAATCGATGCATACAAACTTATGGATCTTCTGCCTTCGAAGAAAAAGTAAGCGCTTATTATTGCCAAGAAATGCTATCCCTTTGTGACATCGTTGTTGACCCGCAAGTATTTGTAGATAGAAAGCGCAAAGAACTTCTTTCTACAAAAACGCTTTCTGTTTCCGGACAAAACAATGTCATTGTAAACGAACAAGAACGTTCACTTAGCGTCGAACAAAGCAATCTAAGCGTTACACATACAGAACCTAAAACAGGTGAAAGCATCACTTTCACATTGACAGGAAAATTAAGGCTCGAATACCATTTAGACGAAGAAGAAGGCTTTAAATTGAGCGGCGCAAAATCTGATAATCCAGAATTAGTTAAATTTTTTAAATATTTATTTTTTGCACCACAATTATTTACTCCCGAAAAATGCAGAGAATTTCAGCTCAATTCTTTTATTGAAGAACCCGCAAAAATTATTTCAAGTAAGGAAGAATTATTACGCTTAGTTCCGGAAGAAGGAGAAATTCGACAAAGCGTAGCGATGGGTCTTCAAAAAATAATGGAGCCCGCAACAGGTCGAGACAAAAAATTTGAACTCGATGTAGAACGTTCTATTATAATAGAACCTTCTGTAACACAACCAACCATCCAAGCAATGAAACGATTTTGGAGTCAAGAAATACTCTCTCTTAACACTCGAATCAGCTCTTACCCACTTTGCTTAAAATTTGATGCCCCAAAAAATGAAGCAGAAAAACCCACAAAAATCTACGCCAAAAATGGGAAAACTTTTATTACAACCACCCTTGTCGATCCTAAATACAGTGTTTCTTCACCTTATGGCGTAGAAGCTGACTATTGCTATTTTAAAGGGATGATCAGTCTTACGTATGAATTCAATGAAAAAACAGGTTTTTCTTTAGTAAATCTGTCGTTTAGCAATAACATACTTTATAACCTTACTTTCAACAGCCACAAACTATTCCCTACCGCTCCTCAATCCGACAATCCAGTGCTAGAAAAACAATTCCTCTCAGAGATAAAACGCCTTGAAGCTGAAGCCACAGAACAAGAAGAAAATAAACAAGCGAAACCCCTTTCAGCAACACATTCCCCATCCATCAACCTCCGAAACCATTAAATGAAAAGCCATTTTTATTGAGAAATCACACTTAAATGCAGTAGACTACACGTCCATAAGATTATAAAGGTTTCCCAATATGGCGAAGGAACATCCTTACATTTCAGTTGCGCTTGTTGGCACTCCCTTAGATGGAAAACAAGTGGCATCCCTACTGACAGGTTTCGTCCGCAACTCTAACTTTTCAACAGATAATCTCCACAAAAGAGTTCTCACACTTGGCAAACATACACTGGAGCTAGGCTTTTACCCCCTGTTTCATTTAACGAATGAAACTGACAGAACATCTGATTATGTTTTTACTCGAGTTTTTGTACTGGTTGTTGATCTTAATCAACCAAACTCTTTAAAAGCTCTGCAAGAAACGTATTATCCCGAAATTCACGAACCCCGTAATCATAAAAGTGATTTTGCAACAATACTGCTTGGCATTCGTCCTACAGCAGAAAATACTGATGAAACATTAATGACACAAGCACGTCAATTTGCTGCAGAAAAAAATATTATTTTCATGATTCGTTCGTTGGATAATCCCGCATCAATACAAGAATTTGTGGATATTGCAGCAATTGCAGGCTTGAGAAAACAAGGCTTAGAAACTCCAGAACGTCTAGTAATTGCCAAACAATGCGATGAATATCTAGAGCGAAAAAAAGCGGAAGAAAATTTTATTGGTTGTGGAGTTACATTAGCTCAAGTACCTGCTGAGGTACTAACAGATGATACCTTAAGGTATATTTTGTTATTGCTAGCAACGCAAATTACACACAACACGCGTTCTAAAAAAAACATCAAAGATACTATCGAGTTAATCATTAGTAATGTGAGATTCAAGCCTCGCACCTGGCACACACAATTTCATGGGTTAACGCTGTTTAGCGCAAATCCGCGTTACACCCCAAACAAACAGCTTCTTCCCGATCCCGAACCAACCTATTACAAAGCCTTATCCCTTTCCAAAGTTGAATAATTCCAGTACTCCCTCTAAGATCTCCTTTTATCAACCGGAATGATGATATGAACCCTGCTTTTAAGAGAATTATTTTATTCGGCAAACGCCATCGCGAAAAATCCACCATTTCCACTCTCTTAGAACTCAGTACTTTTCTACAAACTATCGGGATTCAAGTTTCTATCGAAGCCGAAACCGCCAAAATGGCTGACATTACCGATTTACCTACCGTTAGCGAAAATGAATTACAGACAGCCGGCGATTTAATTATCGTTGTCGGCGGCGACGGAAGTTTATTAAACGCTGCACGCATCGCAGCTGAAAAACACCTTCCCGTGCTGGGCATCAATCGTGGGCGATTAGGATTTCTCACCGATATTAAACCCGATGAATTTTCAAATATTGAGCATATTATTAAAGGCCATTATCTTGAAGAAAAACGATTTTTATTAAACGCCGATATCGTTTCTGACAAAAAAACATTCCACCGACAAACAGCGCTGAATGATATTGTCTTATTACCGGGCGATGTCGCCCACATGATCGAATTTTCTATCGAAATTGACGGCCAATTGATGTGCACACAACGTGCAGATGGATTAATTGTTGCAACTCCAACCGGATCAACTGCCTACGCACTTTCCGGTGGCGGACCCATTTTACATCCACAATTAGATGCAGTCGTATTGGTTCCCATGTTCCCGCATAAATTAACCAGCCGCCCCATCGTAATTTCAGGTAATTCAGACATTAAAATTTCTATTGATAAAACCAATGAAACCGCACCACGCCTGAGTGCAGATGGCGAAGGCTATATTAGCTTAGAACCGGATCATATTATTCACATTACGCAAAAGAAAGAAAAATTAACATTAATTCATCCTGAAAATTATCAATACTTTTCAACGTTACGTTCAAAATTGCAGTGGGAAAATAAACCCTATTAATACGGCTAATTATTATGCTAACGCATCTCCATATTCAAAATTTTGCAATCATCGATCGCGCTGACATTGAATTCTATCCCAATATGACGGTCATCACAGGCGAAACCGGTGCGGGAAAATCAATTATTCTCGATGCACTCGAATTAGTCTTAGGGGCACGCGCAGAATCCAGCTTTTTACGGCCTGACCAAAACAACTGTGAAATCACTGCCAGTTTTAATATTGATCAAAATCTTGCCGCTCGGCAATTTCTTGAAGAGCGTAATTTACTCAGCGATGATGAATGTATTTTACGACGTGTGATTTCAAAAGATAATAAATCCAAAGCCTTTATTAATCAGCGGCCGGTTCCGTTACAAGTATTACGCGAATGCAGCGAAACCCTAATATCTATTCATGGGCAACACGAACACCAAACACTGATATCGCGCGAAACCCAGCGAAATCTATTAGATAATTTTGGCAATCATCATGCCTTAACACAATCCCTCAAAAATCTCTTCCTGAAATATCAAGAAACATCTAATCTTTATACCCAACAAAAACAAAATCTTTCCCATCGTGACAGCAAATTGGATTTTTTAAAATTCCAAGTAGAGGAACTCGACAAACTTAATTTATCGTCTACAGAATTAGACCAGCTTGAACAAGAACATAAACAATTAGCGAATATCAGCAAATACTTAAATACGTATCAAACTTTGCAACAACTACTGGATGAAACGCTCTTAGTTACATTATCTAAAACCATCAGCTTGGCAAATACGTTGCCTTCCAGTAATCTAAACACTTTACTGGAAACCGCCAATATTCAGCTTTCAGAAGCTTCCACCGAATTAACCGCATTATTGGGCAACATGGATTTAAATCCGGAACGTTTATCTGAAATCGAAAACCGCTTATCGCGTATTCACGATATTGCCCGCAAACATCGCATCAAGCCTCATGATATTCCTGAATTGCATACCAAATTACAGCAAGAATTATCTGTTTTGTTAAAACTGGATAATCAATTGGATGCGCTCGAAAAACAATTAGCGGAAATCAAAATCGATTATTTAGGTGTTGCGCAAAAATTAACGCTGTCGCGCGAAAAAGCCGCGGTTTCATTGAGCAAAGCCATCACGCAATATATGAAACAATTAGGCATGGGTGGCGGAAAAATTGAAATCCAACTGACGCCCCTTTCCCTTGCGGAAAATCCCATCACACAATATGGCCTGGAAAAAATAGAATTTCTGGTTAGCGCAAATCCCGGCATGCCGCTTCAATCCCTTTCAAAAGTAGCGTCGGGCGGAGAATTATCCCGAATTAGCTTAGCCATTCAATTAATTGCCACAGAAACTACCAAATTACCCATATTAATATTTGACGAAGTCGATGTCGGTATTGGGGGCGCCACTGCTGAAATTGTCGGAAAATTATTAAAGCAATTAGCGAAAAATACGCAGGTCATTTGTATTACACATTTACCGCAAGTTGCCGCACAAGGTTCGCATCATATTAGTGTCAGCAAAACTTCAACAGATGATCACACAAAATCTCAAATTAAGATTTTAAATTCCGAAGAAAGAATTCTTGAAGTTGCCCGCATGTTAGGTGGTGTAACGATTACCGAACAAACGTTGGCGCATGCAAAAGAATTGGTAGGATAAAAAAAACCCTCTCCCGTAAACGGAAGAGGGTTTTTCGAATGAAGCAGACTACTTTTTATTACCCACTTTTTGTTGAGCTTGATCATTATTACTGTTAACACTACCAGCAGCAGGAGCTGCTGCACCATGCATAACTGCTTTAGGTGCTACACCTGCGACGCTAACAAAGCCAACATTAGCAACCACTATCATTGTTTTAGCCTTAATCTTCTCAGCAATACCATCTTTATTGTTTGCAAGATCTTGCCCTTGTTGAGGAGTCAAACCCATTACTTGTGAATATTTGAGGTGACCACCCGTTACAAGCTCACACACTACTGGTGAATTCAACATCACTCTCTGCGTAAGGGAAAGTTTAGCAATATCTTCAAGTGTAACTGGCTTAATATCTTTTCCGTCGTTATATTGAATCTTTGCGTCAACATATTTTCGTACGTTGTACTGCTCAACCAATTCCAGCAGTAATTTCCCGTCTCGAAATGATGCTAGCGCTTCGGAATTTTTTGCTTCAAACACGGTACGCTGACCTGCTGTTAATGCCAACACTTGAGCAAACGTTAATTTACGATCTTGATAAAGCGACAAAAGAACGTCGGAATGTAAATTCGCACTTCGGTTTTTTGTAGCATCATCTTGCGGCTTTAGAAGTCCATCAAGCTCATCTGGTCGTACTTCACGCGCAGTCACATATGCCTGCAACACAGGATGATCAAGCAATTTAACCAATAATTCCCCTTTTTTAACTTTTTCTACTACTTGAGGATCCTTGAGTTTTTGCCATTGATCGCTTGTTAAATCAAGCAATTCTTGGAAAGTAACACGACCTTTCTCAAAAAGGTCTCGAAGAACGTCGTTGTTCAAATAAAGTTTCTGTGTGGGTTCCAATTTATCAATAGCCTCAGGCTTAAGATTCTTGTCATCCACATATTTTTGTATCTTAGGATACGAAAGCAGTTTAACGTGTAATTTTCCTGCCAAAAATTGAGCTCTTACCGCAGCACGGCTTTGCTTTTCGCTCTCTTCCGCATCAATCGGATCCACACCCAGAAGGATATTGCGTTGATCTAACGTTAAACCACGCGCCTCTTCTTCAGTTAAGTGCTTTTTTTTAATCAAATCTTGAATGCCATCTGGAGTTTCAGTAATGGCATAACGTGCTTCATGTTGCACACGTACATGGGTATGCATATCACGTACTTCTTCAAACTTTAATTTACCTGCTTCAAAAAGTGAGCGAAGAACGGCTGAATTTAAATTAGCTATTTTGTCTTCTCTGAGGCATTCAATTGCGGCAATGTCAAGCAAACCATCATTTACATATTTTTGAAAAGGACTAACAGGGCTTCCGGTATCTTCACGCATTTAGATTATCTCCTATATAATTTAGACTAGTGTCGTACAACAAGAAAAAGCATTATAGTGAAACGATCGTTTAAATCAACTTTATGAACTCACACCGATTCCCGGACTCCACTCGGTTTCCAAGCAGGCGCAATGACATCATTCATTTTTGTGCGATTTAATAACGGCGCCGGAATAATGGCATGATTGCCAAATTTTTGATTAATTTTATCTATGATATGATTTAATTTTTGCGCGTGACTTTCTTCAGCACTGAATAATTCTTTTTGAATGTGCGAAAAAACCGGATCTTGCGCTGTAATCTGAATTTGGCATAATCCTGAACCATCCCAATTTTCACGCAAAATATCGCGCCCCAAGCGAAATATTTTTTGACCATCATTAGTCGGATGCGACAATGTACGTCGCTCACCCATCCATCCCCACGCATAACTCCGCACACCAATAAAAAAGGTTTTGGCTTCCAAATTATGACGGCGCAATCGCGCACCCACTTTTTCTGCCATATGCTGCAAATACGTTAAAATTATTTTTTCATCTTTCGTATTGGGTGGCATGACTTTTCCATGCCCTACAGATTTAGGATCTTTTACAGTGGTTTGCACCGGTTCAAAATCTAATCCTTGTGCCATCAACCAAATTCTTCTACCCAAATTCCCAAATCGTTGTGCCAAAACACTAATCGGCAATTTTTTCATATCACCGCAATGTCGCACACCGAATCGCGCGAGAAATTTCGTAATGCCCGGACCGATTCCACATAATTCATTTACCGGAACTGGCTCTAATACTTCACGAATTTTTTCGTAAGGAATTACCGTAAATCCGTTTGGTTTTTGAACATTGCCCGCATATTTCGCCGTCGATTTATCACTACTCACGCCGACGGAACACGGCAAACCTGAAATATCCGTCACCAGTTTTTTTACTTTTCGACCAATACTTTCAGGAGTACCCCATAATTTTTGGCAATGGGTAACATCCAAAAAAGCTTCATCGACAGAAAAAACTTCGATATCAGGCGTGATGCTTTCTAATGCAGACATAATGCGCGACGATAATTCGGTGTAGCGTTTGATACGCGTATGACGAACAATTAAGTGAGAACATAATTTTTTCGCATCCCGCAAACGCATACCTGTTTTTACACCGTATGCGCGTGCTTCGTAAGAGCAGGTAATGATGCACGTTCCATCACTGCCATTGGTGACAGCAACCGGTTTATCGCGAAGTTCGGGAAAATCCATTTGCTCGATTGACGCGAAGAAAGCATTCATATCGACAAAGACAATTGCGCGGGTCCACATGGGAATTCTCCTCTTGTGTGTTGCATGAGGAACAGTGTACCCGCACAATTAAAAAAATTACAATACATTTAGACATTATTAACGCCCGGTGTTAATTGTTCACGCTCACCTTGCTTCGCGTAATCTCTCACCATCAATCCTATACCTAATTCTACAGAACCCGTAGCGCCTAAAATAATTCCCACTGCAAGATTTACACCCACATTTTGATCCCGCATAGCTTGCAAAAGAAAATATCCACCACCCATCGCAGAAACAGTACCTCCGACAACCCACGCAATCGCTTTACATCCTGTGTCAGGTTTTACCGCGCTCCAAATACTATTTGCATAACGACCTGCTGCTGAAAAATACGAAGTTCGTTCCACATTTACTGAAGGTTGCGCGGTCGGTGTAATGCTCACTTGATACCCAGGAGTTTCATTAGCCATAAGTCACCTCATTTAATAGTTAGTTAATCGAGACTACGACTTCACGGTAACATAGAAAACTTAAGGTTTTATTAAGATGAGTGTTTAATCTTTTGTTTTAAGATTGATTAACCCTAATAAAATGACAGCAAGCTTTTGGACCACACCTCGATCTTTAAAAATGTTTCATATTCGACTCAAATTGTGTTGCCGTAGCTTTCACCTTAGATAAATCTTTTGCAAGTATCATCTGGTTATTACACCCTCGCAGATCTAATACTATTTTTTTAGGCGCATCACTATCTTGTCGACCACTGCAGGGCAAATAAGCACTGACTTGCGTTAGCATACGAATTGGACTGAATTGCGGTATGCGATACCCAGCCATCACGAGTTTTTGACTCAGCTTATTCAAGAAATGCGATTGCTCAGCATTTTGTTCTCCCAAAATTCCCATTTCACAATTCTCACAAACATACCGAGGACTATGAATATTCAATAAAACTTGTATGATTTTGGCACCTTTAGAAAGTTCTGGATGTTCCATCAATCGATTAACAATCATTGAAACAGTCTCGTCATGCTCAAGATAATCCAGGAGGGCTTGCTCACCGTGATGAAATTGCTGTTGAAAATTAGGATCGCCTTCTTTTTGTGCCTGATAGAAATTTTCTACTTCTAATACCTTATCTTCCACTTTATTTGCTTCATTGAAACACGCTGAGGGAGCTGATCGAATCCGATGCTGAATTCTTTTTGCTCTTTCTTCTTCATTAATCGACGTTACATGATGTTGATCGACAAAATCCAAAAGAAACGTAATACTTCGCCGTAAACTTTTCTCACCGTACATCATACCTGGAACAGAAATAATAAACGTTAAGCTAGCCGTAACAGGATTACCGTCATAATTTTTTATAGTTTCTTTGTCGGCATCAAACTCCGGTTCAATCAAACGCGTACGTGAAAAATTATTATGTAACACAAGTTCGGCATGAGCGGACTGGCTTTGAATATTTAAAGGTTTGCCGTGTTGGCTTCCATACACAAGAGAAAATTCTTTAACCCACGTAATGCCACAACCCTCGACTTTAGCTAAATGTTGTTTTTTATTTTCTAATACCCTTCTAACTTCCTCTCTCAACGAAGGTTGAAGACACAGCGCATCAATGGTTTCAGCTTTTATGCGAACATCGATAAGCAAACGCTTAATAATTTGAAGGTTGGCTATTTTACACGCGAGCGGCAAAACAGTATCCGGATCAGCATAGGGCGAATGAAGAATAATTTTCATTAATTTATAATGTCCTATTTTTACAGCACACTCTAAAGCACTTTGAAATTCTTCTCCTTTGAAAACCACACGCTTGGTAACTTCTTCGGGCTTTTCTTTAATTAATTTCCAGATGTCTAATAAAATTTCTTTATGAAGCTGTTGATTATGTAAATTATCAAAAAGCCTAATAAAAAGAAGTTCGAAAGCGGGAGGATGCGCATTATTATCTTCATTGGCTGCCGGCAAAAGCGCTGCTACTACATGGTGAAACACTGGTGAAGCCTGGACATTTTCTGGAAATTCTTCCGCTTGTTCTGCCACCTGAGTAACTTTGGCTTTTTTTGTAGCACTTGGAGACGCAGGAGGATTTTCGGTCGGAGGGGTAAGTTGTTTTTTTGATTGTGATTCTGTTTTTTCATCCTCATTTCCTGCTTCGACATGAGTCGAGGGAGCCATATTTGGACCTGAACCTAAAAGATTACTGACCGGATCCTTTTTCGGGGGTGGCTCGATCTGATCTGCCAAATTCATTTTATTTAATTCTCTCGCCAAATCGGCAGCTGTCTTAAAATTTTTATCTCTGAGTTTTGTGTTAATCTTTCTATTTAACAAAAGTTGCGCCACTTCTACATGTCCTTTTTTTACAGCAGTATGAAGTAAAGACTCACCTTCATTGTTTAAAACATGAATGCTGGCATATTTTAAACAAGCTTCTACCTCTTCTTTGTTGCCTCCCACCACTGCAGCAATGAGCTTATCTTTTGAAGCTTTGTGAGTAGAATTATATTTATCTACAGGATTTATTGTATTACCTTTCTTCTTAGCAGGCGGAATTTCTTTCCACCCTTTAGGGGAACTTGAATCCCCCGAAAACCAATATAATTCCTTTATTTCAAGTGGAAACAAAAATGGCGGGTTTTGCCTTTCTATCTCTTCTTCTTTTTGTTTTTTCTTTGAATTACTAGAACCTTTCACCGATAAGCGCACCGCATTTAAAAATTGCGGCAATATTTCGCTAGGAGTATCTTTAAACCCTATTTTTAATTTATTAATAGAACGATTTTGCCTTAAGGGATTTGCAAACACTTGAACCTTATCTGAAGAAATAGGACACCCGGAAAGATCTAACTCAACGAGTTGATTGGCTTGCGCAATCGCTCCAGCAATCTCATCCATACCATCGCTTTGAATAGTTGGATTATTGGATAAATTTACAAAAGCTAGTCCAACTTTTTTATTTTTCAAGAGTTCTGCAATCGCCTTCGCACCTGCATCATCACACAATGTATTCGTAAGATTTACATCTAAAATTCCAGGATGCTCCGTTAGCACCTCACAGAGCTTCGAGATATTTAAACCAGTGTTCGAATCTCCTATTCGACAATCAGAAAAATCTACACTATACAGCTGGGGATTTTGCTCAATATATTTCAAAACTAAATCAAAAGCGGCTACATCTTCCAAAGTAGAGGATCCTGCCTCTAAAGATAAAACTGTTCTTCCCGTCTGTTGTAGCCTATAAAAAAAATACTCCAATGATGCTGCTGAAAACGTTACTCTTCCTCCCCGATACTTAAAAACAAGAGATTTAGCATCACCCTTAGCACTTAAGTTTTCGTTAAATAATCTATTTCTATAGAAAAGATTCCAAAGTTGATGGGCATCAGAAAGATCTTGCCTCTTACTTTCTTCCCAAAAACTTAGGTCCATTAATGTATAGTTTTTCTGCAATGCGTGGAGAACCTCAGGTTTGACAGTGTATTTTGAATAGTTTCCCTCGTATTTACTATCTAAAAATTTCTTGTCCACTATTTTTATATACATCAGCGTCGTATTATTCTGAATAATTAGCAAAAGATTTTTGATATCTCCTCCGAGACAGGCAGCGCTAATTACAATTCTCTCAAGGGTGGTGTTACGAAAAATAACCTCCGTAAAATCTAATTCGAATGCAGACTTCACATTCCAATAACTGGCGTTTACTGTAAAATCCACCGCCTTAACTTCTGGATGTTCACTTAACCATCGCTCCACAGCATCAAGTGTTCTCTCAATTTGTAAATCTGCAATTTTGACAGGATTTTCTTGCTTCATGATTTATACTCCTCATATTAAAACCGATTCTTCCACTCCCGCATTTCTGCAAATACTTCTATCGCCGAAGATAAATTTTTCCCACAGTAATTTTCAACCGAAGCCTTTATTTCGGGGATATGACATCTTAAAAACGGATTCGTTAGTTTTTCAACTTTTATTGTCGATGGAGTATGCGTTTGTAAATGAAAATTCGGGTTACTGGGCTCAACCACTTTAGCAAACTTTAAATTACTTGCTGTATATTCATGACCACAATACACTTTTGTCTCGTCAGGTAATTTTGCTAATCGTTCTAAGGATTTAAACATCTGCTCAACCGTGCCTTCAAAAATACGTCCACAACCCACTGAAAATAACGTATCTCCCGTAAATACACTGTTTAATCCCACATAAGCATTTTGATCTAACGTGTGCCCCGGAATTTCTAACACAGCTAATTTAAGATCTAACGCTTCCAAGTAAATTTCACCCTCTGTTAATCCCGGACCATATACTGGGCAATGATATCTATCTACTAATTCTGCAATACCGTTTGTATGATCCCAATGATGATGCGTAACTAAAATTCCCGTTAAATTTAATTTTTCATATGTTAATTTTTCTATCACCGGTTTCGCTTCACCCGGATCAACAACTACTGCAGATTTTTTATCCAAAGATGCAATCAACCAAACATAGTTGTCTTTTAATACTAAGACAGAATCAATTTTATAGCCCATTTGAAAATCCCATCGAATTACGTTAGCGTAGCGAACTTGAGTATATCGCTGAGGAGAGACATATGCAGGATGTAAGCACCCGAAATTTCAAAGTCATTGAAACATATCGCGAAGCATGGAAATTAGTGCACGGTACGAAATGGCCCATTTGGGGAACCACATTAATTTTATATATTCCTGGCATAGCGCTCATGATTCCGTTTATTATGGCAATGGTAAAAACGACCTCTCACGCATCCTTTAATCCTTCTTGGTTAAGCATCATAGGCTTAGTGATTGGATTTATTTTAATTGTCCCCGGTATGTTTGCCGCTGCCGGTAAAATTGTCCTTGAGCGTGTACGCGGAAATACAATCTATGTAAAAACGGGACTGCGTGCGTTTTGGCATCGATTTATTCCCGTCACACTGACGTTAGCCATCGCTTATGCCATTATTGTTTCGCCTCTCGCTATTGGCTCTGCGTACTTCGCATCGCGTGGCAGTGATTCCGTCGGCATGACAATACTGTTTGGCATTTATATATTGTTGCTTCTTTTATTAGGCGCACTTTTTTCCATGTCGTTATTTTTCGCAGTTGATAAAACACTCAATCCGTTTGCGGCAATTTTTCGTTCTGTCAAAGTGGTTTATCCTCACTTTTGGAGAGTGTTAGGACTTCTGATTATCAGCGAACTGATTTCATTTGCTTTTCAGATTCCCATGAAATTAGGCGATCATTTTCATATAGAAGCATTAGGTTTAGGTGGCTCTGTTTTCTTTTTCATCGCAATGATCTGGATCATGCCATGGCAGTTTTTGGCGTTTGGATTAACGTATCATAAATTAGTCGACTAGAAATAACCCGATAGGGCGCAAACTATTGCGCCCTTATAAATCTTGAAAGATAAACCGCCTGCAACAACGCAAACAAAATTGTCATTCCCAATACACCAAATAATTTAAAATTCACCCACGTATTGGTACTAAAATTATACGCAACATAAATATTCGCAATACCCGAAATAAAGAAAAATCCTACCCAACTGAAACTTAATTTGTACCACACCGCTTCAGGCAAATGGACTTGCCCACTCATCATGCGTTTAATCAACGGCTCTTTGCCAATATAATGGCTGCCCAAAAACAATACCGCGAATAACCAATTAATCGCCGTTGGCTTCCATTTGATAAAAAGTTCGTTATGCAATAATAGGGTCGCGCTACCCAAAACAACGATCAACCCCAATGTTACCCATTGCATCATGTCTACTCGACGATGCCGAAACCATTCATAACTCACTTGAATAACGGACGTCACAATAGCAACGACAGTGGCTATATAAATTCCACCGAATTTATACGCAATGAAAAATAAGACTATAGGGAAAAAATCGACCAAAAATTTCATGAAATCCCACTTGATGATGAAAATTGAGGCGCTTATGATAACCGTTCTCACCATGAGATACAAAATATGACGGTATTTTTGACGATACACCCTATCAATCCGCAAGCGCATTTGCTGAGCAAAGCCGCTGTCCTTATTAAAGAAGGAAATGTAATTGTTTATCCTACCGATTCAGGCTACGCTCTCGCCTGTCGTTTAAGCGATAAAAAAGCGTTAGATCGCATCAGACAAATCCGCCATCTTGAAGAAGGCCATCCACTTACGTTGGTTTGTCGTGATTTATCTGAATTATCAACGTACGCGACGGTCAGCAATCCGGTTTATCATATTCTAAAAACTTACACGCCTGGACCATATACTTTTATATTGCCTGCAACCCGCGAAGTCCCGCGCAAATTTATGCACCCGAAGCGCAAAACCATTGGCTTGCGTATTCCTGATAATATTATTGCGCAAGAATTATTAGCGCTATTAGATGAACCCTTGATGAGCACAACGTTAACACTACCCGATGCTGACATTGCTTTTTTAGAAGCCGAAACGATTCGAGATGTATTAGGACATCAAGTAGACTTAATTATTGACGGCGGAAGTTGTGGATTAGAACCCACAACTGTTATTGATCTGTCCGGAGAAGCACCCAAAATAATTCGAAAAGGAAAAGGCGATGTTGAGCCGTTTTTATGACCAGTTCCTTCGTCGCTCCGCTCCTCAGGATGACACCTTTTATATTTTTGCTTACAGGTTGTACCGCTATTTCAGAACAAGCATCTGAATTACTTACTGCCCGTTTACAAGCAGTCAGCGCACATTCCGGTTATCCGTCTGCACCGACAAATCAACCACTACTCGCAAAAGATCCACCCAGTGTTGATTTAACCTATTACAAATCCGTCCATTTACGTCCTTATCAACGACCGAATATTGCTATCGCCGTCGCTGCATCAGGCGGTGGATATCGCGCGGCAAATTTAACCGCCGGCGTATTAATGGGATTGGAACAAATTACGGATCCGCATTTACAAGGAAATTTATTACAATCGGTTGATTATTTTTCAACGGTATCAGGCGGCGGATTCGGCGTGGGCTATTACATTGCTAGCCTCGAAGATTTCAATGAAACACACGCTATTAATGGACCCTTTGCGCCACAATTTTCGTTTACGAATACCATGAACAGTTTACCCGACGAAAATCCTCTCGATAAAGATTACAGCGCACATTTATTTTTCGGTGCGGATCGCGGACAAGAAATTGAAGAAAGTTGGGCTAACAGTATTTTAAAAACGAAAAACGGTACGCTTACCTTAGGCGATATTTTTATTCCGCGCACTAATACTGATCAACCTCGCTTACCCTATTGGGTAACCAATAGTACTATCTACCAAAATGCCGCGCTTTTTCCGTTTACCCCAGATGTTTTAGCAAAATACGGCATAAACACGTACATCTATGACAATAAACGCAACATCATTAAAAATTACAATGACATCCCCGTCGCGGTGGGTATGACAGCCAGCGCAAGTTTCCCCTTTGCATTAACCCCTACTACTTTAGGCAGTAGTAATTGTGCCAATCAATCTGAATGTTATTTGCACTTATTAGACGGCGGAATTTCGGATAATTTAGGAATCTATACGGCATTAAGTTTATTACGCCAAGATTCCGCAAAAACAAAAATCTTAATTATTATTGATGCGTATGCGGGACACAGCCAGCCTTTTTCAGAAGATGAAGCAGCACCGGATGGAACCACTTTATTCTGGCGTATTTTGGGTATGGGCACAGATGCGTTTCACCAAATCGTCAAACCTAACATACGCAACCTCGCGCGCGCCGAATTGTGCCGTGACAACACACAAAATGTCCTCGTGATTTACTTAGACTTAGGGAATTATGCCAAAGCAAAAGCGATTCCTACCAATCTGGTGATGACACCGGAAGATCAGAAATTAATGCTGAATGTCGGGCAATCGCTGGTTCACGACAACCCCCAATTCAATCAATTATTAAAACCGCTACTTGATGGTAATATGCACATTGGTCAGTGTGCGATGCACGAGTAGGCGGAGCACTCAACACAGGAGATTTAATTTTGGTCAATAATAGCACCCCTTCTCGTATTTCATCGGGTATGCGCGTCACGGGCAAAATGCATCTGGGACATTACCACGGCGCGTTAAAAAACTGGGCAAAATTACAATACGAATACGAATGTTTTTTCTTCGCAGCAGATTGGCATGCGCTTACCACCCATTACGAAAATCCTTCGGTTATTTCAGAAAACGTCTGGGATATGTTTATTGATTGGTTAGGTGCGGGCATTAATCCAGGCAATGCCAGTATTTTTATTCAATCAGATATCCCTGAAGTCGCGGAATTGCATTTATTATTATCCATGTGCACGCCACTTTCTTGGCTTGAACGTATTCCGACGTATAAAGATCAACAAGAAAATATTCAAGACAAAGATCTCTCCACGTACGGTTTTTTAGGTTATCCCATGCTACAAAGCGCCGATGTTTTATTATACAAAGCCAATTTTGTTCCAGTGGGTGAAGATCAAGCGTCGCATGTTGAATTAATCCGCGAAGTTGCAAGACGATTTAATTTTTTATACGGTCGCGAACCGGATTTTGAAGAAAAAGCAGAAAAAGCCATCGCCAAAATGGGCAAGAAACAAGCCAAGCTTTACACCGATTGCCGAAAGTCTTATCAAGAAACAGGTAATACCGAAGCATTAGATCGCGCAAAAGCCTTATTAGATACACAACAACAATTAAGTTACGGTGATCGTGAGCGATTATTAGGGTATTTAGCAGGCATCAGCAAAACCATTTTAGCGGAACCGCAAATACTACTCACAGAAACATCAAAACTGGTTGGATTAGATGGTCGCAAAATGTCTAAATCTTACAATAATACAATCAGCCTTCGCGAAAAGCCTGCGGATATTGAGAAAAAAATTCGTACCATGCCAACCGATCCGGCGCGCATTAAACGTTCAGATCCGGGTGAACCTGAAAAATGTCCTGTATGGTCATTACACAAAGTATATTCCAACGATGAAACAAAAAAATGGGTTCAAACCGGATGTCGCAGCGCAGGCATTGGTTGTTTAGAATGCAAACAACCGGTGATTGATGCCGTTCAAAAAGAAGTCGGTGAAATTCGAGAACGCGCGAAAGAGTATGAAGAAAATCCGCAGCTGGTAAAACACATAGTAGCGCAAGGCGCAGAAAAAGCGCGTGATGTAGCCAAAGAAACCTTAAAAGAAGTGAAAGAAACGATGGGTTTAATTCATTAAGCCCTCACCCCTACTGTATTGAGGAAAAATATGCTTACGAAAGATAAAATACATCCTTATTTTGTGTGGTTTTTAGGCGCATCTTTCTTTTTAGTCGATTACATCATTCGCGTTTCGCCCAGCGTTCTTACACACGAACTCATGCGAACCTTTAACGTTAATGCGTTCGCCGTGGGATTATTTTCCGGGTATTTTTATTACGCTTACATCAGCATGCAAATTCCTGTCGGCATTCTCGTCGACAAATTCGGGCCTAAACGTTTATTAGTCGTGTCTGTTTTAATTTGCTCGCTCAGTGTTTTTATGTTCTCTAACACAGACTCTATTACGATTGGCTATTTCAGCCGTGTTTTAATGGGATTCGGCGCCGCTTTTGCATTTGTGGGAACGTTAAAATTAATTTCGATTTGGTTTAGCGCACAACGCTTTGCGTTATTAGCCGGAATTACACAAGCAATGGGAATGCTAGGTGCAATGATGGGACAAGGTCCAATGTCGCATTGGTATAATATTTTTGGCTGGCGTGAATGCATGCACAGCTTGGGCATATTTTTTATTTTACTGTGTATGTTTATTTATGTTTTTGTAAAAGACGAAAACCATTATTTAGAAAATCATGATGTTGAAGCGGCACATACGGTTAAAATTTTACCTGCACTAAAATCAGTATTAACTAACACACAAAGCTGGCTGAATTGTTTATTTGTTGGATTAATGTACGCTCCGAGTGCATGTTTTGGTGAACAATGGGGCGCGCCTTTTTTAAGCGCGAGCCAAAATGTTTCGATTACGCATGCCGGACATGAAACAGGCATTATGTTTATTGGGTTAGCGATTGGTTGCCCTGTTTTAGGATGGCTATCTGATTATTTTAAAACGCGCGTATTAATCATGCGCGTGAGCGTTGTGATTTGTTTGGTGTTATTAACCGCGGTTATTTATGGAAATTTATCTCCGCTCTGGGCAACCCTTTTATTATTTATTTATGGCTTTTTTAATAGCGGCATTGTTGTTTCATATGCGATGGCGTCTGAAATTAATTCACGCCAATTTACAGGCATTGCGTTAGGGATTACAAACATGGCATCGGTGATCATTGGTGCATTGATGATTCCTGTTGTCGGCTGGCTGTTAGATTATTTATGGAATGGAACCATTCAAAATGGCGTTCACATTTTCGCACCGCATGAATATAAATTAGCGTTTATAGCACTGCCGTTAGGATTTATTGTGGCGTTTGTGATTACGTTTTTTCAGCGGGATACTAGGCCAGTAATGAGCTGATTTATCTCAAAATCATATAAAAAGCCCACTTTCCTCACCTTTTTTCCAGTTATTTGGGGTATACTCTTGGGAGTTAATGAAGCTTCAGGAGATGCACTGTGCAAGACCAAAACATTATAGAAAAGTTAGAGGACCTCTCTAGTGCCTGCCTTTGGGACAAACGCCAATTAAAAACAGCAAAAGCCTTCATTCAAAACATTCGTCTTACTGATATTGATTCGATAACTCCATTCTTATGGGACTTCTTTAATGCTGCCGTACGTAAAGATAGTGATGAAGATGAAGAACTGGCTAGAGAAGGATACGATTTTGCTCGATTTCTTATTGAAGAGATGGGTCTTTCGATACGCGCTCGTCAACCCCAAAGCAGTGACGGAACCGTCCTACATCTTGCAGCATGTGCCGGCAATATACCTGTCACAAAATTTCTTATCGAAGAAAAAAAAGCGAATTTAAATGCTACAAATGATGACGAAGACAAGAAAACTCCTTTAGACCTCGCTAAAAAAGAACTGAATGACCTGACCACAGACAAAAAAACGCGTGAAGATCTGGAAAAAGTTATTGAATACTTGGAACAAAAGCAAAAAGAACTTAGTCACAAACTAATCATAGCCAGTGATAGCCCTCTCCATGTAGAACAACAGCAACGCACCACTCCTCCTCCGGGTACTCCATCGCCAACTAGCCATTCTCCAACGAATGCAGGTAGTCCTGAGAATGAAAGAACAGAACAACTGAAAAAAAAGTAAGAGATGCAAGAGCAAAACCCACTCACAAAACCAAATAAGATATCGCGTTTATACACCTTACGTTTAAATGCATTATTGCGTGAACTTCCAAAAGTAACCGCGACCGATGCTGAAAAAATCCTTCTCAGGAAAGCAAAAGACTTTGGGAAAGATCCTCCAGCACTTATCACTCTTATTAAAATCGCAGAAAAATTTCCAGAGTTAAAATCTGCCATTGATAACACCCATCTCATTGAAACACCGAGTCTAGATATTGAAGCAACCGAGCAAGTGCTGCGGGAAGAAACGTCCGAAATCTTTCGGGAATTAAGAAATGTAATTCAGCATCGAAAACGCTTAGCATTAAAAAAACCTCGAAATGATCCTGATGATAGCCCGCTTGCAGCTGTTGAAAAAATAAATCCGAAAAAACATGAAAAAGATTCAATTGAGGATCTGACAAAGTATCTTATAAACAATCCTGCAAGTGGGTATTATTTTTTACGCCAACCTCATCGTCAAAAAGAATTAGCAGCCAACCCTGTGCTTATTGCAAAAATGATAGCGGGTGATAGCAATTTACGCTACAACAACGCTTTAAAGATTATAAAGTTGTTTTATACCGATAATAAATTTTGAGCGGCGCTATTTTTTAGTAGCACTCGGCGACGAAAGACTAAATTGTGATAATTTGTTTTCCGCTTCACGTAGTAGTTTAGCGGCATCGATTCCGCGCTTTGATGCACAAGACATAAGACCTACAACAAAATCGAGTAAATTTGAGTCATCTTCTTCTGAAGAGAAATTTTCATCAAAGCTTTTTTCTCCTAACCGTTTAAAATCCTCTTCTTTTTTAAAGGCTTCGGGATAGTTGTTGGCTAAAAGGCTTTGAATGGTATGAATGTTCGATTTAGAAAATTGGACGATTTCAGAAAATTCTTCGCTAGTGTTGGGATTGGCAGGATCTTTAAGATATTGCTTTAGAATTTTTTCCCGATCTTCTGCAGCATCTTCATCGTAGTCATAACCTATGGCATTTCTTACAGGAGACATGATCCTGGCCAACCTAAAAAACCCTAGAGTTTCCTTAGAATCTACTAAAAAGTGAAGGGATTTTTTCGGGGGTTTTACCCCCGTTTTATTTTCTTTTGGAATGCAAATGGATATGGAAATTCCTTGTTCTGCAGGAAAATAAGCCTCTATTTTTTCAATATTTTCTGCATTGGAAAGAGCCAAAACAAATTCATTTAGTCTTTCTTCATAAGTCTCACTTGACATATCTTACCCCGTTGTGGCACATCAAATCATTTGATATGCCTTTATCAGGGGCTTATTTTTTTCCTGGAGAGTTAGAAGGAGAACTTATCCCCGTAGGTCCGTTAGGATCATATTTCTCACGATATTCTTGAGCCAATCTCGCGCGCTCTCTATGTCTTCTGTACATCATTTCAGTCACTTGCGCGGTGGTAAGTGGTTTTTCCAACAGTTTATCGATTTTTTCAGATGCCATAATTTGTCTCCTATAAAAATTAAAGTTAAGCAATACTAATTTTTTAACTTAACGGGAAGATTTTCTAGTTCTTTCACAACATTTTCGTACTTAATTTTTGCCAGATTGCCATGGTTTGTTTTGAACCAAGAATAGTTTTGTAAACATATCGTATCATCTTTACAAATTTCTTTAACGAAAAGATCAGCACCTTCCAGTTCTCCGGTTAAAATACTATGAGATTCTTCTAGCAACTTAGTCTCTTTTTCCTCTCTTTCTAACTCCTGTTGTCGAATTTTTAAGTCCTTTAATATTTCTTCAGCTTGTTTTTTAGTTTTCTGCGCTTCCTGCTCATCTTGGCGCACCTGCTGCTGATAAACCCAGAGACCAAACCCTAAAATACCTGTTGCAATTGCAGCGCCTCGCGCCGTTATTTTTCCAGCACGCATTTGACCGAATGCTTGAACAACCCCCTGATAGGCTTGTATAGATAAATCAGGTCTTTTTGATGAAAGCTCACGACTGAATTCGCTAATTTCTCCTTTGACGCTAAAAGTCTCTTTAAGCTGATGCCAATATCTCTTTTTAGGTTCCTCAAAGGTAGGTTGTTTAAGCGCTTCTGTTTTTAGCAAAGATTCTTTTTCTCTTTTTTGTTTTTCGGCCTCCAGCGCAGCTATTTCTAACGTAACCTTTTTTATTGCTAGATTTTGCAATTCAGTTGATTGAGGTGATCGAGATTGTTCAGCAATATCCTTTGCAATTTTTTCTGCGGATTTCTCTGCTATGGTTTCAAGCAAGCTTTCAGTAGTCTTCTTTCCAAATATACGTTCAAACATTTTACATCCCCCATTCTTAGACGTTAGTTTTGATACAAATTTAGAACCTTACAGTAGTTTCGATTGGCCCTAAAACGTTCATATAATACCATATTTTTAATGAAACAAGTGTATTTTGGGTAGAAATAGACTATTCTTGAGCCTTTCCACCGAAAACTTGTCAGCTATTTCACAAAACTAAGTCTAATAGGCATAGCCCGCTTTCGTGCATGTCAGTTAAGAGTGGAAGTTATATAGGGTTACAGCAATTGTGATTTTTTCGGTTTTGGTAAAATTTTCTCGCCATCATACGTGAAACACTCTCTCAGAGGATGATCTCCTAAAAATTCAGTTATATATTTTTTTGTCAGTGCATTAATTTCTGCAAATTTCTTTTCCTCTTCAGGGTTATTTGTAGGAGGAAATTCCAGCCTCAAATTAAGTGGAGAATTGGGAAAAGTTTTCTTAAGTCGACCCGCATCAAGGTTAATAAGTTCAGGGCCGAAATTAATTTTCTTTTTAGTGCCCGGAACTTCACATATTAATTTCGCCTCAGAACCTTGAGGTTGTGACATCTTCATAAATCGCCCTCCTGGCATATCCGAATAAATTAATCTATTTTTTAATCAATGTTCGTCGACGCAACCATAACACAGGTGCTGAGCTTTTTACTGGTATATTTTTTATCATTTTCTTCGCTGAAGTATTGGAATTTATGCAATAAAGGTTAAACCTATTTCCTTCTGCGCCCTGCTCTAACATACGAACCATTAACTCATCGATTTCAAGCTCTACAATACATGGCAAACCAATAGTTTTTTTAATGTCCTCACCAATATAACGTTTACCCGCAACATAATCACCCGACCAACACATCGGAGACATTCCATCATCTGAAACAACAGTATCCATGCTATTTGGATTTAATTCATAATAAAGCTTCAATTCTTTGGCGATAAATTCTTCATCGGGTGATTTCAATGGTGAATTTTTGATTAGGCGGCTATCCTGTTTTGTGAATCATCTGTTAAGTAAGAATCCTCGTTATTTAAATTTAACTCCATTTTACCGTCTTTAAATTTCACACCTTTTATGACGTTATCAAGAGGATGAAAGCCCCTTAATTTAATCCAGCGTTTTTGTGCACTTTGCATTAATTTAAATGCCATCGTCATAATCGTTTTTCCTGAGAATGCGCCTTTTGCTTTGTATGTTCGATTTCTTACTGTTGCGAACGTGGACTCAATTGGATTTGTTGTTCTTAAATGTACCCAATGTTCTGCAGGGAAATTATAAAATTCTAATAATTCTTCTTTGTCTTTTAAAAGACATTCCATTGCCTTTGGATATTTTGCCGCATATTCTTCGACAAAAGCAGTAAATGCGTCATACGCCTATTTTTTTGTTGCTGACATCCAAATCTCATGCAACATTGATTTCGCTTTGCCAAGTTGCGATTTGGGCAATTTGTCCAGTACATTTCCCATCTTGTGAAACCAACAACGCTGATGTTTAGTTTTTGGAAATATTTGCGTCATTGCTCCCCAAAATCCCAGTGCGCCATCACCTACGGCTAACGCGGGACAATTGATTTTGCGAATCTTTAATTTACGTAATACAGATAACCAGCTTTCTGTGCTCTTCTGAGCGTGCACTAAAGTGCACATCATCCGTCTCTGATAAACCCTTTAAATATAATAAAGGTAGCACTTCATTCAGCGTTGCTGAACGTCGCATATACGGCGGAATAAATTTTGATTTAAATACAATTTTTGATTCCGTTTCCATTCGATCTAGAATCCTCGGAACACGTACATTTACCCGACCAATTCCGGTCAAAATTTCTCTTTCAGGTAAATATCCATTCCGAACAACACGTTTCTTTCCTGATGATAATTCAACAGATACTTCGTCAAGAATTGACTCCAGCTCAATTTCTATTGCCTCAGAAATTAAACGCCTGGCTCCATTTCTCATTAATTCTGTTAATAAATCAACGGCTGGATTTTTTAATTCAACTACTTTACTCTTGCTCATGGTATACTCCTTGATTGCTTTGACACAATTAGGATACACTACCTAATTTCCTTTATTCATCCCCGTACACAACTTTTAAGCATAGCTCCTTGCCAAAGAATACAATGAATTATCTGAGAAAATAAAAATGGATAAATTTATTGGAGAACTTAAAAATGTCAAAAATAATATTAATTTCTTGAATCAAGCACATCTAGATTTAGAAAGCTCTCTTCTCAGAGATAGTCCTATGCTCACCACTCTCAGAGATCAACTATGCGAATTAACGATACATTCCAAAAAATATGAAGTAGATAATTTCATTAGAGCGTTAAGTGAAGCACGCAAACGCGCACTTGAAACTAAAAAACAACACTCTTCGATGGAAAAACTACTTGCCTCAGAAGAAGATATCTCAGAAAGTTCGCTTACTTCATCTTTTAGTGAATTAGAAATTTATAAAGGCTCTCCCCCGCCTCCAAAAAAACTGATGGGTGGACCAGGACAATCTGGTTACTAATCTACAAAACAATTGTTACTGTGATCATTTACCTGCCCCCACCGCCTGCATATACGCATAACAAATGGCACTGCCAACAATAATTAAATTCTCTTTTTTTAAGATCTTAGGATAATTTGTCTGAGATCTCTGTAGTAGCAGAAATGTCTCTATGAACTTTCAGGTTATTTGTGATGGGGTTTAAACTACCAGTGGACAGACCATCTTTAAAATGATACTCATACTTTTGAACCACATGACTATGCTTTAAGGAAAATTAATATGCGTGAAGACAACTTATTAAATGCTCAAGCTCTTCTTGATGTCGCCTCGAAAATTTTCGGCGAAACCACTGACTTCGACGAAGCTTATGCTTTAGCAGAAGAACATGCTAGCGCATTGCGCGAAAGTATTTATGACCCAGCTCACTTAAATCAGCGCCACACTTCTCCCCTTCACATTGCCGTTAAAGAAATTGCCGACCCTAAAAAAAATGAACTATTTCTTTTATTTTATGATAAAAACGAACCTTGGGTGCTTTTGCAAGCTGATAATGATGGCGTCTCAGCGCTGGATTTTTTATGCAGACAAGGTAATGAATGGCTAATTCGATTTTTACTTCCTGATACTTACAATTTTGATATCGATGGCCTTCCTGATGGAGACATCGAGGACATGGATGATGATAAAATTACGCTGTACGATATTTTGAATTTACGCTTTAAACATCAAGACAACGATGAAGAAAATAATGAATTTGGACTGCAATACACGCTAACACATAAACCACAAAGCCATCCTTTAGCAGAATGCATTCGAAGCAACAATACGCATGTTTTTAAACTGTTGGCTGCAGCTAATTTTCCCCTCAACGCAGAAGACACAAGCGTGGAAGTCGAAACTACAGATGATGTTAAAGAACTCGAGCGTTGTACAAAACAAATTGACTCACGAATCAACGCATTAAAGATATACCCCAAAAGTAATTTATTCTGCGATTTACTTAACTACCCTGAAGAAGCTGAAGCGCTACTCCTTTTAGCCAAATGCAAACTTTTCACCTCGCTGTCACGAAAAACGCTTGAGGAAAATGAATTAGAGCACCTATGCCGTCTTATGGGTCATTGTATCCCTCATTTTTTAGAACAAGGGGAAGAAGGCAAGCTTTTTATTTTCCAATTTCTAGCTTTTATCGAAACAAAAACTCAAGGTGACTCGACGCTTCTCTATGAAACGATACTAAAAAAGGCATTACTTATGTATCATGGGACCGTAGACATCAAATCTCTTATTTTTATTATTGATGCATTTGTTGCATGTAGAAAGTTCGACTGGTCAGAAGCTTGGACAGAAGATAAAGCAGATGAAATTCGTGACGCTTATGTTGATGACATTACAAGCGAGAATGATTTTAATCCAGTGCATTTTGGAAGATCTCTGACGCCTGATAGCGATGACTCTGACGATTGCGAGGAACAGATAGTCTATCCTCTTGTAGAAGAGCTAATCATTGAAAAACGTCGCAATATAGGCAATATGAAGGAAGATTGTTCGGGTTTATGGAGCGATGGATTACTAAAGCTTACGTTAGACAAACCACCTATTGTAAAAAAAATTCTTCTAGCCAGAGGCGCTGTATTCCCAGAAGAGATGCTTACCTCAGAAACATTTCCTTGCCCTATACTTTGCCGCCTAACCGTTTGTTTGGGTGACTTAAATCTCGCGTATTTTATCTCTCTCGTCGAAACCTTGAGCGATACTGCTCTTGAAAATCTTTGCGAACGAATGTCAGACTCACGCCTCGAAAAATATGTGAACGAATTATTTGACCTAGGTCAACTTTTTACAAGAAATGAAGAATATATTTCACTCAAAACACTGGCGACAGAAGATTCTGATTACTTACTGAATACGAGAGTAACATCACGACTCCAACATAGCGTTTTACCCCGCCTTTTTAAATTCATCTACGAGAATGAGGCCCCAAGAAAATTTTTCCATGTTAACCATGAGCTCGGAATTCAATCTATTGATGCATCAGAAAAAAACCTAGCTTTTTATCATTTTTTCTCAATTTTCTTAACCTATGCCCCCGGATATTTTTTCGGTAGCCTTATCAAAAAGGAAGCGCCCCAAATCTTATTACAGCTAAATAATTTTATGAAAGCTTCTCCCTCTGAAAACGTTCCTCAGCGTATGGTGGAGAACATGTTAGCCAAACCCAAACATAAACTGCAATTGTTGCATGCTGTGGCAATTCGAATATCAACAGATGGCGGACTTCGTGATCATACGACTCAATTGATAGAACTGATTTTAGGAAAACCAGTTAGTAAAGCATGGCACGCGATTGAGCATGAACATGGGGAAAGTTTTGCTAAACTTACTGATTTAGCTGAAGAAGCTAACGAGGTTTACGATATACTTTATAAGGCACTTAAAGACCCAAAAGAGTTTGATCAAAAAAAGCCTGTAGGAGGGAATATTATTTTTTGGTCAACTGAACAAGACTCTGACCACCAAGACTTTAGCGAAAAGAAGGACACTGATGAAAAAAACTTCGGTCTCTGAGAATCATTCACTTCATTCTCACGGTGAAACAAAACAGCTTTGCACATGATCATTCACTAATCCAACCGCTTGCATATAGGCATAACAAATCGTACTGCCAACAAAATTAAATCCTCTTTTTTTAAGGTCTTTAGATAACTTGTCTGAGATCTCTGTGGTAGCAGGAATGTCTTTATGAATTTTCCAGTTACTTTTGATAGGTTTGTGGTTTACGAATCCCCATAAATAATCCGCGAATGTGCCGTGCTCTTTTTTAATCTCTAAAAAACCTTTGGCGTTTTTAATAGCCGACTGGATTTTTAACTTATTACGGATAATACCGGGATTTTTTAATAATTTATTTATTTCGGCGGATTTATATTCGGCTATTTTTTTGGCATCAAAATTATCAAAGGCTTTACGATAGTTTTCGCGTTTTTTTAATACGGTCAGCCAATTTAATCCGGCTTGAGCACCTTCAAGAATTAAAAATTCAAATAATAACCTATCATCGTGAACGGGTTTTCCCCATTCTTTATCGTGATATTCGATATAAAGCGGATCGTTCGTAACCCAGGCGCAGCGGGAATTAGATTTCACTTCGTCGACCCAATATTTTTATCTTTTACATCACCCTTAATTAATCGCGTTAATTCTTCGCAATAAACGACTTTATTATTTTTAATTTTAAAAAACGCCATATCTTTAACCACTAATTTACTACCGTCGTTCTTTATAATATCAATATGATAAATCGCAGCGACATTATCTCCTTCCGCAACCATTTCATCAAAAGTCGGTTTCATGGATTTAACCAAGGATTTTATATGCTTTTGATGCACTACCCATTGTTGATAATTAAAGACATTTCCATCAATGGGATTCACGAAATCGAGGGAGACATATTTGCTGTAATCCATATTCGGATCGGTATTGGTCAGCGCATACACGACCGCGTCTTTGACGAACTGCTTGGATTCCTCAGCCGTCATGGCATAGAGGTTAGAAAATAAGCACAGCAGACATAAGCCAAATAGTATACGCATGGAGGTCTCCCAGAAAAATCACATCATAGCAGGAGATCCTTCGACTCGCTCCGCTCGCTCAGGATGACACCAAGGCATCATTTTCAGGTACAATGCCCACTCTATATATATGAGGCAGGCATGATAACCGAGCAAACCCCAACAACATCCGTCCTTATCAAAGGACAACCCCTGGCGGAACTCCCCCACGATCTCTACATTCCACCAGAGGCGATGGAAGTTTTCCTGGAAACATTCCAAGGTCCCTTAGACTTATTGCTCTACCTGATTAAAAAAGAAAATCTGGATATCTTGAATATCCCTATCGCGGAAATTACTAAACAATACATTCAATATGTCGAGCTGATGAAGTCTCTCAACCTCGAATTAGCCGCCGAATATTTAGTCATGGCCGCTCTGCTCGCTGAAATCAAATCCCGCATGCTCCTTCCCCGTCCGACTGAATTAGGACCCGAAGAAGAAGATCCACGCGCATTATTAGTTCGTCGCCTTCAAGAATACGAACAAATCAAAAAAGCCGCTGAAAATCTGGATAAATTACCACAAGTCGGTCGTGATATTTTCCCCGCATCCGTTGAAGTTTCTGATCAAGAAATTCCGAAGCCGAAACCTGAAATCGATATGAAAGATTTGCTCAGCGCGTTTATGGAAGTCATGCAACGCGTCGCCCACAATGCAAAACATCATGTTGCGCGAGAACCCCTTTCGATCCGCGAACGCATGAGCCAAGTGTTACACAAAATTAAAACCGACTCGTACACCAAATTCCAAGATTTATTCAATCTTTCGGAAGGCAAAATGGGTGTTGTCGTAACGTTTATCGCAATCTTAGAATTATTGAAACAATCGTTAATCGATATCGTCCAACAAGAACCCTACAGTCCCATTCACGTGAAGGCCGCAACCGCATGAACATCGAATCTACTTTACTGAAACAAATCTTAGAATGTGCCATTTTGGCCGCAGGTGAACCTGTTGATATTGCTCGCTTTCAGCAATTATTTGCGGAAGAAGAACGTCCGACAGAAGATGAAATCAAAACAACTTTAGAAGAATTAAAAACTGAACTTGAAAACAGAGGTTTAATATTAAAAGAGGTCGCCAGCGGTTATACCCTACAAATCCAACCCGCCCTACAAAATTATATTGGCCGCTTGTGGGATACACGTACGCCACGTTATTCACGGGCTTTATTAGAAACCCTTGCATTAATTGCGTATCGCCAGCCTATTACACGCGCTGAAATTGAAGAAATCCGTGGGGTCGGTATTGCATCCACAACCTTCAAAATTTTAACGGACCGCGAATGGATTCGTGTGGTAGGACATCGCGATGTTCCTGGCAAACCGGGTTTATATGCAACGACAAAACAATTTCTAGATTATTTTAATTTAAAAAGTTTAGACGAATTACCCTCACTCGCTGAAATTACAGATATTTTAAATAGCGAAACCGAAACCGCTGAAGCCGAAGCTGTACAAAATACTGAAGAAAATAATACGCCTATTTTGCCTGAATTACTTTCCGTTGAAATGTCCCCTGAGGAATTTGCCGTTGAAACAGAAACCTAAAAACGATAACACGGAAAAACTTCAAAAAGTTTTAGCGCGCGCCGGTGTTGCCTCTCGCCGTGCTGCCGAAGAATGGATTGCCGCCGGTCGCATTAAAGTTAACGGACAACTCGCTAAAATCGGCGATCGCGTAAATCTTACGGATAAAATCAGCGTAGACAATATTCTCCTTGGACCTCATGCATTAGAACTCAAAAAAACACGTGTTTTGCTGTATCACAAACCTGAAGGTGAAATTTGTACGCGCTCCGACCCACAAAATCGCCCGACTGTGTTTGATCACTTACCTGTTTTGCGTAAAGGCCGATGGGTCATGATTGGTCGATTAGATTTTAATACATCGGGATTATTAATTTTCACAACCGATGGCGAGCTCGCCAATAAATTTATGCATCCGTCGCACCAAATTGAACGTGAATATGCCGTGCGTATTTATGGCGAAGTGGATGACAGAATGACCAAAAAATTAAAGAAAGGCGTTGAGCTCGAAGATGGTCTCGCAAAATTTAAATCCATTGAATTTAAAGGCGGTGAAGGACGCAATGCGTGGTTTCATGTGGTGATTTGCGAAGGGAAAAACCGCGAAGTTCGACGCTTATGGGAATCGCAAGGCGTTAAAGTCAGTCGATTAACGCGTGTTCGTTTTGGCAGTATTATTTTGCCTCCGCAACTGCGCGCCGGAAAATACGTTGAATTAGATGAAATGGAAATCGAGGATCTGGAAAAATGCTTCTCTTAATTGTTCTAGATGGTTTTGGTTATCGCCCCACCGAAAAATACAATGCCATTGCCCAAGCCAAAAAACCGACCTGGGATTATTTATGGAACCATTATCCGCATTGTTTTATTGATGGTTCCGGTCATGCGGTGGGATTACCCGACAGACAAATGGGAAATTCGGAAGTGGGCCATTTAAATATTGGTGCGGGTCGCGTGGTCTATCAAGAATTTACGCGCATCGATAAAGCCATCGAAACCGGCGAATTTGCCGAAAATCGTGTATTTAATGCTGAGTTTGAACGCATCAAAAAATCCAACGCGGCTTTACATATTATGGGCTTGTTATCACCGGGTGGTGTACACAGTCATGAAAATCAAATTTTAGCGATGATTAAATTGGCACAAAAAAATAATATTTCGAAGATATATTTTCATGCTTTTCTAGATGGTCGAGACACTCCCCCAAAAAGCGCTTTAGTATCACTGCAAAAAATAGAAAAAAACACGGGAATTAAAATATCTTCAATTATGGGCAGATATTATGCGATGGATCGGGACAACAGAATGGATCGCACCGAAGCAGCTTTCAACCTTCTCACAAAAAATACCGCCGAATTCTCGGCGAGCACTGCTGAAAATGCTTTAAATATGGCTTATGAACGTGGTGAAACGGATGAATTTGTTAAGCCTACTCTAATTAATTCCACAAAAATAAATCCTGAAGACAGTATTATATTCATGAATTTCCGCTCAGACAGAGCGCGTCAATTAACCAAAATGTTTTTAGATAATGGCTTTAGCCATTTTATTTCGTTAACGCAGTATGCCGATTCTTTAAAAACAAACGTCGCCTTCCCTCCTCAAACATTGAAAAATACCTTAGCGGAATATTTATCTAGCCTGGGATTAAAACAATTACATATTGCTGAAACAGAAAAATACGCGCACGTAACCTTCTTTTTCAACGGCGGCATCGAAAAACCGTATGCAGGTGAAGATCGCATTTTAGTGCCTTCACCGAAAGTCGAAACGTATGATTTGAAACCCGAAATGTCCGCACCGGAAGTAACCGAAAAATTAGTGGAAGCAATATTATCTAAAAAATATGATTTTTTAGTTTGTAATTTTGCAAATCCTGACATGGTTGGTCATACGGGAAATTTTGATGCGACCGTAAAAGCCATAGAAAGTATTGATACATGTTTAGGCAAAATTTACGAGGCCATCAAAAAAACCAATGGCGAAATATTAATTACTGCCGATCATGGCAATGCGGAATGTATGTTTGATGAGAACACTCAACAACCGCATACTGCACATACCAGTGATCTCGTGCCATTTTTATATGTCAGCCGTTCTGATAGAACAGGTAAAATGACTCGTGATGATGGTGTATTATCTGACATCGCTCCAACAATTTTATATTTGATGGGATTATCTGAACCAAAAGAAATGACAGGGAAGATTTTGATTCAATGCGAAAATCGCTAAAATTCCTGAGTTATAGCTTGCTTTCTCTGAGTTTAATGGGAGTACTGGCGTGCAGTTACGCACGATATGTTGAGGCTCCTTCACTCTCTCCCTCTGCTTATGAATGGCAGCGTTTTTTGAAAGCCTATTCTATTATTAAAACGTATTACTACAAATCTGTGCCGGATGATAAATTAATTAACGATGCCATTGATGGCATGTTACAAGGCCTCGATTCACACTCCATGCTTCTCACGAAAAAAGATTTATCGTTTGTGAATCAACTCAAAACGGGAAAATTCGGTGGTATTGGATTAGAAGTGTTTCCTGAAGTTGATGCTTTAAAAGTCGTTTCGCCCCTCGATGGCAGTCCCGCACAAAAAGCGGGTCTTTTACCCGGCGATGAAATCATTGCAGTGGATGATAAGCCAATTGGCTCACTGTCATTTCGAGAGGCTATTGAATCATTACGTGGAAAAAGCGGCACTTCCGTTAAATTAACGGTTGCGCGTTCAGGACAAGATAAACCTTTATTTTTTACCATCACGCGCGAAGAAATTAAGCCGATTAATATTTCAAGCCGTTTAATTAAACCGAATATAGGGTATGTGCGTATTGCAACGTTCCAGCAAAATGCTCCGCAAGAAACCCAACTCGCCATACAACAATTGATTCAACAAAATCACGGGCCGTTAAAAGGGTTTATATTGGATTTACGCAATAATCCGGGCGGAATTTTACAAAGCGCGATTGGCGTCGCAGATTTGTTTTTAAATGATAAAACTTTGGGTAAAAACCATTTAATTGTCTACGATAAAAATCGCGAAGGTGAAACGCGATATCAAACCAATACCCATGATGTTGATATCTTAAACGGTATTCCCATGATTATTTTAGTGAATAAAGGTTCAGCGTCTGGTTCCGAAATCGTTGCAGGTGCATTACATGACCACCACCGCGCAAAATTATTGGGAATGCAAACATTCGGAAAAGGTTCTGTACAAACGGTCATGCCGTTTGGTGACGATGCCATTAAATTAACAACCGCATTGTATTACACGCCGAATGGAACATTAATTGATCACATTGGCATCGCGCCGGATATTGAAGTAAAGATGATTCCGCATGCAAAGCCGGACGTGCAGTTAGAAAAAGCGGTCAAAATTTTACAACGTTAGACCTTTTAAAGCATTCTCAACATACCCATTGCTGGTGACAGCCACTCTTCTTGTATCGCCAATTCCACGGCAAGCTTCTTCAATCACGGTCATGTAATGACAGGAAAGTTCTTGATTTAATTTGAAAAATAACAATAGAATTATATGTTACAAAAATATCTGAGGAGAGCTGTTTATGTTTTTTAAAGAAGATGAACTTGTAAAATTCAAACAAGCCACAAAAAGATACTGCGAAACCATGAACTATCATAGCATGGTTTTAAGCGACGAAGAGCTTCTTCATTTAAGCAGCTATATGGGAAGTAATATAGTTACACCACAAGCCCATACAGAGGACATTGTTGATAAATTCCACTTTGAAATTAAGCGAGGATTAGCTCGTCGCTATAGTCTTGAATTATTATTACGAGGCGATCGCGCTTCCTATGAAGAATTTATATCAGCACAAAACAAAAACTTTGCATTATCTTTTGATGTTTTTAAAGAACTTTCAAAAGAAGCTGGCTCATTAAAAGAGGATCTTAAAGTTAGCCTCAAAGTAAGCTGTTTATTGACGATAAATGAAAAAATTAAACAGACATTAAAAGATAATGGGCATAATTTGTCGGAAGACAGCGAAGAATTTTTAAGCCAATTAATCCCTGTGCTGTCTAAAAACAACTCATTACTCTCACTTACAAAACCTTTAACATCTATACAATTAAACATATTACAGAAAATGTTTTGGCCCTCGATGCATTTCCGTCATATGCTTTACACAGAGGGTGGAGAAAACATGACGACTTCGTTCAGTGATGGCATTCTCTCGGGTGAATTTGATCGAGAGGCTTTCATTGCTTGGAAATGGCGTTGGCTGACGAATCTTTTCGGTTTCCAAGGTGATAAAGGCGCCAAGTATTATGATGCTCAAACACATTTTTTAGCACAAACCGTCATAACTGAGCTTCAAAAAATATTAGACGACCCCACGTACTCCTACCTTGATAACTATCTTCTTAAACGCGCTGAACTAGCGGGCTTTAATGACGCGTTAGACTTAAGCAAAGCTGAACAACAATTATTGGGACATCTAGCAGCCTATCTTAACAGGATTAATGTATTATCTGCTGAAACAGGCAAAATGATCTATGATGGTTATATTAAATTTAATCAGGCGTTTGATGGTCAGAAAAAACTTGCGGCTTTATATGAAACACACCGTAAAGATAGGGCCGCTGTGACTCCAACATACGTACCCGCTATTATTAATAATACATACCATATTTTTAAGAATAAACTTGAAATGAATGAAGCAGAAGCATTAAAAAATGCTAGCCAATTTATGTGCCAACTTTTGCTTGAATTATATGCTCTACCACACACTGAGCGAGTCGCATGCATGCGTTTAGCCCAAGAGGCGAATTTACAGGATGTTTTAAATAAATGGCTATCGGATCATCATTCACTTGTTTTTAGGTTAAATGAAAAATTTGAGTTAATTGCAGAAGCTGCTCCTAAATTGGGCAATGTTCTTAAATAATTTCAAGATATTCGCGTATAACCCGATCGGGACTAAAAATTGCCTTAGAGATTCGCTGAGTGAATAACTTTCGCAACCGCTTTTTTTATTTTTTTCCGATTTACAGATCAGAACCAAGCCGAGAATCCCTTGTATCTGGTGCCGTATTTTCATAATCAAAATTTGCGTCATTCATTGCTTTAACCAGACTACCAGTACCATAAAAAGCTGTACGAGGCGCTGTTGATACAGGAGCAAGCACGGGTTCCGCTAAAAATTCCCCTAGCGGTTGTGTCGCGATACCGGTAATCATTTGTTTCAATCTAAAACAAACCTTACCTTCGGCACTTGTTGCGTCTTTATCATTACACTTTTCTTCAGTATATAATTCTACTGCTTGTATAAAGTATTCACGCGCTTCCGTAGGAGTGTTTCTCTCAAGCAAAATATCGCATTTTTCAACATTACATGAATAGGTATAACCAGGATTAAAGAGACTCAAACCAATCACTTCTCTTTTTGTTCCGTTTCGTAACGCATTAAAAAAATTCTCGAGATCTAATAAATATTTTTTTGCACTTTCAACATCGGTTGAAATCAGTAATTTATAAATTTGTCGTAGACCGTATTCTGCGACTAATCCACGGCATTTTTTTGTATCATCAAGAAGCGCACAGGACGCCTCAACGCTTTCCGGTGACGCCCACGGCTCTTTTTGTTTGGCTAATTCTAGTGCAGTGTGTCGTTCTCGAAACGGAGATGGATAGCCTGTTTTTACTGTTGGGTCCATACCATATTGACCAACAAGAACTTTTACGGCTTCTTCACGATGATGTTTCGCAGCAAGATGTAATGCATTATAGCCTTCGCCATTTTCTACGGCAGGATCCATATTGCAAAGAGGATGAACATCGCTCATAAGCCATCTCATTAATGCTACGCGTCCATGCATTGACGCAACATGAAGCGCATTGTTCTTTTGAAGCGGATTACTATTTACCCCTCGAGGATTAATATTGAATTTCACAATAAACTTGATGACTAATTCTATGTTATTCGAAATTATGGCAGTCGTGAGAGAATGCTCATCTGGTATCACACCACATTCTTCAATCACATAATTTATTAACTCTGAACTACTGCCCTTGATAGCAAGCTCCAAAGTATGCCTACTCACATCTTCTTTTCTGAACGTTTTTACAAGCGCTACATTACCCAAAAATACTGCAATATCTAAAGCCGTAACCCCGAAGTGGTTTAAGTCACGAAACTCCTCACTAAATTCACCTGTCAACATAAAAAATACCCAGACAGGCGTATGTTCATTGATGGGGATATAACGACGCAGCTCATTTAAACTCAATCGTTCATGCAACCTTTGAAAATTAAAAATATGCTTAAATTGTCCAGATTCTTGTGTAATTTCGGAAATTTTCTTCACAGAAAGTTTAAAATCTTCAGCGACGCGTTTTTTCCATTCGCTGTTTTTTACTAACGCACTGCATTTTTCGGTATCGCGGAGCAGTGCCACGCCAGCTTCATTTCCTGCTTTTTCAGCGCATGCAAGTGGAGTAGTACCATGAATGGTTGTTGCTTCTGGATCTACACCATAAAATGCCATCAACATGCTTATAATTTTTCCGCTTTTATCTACTGCGGCAGCAACGTGTAATGCATTTTCGCCATCGTTAGTCGCCTTTAGATCTAAACCACATTCTTCAATAAGAAAGACGATTAACGCAAGACTTCCCTTTTCAATCACAACATGGAGCGGATTACGCTTAAGGTAACGAGCATGTTTTTGTAAAAATACTTTAATTAATTCACGATCTGTTCTTTCGATGATAAAAGAAAACAAGGGCTCTACAAATCCATTCAAATTCGTATTACATATAAAATATTTGAAAAAGTGAACATGTTTCTGCTGGAGAGCGATATCGAATGCCGTCATGTCATTTTTATTTTTTGCCAACGGATTCAACCCATGTATTATACATAAAGAATCACAGGTGAGAGGAGAACCAATCCATGCAGAAAAATGAACAATGTTATTGCCTTCATCATCGCAAGATTTAATATCCAGCTTTAATTGTTCTATACAGTATTCTTGTATCCAATGATTTACACCCACGACAGCAAAGTGCAATGCATTCATTCCGTTATGGCGCAGCGTACCGAAATCCGGGATTTTTTTTGCAAGCGCCTCATTACCCGCAAAGGCAATAAAGCACCACACGGGCCACTCATTTCTTCCTAGATTATTCGGAAAAAAGCGAGTCAAATCCAAATAGCAGTAAAGACGTTGAAATTCAAAAGGCGTCTCACTTCCACAAAACGCGATAATTTCGGAAATTTTTTCACGAGGGATTTGAAAATCGGTAATAACCTGGTTTGACCAATATTGTTCTTCTGTAAGCGAATCCATACGACAACACCCCTTAAATTTATACCAGATCTTTAGATTGAATAATTCTCGCACCGGCTTGTTTTATTTCTTCCCATGCAGCTGTCGCATCACCAATTCCGCGGCAACCGTCTTCAATCACGGTCACGTCATAACCTAACTTGCAGGCATCTAAGACAGAATATTTAATGCAATAATTGGTGGTTAATCCCATTAAATAGATTTCAGTCACACCTAAGGTTTTTAAGTAATCATCCAATTCTGTTTTATGCTCATGCGAATTATCAAAAAACGCACTGTAACTGTCGATTTCAACTTGTGTGCCTTTGTGAATAATTTTCTGAATTTTGTCGGTATTTAAATGCTTTTCAAATTCTGCACCGAAAGAATTTTGAACGCAATGCGCCGGCCATAAATTAATAAAACTCACATGATTTTCAGGATGCCAATCTTTCGACGCGATGACGATATCGAATTTTTCCTGAAGTTTATTTGCAATCGGAACAACGCGATCACCTTCTTGAACACCGAGCGAACCACCCGGCATAAAATCATTTTGCAAATCCACTAAAATTAACGCTTTTTTAGCATTTTTCACGGGCATCAACCTCGCTATTAGATTTAACTGCTTCTCCGATGCACCTCTATTCTTTGCAATAACCGCTTCACCACGTTTACCGACCGCTTCACGCTTCTTAGCATCGTTGAGCAATCCTAACACAGCTGTGGCCAATCCTCCTGCATTTTTGACCTTAATTAAGGCTTCTGATTCGGATAAAAGCCGGTCAATTTGGGCGAAATTGTATAAAAACGGCCCTGTAATCACCGGAATGCCAATCGCTGCTGGTTCCAGAATGTTATGCCCACCCCGCTCAATTAAGCTCCCGCCCACAAAGGCAATATCCGATACCGCATAAAATAGCAGTAACTCGCCCATCGTATCGGCAATAAATACTTTTGTTGTCGCCTGCGGAATTTCATTTTGGCTTCGGAGGCAATACGAAAAACCATGATTTTCACACAATTGAATAATTGCTTGCCGACGTTCTGGATGGCGCGGCGCTAAAATCAATAACGTATCGGGATCTTGGGCTGAAATCTTTTTAAACGCATCCAAGATAATTTTTTCTTCGCCTTCATGCGTACTCGCTGCAATAAAAACGGGGCGTTTTGCATCCCAGCTGAAACGTAATTCACGGGCTTTTTCAAGCAATTCCGGACTTATCGTAATATCAAATTTAACAGTACCTGTAATATGTAATTTTTCCGGAGCTAATCCTAATCTAATAAATCGATCACCATCTTGCTGATTTTGCACTGCAACCGTATTCAAATTATCCAACATTTCTTTAATTAAACCAGAAAAACGCCCATAGCCTTTTGCAGATTTTTCAGACAATCGCGCGTTAATTAATAGGGTGGGAATCTGTTTAGCATGACATTGCGCCAACATATTGGGCCATAATTCTGTTTCCATAATAATTAATAATTGTGGATTTATTTTATGTAAAAACCGTTTCCATAAATGCGGTAAATCATACGGCGCATACATATGCGACACTGATTCACCTAAATGCTTTTGAATTTGTGCTGAACCTGACGGTGTCATGCCCGTCACTAAAACGGGTATTTCGGGATAGCGTTGCATCAAGGATTTAATTAACGGCAATGCTGCTAAGGTTTCACCCACGGAAACACAATGCCACCAAATACACTTCGATTGAATATTGCTAGGGACATAACCTAAACGCTCAGACCAACGCTTGGCATAATTCGGATCACGACGTGCACGCCATAATAATCGCAACCATATAAACGGCATGCCCACATAAAATAAAATGGTATACACAGTTCTCATCTAAATCCTCTAACCTAAAACAAAACTCGCGAATGTTATCGTTAATACACTGATGGGGACTATAAAAATCAGTGTATACACTATACCCCATAAACGCGGGGTAAAACGGTAATATTCAGGATAAGGCTTTGCCAACAACGCAAATAAACCCACTAAAATATAAAACCCTAGACCACCCGCCCAAAAAACTTGCAGCGGTGTTTTAATTCCCGAGGCTAGTATTAATAACGGCATCTTCATGCTGAACAATAACAAAATACAGGCGATTAAATGGATCCAGTCATTGTTTTCTGACACAAGCACTAAATAGGGAATGAACAACAATGAAAAATAATAAATCCAGGATAAGGGCGACAATAGCAACATCGATACGATCACCAAGGAAAATCCGCGATCAAATTGAGCCTCGCCTTCTCTTCGCCACATCCAAACTAAGTACGAAAGAATACCTACACTTGAAATGATGGTGAGAATATTAGCCAGATGAGGGACAACCATTAACGGAATATTGCGTTCTTCATTGGAAAGTAATCGCATGAAAAATCCATGGAACGATACATTCCACGTACCCGCATACCAAAATATGCCTTGAATACTGTGATAATAGGAAAGATAGGCTTGCGTACCAAACACTAGCCATGCCAACGCACTGGTTACCAAAAAGGTCAGCGCCGAAACTAAAAACAGCCTAAATCGTTTGAGGCATAAAAAATAAATCAAAAATAAACCACAAAATAATTTAAGCGTACATGCCAAGCCAATAAACAGCCCGGCTTCAATATCTTTTTTATCACGGGCAAACAACCATGCAAGAGTCACACATAAAAATAAGACGGGGGAAATTTGTCCATAAATTATCGTTTCACGATTGGGGAAAAATATTAAAAATAACGCTAAAATAGGTAAGAAATTTTTATGCCATTGCGGATACGGTCTCAATGCCAAATACACTCCCACCGAAAGGCAGAGCATTAAAATACATACCCATATTTCATACGCCCGTATATAATTCAAAAATGAAAAAGGCAATAACACCAACGTCAGAAAGGGTGCATTTAAATTCCCCGCTTCACGAATATACATCACACCATTATTAATAATATACGGACTGTAAAGATCTTGGCCGGATAAATAAAATCGCACGGCTTGATAAAATACAAAAAAATCAGATTGGCCATACATCGAAAAACGCGTCCGCATAAAATACACTACCACACTCATGAGAATTAATAGTAAAGAAATTCCCAATAACCCCATGCGTTTGAACGACATTATGTGCCTCCCGCTGTCCCTAAATATACATCCCTAAAAATTGCGCCCAGCGAAATTAACGAGGGAATAAAAATAATGCTGTAGATTATTATCCACAGATTTTCAGAAATGGCTTGGTTTTTTACCCGCGAATGCCACAATCCATAACCCACAATACTGATAAGCGCCAACACCCCCAGCAATACATAAAAACCCACCCCTCCAAATACAAAAATCTGCAGATGCGTTTTAATTTGCGTGGTTCGCAATAAACGCCCCGTGAGTGTACTTAGAAATAACAACACACATAATCCCAAATGAATTAAGTCGTTGCCTTTCGCCACTAAAATCAAGTAGGGAATAACTAACAAGGGAAAATAATAAATCCATCCCAACGGCGACAATAACAACATGGAAATAATCACTAGGGCATAACTGAAATCAAACTGTTGTTCGCCCCATTTTTTCCAGGTCCGCAGCAAATACATCGCCAACAATCCTATACATAACACCGTTAATATTTTTACGGCATACGGCGCACTGATAAACGGAATGTTTTTTTCTGCGCCAGAAAACAGACGTAAGAAAAATCCATAAAACGACACATTCCAACTTGCGGCATACCACCGTATCGTACTTAACATCTGGTGATATTCCGCATAAGCTTTAAGACCAAATACCATCAATCCCGCCAATACAGAACACAAAATGGTCATCACAGCCGTTAAAATTAATCGATAACGTTTAATACACAAAAAATAGATCAGAAATAATCCGCAAAATAATTTGACGGAACACGCCAATCCAATAAAGATTCCTGCCGGCATATCTTTATGCGCACGCCCTAAAATCCACGCCGATGCAATCAACAACAATAAAAGCCCCGTCAACTGACCATAGGCCAATACCGCTGAGGTCGGCAAATACAACAAAAACAAGGCTAAAATAATCAGCGTATTTTTATGCCATTGCGGAAACGGTTTCAGCGCAACATGAAGTCCTATGATAAGACAGCCTAATGAAAAGATATTCCAATATTGATAGGCTTTTGCATAATTAAAGACATGTAACGGCAATAACAACAATGTAAAAAACGGAGGATTTAAATTGGCATCCGATGTCACCCACGACGTAACTACAGAGGTCAAAACATGGGTTTTCATCTCAACAATATCGCTGCTGTAAATATTCTGCCCAGAGAAATAAAACAGCGTCGATTCATAGAATTTAAAAAAATCTGACGAGCCGTAATAGCCGCCCGAAAAAACAGTACGCTTTAAATAGCCGAATATACATACACCCAGCAATACTACCGCTGACGTAATTAATAAAATCCGTTTTAACGACATGAGGGCATTTTTCTATAATAAGGATAATCTGCGAGTTCGAGTAATTCTTTGTCCCCTTCACTGTCACCATACGCATACAACGTGAAGTTTTCTTTGGGACCAAAGCGTTTTAATAAACGATTAACTTTTTCTTGTCCGTAACAATTTTTTCCGTCAATTTTTCCGGTTATACGGCCGTTGTTTACTTTTAAGCGTGTGGCACTGACTTCCAAACCTAAGGACGTCGCCCAGGGTTTTAAATACACCTCAAGCCCTGCGCTGATTAAAATACACGCATGACCTTTTCCGTGATGCCAATGCAATCGCTCTAATGCCTCCGGTCGTAAATAATGGGAAAGCCTCAAATTAGCAAAAACATGCGCTTGATATTGAAGTTTTTCATAGGACCGATTACGCAAAAAAGCTTTGAGCAACCGTTCTTTGGCTTCCTGATTTTGCAAGAAACCCAATTTATATTTAACCACCGTTGGAATTAATTTTAGAGCCTTGGTCAGTTTTAAATGCAAGGGATGTAAATGGAATAAAAAAGGCAAAAGCGTATCGCGATACGTCATGGTTTTGTCGAAATCAAAGGCCGCGACGGTTTTTTTGGTCATACGTTTTCTTCAGCAAAAACTAACGGAACAAATTCACGAAGTGCATTTTTATAGACTTGTCGCTTAAAGAAAATGGCATGCTTAACGGGATACCAGTACGTCACCCAACGCCACGCATCGAATTCAGGCGAATCGGTTCTGTCTAATTGAACATTGGAAGGTTCAGAAATCAGCTTTAATAAAAACCATTTTTGCTTTTGGCCAATACATAATGGACGACTATCATGGCGAATATAAGCATCGGGAATACGATAACGAAGCCAATCACGGGTTTGTCCAACTATCTCAACATCTTCTGGCTTTAAGCCCAGCTCTTCGTATAATTCACGGTAAAGCGCTTGCTCCACCGTTTCATCGGGATGAACGCCACCCTGGGGAAATTGCCACGCATTTTGCCCAATGCGTCGCGCCCATAGTAAATTGGCCTTATCATTCATTACAATAATACCAATGTTAGATCGGAAACCGTTTTCGTCAATCATGTTTGAGGATAATCATGGAATTACCCCAATTTAAGCATAGAGTGCTGGATAAAATCCAGCCAGAATTAGAGACCTTGTTAGCAACAAATCGCCATCAACTGGAGACGGATCTTTTAACAGATCCGATTCAGCTAACCGAAGCATTAGAAAATCGGCTCGCACACTTTTGGTCTCCCATTGAACATTTACATGCAGTGTGCAGCTCACCCGAATTACGAAAAATTTATCAACGCTGTTTGCCCCTACTTTCCGATTACAGCGTAGAACTTAGCCACAATAAAAAACTCTATCAGGCGTTTTGTAATGCCCCACAAAATCGCGTCACCGAATTAGCCATACGGGATTTTAAATTAAATGGCGTGGATTTATCCCCCGAGAAAAAAAATCGTTACGCCGAAATTGAAAAAGCCTTATCTGAATTATCGACTAAATTTGGCGAGCATGTTCTGGAGTCAACCCAACACTGGAAATATGACGCGACTGAAAAAGAATTGCAGGGCATTCCTGAGAGTATTCGCCCCGAAGAGAATACCTTAACACTGGATATTCCGTGTTACATGGCTGTACAAAAATATGCGGATTCCCGAGAGTTGCGTGAAAAATGTTACAAAGCTTTTGTTACTCGCGCGTCAGAATTCGATGAAGCCAAATATGATAACACCCCTCTCATGACGCAAATTATTGCGTTAAGACGCGAGCTCGCGGAATTATTGGGTTTTGCGAATTATGCGGAATTATCGCTTGCCACCAAAATGGCGCATAAACCGCAAGATGTATTGGATTTTTTGAATAATCTTATTCAGAAAGCAAAACCGATGGCACAACAAGAACTTAAAAAATTAGAAACACTGGCCGGACATGCTTTACAGCCCTGGGATGTTGCGTATTACAGCGAAAAACTGCAAAAGCAATTATATGATTTAGACGAAGAAACGTTACGTCCTTATTTCCCGGTTAATCATGTTCTCTCAACGTTATTTAAACTTATGCATGATGTCTTTGGATTAACCATTAAAAAATTAGATGGTATTGAGACATGGCATCCTGACGTTCAGGTATTTGAAATTGAAAATCCTAAAGCCATTTTTTATATGGATTTATACGTCCGCAAAAATAAACGCGAAGGCGCATGGATGGATGATTATTGTTCGCGATACCAAAAACCAGACGGCAGCTTACAAATTCCCGTAGCATTTTTAACCTGTAATTTTCGTGCACCTCAAAAAAATAATCCGGCCCTATTGACCCATGATGATGTGATTACTTTATTTCATGAATTCGGCCATGGTATTCATCATATGCTAACGCAAATCGATCGCATTGATATTTCTGGCATGAACAATGTTCCATGGGATGCCGTCGAATTGCCTAGCCAATTTATGGAAAATTTTTGTTGGCACAAAGAAGTCCTGAAAAAATTATCCAAGCACTACCAAACAGGCGAATCGCTGCCCGATACAACGATTCAAAAAATGATTGATGCACGCCAATTTAATGCCGGGTTATTTTTGTTACGCCAATTAGAATTTGGCTTATTTGATTTTGAATTACATCTAAATCCGCGGCCTGTTCAAGAGGTAATTAAATCTGTTCGAGAAAAAACGGCCTTACTTCCTGTTCCCGACTATAATCGCTCACCCAATACGTTTTCTCACATCTTTGATGGCGGATACGATGCAGGTTATTACAGTTATTTATGGGCCGAAGTTTTATCGTGTGATGCGTTTTCGTTATTCGAAGAAACAGGAATATTTAATAATAAAACAGGACGCGATTATATTCATAAACTTTTATCGCGGGGAGCCGCAAAACCCATTGATGAATTATTCAAAGATTTTCGAGGACGCGATCCCGATATCACCGCTTTTTTAAAAAGCTGGGGACTTTCGACATAATCAAAAACACTATCCCCAAAAAAAACCAATCCAAAAAAATTATCTTCAGTGTCACAGGAGAAAAGGTAGAAATGCGTAGTGCACCAAAATGGCTACCGCCAAAATAACTTAAAGGTCCGAACAGCATAAATAATAAGGGCGTCAAAATATATTTTTGATGTAACCATGACGTCTGATAAAACCAGACAGCAAAACATAACCATAAAACGCCGAGCCACAGACTATCCCCAAAAATAAAAATGCCCCATGATCTTAAAGACATATCATTAAGAAATCCCACTAAAGCCATCGCCATTATGGCTATCAGCTGATTCCATTGAAAATGATTACGATATAAGGAAAAGAAAGCGAGGCATAAAGCAATAAGATAGCCATAACTAAAATAAGGCACGGTGTGAAGAACGCATAACCACCATTGCAGCTGAAATAGCAAAAACTGAATGAACGATCTCATGATGCTCTTAAGGCCTGAGGCTTTAAAAAATGCAGTTGTAGATTACTAATGTATCGCTCTGAAAAACCTGCTTCGCAATAAGCAAAATAATAGTCAAACTGCCTTAAAAAAACATCATCGAATCCTAATGTTTTTATATTTTCAGCATGAGCCAGCATGTTTTTACGCCAGCATGCCAATGTTTTCGCATAATGCAACCCAATATCTTCAAGGCTGTATAAACGCAAATCACTTGCGGCAGTCATGGCCGTACTCAGCGCAGTAAGCGATGGAATACAACTTCCCGGAAAGATATATTTTTTAATAAAATCGACTTCATGCTTAGCTTGCTCATAAGATTGATCTTGAATAGTAATTGCCTGTATTAATGCTTGCCCATCCGATTTTAAAAGTTTACCGCAGCATGCAAAGAAAGTGTTGTAATAATGGTGACCCACGGCTTCAATCATCTCAATAGAAACAAGCTTGTCGTAGGTACCTTGTATCTTGCGATAATCCTCTTGCAATAAGGTAATTTTTTTCCCCAATTTTTTAGCGTGTATCCGCTCTTGCGCCAACTGATATTGTTGAGGTGAAATTGTTGTCGTCACTACCTCACAGCCATAATTTTCCGCCGCATGAATCGCGAAACTTCCCCAGCCAGTTCCAATTTCAATCACTTTATCGCGAGGCGATAACCCTAATTTTTGGCAAATTCTGTCAAGCTTATAAAGCGATGCTTCCTCCAAAGAAGCAGTATCGTTTGGAAAAATAGCCGCAGAATACATGAGGGTTGGGTCTAAAAAAGTCTTAAAGAAATCATTACTCAAATCGTAATGGGATTGAATATTTTTTTGACTGCCCCGAAGCGTATTCCGCTTTAATTGATGCGCCATCCAATTAAGTAAACGACCAAACAAGGAAACCCCTCTATCCACACGCTCCAACAAACGCTGATTACGCAATAACACACGCACCAACGCAGTTAAATCATTCGTTGTCCAATATCCTTTCATATAGGTTTCGCCGAGCGCAACATTCCCTCCAAATAATAATGCGCTATATAACTCAGGATTTCGTACTTCTAACTTAACCCGAGGCAAAAAGGGGTTAGAAGGCATGCCAAAATGATGCACACCGTCGTAATCATAAATTTCCAATTCGCCTTCTTGTAATTTTTTTAATATCTTAAAAATAAATGTACGCGCTAACGTCATAAAATATTTTCCTCGCTTATCTATCACGAATATAAGGGTAAAATGGCGCGCCTTTTAACCATGTTTTTAACGTTTGCCAATAAATGCTAAAAATAATCTTCCCTGTCATAAAAGGATGATTCAGTAAAACTTTCGCTAAGTTCATTCTATTCAGCTCGCGACGAGATAAGCTTAACGTCGCATTAAAATACTCTCGGTTTTCTAATTGGTTTTTCATATGAACAAAAATTTTTTCGTCTGGCTGAGATAAACGCCAGTCATACATAAAATTCATAGGCATAAGGGGTGACACATGAAACGTTTTAGGAAAAATAAAATGCTGATTTTCTGATGTGCCTCTATTATTTTCAGGTGATAACACATAATAATATATCTCACCCCACGGCGTATTATGCACTTCTGCTACAATAGCCTCCAGCGTTTTGCCAGCATTGTCATAGCAATAATAAAAACTTACCGGATTAAAACAATAACCCCAATAACATAAATGGGTTAATAAACGAATCGGCCCCGTAACACGATGCCCCGTTCGCTCAAAAACTAAATCGATTACAGCTTGTTTTAAGCTTTTCCCGGGAATATTCAAATGGTCTTTTGGACGAAAACAACACACATTAAATCGTCGCGCTGACCACAACCAATAAGGGTCAAACAACTCAGGTAACTCATCCAGATCTAAATACATCATAAATACACGATAACTAAACCGGTGTTTTATGGGTTCAAAACGTTGGTGAATAACTTTCCCAGAATAAATAGCACTTTTTAACACAAGCCCTCTTGCCGGCACATATCTAATGCACTACGAACACCGTCTTCATGAAAACCAAAACCCCAGTAGGCACCACAATATAAAATATTAGCATTCTGGCGATTTAATTCCGCTTGAAGTGATTGCGCCTTCAATGTTTCCGGCGAATACTGCGGATGACTGTAATTAAAACGCCGAATAATTTTTTCGGGATCAATAGCATCGGTAGCATTGAGCGTTACACAAAAATTTTCTTTTGAATTCAAGTTTTGCAAACGGTTCATATCATACGTTAAAACCGCCTTAGGCTGACCGATTGAACGCACCCAATAATTCCAGCTTGCCCATGCTCGTTTATTCGGTGGCAAAACTCTCGTATCCGTATGTAAAACAACTTCATTAGACGCATATCGAAAAGCAGACAAAACTCGTTCTTCCAATGCTGAGGGTTTAGCCACTAACTGCAAGGCTTGATCGCTATGAGTCGCCAGTACAACTTTATCAAAATCACCCAACTCACCGTTCGCGCCTAACAACTGAATTCCGGTGGGATGCCTAATAATTTGTTTAACCGGAGTATTCACATACACACGTGAAGCAAAAGCACGAATCAGTTTATCTACATAACGAGAGGAACCGCCTTGAATAACCTTCCAGGGCAAATCAGGGACTGTTTTTAATAACGCATGATTATCGAAAAATTTCGCCACAAAATAAATCGGCATTCCTGAAACTTCATCGAGCGCAGAAGACCACAACGAGGATACAAGAGGATAAAGATACCAATCGCTAAAATGAGCATGAAATTTATGCTGCGTCAAAAAATCAGCAACCGTCATACGAATATCAGGATAGGCGACCACATTCTTCGCTAAGCCTTGAAATCGCTTAATTTCATACAGTAATCGGTAAAATCGGGGGCTGACAATGTTTAACCTATCGGCAAAAAGGCCATTTAAAGAGTTCCCAGAATACTGCATCCTAGATGCAGGGACATGCACACTAAAACTCATATTAGTGGATTGCGAAGGTACATCAATTTCTTTTAGAAGCTGCGTAAAAAGTGGATACGTTTTTTCATTAAAGACAATAAAACCCGTATCAACCTGATAATCACCCTTTTCAGATTTCACCGAAATAGTATGCGTGTGGCCACCTATATAATCGTTAGCTTCGAATACAGTGACGTCATGACCCGCTTTATTCAAAAAATACGCAGCGGTTAATCCTGAAATTCCTGACCCGACAATACCAATTTTCATTGGATTTATTTAACCCCCGTCCTTTGTGAAATCAATATAGTTGCCCAACGACTTGGAAGAATGCTTAAAAAATAAAGCATAAAAGTAAATCGCCAAGGAACTTTTATTTCATATTTTTTAGCTTCAATGCCATCCACAATTTTTTTAGCTGCATAATCGGAGGAAACGCGTTGCGGCATCGAAAAGGCATTTTTATCCGTAAGTGGGGTTTGAATAAATCCCGGCATCACAATTGAAACTGAAATCATTTCGGGAATTAAGTCAATTCTTAACGACTGAAAAAAGCTTCGAATAGCTGCTTTACTTGCTCCGTATCCTTCGGCTTGGGGTAAACCTATATACGCTGTCGCACTGCTCATACCAATCAAATGTGGGAATTTCGATAAGCGCAAAAGGGGCAAACAAGCTTCGACACCATACACCATGCTTAAGAAATTAGTTTTAATCATTCGCTCTACAATACTGCTATCAAAATGCTTTACATCCACATATTCACAATCACCCGCATTCAGAAAAACAATATCCACATATCCAAATTTGCGTTTAATTTTTTCAGCTGCATCGAGGTTTTCCTGCTTTTCAGTGACATCAAATGAAAAAATTTCAGCTTTTGTTAATTGGGCTACCTCTGCTAATCGTGATGCATTACGCCCAGAAATAATAATTTGATATCCACGCTGAAACATTTCGATTGCTACAGCTCTGCCAATTCCTGATGAAGCCCCCGTTATCCACGCTACCCGTTTAGTCATGTTTAATAAAACTCGATGTAACAGAACCCACCTGGAATCCAAATTTTTTCATCGCCGTTCGATTCAGTACAACTTTTTTATCAATCGCATACAACCAGTCATCCATCGTAATATTATAAATTTTCCCACTTACAGGCACTTGCAGAATGTATTCCATATGAATGACATTTCCATATTCTTCACATTTCGCCGTTCCAATAACATCAGCCGCTGTTCCTGTAAAAACGTGATCGCTAATTCGCGTGAAATTCCATTGACGTTTTTGAGTATGCCCATCCGCAAAAATAAAATCTTCATTTAACACACCTTTGTCACCACTCCATTGTCCGTGCATTTCAACTACAAACCGTTGATTTACTTTTCCCGAACGGTCTTGCACCATTCCATAACCCGTTACATGACCTGAAAAAAATTTTTCCATCGTCAACACTGGCTGCTGATTTTGATAATCCTGAGTTTTTGGCACGCTGCATCCTCCCAAATTAAGTGTCAATAATATTCCCAGCATCATCCTGGTAGATTTTATTTTCATCTTTCGTCTCCTTTTTAAAACGACTCAACATGATACAATAATTTTTTCAGAGAGAGAAAGTAACAATGACATCCGTTCTCATTACTCGCCCCCTAGAATCTGCAACTATTTTAGCGGGTAAAATTAAATCACTACACTGTACTCCCATTATTTTCCCTACTATTGAAATCCATCCGGTTTCTTTTAATACCCAACTTAATTTTAATCTATTCCATCAGATTATTTTTGTAAGCCGAGCGGCCATTATCCATTTCGCGGCTTACATAAAATCTCTCCCCTCTCATATAAAAATTTTTACCATGGGCGAAGATTCCGCTGGATTAATCAAAGAATTAGGATGGCAGTCTGCGATTTATCCTCCTCTGCACTTTAGTCGAGAGGGGTTGCTTGATCTACCTGAAATGCAAAATGTTTCTCAAACGCCCCTCTTAATTATCGAAGGCGAAAACAGTAATAATCTTTTAGCCGATGCCTTAAAAATTCGCGGCGCAACGGTTACACAATTATTTGTCTATAAAAGAGTCCTCCCACAACCTCAAAGCCGGCCTAACGTAGCTGAGATTGATATCATTATGGCTACGAGCGAAGAAAGCTTGAAAAATCTCGTGGCTTTGCTAGGTCCTGAGGTCAAACAAAAAACCCTGTTACTCAGCAGTCAACGACTTGTCAATATCGCTAAAAACATGGACTTTAGCCAAAAACCGGTACTCGCTAAAAATGCAGGGGATAGTGCACTCCTCGAGGCCTTGAAAACTGTCGCTTAAGTAGGCAATCTAACGGTCTTTAGAACCGTCCCTCTATTAAGGATGCATATGTCAAAGGCCTTTTCTTTCACAGTCTTTTTGCTACTTGTTATTCTCCTGTTAGGCATTGTCGGCGTATGGCACGAAAATCAGCGAACACATCACGAATTGATTGAAACCCAAAAGCAATTATTGGACCTCAGCACCACACAGAAAAATCTCGAAAACCAAACCAATCAAGTTCAAACTCAAGTCAGCACACTCATCAGTCGTCTTTCCAACAACCAACGAAATTTTACGACCGCTGAAATTACCTATTTAGTCAAAATGGCTAATTTGCGCTTAACGTCTCAACATGATTTGACCAGTGCATTAATTTTACTTAAACAAGCCAACCAAGAAGTAAATGCCTTAAACGCCCCAGAAATGGAAAATTTTCGTGAAGCCTTAGTTAAAAATATTTCTGACCTTCAAGCATTTACGCCCATTGATTTACAATCCCTTTCCACTCAGCTTACTCAACTACAAAATGATGTCCCCGGGCTTTCTATTTTAGTGGCGCCAAAACCAAACACATCTATTTTAGAAAATACACCGCATCAAGCTCAGAAAAAATGGTGGGATCGCGCATGGGATAATATTCGCGCATCCTTAAAACAATTAGTGGTAATTACGCATCAAAGCGAAGATATTCCTGCGATGATGACACCTGACCAACAAATTTATTTACAAGAAAATTTACAGTTATTAATTATGCAAGCCCAATGGGCCGCATTCAATCATAATAACGAGGTTTATCAATCCAGCCTGACGCAAGCGAAAAGCTGGGTAAATAAATATTACGTTCAAAATTCAGCTAACACACAAGCTTTCATAAAATCCTTAGATGCGCTGTTAGCCGTGAATCTCTCACCCAATTATCCGGATGTTTTACAGTCGCTAACCTTGCTAAATGCAGGAGCGCGTGAATGAAACGACTGACTTTTTATTTTTTAATTTTATTATTCGCGGTATGGGGTGGATTAAAAATTGCAGCAGATCCGGGTTATCTTTTAATTTCCTATCAAAAAAATACCATTGAAATGCCTGTTTGGTTTGCCGCGTTAGGCATTTTAATTCTCTTCTTTATTTTTTATTTCTTATTGCGATTAATCAGCAATATTCGTTCACTGGGCGCACGTTTACGCGCCTGGAACCGTCAACGTCGTGTACGTCGTGCATGGCAACGCACACACCGTGGATTTATTGCCTTAGCAGCAGGTGATTGGAAATTAGCGGAAAGTGATTTGTTACGCGCCGCGCGATACACCGACACGCCCATTTTGAATTATTTAGCCGCAGCACGCGCCGCACAAGCGCAGAATCACATTGCTGAGCGCGATCAATACTTAGCTAAAATTGATGCAAAAGGACGTTTACCTGAATTAGCAGTAGGACTGACGCAAGCCGAATTACAAATTGATCAGCGCCAATATGAACAAGCACTGGCTACACTTCAACAATTGCAACATCTTTCGCCTAAACATACAGGCGTATTATTGTTACTAAAGAAAACTTATTGGCAATTACACGATTGGGCCTCGATGGAAATTTTGTTTCCGCAATTGGAAAAATATAATGTCCTCTCCAAAGAAGAATTACATAAACTTCAAACCCAAATGTACATTGGCTTATTGCAATCAGCATCCAAACAAAAAGGCAATTCGATTGCGTTGGTGTGGCAACGTATTCCCAAAGCATTACGCCTAAACCCTGATATGTTAAATTTATATTTACCGTATATTTCCCGTGAAAATCCGGAAGAAGCCGAGAAAGTCGTACATCAGTCATTACACACCGCAGAGAATTTATTAAAAGATCACCCACATGATGCGGATTTATTATTGGCGTTAGGTGAATTATGCGTAAAATCGCAATTATGGGGAAAAGCACGCAGTTATTTCGAAGAAAGCATTGCCCAAGCACCTAAACCCAAAACCTATTTTGAATTAGCCAAATTACATGAACAATTAGGCGAAATGGACAAAGCCATAGAGTCGTATCGTCGAGGATTGGCACTGAGTACGCAATGAATTCACGGTTAAATAATAATATTCCGCTTTCTTTATATATTCATTTTCCGTGGTGTATTCGTAAATGTCCGTACTGTGATTTTAATTCGCATGCTCTCAAAGATACTCTCCCTGAACAAGATTATATCAATCTATTACTTCAAGACCTAGAGCACGATTTACATAAATATACTGTGAATCGTCCTATCCACAGTATATTTATGGGCGGAGGTACGCCCAGCTTATTTTCCCCTGAAGCTATTTATAAATTACTTACTGAAATTCAATCTCGCATAGAATTCAAACCTAATATTGAAATTACTTTAGAAGCTAATCCCGGAACCTTTGAACAAGATAAATTTTCGGGTTTTCGTCAAGCAGGAATAAACAGATTATCTATCGGCATACAAAGCTTTCAGTCAGACAAATTAAAATCGTTAGGTAGAATTCACGATGATGCTCAAGCCTTACGGGCTGTAGAAATCGCAAAAAAAGCAGGCTTTGATAATTTCAATTTAGACTTAATGCACGGTTTGCCCAATCAAACCATGGAAGATGCGTTATTTGATATCCAAACCGCTTTAGGATTTTTACCGCCGCATTTATCATGGTATCAATTAACACTTGAACCTAATACCTTATTTTACAAACAACCCCCTGTTTTACCTACTGAGGGAATTTTGGCAGATATTCAACACTCGGGTGAAAAATTATTGCGAGAAAATAATTATAATAATTATGAAGTTTCGGCGTATTGCCAACCTGAAAGAGAATGCCAACATAACTTAAATTACTGGCAATTTGGCGATTATCTAGGGATTGGTGCAGGTGCGCACGGTAAAATTGGATTAACGCGTACCGCGAAAAACAAACATCCGAAGACTTATTTAGATAAAAATTTTATCACTTCAATCAACCCCATAGAATCCAATCAAATTATTTTTGAGTTTATGTTAAATGCCTTGAGATTAAGACAATTAGTTTCCTGGGAATTATTTGTAGAACGAACAGGATTGGAGCCTAGTGTTATTTTCGAAAAATTAAAAAAACTCTCTGATAAAAATTTAATGGTGATTTCCAATGACGGATTTAAATTGACAACGTTGGGCCAGCGATTTTTGAATGACGTTTTGTCAGATTTTCTATAAAAAAACTAACCGGCGGCGTCACTAAACCTCCCCACCACAAAAATCAAATCGCCCTTTTCTATTAAGGTTTCAGAATCTGGATTTAATAAGTGCATTCCACGCCGTTCAATGCCTAACACGAGACCTTGCATTAATTCTCGAATATTGGAATCACGAATGGTTTGACCAATTAAGTCCTTTTCCTCATCTACAGAAATAGTTTTAATTGAAAATTTTTCTAAAATATCAAAACTTTCATCTTCTAAAATCACTTTAGGGTAGGCCTTATTGAAAGCATCAATTTGGTCGTCATTTCCCAACAAAATTAATTTATCCAACGCATGTATGCGATGCATACCGCGCGGACTTAGAATGACTTCATCGCCTCGCTGTATCGCGATAATATTGATGCCGAAATTTTGACGCAACTTAAGCGTCTTCAGCAGCTTATTAATCAAAGCAGAATTTCTGTGCACTTCCCATTCAACAAAACGTGTATCCCAGGGGGCAAGCTCTTCATACCGTTTTTTCTGCAATGGAATCGCACCTAGATTTCCTACAAGGTGTTTTTCGAACCAATAGTAAGACTTCTCGAGATTTCTATATAGAATAGAAAAAATAAAGCCGACTACCATAAATAGTATTAACGCAATAAACCAGGTATTAAAATACTCAAGGCTAAGTGCACTTATTTCTAACAGTACCAGCACACATCCAACATAAAAAAGAAAACCCTCTCGCGATTGATTTTCTGTGTAACGCTTACTCTGAAATGCGGCAATCATTCCCCAAATAAAAGGCAATGAAAATAACGTTGCGATAAACCACGCGGTAATTTCAGATAAGCGTAAATTGCCTACTATAGGAATCAGCTGATTCAAACCTAATTCTTTTACCATCGTAAAAATAATCGCAACAATAAGACCATTAATTAAAAAACGAACCATCGCTTTTCGATAAAACGATTGCTGCTTTGAGGTAGACGTCAGACGATAAAGCCAACTGGCATAACTTCCTAGCCAATATTTTGTTTTAGTAGATAAGCGCTGATCCATTTTATTCGTTAAATAACCTGAGAATTGAATAAAATAAGGCGTGGTAAATGTCGTGACCAGTGAAACCGCCACAATGATGGGATACAATAAATCACTGGTAACGTGCAACGCAACACCGAGACCCACGATAATAAATGAAAACTCTCCTACCTGAGCCATACTAAATCCAATACGCAATGAATTATTGACACTTTGGCCTGTAAAAAAAGAACCTACGGCCATGGTGAAAAATTTTCCCAGTATCGTTACTCCGCAGATAAGCAAAACAACCGGCAAATGCTGCCATATGATGAAGGGATTAATTAACATTCCTACAGAAACGAAAAATACCGCCGCAAAAATATTTTTAATGGGCTTAGTTAAATTTTCGATTTTATGGACCAGTGGTGTTTCAGCCAATATAGAGCCCATGATAAACGCTCCCAATGCAGGCGAATAATGAAAATATGTGGCCACGCACACCAGCAGCAAACATAACGCCACCGATACAATGGTGAGCGTTTCTTCACTGACATGCTTCATGACTTTGCGGAAAAACGAAGGGACTAAAAAATACCCGACTAAAAACCATCCACCCACCACAAGCAATAACTTTGCTGCAGCTCCAATAATTTCCATGGAAAAAATATTATTTGTCGCCACAATGACAGAAAGACCGACCAACAACAGAATGGCCAACAAATCTTCGACAATTAAAACGCCAAACACAACTTCTGCAAATTGTTTTGTTTTTAACTGCAATTCTTCCAGCGCTTTGATAATAATGGTAGTAGAGGAAATGGCTAACGCTGCCCCCAAGAAAACACTGTCATAAAAAGTCCATCCTATTATTCTGCCTACAATAATTCCCACCGCAAGCATAAAAATCACTTCAAACAATCCTACAAGGGTTGCTGAAAAACCGACGCGTTTTAATTTATGAAAGGTGAAATCAAGCCCTAATGAGAACATCAAAAAAATAACACCTAACTCAGATAAGGTTTGAATATTGGGAATATCGCTGACTAATACATAAGGCGGTGTATAGGGTCCAATGATAACACCCGCGACTAAATAACCTAATACAACGGGTTGACGAATTTTTTGAAATAGAAGCGTCGCGATCCCGGCAATACTTAACAAAATAGCGAGATCACGAATCAACGGCGCTAAGTCATGCATACAGCGAGTCCTTTCATTGAGTGTTGCGCAATGAAAACATTCTTAGGCTCTAAAGAGCAAGTCCCAGACCCCATGCCCCAACTTCCTCCCCCGCGTTTCAAACTTCGTCGTCGGTCTATCATGCTCAAAATCTACATTCGTAAATAATCCTGAATTATTTACGACATCCAAAATATGCTCCATATAATTTTCCCAGTCGGTCGCAATATGCAATAAGCCATTCGGCTTTAATTTTCGATGCAATAGCTGCACAAACTCTGCTTGAATAAGACGTCTTTTATGGTGGCGCTTCTTATGCCATGGATCCGGGAAAAATATTTGAATACCAAAAAGGGAATTATCTGGGATATGTTGATTCAATACCTCAACGGCGTCTTTATTAATAATTTTTATATTGGTTAGACTTTCTTTTTGGATATTCAATAAAATACTACCAATGCCCGGCCTATGCACTTCAATTCCAATATAGGTTTTATCCAGATTATTTTTCGCTTGAATTATTAACGATTGCCCCATTCCAAAACCAATTTCCAATACCGTATTTTCATTAATAGAAAGTAATTCATTGGGCGCCGGATTTAAGCCATATATTTCCCACAGATTTTCTAACGCGTGGGATTGCGCTGTTGTTAAACGACCTTCGCGACGCACAAAACTTCGAATGGGTCGCCGTTTATTTTGGGATACGTTATCATCAGCCATAAATTTTACTCTTTACTATATTCATATACTTTATATATATGTCGCGGGTGTAGTTCAATGGTAGAACGAGAGCTTCCCAAGCTCTTAACGTGGGTCCGATTCCCATCACCCGCTCCAAACTTGTATTGTACCAATGTTATTAAACTTAAGAATTCCACACGGTTCACAACTTTCCGCCCTGCATTCCGTCATGCCGACATTTTTAAACTATATTCTCAATTTTATATATAGTTGCTGTCGCGAAATGGGAATAATTCCAACTTTTTTATATTTTTTGATAATTTAAGTTCGAATTTATAACGCATTAATTCCCTTGATTTTAAACCTAATATAAGGATAAATTTGATCTATGACAATTTAATACACGATTAGGTCTTCACAATTCAATTTCTTCAACACCTGCTTCTTTCAACATAATTTCATTGCTTTGCGAGAAGCAACCTTTATCTGTTGCTATCGATTTTAACGATTATTAAACCCACCTTTCGTTATCTTTTTTCAGCGCGCTGTTATCATCTTCAGGGACCTTCGGGTGTGAAAACAGCGACCCGTGTTATTCATACGGCGCTTAAAAAAGAAACCTACCGTTATGTTATCCGTGCAGATATTAAAGGCTACTATGCGTCTATTTCTCGACAAAAATTAACAGCACAACTTCATCGGGAATATCAGGATCCGAGATTGCAAAATTATTTTGATCAAATCGTGAATCATGCTGTATGCCATGACGGAGAAATATTTTTACCTACACATGGAATTCCTCGTCGTTCTTCTTTATCTCCCTTTTTAGGAGCCCTTTATTTGCGCGATCTCGATCGTGCGCATTCATTCCCGGTCCTGTGCGCGCGCTTTGCAACGTGTTCAATCGCTGGCTCTTGATGCGGTCCATCCCGCGGCGACGCAGCGCTACTTGATGGCGTGGGCAACCTGGTGGGCAGATGCACTACAGACTATGGGAATCTCAGCATTATTATTGGCGTGGTTTATTCATGCCAAGCAACGGGGCGCTCCCGATGCTTGGCTCGCGTGTGGGTTAATTCGCTACTTCCGAACCACAAACGGTGATGATACAGTGGCCACGCTTTTCGATGCTTGAGATAACCGCTCTGTAAGCACCGCAAGCTTCTTGGTGCGTTCTGTCTTCAACGTAGCGGAATTTTCACCGTCGTCTTCAGGGTATCCCCGAGCAACCCACCGCTCCCCCCACCTGCCCCCCAAGGCCAGATGGAGGGCCGTAGCCGCCCGCGTGCCCCGCGCAAAAGCAAAAGTAGATCCGCATGTGCCATTATTAGCGCCCCCGTGCTCAAACCACGTTTTTACGTGAGCACCGTTGCGTGTAAATCCCCTCGTCATTTGTTGCTTCGGCCAGGCTTTATCGTATCCTTCTTCACTAAATACATAAATAAACCACGCCGGCATATTTCTCTGGGCGCCTCCCACTTGTTTATTCCAGCAAATTTCACATTGTTGCCAGTTTTCTTGGTTATAAAAATCTTCATAACGCTGATAGGCAGTTAATAAGGGATCGAAGAAACTTAAGGGTGCTCCGTGTTTCTGTGTAATATCTGGCCTTTCTTTCAGCAATGTAATTAATTGATCATACGCTTCTGCTTCGGTCATAAATTCTAGAAATACATCCCATA
>CAZLGL010000010.1:0-80580 GCA_964559315.1 uncultured Coxiellaceae bacterium
TTAAAGTACCAAAAAACTCTATTTCTTACCTGGGATATTTTAAGGGGGTGTTACCAGGTCGAGGGGATGATGTGCTGTTTACTACCTACAGGCCTATTGTTAGACTAAGCCTTGACGTGCTGGGCTAGAACAGGGACTGTGAATGTTAGCTTTTTCCAAATTGAAAACCGGATTTGTTTTTATAGCCCTCAGTGGTTTTTGTATAGTCAGCCATGCGGAACCTGCCGTACCGTTATCCCTTCCTGAAGCAGAACATTTAGCAATTACCCACTCCTCTGAATTAGCAGCACAGTGCGAGAACACACAAGCTTTGCATGAAGATTCAATCGCCGACGGTCAATTGTCTGATCCACAATTGATGGTAGGTGCAGTAAATGTTCCGGACAATACTTTTAGCTTTCGCCAAGATGATATGACGATGACAGAAGTCGGGATACAGCAATCATTTCCCGCGGGTAATTCTTTAAGCGATAAAGAGCACCAAACACAAGCACTCGCAGAAGCGTCAGAAAAGCATCAAGCCGATCAATCTCTGATGTTGGTTCAAAATGTCCGTGATACATGGTTGGATCTTTATTATTGGGAACATGCAAAAAAAATTATTTATAAAAATCGTTTATTGTTTAAATATTTATTAAAAATCTCTAAATCTCAATATAGTTCTGGCAAATCCAGCCTGAATGATGTGACGCAAGCTCAGCTAGAACTGTCTCGTTTGGAAGATCAAGCATTGGATGCTAAACAGCAAGCAGAATTATTGCGTTTTCAGTTAGGACGATTGATAGGGCAAGATAATATGAACCGTACTTTGGCTGCGGGTTTACCAAGCTGGTCACAGCCTAATGCTTTAAATACTTTGCAAGACAACTTACAAAATCATCCTTTATTGAAAATAGATTCAGCGAATATTGAAGCAAGTCGTGATGAAGTTAAATTTAGTCGAGAGCAGTACAAGCCCACATGGACTGTTGGCGTATATTATGGAATACGGCAAGGCGATATGTCAGACGGTACTCCACGCACTAATATGGCGACTGCCCAAGTGATGGTAAGCCTTCCGCTATTTACTCATCAACGCCAAGGTCGACGTGCAAAAGCAAGTATTGATCGATTAGAAGAAGCACAACTCAATCAAACATCCCATTACCGAGATCTCCAAAAAGAATTAAATGGCCAATATGAAACATGGCAGTTATTGTCAGAGCGTGAAAAGCTTTTCAGTAGAAGGTTAATTCCCGAAGCAAAACGTAGTACTAAAACAGCTTTATTGGGATATCAGCATGCGACAACAGATATGTCGGTAACGCTGAAAGCATATACGAATCAATTAAATGTTCAGCTAGAGCAATTACAAATTGAAGTGGCTCGTAAAAAAGCCGAAGCGGCGTTGATGTATTTATCGGGAACCTCTGAATGAATAACCCCAGATTTAAAATTATTATATTGGCCCTTGTTTTTATAGGGATTATTGTCGGCGCTTATAGAATTTATGAGATGAAAAATAAACACAAGCCGTTGTATTGGATTGATCCCATGGAGCCGACGGTTCTTTACAATCATCCGGGTCTCTCACGTATGAATATGGAATTAGTTCCAGTATATGCGCAAGAAGATAAATTAGGTGCCATTAAAGTTTCTCCGGAAGCAATCAACAATTTAGGGGTGCGTATTGCGCCAGTTATTCAAGGCGATTTGTCTCGCCGATTAGAAACTGTTGGATATATTGAGCCAAATGAAAATAACATTAGCCATATTCATACCTATGTAGAAGGCTGGATAAAAAAATTAAATGTCAAAACGACAGGCGAAGCCGTCAAAAAAGGTGAATTACTTTTTCAGCTTTACTCTCCGGCTTTAGTGAATGCACAAGAAGAATATTTGATTGCACTCGAAAGCAAAGATGCTGATTTAATTGATGCGTCACACCAACGATTATTAGCGCTGGGAATATCAGAGCAACAAATTCAGCAATTAAAAGAAACACATAAAGCCAGTCAATTAATTGATGTCTACAGCCCACAAAACGGAATCGTTTCCTCTTTGGATGTTCGAGAGGGAATGAACGTCACGCCTGAAATGAAAATTATGAGCTTAGTTGATTTATCCAATATTTGGATGGCCATTGAAGTCTTTGAAAAACAAGCGAGCTGGGTGAAAGCCAATCAACTAGCAGAAGGAAGAACAGAGACGTATCCTGGCCAAGTGTGGAGTGGGAAAGTGGAGTATGTGTATCCGGAAGTAGATCCGACAACACGAACTTTAAAAGTACGATTACGTTTTGATAATCCGGATAATAAATTAAAACCTAATATGGTGATGAACATTACGTTGTTGGCAGAACCCAAACAGAATGTCTTAAGTATTCCCAAAGAAGCCATCATTCATGATAAACAACAAGACAGAGTTATTGTTGCGTTAGGTAATGGCTATTTTCGTGTGCAACCGATTGTTGTGGGAATGGAATCAGGTAATCGTGTAGAAATTCTTTCTGGTCTAAAAGTCGGAGACAATGTTGTTGTTTCTGGGCAATTTTTAATTGATTCTGAATCAAATTTACAAGCAAGTCTTAAACGTGTGGATAGTAGTACATGATCGCGGCCATTATTCGCTGGTCTTTACGAAATCGAATACTCATATTGCTGATGACGTTATTAATTATAATATGTGGCATTTATGCAGTGAAGAAAAATCCTGTTGACGCCATTCCTGATCTGTCAGATGTTCAAGTGATTCTCAAAGCAAATTATCCTGGCCAAGCACCTCAGATTGTTGAAGATCAAGTGACGTATCCATTAACTACGGCCATGCTTTCTGTTCCCGGTGCGGTTGCAGTTCGAGGTGAATCCAGTTTTGGTGATGCTTATATATATGTCATTTTTAAAGACGGCACTGATCTGTATTGGGCACGTTCACGTGTGCTTGAATATTTAAGCCAAGTTACCAGTCGTTTACCTGCTTCAGTTAAAGTTTCGCTTGGACCTGATGCAACCGGAGTAGGTTGGGTTTATGAATATGCGTTAGTGGACCCAACAGGCAAGCATGATTTAAGCCAATTAACCAGCGTGCAAAATTGGTTTTTAAAATATGAACTTCAAAAAGTACCAGGTGTTTCTGAAGTCGCCACTGTTGGTGGAATGGTGCGTCAATATCAAATTATTATCGATCCCAATAAATTACGCGCATATGGTTTTACACTCATGCAAGTTAAAAATGCGATTCAACAAGCGAATCAAGAAGTGGGTGGTTCTGCGGTTGAGATGGGTGAATCAGATTATATGGTTCGCGCAAGAGGGTATCTGCAAACACTTCCTGATTTCGCCAATATTCCGTTATCTGTTAGCAAAGAGGGCACGCCAGTTTTATTATCTGATGTAGCGACAATTCAAATTGGTCCCCAAATGCGTCGTGGAATTGCGGAATTAAATGGTCAGGGAGAAGTAGTCGGCGGTATTGTTGTTATGCGCAATGGACAAAATGCCGTTCAAACGATCGATGCAGTGAAAGAAAAACTTTCACAATTGCAATCGAGTCTTCCACCGGGCGTAAAAATTATTACTACGTATGATCGATCAAGTTTAATTCAACGAGCCATTAATACGTTACACAGTAAGTTATTTGAAGAATTGTTAGTCGTATCGTTAATCTGTATTGCTTTTCTTTTGCATTTTCGTTCTGCGCTGGTTGTGATTATTAGTTTGCCCATTGGAATTTTAGCGGCATTTATTTTGATGTATTGGCAAAATATTAACGCCAATATTATGTCATTAGGAGGAATTGCGATTGCGATTGGTGCAATGGTTGATGCGACCATAGTCATGATCGAAAATGTTCATAAGCATTTAGAGCGTAATAATAGCGAAAAAGGCAACAATAAAAATCGCTGGGAAATTATTCAACAAGCGACATTGGAAGTAGGCCCTGCGCTTTTCTTTTCGTTATTAATTATTACCGTGAGTTTTTTGCCTATTTTTGCACTGCAAGCACAAGAAGGCCGTTTATTTGCACCGTTGGCTTATACCAAAACGTATGCCATGGCAGCTGCGGCAGGATTATCCATTACGTTAGTGCCTGTTTTAATGGGCTATTTTATTCGAGGCTCTATTAAATCAGAATATAAAAATCCGATTAATACGTGGCTTAGAAAAACTTATGAGCCTGCCATTCAATGGGCATTGAGAGAACCGTATAAAGTATTAGGTATTGCTGTTCTTATTATTTTTATGGCGCTATGGCCAATGTCACGTTTAGGTTCAGAGTACATGCCCGAATTAGATGAAGGCGATCTGATGTATATGCCGACAACTTTGCCTAGTATCTCAATAGGTAATGCACAGCAACTATTACAACAAACAGATAAATTAATCAAAACCGTTCCTGAAGTGAATACTGTTTTTGGCAAAATTGGTCATGCAGAAACCGCAACTGATCCTGCGCCTTTATCTATGGTAGAAACGATTATTCAATTTAAACCACGTAGTGAGTGGCGTGCGGGAATGACGCCTGAAAAACTGCGTGCAGAATTGGATACGCGATTAAAGTTGCCCGGTGTTTCGAATGCATGGGTCATGCCAATTCGTACGCGTATTGATATGTTATTTACAGGAATTAAAACGCCCATAGGAATTAAAATCGCAGGGCCTGATTTAAATGTTATTCAGGGAATCGGCCAACAAATTGAAACAGTTTTAAAACAAGTACCGGGTACTCAGTCTGTTTATGCTGAACGAGTTGCCAGTGGTCGATATGTTTATATTGATATTAATAGATTAGATGCAGCGCGTTATGGTTTAAATATTAGCGATGTACAAGATGTAATAAGCATGGCAGTGGGAGGAATGAATGTCAGTGAAACAGTTGAGGGCAGAGAACGTTATCCCATTAATTTACGTTATCCGCGTGGTATTCGGGATTCTTTAGAAAATTTACAACAGCTTCCTGTTATTACTCCCTCGGGCGCACATATTCCATTATCAACAGTCGCAAATGTTTATGTGACGGAAGGTCCCGATATGATTAAAAGCGAGAATGCACGATTAAATGGATGGGTTTATATTGAAAGCACGAATCGAGATTTAGGATCGTATATAAAAGATGCACAACGCGCAGTATCTAATCAAATTAAATTACCCGAAGGTTATTCCATTACGTGGTCGGGACAATATGAATATATGCAGCGAGCAAAAGCAAGATTGTTATTAGTCGCGCCATTTACGCTCGGTATTATTTTATTATTGCTGTATTTATATTTTAAAAGATTTACTGAAGTATTAATTATTATGGGGACTTTACCACTCGCTTTAGTGGGTGGTTTGTGGTTGTTGTATTTGCTGGGTTTTCATCTGTCTGTTGCAGTAGGTGTCGGGTTTATTGCATTAGCTGGTGTTGCGGTAGAAATTGGTGTTGTGATGTTGGTATACCTCAATCAAGCGTTTGAAAAGCATCAGCCCAAAAACAGCGCAGATATTAAAAAAGCTATTATCGAAGGTGCGTTATTACGTGTGCGTCCGATTATGATGACGGTGTGTGCCATTATAGGCGGTTTGTTACCGATTATGTTTGGAAGTGGTACCGGTTCAGAAATCATGCGTCGTATTGCAGCGCCGATGATTGGTGGAATGATCAGTGCTACGTTGTTAACGCTAATTGTTATTCCTGCGGTTTATTTTTTGTGGAAGCAAAAATTTTTATTTAAGGGAGGAAGTGAAAGATGAGTGTAAAGAGAAGCGGTGCAATTATTGCAACGATTGTTGCGGGTTTAATGTCGAATGCAAGTTATGCTGATACATCTGTTATGTCTGGCGGTGCAATGCCAACGGCTGCTGTGCATTGTATGGGCATTAATAGCTGTAAAGGTATGGGGTCATGTAAAACAGCGACAAATGCTTGTAAAGGAATGAATTCCTGCAAAGGAAAAGGAATAATGAATACTGCCACAGCTAAAGAATGTACCGACAAAGGTGGTGCAGTTGTTCAATAGTATTTTTCAGTTTACTACGGGAATTAAATTAAGTCTCGTAGTTAATTTTGACATCTGAGGTGTTGTGATTTTCAATTGAGAGAGGTTCTCGTGTTTTTTTCAATCCGATTTTGCGAAAATTTATTTCTTGTTTTTTTGATAGGCACGATTACACAGGAATTACAAAGAGAAATGACGGTAATATGACTTGTGAGTTCGCTTTAAATGCTTCAAACGAGCTGCATCTTGCTGTGAAAAATATTTTAAGGCTGTTAAACTGTTGCTTTATCTGTGAGAAGATAAGAAGAGTTGTTTTTTTTTTCAAATAGGCTTAAAATTTGAATACTGCAGGGATGATTATGTTACGAAAGAGAAGGGTGTCTACAGTTCTTATATTATTGTGTGTGCCGTATATCTCTTTTGCAGATAACTCTGTCTCTCATGCTTCACCAAGATTAAAACAATTTATTACAGAGGTTTGGCAGACTAACCCTCAAATTCAAGCCGCTGAATCTAATGTTATGGCTGCACAATTTCAGGCAACTGCACAAAACCAATCACTTTACAATCCGGATCTTAATGCAGACACTAACCGTACAGATACGACGAATTATAGTGTGGGCGTGAGTCAAACCTTAGATCTCTCCGGCAAACGTCGCGCACGATCAAAAGTGGGTTGTGCGAATTTACAGATGGCCAAAACACAGTTGCAAGTTTCACGGTTGCAGTTAGGTACTCAAGCGCTAGCGGCTTTAGCCACTTATTATACAGATAAAAAGTTAGTATCTTTAGCAGAACAGCGTACTGAGTTGTTACAGCAATTTGCTCATCAAATTACTAAGAAATATAAAGTAGGCGATCTCTCAAAAGTTCAATTAGATGAAGCGAATATGGCTTTAGCGGAAGCGATCTCTCGAGAGGCCACAGCTAAAATGACATTTAGTCATGAACAGCAAACATTAGTTGCCATTACGGGTACCGCATCAAGAACATGGCCAACTTTAGCAAATACTTTACCTCATCAACCTCACTTGGAAAACGAAGAACAACTATTAACACATTTACCCGCGGTTGCTCTTTTAAACCAACAAGTAGAAAAATCCAGAGCAGCTATAGCTGTTGCAAAAACTCAAGCACACGCTGATCCAACGGTTGGAATTTATGGTGGCCGTGATGAAGGTAATCGATTGGTTGGTGTTAATGTCAGTATTCCACTTTTTGTACGCAATAATTATCAGGCCGGTGTTGGAGAAGCAAATCATGAATTTGCATCTGCTGAAGAAACACGTATGGATGTTTATCGTCAAGCGCGGGCTAATTTACAGGGAACGTGGGAACGCTACCATATTACTTTAGAAGCATTTAGTGAGTGGCAATCAACAACCGCGCAAAGTATTAAAGATGGTGAAGTTTTATTAAATCGTTTGTGGGAAGCGGGAGAATTAAGCACAACTGATTATTTAATTCAACTAAAACAAATTATCGATAGTCGAGCGGCGGGTGCGGAATTACAGGGTAAAGCGTGGCAAGCATGGTTTGATTGGCTCAATGCTTCGGATACACTTGATAATTGGTTAGAAAGTAACGATGCTATCAATGGAAGTAAATAAAAGGATTTTTGAATGAAACGTATAGCCTGTCTTTTAATGGTGTTCATGCTGACATTAACAGCATGCCAAAAAGGCAAAGATGAAAACGAAAAACCCCTTAATAGCGTTAAAATAAGTGTTCAATCTCAACAAATCGCAGGAATCCAAACGCGGATTCTTGAGCTAAAAAGTGTGTCAAAAATAATTACAGCACCAGGTGAAGTGATTCCCAATGCTGATTTGTCGAGTACTGTAACTCCTCGTGTAAGTGCTCAAGTTGTTAAGCGTTTAGTACAAGTAGGGCAAGTAATTAAAATAGGGCAGCCATTGGTAGTATTATCAAGTGTTGATATGGCTAAAGCACAGGGCGACGCATTAATGGCGGCCCAAGAATGGGAGCGTCTTAAACAATTAGGCAAAGAAGCAGTTTCTGCTAAAAGATACAATGAAGCAGAAATTAATTTTCAACATGTGAGTGCTAAATTAATTGCGTATGGTATGACTTCTGATCAAGTTGATGCATTACTCAATTCCAAAGACTCTAAAAAAGCGACCGGCGAATTTGAGCTGCTTGCACCTCGAGACGGGACAATTTTTAAAGCAAATGCTGCTGAAGGTGAAATTGTTGAACCGGGCAAACTTTTGTTTGATATTGTTAATGGTTCTGCCGTATGGATAGATGCTAAATTATCTCCAGTTCAAGCCAAGCAAGTTTTGTTAAATTCATTAGCATGGATAAACATTGAACAACAAAAATTTTCTGGCAAAGTTATTCAAGTGCATCCACAGCTAGATGAGACGACGCGAACTCAAACTATACGTATTGAAGTTCCTGATGCAAATAATAATTTACGTCCAGGTCAGTTTGTAGAATGCGAAATTGCTGTTGGGCAAACTCCTCCTGTTCTTGCGGTACCCACTGAAGCCATTTTACGATCTGGAGACGGTGATGCGGTTATGTATGTTGAAATAAAGCCAGATTATTTCCAACAACAAGAAATTAAACAAGTCGATACTATTGGAAATCAATCAATTATTGAGGGTATTAAACCTGGATCACGCGTTGTTACGAAAGGGGCTTTTTTTGTGCATTCAGAATTAAATAAAGGTGATATTCAAAGCCACGGACATTAATGAGCAGGATGCAAGATGATAAATAAATTGATTGATTTCGCGGTTAATAACCGTCTCATGGTTGTTCTTGGTCTGCTGACTATTTTGGTCGCGAGTTTTTTCATATTACCTAAACTTAATTTAGATGCTTTCCCGGATGTCACTAATGTTCAAGTAACGATCAACACTGAAGCGGCAGGTCTTGCTGCAAAAGAAGTTGAGCAATTAATTACCTATCCTGTTGAAGCAGGAATGTATTCACTCGCAGATGTTCAAGAAGTGCGTTCTATTTCTAAAACTGGATTATCCGTTGTTACCGTAGTATTCAAAGACAATGTGAATATTTATTTTGCAAGGCAACAAGTTTTTGAACGTTTACAAGCAGCGCGAGCTGAAATGCAAGAAGATGTAGGAACTCCAGAAATTGGTCCTAACACATCTGGTTTAGGACAAATTTTTCAATATATTTTGCAGCCAGATGATCCTCAACAGTATGATCTGATGACGCTTCGCAGTATAAATGATTGGTTGGTAAAATTAATTTTAGCTCCTGGTGAAGGCGTGACAGAGGTTTTATCTTTCGGTGGTGAGGTACGACAATATCAAGTGCAACTTAATCCTCGTCGTTTACTTGCATATAACTTGAATGCGGAAGAGGTTGTCAATGCAGTTAAAGCAAATAATCGAAATGCAGGTGGATGGTATGTGGATCGTGGCGCTGAACAATATGTTGTACGTGGTGAGGGTTGGGTACGCAGTGGCGAAAAAGGACTACAAGATATTGCAAATATTCCGCTTAAAAATGAGGATGGCACTGTTGTTCGCGTAAGAGATGTAGCACACGTCGCATATGGTAGTGAAATACGTCAAGGAGCTGTGACCATTACCACGCGAGATGTAAAAGGCAAACCACAAGTACTAAATGAAGTTGTTACAGGTCTCATTTTAAAACGAATTGGTGCTAATACCAAAGCTACTATTGATGGTATTAAAGAGCGATTACCTTTAATTCAGAAAGCTTTACCCCAAGGTGTAAAAATTACCCCAATTTACGATCAAACAGCTTTAATTGATAAAGCTGTTAATACCATGGTTAAAGCATTGCTTGAAGCATTTGGCCTCATCCTTGTTATTCTTTTTCTTTTTTTAATGAATTTACGTGCAACTTTTTTGGTTTTACTTTCAATTCCTATTTCAATAATTGTTGCATTAATGATGATGGCCTATTGGGGAATTTCTGCTAATTTAATGTCATTGGGAGGATTAACTATCGCTATCGGAATGATGGTGGATGGCTCTGTCGTCATGATGGAAAATATTTTTAAACATTTAATTCATCCTGATGCCGCACATGAAAGTTATGTTCAAAAATTTGTAGCACCAGGTGATCCTGATCCACATGCCATTGGTGAAAATCATGTGGGTGGAATCCCCCTTAGAATTCAAGAAGCCGCACGAGAAGTCGCACGACCAGTTTTTTTCGCCGTATTAATTATCATGGTTGTCTTTGGGCCTTTGTTTAGTCTACAAGGTGTCGAAGGTAAGCTTTTTCACCCTATGGCTCAAAGCATTATGTTGGCTATGTCTATGTCACTCATAGCCGCCTTAATCATCGTTCCTGCACTTGCTACCTATCTTTTCAAAAATGGATTAAAGCATCGAGAAAGCTATATATTTTCTCCTATTAAACTGTTTTATGAGCGTTCACTCGACGCAGCTTTAAAAATACCCAAGAAAATCACGATGATAGCGATAGTGCTATTGCTTACTGCATTAATTATTGCACCCTTTCTAGGAACAGAGTTTGTCCCTGAATTGGAAGAAGGCACATTGAATATTCGTGTAACATTAGCTTCTTCTGCAAGTTTAGACACAGCGATTGCAGTATCTAAAACGCTCGAACAACAGTTAATGACATTTCCTGAAATAATTTCTGCGTCGAGTCGCGTGGGCCGTCCTGAATTGGGAGGAGATCCGGAACCTGTATCTAATATTGAAATAATAGCTAACTTGAAACCTGTTTCTAAATGGAAAACTGCAAATAACCGTCAACAACTTCAGGCTTTAATTGAGAAAAAATTATCGACTTATCCAGGACTACTCTTTTCGTTCTCACAACCGATTGCAAGTCGAGTTGATGAATTACTGTCAGGTGTAAAAGCACCTTTAGCGGTAAAATTATTTGGTCCTGATTTAAGTGTATTGGAGACTCAAGGTAAAGCCATTGAAAACATAGTAAAAAATACAAAAGGAATGCGATCGGTTGCAATGGAACCTATTACGGGAGAAGCACAGCTAGTCATTACTCCCAATCGTGAAGCAGTGATGCGCTACGGTATTTCGGTTGCACAAGTCATGGCTCTAGTATCAAACTCTATCGGGGGTGAAAAAGCAGGACAAGTTATTAGTGGAAATGAGCGTTATGACATCTACGTACGTCTTGCTAAACCGTATCGTGACAATTTGCAGGCAATTGAAGATTTAATTTTAAAAGCACCCAATGGAGCCTGGGTAAGATTAGGCGATGTTGCCAGCGTTAAGTTGGAATCTGGTCCTCCCCAAATTCGACGCGATAATATTCAACGACGGATTGTGATTCAAGCCAATATTGAAGGACGTGATATGGGTGGTGCCGTTAAGGAAATTAGACAAAAAATTAATTCTCAGCTAAAGCTTCCAAGTGGTTACACGGTGACGTACGGAGGCCAATTTGAAAATCAACAACGTGCCCAAGCACGATTAATGATTGTCGTGCCATTGTCGTTGGCACTTATTTTTTTATTACTCTATTTTGCCTTTAATTCAGTTCCTCAAGCATTATTGATTATGCTGAATGTTCCGCTTGCCTTGATTGGCGGGGTTTTTGCCTTGTTTATTTCGGGTCAATATTTATCAGTGCCGAGCTCAATTGGATTCATTGCTTTGTTTGGTATTGCGGTTTTGAATGGTATTGTTTTAGTCAATGCGATTAATCAAAAAATTGAAGGGGGGATTCCGTGGCAACGCGCAGTGTTTGAAGGTTCTGTTTCGAGATTAAGACCCGTATTAATGACCGCACTTATTGCAGCGCTGGGCTTAATCCCGATGTTGTTAGCTAGGGGTGTAGGATCAGAAATTCAACGACCGTTAGCAACCGTTGTAATTGGAGGCTTGCTATCGTCTACACTTCTTACTTTATTTGTATTACCAACACTTTTCGCTTTCTTTTCAAAAGACAAAATAAATGGAAGTAAGTAAGATTTTTTTAATTGAAATGAAAAGGACGTCATGAGTATTGAACGTAATCTTTCGCACTCAAATTTTAAACTAAAAAAAGAAAGCTCTCTTTTATTCGCGGTGATATTAACGCTTACTTTTCTTATCGTAGAAGTTGCAGGCGGGTTGATTACTGGCAGTCTTGCTTTAATCTCCGATGCGGCGCACATGTTAACCGACGTTACTGCGCTAGCTATTGCTTTTTTTGCTATAAAAATTGCTCAACGTCCAGCAGATTCACTCAGAACATTCGGCTATTACAGATTTGAAATTTTAGCTGCTGCATTTAATACGATACTTTTATTTTTGGTGGCAATTTATATTTTATATGAAGCCTATCAACGGTTAAATTACCCACCAGAAATACACTCTATGGGAATGTTAATTATTGCTACAATCGGACTAGGTGTAAATTTGGCATCAATGCGTTTGTTAACTGCAAGTAACGATAAAAGTCTCAACATGAGGGGTGCTTATCTTGAGGTGTGGAGTGATATGGTGGGATCCTTAAGTGTCATCATCGGGGCTTTAATTATCCGCTTTACCGGATGGGCATGGGTTGATTCCATTATTGCTGTGTTAATCGGTTTATGGATTTTACCTCGCACATGGATTTTGCTTAAGGAAAGTATAAATGTGTTACTAGAAGGAGTTCCGGAAAATATAGATTTAAAAAAATTGAAGCAAGCCCTTTTTACTGTTAATGGGGTATTAGATGTTCATGAGCTTCATGTGTGGGCTATTACAACTGACAGAATCAGTTTAACTGCCCACGTCATAATTGACTCAAAACGTGATTGCGAAACTATTTTAATTAAACTGCGTAGACTTTTATCACAACAATTCAATATTGCACACACCACATTCCAACATGAAAAAACACATTGTTCTAAAGAAGGTGAAAAGTGTGATTTTTTACACTCTTAAATTAAATTTATTTGCAGAATACAAATTTTTGTTTCTAATGATCTGGAGGAAACGCCATGAAAAAAACATTTATTATCATCACTGTCGTCACACTAGCAGTTTTAGGTTTTATTGCTACGGGACACTTTTATAAAAAAGCACAGCCGCAAAGCACTATTGAAAACTCAACGACAATTGCTGTACAAGCTGCAACGAATACCGAGGATAATTCGCTCGTACGGCCACATTCGCCTATCATTGGTCGGGCTGATGCACCCATAACAATTGTGGAGTTTCTGGATCCATCGTGTGAAAGCTGCCGAGAGGTATTTCCCCGCGTCCATAAAATCTTGAAAACATATCCAAACGACGTCCGCCTGGTGGTACGTTATGCAGCTTTTCACCGAGGATCTGACGTTGCAATTAGCATTTTAGAGGCCGCTAGAAAGCAAAATATGTTTGAAAATGTGCTGGCGGCTTTATTTGAAAAACAACGTTATTGGGCTACACATCCCGTGCCAAATTTAAATAGGGCTTGGGATATTGCAGAGGCTGCCGGTTTGAATATTCAGAGGGCGAAAGTAGATGCTGCAAGCCCAGAAGTCATAAAAATACTTAAGCAGGATGCAGCAGATATTAAAACTAACAATATTCGCGGTACACCTGCATTTTTCGTAAACGGCAAGCCCGTTCTTGTGCATGGCCCTACCGCATTAAGCGATATGGTAAATGGCGCTGTACAGGAAAATAAAAAAGAACGATCATAGTGATCGATATTAGGACTTGTGCCAAATAACTTCATTTGACCAACCCAGTTTGTATTCGATAAACCTTTCTTATTGTTTATTATTGGGCGGTGTAACATATGCCTTTGTGAATGAAGGAAGTTTGATTTCACTGAGGTTTTTTCCAACTATATATTAAGTAGCGATTCAGAAATCACGCGTCTTGTTGCAACGCCGATGATTAGTGGAATGAATAGTGATACGTTATTAACGTTAATTGTTATTCCTGCAGTTTATTTTTTGTGGAAGCAAAAATTTTTATTAAAGGGGGGAAGTTAAAGATGAGCGTAAAGAGACGCAGTGCAATTATTACAGCGATTGTTGCGGGTTTAATGTCAAATGCAAGTTATGCGGATACATCTGCTATGTCTGGTGGTGCAATTCCAACGGCTGCTGTGCATTGTATGGGCATTAATAGCTGTAAAGGTATGGGGTCATGTAAAACAGCAACAAATGCTTGTAAAGGAATGAATTCCTGCAAAGGAAAAGGAATAATGAATACGACCACAGCTAAAGACTGTACCGACAAAGGTGGTACGGTTGTTCAATAGTGTTTTGCAATTAACTACGGAACTTAAGCTAAGCCTCGTAGTTAACCTTGCCATTGGCATGTTGTAATTTTCAGTTGAGAGGGATTCTCTTGTTTTTTCAATCTGATCTGATTTAGAAGATAAAATCTGGTTCGTAAAATTTGTGCATTACTAACATTGCTCGTTGTTTCCGCTATATCTTTTTTATGGGAACAGTATTTTATTCAACAGAAGGGACCCACCCATTAGTACCTGTGAATGTCATCAAGTGGAAGCGTTAACGAAGTGAAAAATTCTGTATACCATCACCAAAGTGTAACAATCTTAATCCATTAAACACCACTAATAAACTTGCACCCATATCAGCAAATACTGCCATCCATAGTGTTGCAAATCCAAATAGAGCTAAAATGAAAAATATTGCTTTAATTCCTATTGACAGGCTTATGTTTTCAATCAGTTTGCGCCGAGTGCGTCGGCTAAGTGCAACAAAAAATGGTAGCTTAATAAGGTCATCTTCCATCAAGGCAACATCTGCTGTTTCAAGTGCAATATCCGTTCCTGCGTGACCCATAGCAAACCCAATAGAGGCTTTAGCAAGGGCGGGAGCATCATTAATTCCATCGCCTACCATACCTACTGCGCTATATTTTTTTAAAAGAATATCAATAGCAGATAATTTGTCTTGAGGGAGTAAATTGGCTCGTATATTATCAATGCCGACTATTTTTGCGATAGCCTTTGCAGTAGTGGGATTATCTCCTGTGATCATTACGGTTGTGATACCTAGTTTATGAAGCCATTCAATAGCTGCTACACTTGTTTTTCTTACGGTATCTGTCACAGCTAATATGCCAAGTACTTTTTCTTGATTACCTAATACAATTGTTGTTTTTCCTTCGAGTTCTAATTTTTTTAAAATAGATTCTATTTTGGCGATGCATACTTTTTTCTCTTCAGCAAAATGATGATTACCTAAAAAATAAGGTTGGTCATTAATATTGCCTATAATTCCTCGGCCTGGGATAGTTTCAAAGTGCTCTACTGTTAATAAATTTTCTTTTGACGATAAAATTTTCCATTTGTTTAAAACAGCTCCTGCTACGGGATGTTCGGAATGTGATTCAAGACTAGCCGCAAGATGTAATAAAGTGTTTTCTGAAATTTCTGATAATTGCATGATATCCGTGACTATTGGTTTGCCAATAGTTAATGTTCCCGTTTTATCAAAAGCAATGGCCTTAAGTTTGTTCCCTAACTCTAAATAAGTGCCACCTTTAATTAAAACACCATGTTTTGCTCCTGCGGCTAAACCACTCACAATAGTGACAGGAGTTGAAATCACTAGCGCACAGGGACAAGCAATAACTAAAAGCACTAGCGCTTTATAAAACCATGGGTAAAATGGCAAGCTCAATAATAGTGTTGGGAGGGTTGCTACTAATACTGCTAATAAAACCATTATAGGAGTGTAGTATTTAGCAAACTGATCAACAAATCTTTGGGTAGGTGCGCGTTCTGACTGAGCTTGTTGTACCGCTTTGATAATTTTTGCAATGAGTGTTTCATTGATTTCTGCGGTGACTTTAAATTCAAATGATCCACGTTCGTTAATTGATCCCGCAAACACGGTGTCACCTTCTTTTTTTTCTACAGGGATGGATTCTCCTGTGATAGGTGCTTGATTGATACTGGATTGGCCTTTGGTAACTCTGCCATCGATAGGAATACGTTCTCCTGGTTTTACCCAGATAATATTATTTAATTGAACCTCATTAACTGGTTTAACTTGCCATCCGTCTTTTGCTGTTTTCACTGTTGCAAAATCTGGAGTGATTTCCATTAATTGCCGAATAGCATGACGAGCCTTATCTAAAGAATAGCTTTCAATCATTTCAGCTAGCGCAAAGAGAAAGGTCACCATCGCAGCTTCTGGCCATTCACCGATAATCATTGCGCCAATGATGGCTACCGTCATTAAAAAATTCATATTGAGAGTAAAATAGCGTACCGCTTTGATTCCCTTGATGACGGTACTGTGGCCACCGATTAAGATTGAGGATAAGGCTAAAATAATAATTAAAGGAGAATTTTCAGCGTGGGTAAGATAAGTGGATACTTCTGCAATAATGGCAAGCGCGCCCGAAACGCCCAATATAATCCAATCACGGAAATTTACATTTGACTGAAGTAAGTCGAGACTTTTCTTGGTATAGGAACCATTTTTAATTTCGGCTTTCATTCCTATTGAAATCAATGCTTGTTGAATCGCATTTACTTCAACATCTTGGTAGGTAACTGTTAATTCTTGTTTGATAAAGTTGAAATTTAATTCTAAAATTCCTGGTAAAGAGCTTAGATGATTTTTGATTGTTTTTTCTTCTGTTGGGCAATCCATTTGCGGTATTTGGAAGATGACTGTAGCCATATCACGCCCTCTAAAGTTAGTTGCTAAGCCACAGCTTACCTTTACGATACCCTTTATTAAGTGTAATTGATGAGCGATGAGCATAGCCATTTAAATTTTAAAATGAGCAAGGAAAGATCAGGTTAGCTTGCTTTGATAGAGTGATGCTAAAAAAGCTGAACAAAATTAACGCACCACCCTAAGTAGAGTTCATTTTTTGTTCAACGAGCCCAATTTTTATTTACAGATTAGCTGTTTTGTTCCGAAACCCTATCTTACTTTCACTTGCATCTGAACGATCTGAGGAGCAAGTAGTTGTTGCGCATGAAGCGCTTTTGCAACGTTTGTCATCTTGACTGCTTTTCCAGAAATAGCTTAAAAATGAGGAAGGTTTCTTGTGAGACTCTGCAGTTTCAGTTGTTTGTAATTGTTGGCGATTTTCTGCAGAAGCTGCTGATTGGCTAGTAACAAGAGAAGCAGTTTGTCCTATTCGAGCAGCAGTTGTTGTACATATTCCACCGCAACATCCTCCTGTCATAGTTTGAGCACCTACCTGAACCATTTGTGCAACACTCGATGAAATAACGGATTCAGAAACAGCAGCTTTCTGGCTTAATGGTGCTGAAAAATCAGTGGCGGGAGTTATATTCGTCTGACGAAAATAGCGAATACCTGAACTAATTGCTCGACCAGTAGCCCAGGAAAGAGAAACATTAACCACCATTCCAACAGGATGTTGACGAACTTCATTTAATAAAATTTTACCTGTTTCGATGGGATGGTAAAGTGCGTAGGCCGTATCTTTGACGGTTTGAATAGGGTGTAACAAAAGTTTTTTCCAACCTGAAAGATAAAGTGTGCATCCATATTTTACTTCGTTGCCAACATAATAAAGGTAGTCAGTGTAATTTTGCTCAAACATGTCTTGCCTCCTCTCATTAAAAGGGTTTACTAAAGATTAGATAGCTCGTATTCAGTTTAACATGCTGCTCGAGTTGGTACCTTATCTCAAAATGGAGAAAGACTTTTTATTTATACGTAATTCTGTTAATTTATTTTTGTAATATCCACTTTTACCTCACAAGAGACCATTTTATGAGCATCCAAAGAAGACGCGCCATCATCGCTGCTGTTATCGCGGGTTTATTTGCTACCGAAAGTTATGCAATCGCTACATCATCAACTCCTGTTCCAGTACCCACTGTAAAATGTATGGGCGCACATAATTGTAAAGCTATGGGAGCTTGTAAAGCGGGCGCGAATGGTTGTGGAGGAAAAAATGCGTGCAAGGCTGTCAATCCGAAAAGCATTGTCACCAATTTGTCTGCACAAGAATGTACAGATAAAGGCGGTACCGTAGTGCAATAATTCTTTATTTTTGCCGCTTCAGTAAATTTTCGGGATTGATTATTTTCTTGACTTTAACCTTGGGGTTAAGGTTTATATTGAGTAAAGTATTTTTTCGTGAGGTTACCAGACATATTTGATTAAGGATGAATTTATGAAAATTGCTCTTAAAGTTAAGTTAGTGATCGGTAGTCTTTTTGTTTCAGTTCTTGCGGGGTGTGCATCAGTACCCCTAGACCCAGGTGCAGAAAAGGTTGTTTTTACGGCAATCACTGTACCTCAATCATGTAAATCATTGGGTCAAATTTCGAGCACTGATGTTAACGGCGTTACAACCGCGTATACTTCTCACTCAAATTTACAGACAATGGAAATTAATGCTCTCAAAAATCGAGCATTGGCATTAGGCGCGAATGTTGTTGTTCTTACCGGCCATCAAACGAAGTATGTGCCTGGATCGCGACGACAAGTTGATGACCATACATTAATAGGCAACGCTTATGTTTGTCCTGCGAGAGTTTTAAGTAAGTTACCGAATATGAATTCATCAAACATTTCGGATGCTCATGTAAGACACTGATTTTTATAGGGAACTTTGCCAGAGGGAAGGGACATGCGACCAGAATGTAGAAAAGCTTTTAGTTTACTAATTAATGCTGTTATTTTGGTCGCCGGTTTCTTAAGTGCTCCAGCTGCTCTCGCGAATAATGTTGTAGTTAGATTGGATGTTGGTTATAAAAATGTGAATTTTGCAGGGAAATCCATTCAGGCAATTGCAGCTAATAATCAAATTCCTGCGCCGACATTACATTTTAAACAAGGCGATACCGTAACTATCAATGTATATAATCATTTGGATGTGGGTACAGCTATTCATTGGCATGGTTTGATTCTTCCGTGGCAAATGGATGGCGTTGAAGGCATTTCTCAAAAAGCTATTCCTCCAGGAGGAATGTTTTCGTATCATTTCACACTCTATCAATCGGGTACTTATTGGTATCACGCTCATGCAGGTTTTCAAGAACAGCAAGGGTTGTATGGTGCATTTATTATTGATCCATCTACGCCACATCTTAATAAATACACCAAAGATTATCCAATAGTTTTATCTGATTGGAGTAATACAAATCCGGATAAAATATTGGCTAATCTGAAAAAAGATGGCGATTATTATTCTCCACGATTTCCAATGCAAGCATCGCTTGTGCGTTTTATTCGAGAATATTGGCATGCTTCACCTGAAGGGCGTAAACAATTAATCGAAGATTATAAAATGATGCAGAGTATGCGTATGAGTATCTATGATCTGAGTGATGTGGCTTATGACGCTTTTTTATTAAACGGACAGACGAATAGCGCCCCATGGCAAGCATTGGTTAAAGTGGGCGATATCGTACGGTTACGTTTTATTGGTGCGGCTGGTAGTACTATTTATCATGTAAAAATTCCGGGTACTTTAATGGAGATGGTGAGTGTTGATGGTAACAATGTAAGACCCTATATTGTTAAATCATTCACGATTGCACCAGGTGAAACGTATGATGTATTAGTAAAAATTACTCAAAATCAACCGTATATTATTTATGCTGAATCGAAAGATGCGCTAGGTGCAGCAGAGGGCGCTTTAATCACAGAATCTGGTCAACCGGTTGATTATGCTCATGTAAAACCTTTTTCTGAACCTGAGCCTGTTACTCGAGAAATGATGGATAACATGATGTCTGGTATGACAGATCACAATAGTTCTAATTCAATGAGCATGGATAAAAATATGAATATGACAATGAATATGGATTCAAGCTCATCGCATGAGATGCATCATGGTATGTCTATGAATATGGATATGCCCACGGAAGCTTCAATTATAGGAGATACAATGTCTCCGCCTAATTCTTTTCAAGCCACTACCTCAGGTACGAAATATCAAAACTTAACTGCCGCGGTTAAAACAAATAATCCCCATAAACCAATAGCTGGAATTATTAGAATGCAATTATTTGGCTATATGGGACGTTATATTTGGTTCATCAATGGTGAGACTGAATTTAAAGCTAAGCCCATTATTATTGAACCCAATAAGCGATATCGCATTATATTTACGAATGATTCCATGATGAATCATCCCATGCACATTCACGGGCACTGGTTTATTTTGCGTAATGGACACGGAGTTTATGATCCACTGTTGCACACTATTGAAGTAGCCCCAGGTGCTACTGCTGTAGCCGATTTTGATTCAAATGCCAGTGGCCAATGGTTTTTCCATTGTCATCATCTCTATCATATGATGACAGGAATGGCGCGTGTATTTCAGTATTCAACGATTATTGATGTTGCAAAAGGTACGATGAAACCTGAAAAAGAAATTTCCCTTGGCACCTATGTTAATCAACCAATCGTCAGAGAAGATGAAGTTATGCCAATTGATACTTCATTGATTCATCATCCCATGGCGCATGCTATGGGTTTATACCTTGCAAGCTTTTTAGACGTAGGCGAAGATCCTTTTGATAATGTACAAAAAGTTACATTTAAGGGTTTATACGGTAGTGACTATAACAAGCTTGAATTATTTACTAATGATGCTGAGGTCAATAAAGGGAGCATCAAAAATGCTGATATGGATATTTTTTATTGGCATTTAATCAGTCAGTTTTGGGCAGTAAAGGGTGGCGTGAATTATGTTTATCGTCCTGCTGAACATCCTTATCTGCAACCGGGTATCGGAATCGAAGGATTGATGCCGTATTTTATAGATACAAATATTAGAACGTATTATCACGATGGAAGTGAGTCACTTGATGTTGAGTTATCACGTGATACGCAAATTACTAATAACTTTTTTATCCGGACAGGTATTCGCAGTATTTTAGCCACCAAAACAGTGGCTGAAGATGAAATTGGCAGTGGGTTAAATCAAATGCGCTATATTCTTCGCCCGTATTATCGTGTTGCCCCTGGCGTAGATGTATTTAGTGAATTTGAAAGTGAGCATGATTATGGTGCATCAAGAAATATCGTTCAAAATGCGGGTGAATCATCCACAGAAAATACAGTAACCTTTGGTGTTTCAATTTTATTTTAAAAGGAGCCTAGTTGTGAGTATTCTTCAAAAACTTTCTGTTTTAAGTAGTCGATTACAGCAGTTCTTTGTGAAAACCCCACAGAAAATACAAAAAACAGATGATTCTTTTGAATTATACCATCAGGACAAAATAGCGGCTGAATGGAAGCAATGTCGTCAGGTTATTGTAGATAGCGCAAATCGATATTTACGTATGCATTGGGGAAAAGAAAGAGGATTTCTTTCAGTCTTAACCACTGGAGTTCAAGGTCATCAACGAGCACAAAGTTTAAAACAATTTGTGTATAGTCTCGATCTTTCGAATGCAAAAGGACAGCGTGATTTGATAGCTTCAGTTTCAGCTATTCGTTTGTCATCCTCAACGAATTTAACAGGCGAATTAGACCAACAGTTAAAAAGACTTAAGAGTAAGACATTCGATGTTAATCAGTTCAATTTAAATAAATTAAGCAAACGAGAACAAGAATTAAAACGTTTTTTTGACGGAAATATAAATCAACATACATCTCATCTACGTTCAAGGTTTGGAATACGATAATTGCTATCATGGTGCGCAAAAACCTATAAAAAGCGCTAGTTCATATTTTAAATTAGCCTTTTTTACATTCAAACGCCTTGTTTCCGGCAGCAACATATAATTCTACTGTGTAAAAATTAATTTCCCTCTATACATACCCATTTGACAGGTAAATTCGTACTCACCTGGTTGTTCAATAGTTAATTTAATTTCGATAGGTTTATTTAACGGTAATTGTTTATTGATTTTTAATTTATCAAAAACGACAAATTCAGCGCACGGAGTCGCATCTTCACGAATGAATCTTAGCGTAATAGGTTGGTTCACGGAGGCGTTTATTATTGCCGGTTGGTATACGCCATCTTTAACTTTAATTTCAATCGTACCCGAAACTTTTTTAATGGATGTATTTTTTTTGTACAACCAAAACCAACTTACGATAACAAAAATAAGTAATAAGCCACTAATATTAATCAGAACAATATTTGCATTCATGCTTTTTGCTCTCCAAGATTCAAAAACCGTAGTCGATTCGCATTCATCACAACGGTTACAGACGATAATGCCATGGCAAGACCCGCAATCATGGGATTTAATAATAGTCCTGTAAGCGGAAATAGTATTCCTGCGGCTAATGGAATTCCAAGTACATTATATATAAATGCCCCGAATAAATTTTGTTTCATATTACGAACCGTATATTTTGAAATCAGTATTGCATCTGCAATACCCTGTAATGAACTTCTCATTAATGTAATAGATGCACTTTCAATTGCTACGTCTGTTCCACTCCCAATCGCAAAGCCCACGTCAGCACGTGCAAGAGCAGGGGCGTCATTAATTCCATCACCGACCATACCGACTTTTTTACCGCCAGTTTGTAATCGTGCTATAACATTGGCTTTATCTGCCGGTGATACCTCTGCAATGACATCTTGAATGCCAACTTGTTTTGCCGTGAAATTTGCTGTCATTTTATGATCGCCAGACAATAAAATAATTTTTAAGCCCATTTTTTGTAATTGATCAATGGCTTTTGCTGAATCTGGTTTAACTTTATCTGAGACGGTAATAATTCCTGCAATTTTTTGATTTACCGCGAGATAAATTGGTGTTTGACCTCGTTGAGCGAATGATTCGGCTTGTTGGATGATGTTTTCAAGAGCAATGTGTTGTTGTTCCATAAGTGCTTGATTGCCGAGATATATTTTTTGATTGTTGATTACGGCAATCGCACCACGGCCTGGAAGTGTTTCAAACTGATTCGTGGGCAGCAGAGCAATATTGCGTTCACTTGCAGCTTCTACAATTGCTTCAGCTAAAGCATGTTCTGAGCCTACTTCTACACTTGCTGCGAGTTGTAATAAAGTTTTTTCATCCCAAGAGTTCACCGGAAGAATTTCTGCCAAACTGGGTTTGCCAGTAGTGACAGTTCCGGTTTTATCTAGTACAAGAATTTGTAATTGACTGACTTGTTGAAGCGCATCGCCATGACGAATGAGTATTCCATATTCTGCGGCTTTTCCTATTCCTACCATGACAGAAATAGGGACGGCCAATCCTAATGCACACGGACATGCAATAATTAATACAGACATGGCAGTGACTAATATATATGCAACGTTGGGTTCGGGTCCAAAATTAAACCAGATGAGGGCTGTTAAAATTGCGATAATCATGACAATAGGAACAAAGATAGCGGAGATTTGATCTGCAAGACGGGCTATCGCAGGCTTTGAGCTTTGTGCTTGTTGAACGATCTCAATGATTTTTGCTAAAACAGTATCCGAACCAATTTTTGTCGCTTTAAAAATAAAGGTTCCGGATTTATTTAATGTTGATCCAGTGACGATGCAGTTAACCGTTTTTTCAACTGGAAGTGGTTCACCTGTGAGCATGGATTCATCAATACTTGAATATCCTTCGATTAATATACCATCTACGGGAATTTTTTCGCCGGGTCGTACACGCAGCATATCGTCAATCTGAACAGTTTCAATCGGGACGTCGATTTCTTGATTATTTCTGATAACTCTTGCTGTTTTAGGTTGTAAACCAATTAATCGTTTAATGGCGGAAGACGTATTTTGACGCGCGCGTAATTCTAATAATGCGCCTAAGTTAATTAAAGTAATAATGACGGCTGCAGCTTCAAAATACATGTGCCTTGCTAGTGGAGGAAAATAATTTGGAAATAATACAACACTGGCCGAATATAGCCATGCGACACCTGTTCCTAAAGCAATTAACGTATCCATATTGGCTTGCTGAATACGTAGTGCATTCCATCCGCCTTTAAAGAAATGACCACCGGAATAAATTAGGATAACTAAAGTAAGCGCGGCAATAACAAGATTTGTATCATGACCAGTTGAGATGTTTAGCATTGCCATGACAAAAAGTGGTATCCCGATTGCTCCGGCAAAAAGCGTTTTGTGTAGTAAACTGCGAGCGTAGCTATTTTCTTCATTTGTGGGGTTATCGCAGCTTGAGCAGGTGGTGGCTGTCATAGTTGGGGTTCCATATTGATGTTCGTTGGGGAATATTCTACATTTTAACCTTAAGGTTAAGGTCAAGGACATTTTATGAGCACTACACATTATACGATAGGAACAGTGGCAAAACGCTATGGCATTACTACTGTCACGTTGAGGCATTATCAAAAAATCGGTTTACTTAAGCCTTCTTTTCGAAGCGATAATGGATATCGCGTTTATACAGAAGATGATATGACACGATTACATTTTATATTAAACACAAAAAATGCAGGATTTACATTAGAGGAAATAAAGTCATTATTTTTGATGATTGACAATGGCGAGCCCAACAAAGCTGTAAAAAATCTCATCCATGAAAAGTTAAAAACTATACAAGAAAAAATACTGCATTTAAAAAAACTCACAACATTATTAGAAAATCTCGATAATGTTTGTCATAAACAAATGGCCGCGCGAGATTGCCCTATTATTAAACGATTAAGAGTTAATCCTTCTGTGTAATTCCAATGGCGGGCGTGATAATCAGCGCTACGTTGCTAACCTTGATTATTATTTCAACCTTATATCGAGTGTCTATATTTGTGTTTACATATATATGAAAATACATATATAATGTTCTCGGTTGCAAAATTGTAGATTCACTTCAATTTTGTGCTCTTTGAGATTCAGAGGAGATTAGCCATGAGGGAATTGCGTACACGTAGTTCATTCGTTCCAATATACTTAGCAAAAAAAATCTAATACAGCGAACATATTCTCACCAAACTTCCAATGGAAAACTCACTGATGACATGTCGTTTAATTTTATGAGGGGTCATATTATGCAAGCACAAGATTTGCAAAAAGATGTGGAGATTAAAAGCAGTGTTCGTGAGGCTTATGCCAAAGTTGCGATTGCTGATAACGAAGGTGAAAGTTGCGGTACAGAAAAAAGTTGTTGTGGCACAGGACCTGGTAAAGGGGCGGAATATTCTACGCAACTAGGATATTCTGAAGGTGATATTTCGAGCGTTCCTGCAGGTGCAAATATGGGGCTCGGCTGTGGAAATCCTACTGCAATTGCTGGATTAAAAGCCGGTGAAACTGTTTTGGATTTAGGTAGTGGCGGTGGATTTGATTGCTTCCTAGCTGCAAGACAATTAGCAGGAACTGGCCGAGTTATTGGTGTCGATATGACGCATGAAATGCTAAATAAGGCACGATTAAATGCCAAAAAAGGCGGTTATACAAACGTAGAATTTCGGTTAGGTGAAATCGAACATCTTCCGGTAGAAAATAGCAGTGTTGATGTCATCATTTCTAATTGCGTTATTAATCTCTCTACAGATAAGCCCCAAGTTTTTAAAGAAGCTGCTCGAGTTTTAAAGCCGGGTGGACGTTTAATTATTTCTGATCTTGTAGCAACAAGCCCAATGCCCGAAAATATTAAAAGAGATTTAGCCCTTTATAATGGATGTATGGCAGGTGCAACGCCGATTGAAGAACTTAGGCAGGCATTAAAAGATGCTGGGTTAGAGAATATTAAAATAGATGTGAAAGAGGAAAGTCGTTCGTTTATTAAAGACTGGTCAACGAGCGGTGTCGAAAATTATGTTGCTTCAGCGGTCATTGAAGCCTATCGACCAAACTTAGAGTTAAAACAAGTAGTCGACAAAGGAAGTGTTTCACCTACATTAGGTCGTGGATTTTATGACTTAAGCAGTAGGCAACAAACACCTGTTGTGCAAGGCCAAGAGCTGTCGAGTTGTAAACCTGGTTCAGGATGTTGTCCAACAAAAAAATAAATAATTGTTATGTGTCTCTCCCAGCAAATTAGACTGTTTAAGAATTAAATAGCTTTGTTTGTTGGGAGAATTTTTTTATTCTGACAGTGTTGAATTAACAGTGAGGTTTTAGTGATGAAAATTTTATTTGTTTGTACGGGTAATGCTTGTCGCTCTCAAATTGCTGAAGGATATGCTAAACGATTTGGTGAGGGGTTTTGTGAGATTCAATCTGCAGGATTAGTAGCGCACGGCGTTAATCCACGTGCCGTTCAGACCATGAAAGAAATTGGGATTGATATTTCTCAGCAACAATCGAAGGTACTTACTAAAGAAATGTTGGAGTGGGCCGATCTTGTTATCACGTTGTGTGGTCATGCTGATGAACATTGTCCCGTGCTTCCTCCGAATAAACAAAAAAGACATTACCCCTTTGAAGATCCGGCAAAAGTTACCGGGGACGAGATTCAAATTATGAAGGCATTTGCTAAAGTGCGAGATGAGATAGGTAACCGTATTGCTGTTTTAATTGATGAACTAAAGCCGGCCAAGCAGTGGAGACCTAAACTGTAAGAATGGGGTTATTTCAATTCTCCTAAACCTATAAATCAAAACTAAAAAGTGTTATAAATTTGAGCATGTTAAAACCCGAAACTTTTTTTACATTGTTGTCAGACGAAACGCGTTTGCGGTGCCTTTTTTTGCTTCAGCAGAAAGGAGAGCTATGCGTTTGTGATCTTATTGATGCTTTAAAAATGATACAGCCAAAAATATCGAGGCATTTAGCCTTGCTACGAAAGCACAAACTCGTGATTGCAACTCGTCGAGGTACTTGGATGTATTATCAAATTAACAGGGCGCTCCCATCTTGGATGATAAAAGTCATTTCTTGTTTTGCAGAAGTGAATCAACGTACTAAGCCATTTTCTTCTGATTTAAAAGGACTTGGTAAAAAGTGCTTGAGCTGTTAAGTAGAAAATATCGTTTTGTTTTTTTTTAGGTAATGTCATTTTCTTTTTCTGCGGCAACCTTCTTTTTTGATCATGAGAGTTTTGACTTTTAACTCTGTCCTCGAGGGTCAAAAGCACAACATTGCGAAGCAATGTATAGATGCGCTTTTAGACGGTTGGGGGGTGGTGGGAGCACAGCAAACGATAGTTTGTGTAAGTGCGCCTTTGGACGGGTTGAGGTTTCGGTTGGTGAAAGTTATGTTTTTTAAAATCTTTTGGGACAAGAAAAAGTGAAATAAGTGATATAAGTGATTTTGAGTTTCCCTGAATTCTTGTCTCAAAGAAAAATCAAAAATCTTCGAATCGTCCAAAGACGCACTTACATGTTGCTTCGCAACTTTGTGCTTTTAGGTTTCTGGTTACCTCAATAACCAGGTTGTCCCAGTTTCACTTATATCACTTATTTCACTTTTTCTTGTTGGATGACCAGTCCAAAAATTTAAAGCTTAACCCCCTAAAGATTTCAAACCGTCTAAGAGCGCACTTATACATTGCTTCGCAATTGCACGAACTAAGCCCGTGGGTTGGACTTAGTTCTTGAAAGATCTGGAAGCTGGTTTAATGAAGTACTTCGGTTTGTTCTTTGGACAAAGCTATGGGATGAACGTAATAAACTGTCGTAGGTTTACGAGTCGGAAGTTTGAGGGCTGCACTGATAAGATTTCTATTTCTTAAAATCTGGAGTGCTTTGTTAAGGCGTTCATTTCTTCCGAGTTTTTTGTTTCGAGTTCGCTTTAATAATTCTGTTTTGCCAAATGACGATTCGCCTCTCGACAAAATCCATTCCCAGATCCATTTGGCATCTTCCGTTGCTTCGTCCATTGCCATCAATCCGAAAGCAGCAAGTGTGTGAGGAATGAGGAGTTCTGAAACCGCAATTGCACGATTCATGGTTTGAGAATTAATTTCAGCGAGTCGTGTTCCGTGTTCGGCAACATGGAGCAGTCCTGCGATTCGAAGTGTGAACCCACAAATCTTTCCACCCCATCCCTGACAATTTCCTAATTTGCCATCGGGGCGAAGTTCAATTTCTATTTCGCGCTGAAATTGCTTCCAGGCGTTTTTTGCATCTGGGGTTAGGGTGAATATCTTTTCAGTTGAGATCTCGTCAAGGAACGCTTTAATCTTCGCGCTATAGGTTGAACGAAGTTCTTTTCTCAAGGCAGGTTTGTCGTGTGTGCGATAACCCAGTTTGCTATTAGGAAGAACATACAGAAAACGTTCGACCATTCCGTTGCCTGTGTATGCTTGTTTGGAAATTAAATTTTGAATAATGATTGGCTGAACAGCTAATACCATAGTTAAATATGGATTAAGAGAGATACTTTTATCTTTACGCCTAACACGAATTTCTCCGCCATCAATTCCCTTCAATAAAATATCTACGTTTGCTGCGCCATTACTGTAAAGCCCGCCTAATGTTTCTAATACACCGCCTTCATCAGAAAATATTGCGAGCCGTCCGTTTTGTTCGCTCAAGATTGTTGTTAGTGATTCAGGGGTAACATCGTTTACAAATAATTGTGGAGCAACGGGAATATCTTCTAACGCAGATTCTTTTGCAGTTATTTCATGAATTAATTTTTGTTGTTCATTTAAATCTTCTACCTTTGCCGCTTTTGTTCTCAAGCCTTCAATAATTTTCTCTTGAGTTTTACGTTCTGAAATATATTGCTTTATTTTGCTACGAAATGTTTTTTCCTGATCTTGTTCCCACTCGACTAAAGGTTCTTTGCAGCGAGCAAGTACAATGCTTTTATGATTCGCCGGAGGAAGTGCAATTAACGTGTAAATATTAATGGGCTCTTCCCATCCTTCGAAAGGTGATACTTTACAGAATTTAGATGTTACAGATGAAATAATTCCTAAGACTGTCATGACACATAAGGCTTCAGGAACTTCAACTGATTCTGCCAATGCTTTCGCAAATTCATGAAACACGCCTGGTAATAAACATGCTGGAATATCAGGCGTATCGTATTCGTTAAAAAAGATAGGATCGTCCCAAGCATCAGCATGGGTGAGTGATGGTAATTCTATTATTCCTGTTTTCATAAGAGTTCTCCAAATTTAAGAAGTTTTAATTAAGATGACGAGGACTTTGATGCTGCCTGCTTGCTGAACTTGTCGTGCGAAGTGCATAGCGGATTCAAAGTATTTCGTATCGGAATACAACACCCAGATTTCCTGTTGATAGCAAAACGAAAGCGCTCGTAGTTCACCGTGGAATAAACAAGCGCTTTTATGTCGTTTGAAATAGTTAAAGCTATCCCAATCGATAGCGATAAAAATGAGTTTTGATTTCATGGTTATCGAGCTGCACGAGTACCGTGAAAACTTTGTGCTGTGCTGACAAATCGCCCGTCAGCATTCAACCAAAAGTCCAAATCCTCTTTGAAATAAAATACGCGGCCACGTTTGATGAATTTAGGGCCCACACCTTTGCTGCGCATCATGGCTAAAGTTTTTTCTTTCAAACCTAAATAATTCGCAGCATTGTGAGCATCAAGTCGCTCATCAGGAAACATATAGACCGTAGTAGATTCAACAGGGTTTTTACATAATGTCATTAGTAATCTCCTTCAAATTTATGATTTAAAGCACCTATAAAATAACAACGATAAAAGCCTAGAATGAAATATTTGTAAATGCAAACGATTTCGTATCAAAAACAACGGTGTGTGTTTTATAGAGAATTTTCGAGAACTTTATAGCCCAGTGTAAATACACTTGAGTCATTATTAATCAGTATTAACGGGTATTATTCTATGTAAAATGATGTATTTAAATATTATGATAGGATTGTCTAAATTATTTAAAGGAGACGACCCAATGATTAAATTCACGAAGCTAACCAGAGTGAACATTCGTAAACTCCAGTGCACAAAGAAAATCAGTGAGCACGGTATTGTTTTTAAACGGTTAAAAAATGGTGACGGGAAATATCTCATCAATATTATGGTTGATGGACAGCGAATCCATCGGCTAGTTGGGAAAGAATCCGAAGGGGTAGGGCGCCAAGAAGCTGAGCAGCTTATTTCAAAATTGCGTGAAGATGCTAGGCAAAATAGATTCAACCTTCCAAAAGGCCGAAAAATTATTTTAGGTTTTCGAGATGCTGCCGAAAAATATATTCAAAAATTAAGAGAGAGCGACGGCAAAGATATCGCAAGAAAAGAAGTTCGTTTTAAATTATATCTCTGTCCATTTTTTGAAAATAAACTACTTTCACAAATTAGTAGTTTTGATATTGAGCGTTACAAAAAAGCACGAGCCGAAACAAAAACTAAACATTCAACAATTAATCGAGAATTAGCTGGACTTTCGCATTTTTTGAATAAAGCAGTAGAGTGGAAATGGTTAGAACATAAACCGTGTTTAATTAAAAAATTCAAAGAAGATAACGGTCGAATAGTTTATTTAACCGTTGAACAAACAAGCGATATTCTTGAATCAGCGAAAAAAGATGAGTGCACATATATTTATCCATTTTTCATGATTGGTTTAGCGACAAGCATGCGGCGCATGGAAATTCTTTCTATCAAAATTGAACATATAGATTTTGATAAACGAATTATTTTTATTCCAGTAGCTAAAGCCGGAAAAAGAGAACAGCCAATGACAGAAAATTTGGCGAACTTTTTGAAAAATTATCTTAAAAGCACTTCTTCCGAACAAACTTGGTTATTTCCTGCAAAGCGTTCTTCTACTGGTCATGCAGTGAGTATTGAAAAAGCATTTAGACGAGTTGTTGTGCGAGCAGGTTTAGATCCGAAAGAAGTTGTGCGACATACATTACGACATACTGCAATTACGCATTTAGTTCAGGCGGGCGTTGATCTTCCTACGGTTCAAAGAATTTCAGGCCATAAAACATTACAAATGGTGGTTCGATATGCTCACCAAAATGGAGCGCATATCCAAGCGGCGATGGATAAGTTGGAGAAGAGGTATCAGTTTGAAGATGCGGCGTAGATATTCAGCTTATAATAATTAGCTGTTGAAAATATCTACGTATCGTCGGTAAACAAAAGAACGTCCATATGTTTTGTGTTCATCTTTTAATTCTAATATCCCTAAATCAACGAAACGATCTATTGCTTTTTGCGCACCTTGACGCGTGTATTTAGTCCATTTTTGTATGTTCGCAATATTAACAATGGGTAATTTGTAAAGTTCGGATAAAATTAATGCTGTACTTTTAGCTGCGGGTCTTCCGAGAGCATGAATTTTTTTCATATCTTTTTCGCGCAGAGTAGTAATTTTTTTAACGGTTTCAATCGCTTCTTGTGCAGTGTCTATGATTCCTGCTAAAAAGAAATCAATCCAATTTTCTGCTTTATTGCTATGATAATCCTCAAGACGTGCGTAATACGTTTTTTGATGTTTTTTGAAATAAGAAGACAGAAAAAGTACGGGGCGATCCAGTAATTTTTCCAGCCATAGAAAAAGCGTAATTAGCATTCTTCCTGTGCGACCGTTGCCATCTAAAAATGGATGGATGGTTTCAAATTGAGCGTGAATCATTCCCGCTTTTATAATGGGCAGAATATCGTCTTTTGTGTGAAAGAATTTTTCTAAATCTCCCATGGCTCGTATCATTTCGTGCGGAGGGGGCGGCACAAACAGAGCATCTTTTGGTGAAGTACCGCTGATCCAATTTTGTGATGTTCGAAAATTTCCTGGGTCTGAATAATGACTTGCTCGTGCATCTACCATTAATTCTTTGTGTACTTCTTTAATGACACGAAGACTCAAGGGAAAATCTTTCAGGCGTTCAAGACCATAATTGAGCGCTTGAATGTAATGTGAAATATCATCGACATCGGCTGGCAAATTTTCTGAAGTTTTTGATACAGCTTCAATGGCGTCGATCATTGTGGCGCGTGTGCCTTCAATTTGACTTGATGACGCCGCATCTTTGCAAAGATACATAAAAAGAAAAAAATCTACGTCAGGCAGGAGCTGGGTAATGCCGTCTAATTTTCCCAAAAGGAGGGTGGCTTGGCTCGCTTTCTGGATGATCTTTTTTGAAAAAGAGGTTTCTTCCTTGGGTGGGAAGGGAGCTGGAATAAAGGCTTCATACCCTTGGGGCTGCTTAATGTGGTGGCCTATGTTCATGTCACCTCTCCGTTTGCATGTTTCGAAAGATGTAAACAGTTTATGTCATTTGGTTTACATCTTCAATAGGATGTAAACAGAAAGCAGGGGTCTAGTGGAAGAAGCGCCTGGCACGATTACACACAGATTACACACAGCCTAAAAATGGAGGAGGGGTGAATGACTCTAAGTGATTGATAAATATGGTGGGCCCACCAGGACTCGAACCTGGGACCAAGAGATTATGAGTCTCCTGCTCTAACCAACTGAGCTATAGGCCCTAATATTTAATGACGGGCGAGAAGAATCTCGCCCCTACAGGTTGTTACTATTCTTGTTTTTCGCCATCTAAAAAGGTCTTCAACTGCTCCGCACGACTTGGATGACGTAATTTACGCAACGCTTTCGCTTCAATTTGTCGAATACGTTCACGCGTCACATCAAATTGTTTTCCAACTTCTTCTAAGGTGTGATCCGTGTTCATGCCAATACCAAAGCGCATGCGTAATACTTTCGCTTCACGTGCCGTTAATGTCGACAAAATATCCTGCATCGATTCGCGTAAACCTTCCGCGGTAGCGGCATCAACGGGTGATATCATAGAAGTATCTTCTACGAAATCCCCTAAATGGGAGTCTTCATCATCACCAATCGGTGTTTCTAATGAAATAGGCTCTTTTGCGATCTTTAATACTTTGCGGACTTTATCTTCCGGCATCGCTAATTTTGTCGCTAATTCTTCTGGCGTTGGCTCTAAGCCTGTTTTTTGCAAAATTTCACGCGACGCACGATTAATTTTATTGATGGTTTCAATCATGTGCACAGGAATACGAATAGTGCGCGCTTGGTCTGCAATCGAACGCGTAATGGCTTGGCGAATCCACCAGGTTGCATACGTCGAAAATTTGTATCCGCGACGATACTCAAATTTATCGACCGCTTTCATTAATCCAATATTGCCTTCTTGAATTAAATCTAAAAATTGTAAGCCTCGGTTAGTGTATTTTTTAGCAATGGAGATGACTAAACGTAAATTGGCTTCGACCATTTCTTTTTTCGCACGACGCGCTTGATTTTCGCCCGTGAGAATATCGCGATTGATTGATTTAATTTCCGCAATGGTTAATTTTTTATCATGCTCAATTTTTAATAATTTCGCTTGAGTGTGGCGAATTTCTGTTTCGTAATCTTGTAACGATTTTGTATAAGACGCTTTTTTGCGTAAGACTTTATCTAACCATTCGGGATCTGTTTCGTGTCCTTGGAAAGAATGGATAAATTCATCGCGTGGCATTTTGGCTTTCAATACGCACACTTGCATCAAATGACGCTCTTGTTTTCGCACTTGATCTAACATTTCACGAACTTTGCGTGTGAGTTTTTCTAATTCTTTGGGCGAGAATTTAAATTGATTAAACGCTTCGGCCATTTTATCAATATGTTTTAAAGTCGCTTTGTGATGCGGCCCATTTTTTTTCATGGAAGCGATCACTTTTTTGTGCAATTCGCGTAACGCACCAAAACGTTCTGCGGCTAGGATCGGATCTGGGCCCGTGTCGGTTTCGCTTTCTTCACCGTCACCACCTTCTTCATCTTCGGTTTCGGGTTCAGCCGTTTCAAAACTTTCTTCAGATAATTCACCGTCAGGATTAATGGGAATTTCTTCGGCGGTATCGGTATAACCTACAATAATATCGCTTAATCGTGCTTGACCGGCGACGACTCGCTCATAATCATCTAAAAGTGTAACTGTGACTTCAGGATAGTGTGCTAATGCATTGAGGACTTGTTTTACGCCGGCTTCGATCCGTTTTGCGATCGTAATTTCACCTTCGCGTGTTAATAACTCGACCGCACCCATTTCACGCATGTACATACGAACAGGGTCAGTCGTGCGTCCGGCTTCAGTTTGAACTGCAGCAAGAACAGCAACGGCTTCTTCTTCAACTTCTTCGTCAGGGGTTGCAGGCGCTTTGTCGCCCATGGCGAGTAAAATCGCATCGGCTTCAGGCGGGGTATCGCAAACGACAATGCCCAGCTCATTGAGCATCGCAATAATTTCTTCGACTTGTTCGGCGTCGATATTATCCGGCAGAACGTCATTGATTTCGGCGCGGGTTAAATAACCCTGTTCCTTGCCGTGTTCAATCAGTAATTTACGCTGTTCGAGAGTACTCATTCTTTAACGTTCTCGCCAAAAGTTAGAAGGGGGGACAAAAGGGTTTGATTATAATGATTTTGGAGCAATATCGTCCAGATAATCTTTTACACCAGAAGCGACATTTTTAAAAGTATGGGTGCATCCGACTTTTTCAAGTAGCGTCATGTCTGCTTCGGTAAAATGCTGATAGCGATTTTTGAGCTGTTCGGGGAAGGGGATGTAGACGATTTCACCGCCACCGTGCCATTTCAGGACAGCGTGAGCGACTTCGTTGAATGACTGGCTTCGACCGGTGCCCAAGTTGAAGATACCCGAGGTGTCGGGGTTGTCTAAAAACCAGAGGTTTACCGCGGCGACATCTTTGACGTAAATAAAGTCGCGACGTTGTTCGCCATTCTCGTACCCGCCGCTGCCTTCAAACAATTTTACTTTGTTTTCAGCTAAAAATTGGTTATGGCAGTGAAAGGCAACACTGGCCATTTTATTTTTATGGAATTCGCGCGGGCCATAGACATTAAAATAACGTAATCCCACAACTTGGTTGGATTTATGATTTTTCCGAACGTATTGATCAAATAATAATTTGGAATAACCATAAACATTCAACGGTTGTTCATACGCGGGATCGACTTTGCAAACGGTATTAGAGCCATACACAGCAGCGCTGGAGGCATAAATAAAGCTGGCTTTTTTAGTTTCAGCGAAGTGAAATAATTTCTTGGAATACTCGTAATTATTTTCCATCATATATTTACCGTTCCATTCGGTGGTATCGGAGCATGCGCCTTCGTGAAAGATGGCTCTGATTTTGCCGAGTGAGTCCAATTTTAATAAAAATTCATCTTTGTCGATGTAATCATGAAATTTGAGATCGACGAGATTTTTAAATTTAGTGCCGTCAGTGAGATCATCCACGATGATAATATTTTCTTCACCACGAAGATTAAGTGCGTGAACGATATTGCTGCCGATGAATCCTGCACCGCCGGTGACTATAATCATGTCTTCTCCTACTAAATTCCTTCCCTCTTTATGAGGGAAGGTGGCGCGGAGCGCCGGATGGGTGTGACGAATCTTCTATAACCTATTTAATCTATCCTGCATTCTAAAGCCTGGAATGATTTTCTCCCAGTCTTTTGTGAGCCCAATCACTTTAAATAATTCACCCATTTCACTGGGAAGCGTGAGCATTTTGATGGCAGATGCGTCGTTTTCGGCATCTGCAAAATCCAACAGTTTATTTTCCAATAAAAATGCGGCTTGTGTTGTATATCCCATCACGTCCAAGTCATTTTCAACAGCGGCTTCCGCTATCGCGGTAAAATCGACATGGGCGGTAATATCTTGCTCGCCGGGTTTATATAACGGATCCGAATGCGCACGATGTTGATAATGACACATGAGTGTTCCCATGGACCGTTCGGGATGATAGAACTCGTGACGCGGAAAGCCGTAATCAATAATTAAAATTGCGCCAGAATCTAAACATTCACTCACACTTTTAATCCACGGTTTAAGCCATAAATGGATTTCGCTGGAGTAATTATTAGGTAAATCTAAGTTTTTAACAAAATTAATTATAGTTTTGTTTTGCGACGGTTCGGTAACAAAAATAAAACCATTATTTTTTTCAGCAACACAGTATTCCCAGACTTTATTATCTTTCCACAAAAATTTTGTGGCCGGAAACGCATCGATGACTTCGTTAGCAATAATGGCGCCCGTAAAATTTTTTGGTAATTCTGTAAGCCAATTAATTTTATGACCGTAATTTTTTAGTTGTTCTTTTTGTCGTTGTTGAAGTTCGCTGCTAGGCTCTAAAATCCAGTATTTCTCCAGGGTTTGGTGATTCTCGATGATGCTTTTGGCGAGAGCACCCGTGCCTGCACCAAATTCTAAAATTTCCGTAAAATCTGCTAAGGCATGACTGATACATTGTCCGAATAAAGGTGACAGTTCGGGGGCTGTGATAAAGTCGCCTTTCGGTCCAAATTTTTCTAAGCCATTGGTATAGTACCCGAGCCCCGGAGAATAGAGGGCTAATTCCATAAACGTGGAGAAGGGAATTTTGCCGTCAGCAGCCGAGATTTTTTCAGAAATAAGCCTTTCGAGGGCATTTTTTTGCATTTCTTAAGGTTTCCTTAAGGTATTCAAAAGGACATATATTATAAGATACGGCGCAGTGAAATAGTACAGAGATTGATATGACTTTTGAGTTTTCACCTCAATCAGCAAAAAGTATGCCTCCGTTGCCACGGAAACGTACCCCTACATCTTTAGCTATGACAGATGAAAAATCACCGGCATCGGTTTCGCCCAAATATGGTTTTGGGATAGATGAATTTCTGGAAGAGTTTAAATTTTTATCAGGTCTTGATTCCACGCTTCTTAATAATGCGTCGGATTATAAAATTGAAAAAAACCGTTTATATTTTTTGATTACGTGGGGTGAGAAGCTTCGTGAAGTATTGTTGCGTGAACGAAAAACACTTCAGTTTGAGGGTAGAGCATTCGATGCTCTTGTGTTGATTCTATATAGATTAAACTATGCGTTTGATGAAGCAATTAAAAAGACGAACATTGAAGCAAAAGCATCGAAGTCTAATGTCTACGACTTTGGCTTGAAGAAGTTTCTTCAGCAATATGCGACTGTAATTTCTCCTAAGTTAAAGGAATACTTTGAATTTATTCATCAAATTTACAATAATCCTTCTGATGAAAATCAGATGTTAGGAGCATTAGTGTTTTGGGTGCGTAAAGCCCAAAAACTATTTCAATTTGATCGTGATGCGTTAACCCTGCTTGAAGCCATTAAATTTAGATTGCGTGTTGGTTTGTTGATTAATGAAGTTTTAGAGAGTACTTCGCAAAAGATGGCTTTATTAAGCAGTAAGAAAAATGAGTTGAATAAAAAATTAAAAGCTGTGAAAGCATTAGAACCTGAAAAACAGACAATAAATAACGCATTATCGAAAATTGTAGAGGAAATGAATCATCAGCCGCTCAGTAAAAGTTTAATTGAAATGCTGAAAAAATTATCAGAATCAGATGTCTCTATTGAGATGCCCATCGTTGTTTGTGAAACAAAAGCTGAAAAATCATTAGTCGATAAAATTCAAAAAAATATAAAACGCTATAATAAGCGGGTAGAGTCATTTTCATTAAGAAAACCACCTGAGATGAACGCTTTAACTGAAAGCGAAACATCAGAAACACAGGTTGAATCAGAAGAAACTTCTCAGGAGTCTCGAGAGGAGCAAGCGTTTTTTGAGGCGATAGCTCGTATGCGTGCTCGGCGATACAGTGATGCAAGATTTGGTTTGGAATCACCTTCGCCTCTGTCACTTTTAAAAAAAGATACGGAGTCAGCGTTATCTGATGTTGAAGAGCAAGAAGCAGAACCGGTTAAAGTATGGTGCTTCAACACGCAGAAGGTTGAAAGCGAGTTAAAAAAAATAATGCAGAACATAGAGGACAAAAATAAACAGCTGTTGAGATTGCGCAAAATCAATATTGAATATGCAAGAAGTGTTGAAGAATTAAAAACGGAGATGTTTCGTTCAATGCCAGAAGTCGTCAAATCAAAAACGATTAAAGCTTTAAAAAACATAGACCAGAAATATCACGAATATAAAACCGCAGAAAATAAAGACGCCGTTCTAAAACAAGCTGTCATGACATCGTGGGATCGCATATGCGAGAAGTTGGGAGTGGCACTTTCGACAAGACATGCTGCAAGAAAAACTGAAATCCAAAAATATTTTCAAGCATTGGATGCGCGTGCTCAATTAGAAGCAGGTTTGCAAATCGGAAATGATGGCAAAATCGCGTCGAGCTTCAATAAGCTCACTGTTTCAGAAGGTTATTTGAACTTATGGAAGCGTCTTTGTGAAACTAAAAATAAAGTGTCAGAAAATACTGCAAGCGGAAATAAGATTTTAGCTGAGATTGAAGAGCAACAAGAAAGATTAAAGCAAATTCAAGCTGAGCAAAAACATCAGGACGATTCAGAATTGGATGTAAAGAGTGAACAAGAGCAAAGGGTTGATGCTAAGACGAAGGAGCCATTGCAAACCAGTGGATTTATGTTGGAACTATAATTTATATAACTAAGAAGGTAACTATACTAATGAACGAACTAATAACAGATCTCGAATCATATTTAAATAAAGGTGAACTACAAGCGCATCAGCTGTCTGAACTCAACGCGCTCGTCAACAAAATCTCCAATGGGGCGCTTATTGTTTCATCGCAAGAAGTCTGCGAAAAAATTATTTCCTTTGCCGAAACGTTAGTTAGCGAAAGCCGTGAAAAAAAAGATTTGCATGATGTCCTTTATCGTCATTTTCCTGACGCTTATTTGAGCGTTATTGAGCGTATCCAAACTCAATTAGATTTACTGAATAACCTGGAAGTTATTGTTGAAGATAAAAAAATTGACCTTGGTGTTCGCAAAAAGCTGTCGAATTTTTTGGCGAGATTGAAAGCGCAATCTTATCCGTTGAGTGTATTGTTTCGCGAAATTTTGGCGTGGGTAAAAGACTTTGAAAAGTCGCACACTTTTGATATGGATGAAGATTTAACTTGGAAAGAAACGATTAATGAAGTACTCGAGAAATTTTCGCCTGAAATGAGCTTTAAATTGGCTGTATTTAATATTCTCTGTGCGCATTATCCTAAAAACAATTTTGGCTCTAACGGTTATTTGGATAAATTAAGTCCAAGTGAATTTTGCTGTGCGATTTATATGCTTATGGAGCAAGAAGAGTGTTCTTCAACGTGTAGTAGAAAAAATAAAGAAGCATTGCTTGCGAAAGTATTTGAAATGGATAAAGAATATTTGGATGCAAAATCACCTTCTACGGAAAATGCACATCCGTTACTGGATGTGGACACTTTGGTTTGTGCGTTAAATCATTGTCTCACTGTGACACCTGGTTTTAGCACAATGCAGCAGAATTTGGATCTGCTCTTGACAAATTTAGCAGGTAGCAATGATCTTCAGTCTGGGGATGTTTTTAAAGCGTTGGAAGCATGGGCAGGTAGTGCTCAGCATCAAACAAAAGATGAGAACCTTAGAGCAGTGTTGAGAGAATTTGAGTTCAAAATTTCTCTTGCGTGTTTAGTTCAACAAAAAAAAGCTGAGTGTTCGAGTTATATGTTGAACAAAGTCAGGAATGGTTTATTGGGAGAGAAATCTGTAGAAGAGGGTGGTAAGTATTTTGCTGTCCCTCCTCACGTTTCTCATGCGGATGGACAGCTGTTTTTGAATGTTAAACGTCGTTGCAGAAAATATCTTCAGCCATCCCAAAATGTTTCTCTGAAAACTGAATCACTTAATATTCCCTTAAGGTTATTCTGATAAGCTGAGCTTACTTCAATAAGTCCATGATGCCGGCAACGGTGCAAAGAGCCTGCCATAACCTACTGGTTTGATTGCATAAGCACGCATACAACCTTAGAATGGCTATTCCTTATATATATAAATAAGAAGAAAAGACTAAAATTCGTATAATTGGGGGTGGGTATGGAAGATCAACGTCAGCGTGTTCTTAAATCTTTAGAAGTTTTGATTGCGCCTCTTACAGAAAAGAAATTTGATAAGCCTGAACAGGCGATGGCCTTCGCTGTAGTCGAAGAGATATTTATTAACAGGCTGAAAAGATTAAGTGACATTAGTCAATCCTCAAAAAATTTTCTTGTTGTCTGCGCTGATTTGTATGTTGCAGCGATGAAGTTTGATGAAGTATTTCGTTCTGTGGGCGTTTCTTCTTTTTCTATTACGCTTCCTATTAATATTCCTGGTCGCCAAAAATCTACGCTTTTTTTAGATATTCAGAAAGTGCTTGAGGGACTTAGTTTCCAAGATTCTTTACGTTTGCAAATACTGACTGCATTGAAAATCTATGCAGATAGCCAACCGAAAGAAAGAAGCGCAGATGATAGTGTAATTGAGGTATGGATAAATTCTGCTGCAAGTCCTGAAATGGCTCTGCAAACGTTGATGCCGGTGTTGAATGAAAATATAACTTCCGCGTTTCAGGGCAAGGGCAACACAAGCAAAGATAAAGACTTGCTTGTCAATTTAGAAAAAACAGCTAAATCTGTTGCTGAGCTGGCTTACTTTGAGCACGACATAGATCAAAAAGTCAGATTTCAGAGAAAAACTTCTAGAACTGCAGAAGTTGTTACTGGTACGTCTGATGATCAACTAAAGTCTGAACCTGGCTCTCCGACTGTTGTTACTGTATTGCCTCGTTCAAGGTCTTCTCGACCATCAACGCCAACGGGAGAGAAGCAGGGTCCGAAAAAAAATCGAAGAAGAAAAAAAGATTCAGAAACCCAACAAGAGGGTGAAGAAAAGGTCTTAGCAGTAACTCCACCGACTATTCCAGCAAGTGAAACTCAAACAAATCACGATGATACTGTTTTGCAAGCGGAAAAAGCGCGGCAAGAAAGAGAGCGCGCAGAAGCTGAGCAAAGAGAAGCAGCACAACGCTTAGTTAAGCTTCAGGAAGAAGAAGCTAGAAGAGCGGCAGAAGCTAAAGTTAAAGCTGAGGCTGAAGCCGAGGCAAAAAGAAAGTTAGAAGAACAACAACGGCAAAGAGAAGCCGAAGAAAGAGCGGAGGAAGAAGAGCGTGCTCGAAAATTGTCTGAATATCTGTTGGCGCAGGATAAAAAAATGAAAGAAGAAGATGCCAAGAAAAAGGCGTTGGATGCTAAGAAGCAAAAACTACAAAATGAAAAAGAGGTTCAAACGGCAAATCTTAAAGAGTTAAGTACAAGATTAGGTGAAATTGACGAAGCGATACGATCGCATCAAGAATCATTGGCGAGAGTCAATGCAGATATTGGGGTCGCAAAATCAACCGTTAATGACAGTATGCAACGTGAGCTTAAAACTAAGCGCGAAGGATTGGTACCTTTTAAAGGACTGCGCAGTGGCAGAGTTAAAGAAATTGAAACTGTGGGTACAAATTATGCTAATGCTAAGGATGTCAGTACGCTAGAAAGTACTGTCAGTGCATTGGCTAATACGGGGATATATTATTTTTCTCTGCTGCGCTCACTTTTCTCTTCATCATATGATGCAAGAAGAAAATCATTTGAAAAATATCTTCAAGATTGCTACGCCGCTCAGCTCGTGACAGATAAGTTAAATTCAGCATCGGATGATGACAATGCAGCTCAACCAACACTGGTTGAGATTGGAAACAGTTTAAAAGCTTCTTTGCCTCAGTCATATAGAACATACATGGGGCTTAATCAGCCGAACGAGCAATTGCTTCAGGAGGGCGTAGCTGTTAGAAACAGTCCTTGTGATCTTTTAGAGGTTAGGTTAAAGAGCAAAAAAGAAGCTTTGGGTCAAATAGGTCAATTGCGAACGGAACGTGAGCGATTGGTGGCTGAACAACCCAAACTTCGCTCAAGACTTGATGAGATTGATGCAGAATTTAAAACGCTGGACGGTCAGGGAGCCCAAAAAAATCAGGTCTTTTCTCTGGTAAACTAGCGTATAATCGGGGGCCTATGCCCCCGATCGATACACTAAAACGCATCATATTACCTATCGTCTCCCTGGCTCTCTTTATGGAGTCCGTGGACACGACGATTATCAATACCGCTATTCCTTCGATGGCACATAGCTTAAACGTCAGCGTCATTGATCTTAAGATTGCATTAATCAGTTATTTATTAAGCCTCGCTATTTTTATTCCAATCAGCGGATGGCTTGCCGATAAATTCGGTACGCGAAATATATTTTTAAGCGCCATTGCAATTTTTACCCTAAGCTCGTTTTTTTGCGGATTTGCGACGCATTTATATGAATTAGTCGTCGCACGATTTATTCAAGGATTGGGCGGGGCAATGATGATTCCCGTCGGGCGATTAATTATTGTGCGATTATTTCATCGCGAAGAATTAATTTCTGCGATGAATCGCGTAATTATTCCGGCATTATTAGGTCCCGCGTTAGGTCCCTTATTGGGCGGAATTATTTCGGAAGCCTTTTCATGGCGATGGATTTTTTGGGTGAATATTCCCTTCGGGATATTAAATTTTGTGTTGGCGTATTATTGGGTTCAGAATTATCAACAAAAAAATTTACCACCATTTGATTGGATAGGATTTGTGTTATTCGGTGTGGGTTTAGCCAGTGCCGTATTTGGATTTTCTGCACTGAGTGAAAGTAATTTTCCCCTAGTGCCCATTGTCTATATTTTTATTGTCGCCATTATTTTATTGGGAAGTTATGCCTATTATTCTACGCACAGTAAACATCCTGTCTTAAACGTAAAATTATTTTTAGCGCGAACTTTTCGGGTTGCCGTCATCGGCAATTTAATTACGCGGTTAGGATTCGGTGGTATTCCCTTTTTGCTGCCCTTATTTTTACAGATTCCGCTCGGATATACACCTAAGTGGGCAGGGGCTCTTGTCGCCATTACTGCGATTGGCGCAATGTTTATTAAATTTTTCACGAAAGGATTTATTAGACGCTATGGATTTAAAAAATTATTATTAATTAATACGGTGGGATTAGGATTATGTTTGTGGTTGTTTATGGCGGTAGGTGAAAATACGTCTGCAGGGGTAATTATTTTCTTAAGCTTTTTATATGGGGTATTTGCGTCATTACAATATAGCACCATGAATCCATTGGCGTATGCCAAAATTGTTCCAGAAGATTTAAGTAGCGCAACCAGCATGATGAGTGTGATGCAACAAGTGGCATCCAGTTTTGGTGTAGCCGCAACGGCAATCATTTTACGTTTATCGCATGTGTTAAATTTACATGCTTTTCATCATGCGTTTTTTATATTGGGTTTAATTACGATTTTATCATCGCTGTTATTTTTAACGCTTAAAAAAGAAGACGGGGAGAGCTTGATTCATGAAACAAAACCCGTTTGAGGCATTTTCGAAATTATCCCGTCAAGAACGCTTTGCGCGTTTAATGGAAATGGGTGCGCTTACGCAAGAAGATGTTTTATTCCTCGAGTCATCAGTCCATCAAGATTTTCATGATCTTGCTGAAAATTTCGTCGAAAATTCTTTGGGATGTTTCCCATTACCGTTAGGCGTAGCCGCGCATTTTCATATCGATAACAAAGATTATGCGATTCCGATGGCTGTAGAAGAAACATCGGTGATTGCAGCGGTCAGTAATATGGCGAAATGGATTCGCCAAGAGGGCGACATTAAAACGCGCATTATTGGCAAAGAAATTATTGGGCAAATTCAAGTTGGGTCACCAAAAGATATCACGCAATCTACAAGATTAATCTTAGAAAATAAATTAGCATTTATTGAGTTGGCCAATAAAAACATCGTCCCCAATTTAGTTGCGCGGGGTGGTGGCGTAACCGATATTCAATGCCGTGATGTAGACGGTATGTTAATTATCCATGTGTTATTAAATCCCTGCGATGCTATGGGCGCAAATTTAATCAATCAAGTTTGTGAGTATCTGAAAAATCCTATTGAAAAGCTCACAAACGAAAAAATAAATATCTGTATTTTATCCAATCTGGTCGATACTAAATTAACGGAAGTGATTATTACCATAAAAAATGTTGAAGAATCGTTAGGGAGGGGGATTGAACAAGCCTCCAAATTTGCAGAAGCCGATCCGTATCGTGCCGCAACGCATAATAAAGGTGTATTAAATGGCATGGATCCTGTTGCGATTGCAACGGGGAATGATTGGCGTGCATTAGAAGCGGGCGTGCATGCGTATGCCGCGCGTTCTGGAAAATATACCGCGATTACGAAATGGCGTTATGAGAATGGTGAATTAAAAGGTACTTTGATTGCGCCTGTTATTGTGGGTACCGTGGGTGGTGTGACACGATTACATGCTACCGCAAAATTATGTTTGCGCATGTTGGGTGTTGAAAGTGCAGATGAGTTATCGCGTGTGATTGCCGCAGTCGGATTAGTCCAAAATTTAGGTGCGCTTAAAGCCTTAAGTACAAAGGGTATCGTTGAAGGCCACATGAAATTGCATATTAAAAATTTATTATTAGCCGTCGGCGCGAAAGAAAAAGAGCAAAAAATATTATTATCAGAGTGTGAAAAATTTGTAAAAGATCATCGCAAGATTACCGAAAGCGATGTTAAAAAATTGTTACATCAGTATAGACATCACGAGGACGAATTCATGATTTCATCCGATTTTCATGTTAAAGCACACGCCAAGTGGATTTTGACCGGCGAACATGCGGTATTGCGTGGGCACACCGCGTTAGTATTTCCTATCCCGAATAAATTTATTGAATTATTTTATTGGGATAAACCTGAAAGTTTAGCCGTCGATTTTAATGCGCCACAAGGCGAGACTCTTTTAGTCTTGTTTTGGGGGGTATTTGAGGAAGGCTTAAAATTATTGAATAAAAAACATACGGATATTCAGGGACGATTATTTTTCAGAAATAATATTCCTATGGGGGCGGGCATGGGATTTTCCGCCGCGTTTTGTGTGACCTTAACGAAATTATTTCAATATAAGGGCTGGTTGAAGGAAGAGCAGTGTTTTGAATTTGCGCGCCAATTGGAAAATCATTTTCACGGTAAAAGCAGTGGGGTAGATATTGCGGGTACTTTGTATGATGGCGGCATGAAATTTGATATGAAAAATGGTCCTACGCCGATTCAATTAAATTGGCGCCCGCAGCTATATCTTTCACACTCGGGAAAAATTAGTGTGACGTCCAAGTGTATTAATGTCGTCAAAGAATTATGGGAAACCAATTCAGCGTTGGCTGAACAGATTGATTTAAATATGGCAGAAAGTGCAGTATTGGCTGAAAAAGCGTTGAGTGAATCCGAGCAATCGGGATTGAATTTATTAAAAAAATCCATTTTAAAAGCCAATGAATCTTTTTCGCAGTGGGGATTATTGGACGGTGAATTAGGTGATCACATTAAGCAATTAACGGAAGCGGGTGCGTTAGCGTGTAAACCGACCGGTGCCGGAGATGGTGGATATGTATTAAGTCTGTGGGACAAAATGCCTGAATTGCCGTTTGAAATGATTGCGGTGTTTTAATTATGTCAGAAATCATGCTAGTCAACGAAAACGATGAGCCCATTGGTGTTGCAGATAAATTAGAGGCGCACGAAAAGGGTTTATTGCATCGGGCTTTTTCTATTTTTATTTATCGGAATGGTCCGAATGGATTAGAAATCTTATTACAAAAACGGCAGACGAAAAAATATCACAGTGGTGGATTGTGGACCAACACGTGTTGCAGTCATCCCTTATTTAATGAAACGTTAAAAGAAGCCGCAGAGAAGAGATTAAAAGAAGAAATGGGATTGTCTTCTGATCTATTTGAAATTGGCGTATTTCATTATCGTGCCGAAGTGGGGAATGGCTTAATTGAAAATGAAATTGATCATGTATTAATCGGCGAATTATTATCGCCAAAAATTAAAATTAATCCGGAAGAGGTTGAAGCGTTTACGTGGATGCCGGTTCAACAACTGGCGGAAGAGTTAAATAAATCCCCGGAGAAATATACGGCGTGGTTACGTCAAGCACTCGAGATATTTTTGAAGCATTTTTCTTTGGCGAATAATTGAGCCCGCGAATTTAAAACATCTTTAACGGCTAGTGGTTTTCCGCCGGCTAACTGTAATTTTTTAATTCTTAAAATATGGGCGTCGCAAGTATCGCCCTTACCCGTTTTTATATCAATACCCATTGGCCCTGAATCAACAATAGTACCCGGTGTAGTAGTAGGTTGTAGGGGCGATGCTTGCGACGCCCGGATTTCCGCTTCCCATATTTTAATGATTTGATCATCCATATAACTATACGCCGGATAAAACGTGCGGATTTGGCGATTGATTTCTTCTGCAGATTGAGTCCAATTAATTTCAGCGTCAGCTTTTTCGACTTTGTGCGCATAAGTCACTAATGATTCATCTTGTTTGATCGGCGTAATGTGATCAATGTTTTCGAGAGTGTGGAGTAATAATTTTGCGCCCATCGTCGATAACGTATGCTCTAACGTTTTTATATTGTCAGTGTGTAATATCTTATATTTTTCTTGCATCAATATATCACCCGTATCCATTCCTTTTTCCATTTGCATAATCGTCACGCCCGTTTCTGTATCGCCTGCTAGCAACGGGCGAATAATAGGCGCCGCTCCTCGCCATCGAGGTAGCAAAGAAGGATGAACATTAATACAGCCGTATTTCGGTTTGTTTAAAATAAATTCAGGAATTAATAAACCGTACATGGCTACCACAAATACATCAATATTTTCATGCGGAAACTCTTTTAGTTTTTCCGGTTGAAAAACAGGAATATTATTTTTTCGCGCGAGTTGTTTGATGGGGGATTCGTGTAAGTGTCGACCACGACCCGCAGGACGATCAGGTTGTGTGTAAACCGCAACAATTTCATGAGAAGCGTGAATAAGAGCATCCAAAACAGGGACGGCAAGTTCGGGTGTTCCCGCAAAAATAATTTTCATAGGCGATAACGTTCTTGTTTTTTCAGTTTTTTGCGAATGCGATCTTGTTTCATCGCGGAGAGGTGATCAATAAATAATTTGCCTTCTAAGTGATCAATTTCATGTTGAATACAATCTGCTAACAGACCTTCAGCATGAATCGTGTGCGATTGATTATTTTTATCGAGATATTTAAAAACGACTTTTTCAGCGCGTTTTACTTTTTCATAAATACCGGGAACGGAAAGACAGCCTTCTTCGTATTCTTTTTGGCCCTCAGAAGAAAGGATTTCAGGATTAATAAAAAATTGAGGTTGGTTGTATTCATCCGAAACATCCACGACGATTAAACGCTTTTGAATGTTGACCTGGGTCGCGGCTAACCCTACACCGCGATCGGCGTACATCGTTTCTAACATATCATCCAATATTTTGAGGATGTCGGGGGTTACCGATTCGATGGGCTCGGCTTTTAAACGCAGCCGAGGATTCGGGTAATGCAGGACATTAAGTAACGCCATGAGGTCTCCGGTTTTTAACATGTTGTGGTATTATAAGATGATGAAAAAACGCATTCCAGTCTTACAAGTTGCTGTCGTGAGTACCTCTCCTTCATTGGGAGATGTTGCCAGCAATATGAATTCCGCTGCAGGTATTTTTACCAATGTTTTCACGGATATTTTTTATCTTATTGGTATCATGCTGGTGTTTGCCGCAATCGTAAAATACCGTGATCACCGAATGAATCAGCAAGAAACGACATTAACGCGCGTGTTAGTGTTGCTATTTTCAGGATTAGTGATTGGTTTTGCGCCATGGATGATTACCCATTTTGGGAATCATGTTTCCCAATATAACGTATGAGAACACTATGAAAATTTTAGTGACAAACGATGATGGTGTACAAGCGCCGGGAATTATTGCATTAGCCCGTGCAATGCAAACTTTAGGTGAGGTGACGGTAGTAGCGCCGAATCGCAATCGCAGTGGTGCAAGCAATTCGTTATCGCTTCAAAATCCCATTCGTGCCGTCCGATTGGAAAATGGTTTTTACAGTGTAGAGGGTACGCCAACAGATTGTGTGCACTTAGCAATCACAGGATTATTAAAAGAAAAGCCGGATATTGTTGTTTCAGGAATTAATGCAGGGTGTAATTTAGGCGATGATATTTTTTATTCAGGAACAGTTGCGGCGGCGATGGAAGGGCGATTATTAGGATTGCCGTCAGTTGCAATTTCATTACAAGACAAACATGAGCATTTTGAAACAGCGGCGCAAGTCGCGAAAAATATTGTTTCTGCGTTAGTGCGAAATCGATTGCCGTCTTATACGTTTTTAAATGTAAACGTGCCGGATGTGGCAATTGATAAAATTAAAGGCTTTGATATTACGCGTATGGGTACACGACATCGTGCGGAAAAAATGTTGCGTGAATATGACCCACGTGGACAAGCGATTTATTGGGTCGGTTTGCCAGGTCCTGGACAAGATGCAGGATTGGGAACTGATTTTTATGCGATTGAAAATGATCGGGTTTCGATTACGCCATTGCAATTAGACATGACCCATTATCAAGTATTTGAAGGATTGGCGGAGTGGGTGAAGGATGTGGTGATTTAACACATGCAACTATTCTCAGGTCTCTACAAAAAAGTTATCACGTGGTCGCATCATCGTCATGCGCCCGCGTATTTATATGCATTAAGTTTTGCTGAATCATCTTTTTTTCCGATTCCGCCGGATTTTATGTTAGCGCCCATGGCATTAGCGAAACCGGAAAAATCATTAACCTATGCTGCCTACACGACGCTATTTTCTATTTTGGGTGCATTGTTTGGTTATTTAATTGGATTTTTCTTCATGCATTTATTATGGTCCCATGTTGTTCACTGGGGATATGCGCCGACCTTTGAAAAAGTCCAACATTTTTTTGCGGTATGGGGGTTTTGGGTCATGTTTGTTGCGGCATTCGGTCCCATTCCGTATAAATTTTTTACGATAACCGGTGGTGTAATACATATGGCATTACTGCCGTTTATTTTAGGATCACTGGCAGGGCGTGGGGGGCGATTTTTTTTAGTCGCGTTATTAATTCGCTACAAAGGTGAATCCATGGAAAAGTTTTTGCTAAAATACATCGACCGATTAGGATGGATTGTATTAGTGCTGATGCTGAGTTGGGGGATTTACCATTTTGTGTAAGCGAATTTTATTTTTTATTGCATTGTTAATTTTTTTGACCAGCTGTGATGTTTCCAGCAGAAAATTTGCACCGGTTTCAAATGGCTGGAAATCGTCTGCGGCGTCGCAAGTCTATCGCGTACAAAAATCCGATACCTTATATTCTATTGCATTTCGATTTGGATTAGATGTAAATCAATTAGCAACCATTAATAATATTCCTTCGCCATATCGCGTTCATCCGGGGCAAATGATTAATTTATTACCCGGTGCAACAGACAGTACTATCCAGATTGTGTCCGCTCCTGTTCCGTTGGTAAAACCGCAAACACCACCGCCCGTGCAAACACCCGTACAACCTCAACCGGTTGCGACCGGACGTGTCGGACAATGGGCATGGCCTGCATCCGGAAAAATTATTTCACCGTTTTCGGATACATACGGTGGAAACAAAGGCATCGATATTGGCGGAAAATTAGGCGATCCCGTGAGTGCAACGGCTGCTGGAAAAGTTGTGTATTGCGGAACCGGATTACGCGGCTATGGGTTATTAATTATTATCAAACACAATCAACAATATTTAAGTGCGTATGCGCATAATAGTCGTGCGCTTGTAAAAGAAGGTGATGTGGTTAAACAAGGACAAGTGATAGCGAAAATGGGAAGTTCGGATGCAACACACGTGATGTTGCATTTTGAAATTCGTCAGTCGGGACGTCCTGTTGATCCGCTCGGGTTATTACCACCACGTAAGGGAAATTGATGCATCCAAAAAAAACGGACGTAGATGCAGCGAAGCTGTATCTCAGTGAAATTGGATTCACGCCATTATTAAGTGCTGAAGACGAAGTATATTACGGACGCTTAGCGCAAGCCGGTGATGAAAAAGCCCGAGTTCATATGATCGAAGCGAATTTACGCTTGGTCGTAAAAATCGCACGACATTATGCTAAACGCGGCATGGCTTTTTTAGATGTCGTTGAAGAAGGCAATTTGGGATTAATGCATGCCGTTGAAAAATTTGATCCGGAACGGGGATTTCGTTTTTCGACGTACGCTACATGGTGGATTCGCCAAACGATTGAGCGTGCATTAATTAATCAAACGCGTGCGATTCGATTACCCGTGCATGTTGTGAAAGAATTAAATGTGTATTTGCGCGCTGCTAAAGTATTGACGAAACAATTACATCACGATGCTACACCGGAAGATATTGCCAATGCGTTAGACAAGCCACTCGAAGAAGTCAAAGAAGTTTTGGCGTTAAATGAACCAGTGACCTCTGTCGATATGACATTAGCAGATGAAACCAGCAAAACAATTTTGGATACCATTGAAGATGGCAAAGGTGATCTCGAAGATAATATTGTCAATGATGATTTGCATTTGCATTTAGAAGGCTGGCTCGAAGAATTAACGCCACAACAACACGAAATTATTGCGCGTCGTTTTGGATTTGAAGACTATGAACCCATGACGTTGGAAGAAATTGGCAATGCCATTGGATTAACGCGTGAACGCGTACGACAACTGCAAGCGGAAGCACTAAAAGTATTGCGTAAAATTGTCGAATCCCATGGACTTTCACACGATACTGCAATGCATAAATAGAACAGGAGATAATGATGACGAAAAAAACAGCAATGGTTTTTCCCGGACAAGGTTCACAAAGTGTTGGTATGTTAAATGCGTATCAGCCCCATCCGCAGGTTAAAATACTGCAAGAATTATTTTCTCGCGCATCCGAAATTTTATCGTATGATTTATTAAAAATTATTCAAGAGGGTCCTGCTGAAAAATTAAATCAAACGGAAATAACACAGCCAGCATTATTGGTGTCCAGTGTTGCATTGTGGGAAATGTGGAAAGCATCCGCTGAGCATAATCCCATTGTTTTTGCAGGACACAGTTTAGGCGAATATTCCGCACTGGTATGCTCGGGAGTACTGTCGTTTGAAGAAGGTGTAAGATGTGTTTCCAACCGCGGAAAATATATGCAAGAAGCGGTGCCCGAAGGCAAAGGCGCCATGGCAGCGATTATTGGGTTATCGCCTGAAAAAATTGATGAAATTTGTTGTGCGGTTTCAGAAGGTGAAATCGTTTCGGCAGCAAATATTAATGCACCAGGTCAAATCGTCATTGCGGGTGAAACACATGCCGTTGATCGTGCAATGGTCGCGGCAAAAACGGCTGGCGCGAAACTGATTAAAAAATTAGATGTCAGTGTGCCGTCGCATTGTGCGCTCATGAAAAGCGCAGCAGAAAAATTAAAAATCTTAATGGAAAATATGTCCTTCCATGCGCCGCATATTCCGGTTATTCAAAATACGTCGGCAAGTATTAATGCGACTATTCCCGAAATTAAATCCGCATTATGTGATCAGTTATTTAGTCCCGTACGATGGGTTGAAAGTATCGAAAGGCTTTCGCGTGATTTTGCGCCTGAAATCATTATAGAATGTGGTCCGGGAAAAGTATTAGCCGGATTAAATAAACGTATTATGACAATTCCGACCATTTCAATTGAGGAAGCTTTGCATGTTTAACTTATCAGGAAAAACAGCGTTAGTGACAGGTGCAAGTCGCGGTATTGGATTTGCGATTGCAGAAACCTTACGAAAAATGGGTGCTACCGTAATTGGTACTGCTACTACACTGGAAGGTGCTGCCAAAATTAATGGCAAAGTCTTGAATGTTGCGGACCCGAAATCCATTGATGCTTTGTTAGCTGAGATTCCGAATGGCCCTGATATTTTAATCAATAACGCCGGGATCACGCGCGATAATTTGTTATTACGCATGAAAGACGAGGAGTGGAACGCGGTTATCGAAACTAATTTATCTGGCGTTTTTCGTTTAACACGGGCGTGTTTGAAACCCATGTTAAAAGCCCGTTGGGGAAGAATCATTACGATTGGTTCGGTGTCGGGTGTCATGGGAAATCCGGGCCAAGCGAACTATGCGGCAGCCAAAGCCGGATTGATTGGGTTTTCGAAAGCCTTAGCCCCTGAGATTGCCAGCCGAAATATTACCGTCAATGTCGTTGCCCCGGGTTTTATCGACAGCGATATGACGCGTGCGTTGACCGAAGAGCAACGAGGGAAAATTTTCGAGCGGATTCCCGCAGCGCGTTTGGGGTCCCCCGAGGAAATCGCCGCTACCGTGGGCTTCCTAGCCTCCCCCGAAGCGGCCTACATCACGGGAGAGACTATTCAGGTCAACGGTGGCATGTATATGCAATGAGTTTTATGGTAAATTCGTTTTTTTAATTGAGGAGAGATGCCAACAATGAGTATCGATATTGAAAAACGTGTAAAGGAAATTGTCGCAGAACAATTAGGCGTAAATATTGAGCAAGTTACTAACGAAGCTTCGTTTGTAGATGATTTAGGCGCTGATTCTCTTGATACCGTTGAATTAGTGATGGCGCTGGAAGATGCATTTGAAATTGAAATTCCAGACGAAGAAGCTGAGAAAATCGGCACCATTCAACAAGCGATTGATTATATCAACGCTCACAAGAAGTAATTCCTTCTATGAAAAGACGTGTTGTCGTTACCGGATTAGGTATGGTTACGCCGTTAGGCTTAACTGTACATGATACTTGGCAGGCATTGATTGCAGGGAAAAGTGGTGCAGGTCCTATTACGCAATTTGATGCGAGCCAATACACAACACGTTTTGCAGCCAGCGTTAAAAATTTTGATTCGACCCCCTATTTAAATCCCAAAGATGCACGGAAATTCGATATTTTTGTGCAATATGCGGTCGCTGCGACAAAACAAGCGATGGATGATTCAGGACTGGTTATTACAGAAGCACTTGCGCCTCGCGTGGGTGTTGCTGTTGGTTCTGGCATTGGTGGATTACCCAGCATTGAAAAAACGCATCAAACAATTTTGGAATCCGGCCCGCGCCGTGTTTCACCATTTTTTATTCCGGGGACCATTATTAATATGGCCGCCGGATTAGTGTCTATGCAATTTCAGGCCAAAGGACCAAATATTAGTATTGTTACGGCGTGTACGACAGGTGCACATAATATTGGTTATGCGATGCGAACCATTCAATATGGTGATGCAGATATTATGATTGCAGGTGGTGCAGAGATGGCGATTTGTCCATTAGGACTAGGTGGATTTGCCGCATGTCGTGCATTGTCTACGCGAAATGATGTGCCTGAAAAAGCAAGCCGTCCGTGGGATAAAGATCGGGACGGGTTTGTATTAGGGGATGGTGCAGGCGTTTTAATTTTAGAAGAATATGAGCATGCAAAAAAACGCGGTGCGAAAATTTATGCAGAATTAGCTGGGTTTGGTATGAGTGCTGATGCGTATCACATTACGTCACCGGATCCCGATGCGTCTGGATTTGTTGCTACGATGTCGAACGCATTACACGATGCGCAATTATCACCTGATAAAATAAATTATATAAATGCACATGGAACGTCGACGCCGGCAGGTGATGAAGTAGAAGTTAAAGCCGTAAAATTAACGTTTGGTGAACATGCGAAAAAATTAAGCATGAGTTCAACCAAATCCATGACAGGACATTTGTTGGGTGCTGCAGGTGCCATTGAAGCAATATTTTCTGTATTAGCGATACGCGATCAAGTCGCACCGCCCACCATTAATTTAGATAATCCCAGCGAGGGCTGTGATTTAGATTTAATTCCTCACACCGCACGTAAAATGAAAATCGAAGTTGCACTTTCAAATTCATTCGGATTCGGTGGTACAAACGGATCCCTAATCTTTCGTACTGCATGAAGTACGTTCATTATTCTAATCGGTTTTTATTCGCGCTGGCGGCGTTAATTATTTTTCTGTTAAGCATTGCGTCATTTTTAATTGATTGGGAAATCTTTCTTCACACGCCTGCGGTTCCCGCCAACACTCATGTAGATTATATTTTGCCGGCAGGTGCATCTGTTCGAGTATTAGCCGATGATTTAAATCAATTGGGTTTGATTAAACGACCTAAATATTTAATTTTATTAGCGTACATGAAAAATTACGCGAATCATTTGCATGCTGGTGAATATCGTTTTGAAGCAGGGACTACGCCATATCAATTATTAAAACAAATTTATGATGGAAAAGTGTTGTATCGCCAAGTCGTATTTTATGAAGGCATTACGTACGATCAAATCATGCAAATGTTAGAAAGCAATCCTTTGATTGAACACAAATTAGCGGGATTGCCGCCAATATTAGTCTTAATGGATTTACATATTCCGCACACGCGTCCGGAAGGATTATTTTTCCCGGATACGTATCGTTATACAGCTGGCATGAGTGATGTAACAATTTTAAAACAAGCCTATCAATTAATGCAGAAGAATTTAAATAAAGAGTGGGGCAATCGCGCAAAAGATGCGCCATACTCAGACAGCTATCATGCCTTAATTGCAGCATCGATTATTGAAAAAGAAGCAGAAATTGAGAGTGATCGTCCGATTATTTCGGGCGTGATTATGCGACGGTTGCATAAAAATATGCCCTTACAAATGGATCCAACAGTGATTTATGCGATGGGCCCGAATTTTAAACCGCCATTGCGTGGCGAAGATTTAAAAATAGATAGTCCGTATAACACGTATTTACATTTGGGGTTACCGCCAACGCCCATTTGTATGCCAGGGTTGGCGTCGATTCATGCGGCGTTACATCCTGCGCCGGGTGATGTATTGTATTTCTTTGCACGCGGTGATGGCACACATCAATTTTCAGCGACGTATGCTGAACAGAAAGCTGCGATTGCAAAATACGGGCGTTAAATTACATCCCTAGCATAGCTGGATCGAAGTCGTTATCATCATCTTCAGGGGGTAGAGCAGCGGCAACGGGAGGGGCATTAAATAATCCATAACGCTGTGGGCAAAGTCTATTCGGGAATGTAGGTTTGCAGCACTCTGGAAAATGTTTTTCCATTGTATTAAGAAGGCGAATTTTAAGTTCTACTGCAAATGGTAATTCTTCCGATTTTGTTTTTAACCATTCATATACGTCCACAACTTTTATGCCCACCCATTTACAGAATGCTTCGATCTGATGCAATATTTTTTCGAATACGGTTTCAGTACCTTCTAATTCAGTGATCATCGATGCTAAGAATGCACAAGCCGCATAGAATTTTGAATCACCGGCTAAGTTAGCCTGGAAAACATTAGGGAACGCGCCTGCAACGACAATTCCGACAGCAATAGCATATGCTGCAATAAACATACCTTGGTGAGCAGCAGTTTGTTCTTTCCACCAGGCCCGAAATCCTTGGTATTCTGGATTATCTTTTCGAAAATCACCGTCTTGGAATTGCAGATCGCCTGCGACAACATCAAATAAATATTCAGAAAATTTTCTGCCCAGTGGCATTGCAGCGCAAAAACCTAATCCTATAATAAACGCCATAATTCCTGCGGATAAGGTATAGCCTATTATTGCGCCCGGAATATCTGCATTAATGATGCCTGCGTAAAGCGTGCCAGTAGATAACTGCCAGAAATTAATAAAGCCCATCGTGACAAAAACGGAAATTCCGGTTCCCGTTAAAATGCCTAACCAAAAACGGGCATTTTCATAAACGCCTTTATCTCTCACATTTTTTGCATCACGGATACATTTATCAAGAATGCGTTTAATTTGTTCGACGATAGGGCGGGCACTGATCATATTTCCGAGGAATGAAGAAAAGAAAGCCAAACGATATGTCGCTTCAGCATTGGAGTTGATGAACTGTGAAAGCGTTATCATCCCCGATGCCCAGCCTTGAAACATTTGAGTATTATTTAAAACGGTAGCCGGGAAGCTTTGAGGTCCTGTGACGATGAGTTTATTCAATCCGCCAAAGAAAAGCGCAGGAAAGAGTGCAAGGGCAGTGCCACCTATTTTGGGAAACACATCACTCGCCCAAGACCAATTTCCCGTATGAAAGGCTTCGAACATCGCTTTCAGATGATCTTCCATATTATAAATATCTAAGGCGATATTATTCAGTGTAGACGGGAATCCACCAAATTTATAAAACGCGTAGAACCAGAGTAGCAACCATTTTCCGGCACCTGAACCAATCATGATGCTCACAACCCATTCGGCGCTTAAGCCCCACATAATAGCTTGTGCGCCGGCGGCCAGTGCTTGCATTCCCATCGCTAACGAAAGATTTGCGCCGTAAAAAATATGAACAAACGAATTGACGACTTCAAAGCTCCACGTGCGTGGTAAATGAGAACCGCATGAGGTAGTGGTATCGTTATCTTTATCGTAAATTAATGTTACAACTTTATCGCTTCCCCAATTAACATTTTTAGGGTCAGTAATTTCTGTGCGACCATTTTTGTCGTACAGATAATGTTTTCTGATGACTTTTTTAAGGTGGAAAACACCATGTTCATCGGCGACGTCGTCTTCTTCGACTTCAAAGAGTTGAATTTGAATCTTTTTGCCTGCTGCACTTAAAGATTCGCATAATAAGCGTGCTTCAAGATCCATTTTGGCGGGAAGTGTTTTTTTGTTGGCTTCTGTAGAGCCGACTTCTCTGCGGTAAATATCATAAGGCGTCGTGACTTTTCGTTTTTTCGCTTCAGGAGCGCCGGCGTCCTCTTTTCCTTTGTCGCTAATGCTTTGTCCATCGGCGTGATAATAATCCACATAGGCGGGATCATTATTTAATTCTGCTTTTACCCAGTTTCGTTCGGGAAGATGTGTGAGATGATCATCGCAAGCATCTCGTAAATATTGATCGGTATAAAAAGTATCTTTGGAAACCTTGGTATTACCAAAAATAACGTTATTTAAACCCTCGGCAACGGCTTTGAATAAACCATTGTCTTTGAGGATTTTTTTCGTTAATGGAACGAAGCGAGTCGTCATTTTCACTTGCTCGTCAGGATTGTTATTGTTTTGAGTGTGGGCTGCTAAGAATAATGTTTTTTCAACTTTCCAATTAACATCTTCTGACTCGAACGTTTTTGGATTTTCACTGGAGTTGTTGTCTTTAGTAAATAATAAATGAGTCACTTTATTCTTTTCATCTAAGAGAGAAACATGAATTGAGACGCCGAATTCCTCGCACAGAGCGATAGCAATATTTTCCCAATTAAAATCTTTTTCATGGCATTTGATAGTTCGTCTAATTACAGCGGCATCATATGTGTTCGTATTTTCTAGGCGATTTAATTCTTGGGCAATGGAATCAAAGAAATCATCATCCGCAGAATTTCCTAGTGTCATCCAAGAAGGCAGTGTTGCTGCGACTGCAGAAAATTTTGCAGCATTTATGGCTGTGAGAAGCAGTTCAGTTTCCTTCGATTGAAGAGGACCGTGAGTGAAACCGGATTGAACCGTTTTTTCCAATAAAACAGGTTTGTTCGGCCGTAAGGGTTTATGTTTAGGGGGAGCAGGACGCTCAAAAACTTTTTCAGGCTGCATGTTAGAATATTCAACGGGAGTTTCTACCGCTTTAAGATTTTCGGGTGCTTCGCGATGACGCAGATCACCATCTCTTCTTAATACTTCATTGAGTACAATCGTATCTTTTCTGTGTGTGCCGCCTAATTTTCCATCAGCAAGTTCAAATTTTTCACGGGCTATTTCTTCATCTGTCTTTGTACGAACAGGTTTTTCGATAAAAGGATCCGCGCTTAGCTCAATTTCATGAATTCTTTCTTGATCAATGTGTCGCGCGCCATCCACGGTAACAAGCACTTTCTCGTCACCGTCTTTTACTTCTTTTTTAAATTGAACAGATTCTAATCCTACTGGCTGAATTTGTTTGGTTCCTGTTTTACCTGCTTTGTTTTTTGTTTCAACTGTTTCTGCTACCGTTAAAGGGAGTTGAGCGAGTATTGATGGATGGACTTCAACATTTACGCTCCAATCGCCATCAAAAAATGCTTCAAGCTCGCCATTCATTTTAGGAGATAACACCACTAAAAAATCATCGCCCGGTATTTCTTTATTCGGTCTTCGTTCAAGTAAAAGCGTTGATTTATCTGTGTAATGATCAATATCAGACAGATTTGCAATACAACCATCTTGAGAAACAAACGTATGTGAACGGGGATGGGATTTTTTATCATATTCTGTTACTGCCATTGATAAGGGAACGCCTACTTTTCTCAGCATTTCACAAATCATTACGCCTTCAATTTCAGGACATCCTGCACGTGTTGTGCCAATCGTTTTTTTATAGTTAAGGAACGCCTCTGTATCGGTAGACTGACTTTCTACCGTTTTTCTTACCCAGTGGACTGTTTCAGCCGCGCGTTTTCCCTGGGTGTTACAAAATGTTTGATAATCACCGTAAGGAATAAAATTAAGGCGACTCAGGACGGTGTAACATACGGGATTGGAACCTGGAATAATAAGAAGATCAATTTCACCTTCAGAACGTTGAGATTTCTGTTGTTCATTCAGCGTTAATTTTCGAGTACCATCGGCAGATTTTTCCCATATATTTATTGTGCATCGTGAGATCAGTTGAAATAATTTGTACATTTCTTCATGAAATCCCGCTTTGGGATGTCTGAGATACGTGTTCACATACCACAGAAAGGCTTGTGGCGATTGTGAATAGCGCCTAATTTCTTCTTGTACTCCTTCTTTATCGTATTCTGTATGCTGTGCAACATATTCTTTGGTAAGCGATTCGTACGATTCAGGACGTTTAAAGCCAGCATCAATTTCTTTGCAACTTTCTAAAGCTTCTGCGATGTGTTCGTATAACGATTCGCGTAATTTTTTGGCGTTGAAAAGTAATGCAACATCAGGATTGGCTTTATCCGATTGGACACCTTCGGAAATCTTCTTAACCGCGTCGACAACTTTTGAATAGGTGAAATAACTTAAAAAACTTTCTTTTGAAGCAAAAAGAAGTTTAGAGGCCGTGAGATAATGTAAGTCTTTTTGGTAATCGGTATTAAAAACATACCAGCTAATCGCTTCTTCGCTTTCACAATAATCTTTAAGATGTCGGTCAAGTTCTTCTTGTTCCTCTTCATTTCTTACAGGACGGTCATAAATAAAATTTTTAAATCGGGGTGTTTGAAATTCAGGATGTCTCACAAAAATGGTGTAAATTTCCTGACCTAATTGTTCGCGAAACGTAGCCATCTCTGGATTTCTTTCCATGAGAAGTTCTAGGAATTCTTTTCTTGAGATATCTTTCGGTATTTTTCGTCCGGTTTCAGGAGCGTAGTGCATGTTGAATGCTCGTGAATAATAAATCGCTGCTTTATGATTTATGTCATCGAATAAATAACTTTTTATGGCTTCGTCTGAATTACAGTAATCACGTAAAGCATTTTCATCGGGCGGATTTGATTTGCCAAGAATTTTTCTAAATCCGTAGGGAGCTTCCAGGACATAATCCCAAAAGGTGTTGTAAATAATGTCGGCGAGTTTTCGTCGTACTGCGTCTTCGGGGGGTAGCGTTAAAAAATATTGAACAATTTGATTTTTTTCAGCGCTTGAGACAGGCCCTTCTTTGAGGAAAACAACATCGCTATCTTCGTTGGCGTTGGTTTGGCCAAACGAAACGTGAGTATTTTCAGGCCTTTCTAAGGCGAGCAATTGGTATTTTTGGAATGTTTTGCGGAGGGTACCATCTCTGAAGGCGACTTTTAATGCTTCGGGGATCTTTTCCTCGAGCGAATCGGTATAGTCATCGAGCGAATCCACATAGGCTTTAGATTTTGCGCGAAGGGCGAGGCTGAGTTGTTTTACTTTTTTGTTTTTTTTGCGGGCTATCCGTAATGCATCATCAGCATTATTGGGCGATGGTGGAGCATTAAATTCGATACTAAAAAAAGCACCCAGGGTACCCCTTAGATTGGGTTGTGCTTCTGCCATATCAAGCAAAGCGAAGGCAACGGCATCAAAGAATCGATTGTCGGGGTTGACTGGTGCGTCTTTTTTATCGTCGGCAAGAAGGGTGTAGTCTGAGCGTTTTCCGTTTACTGACAGGGTTTCAAACTCCACGCTATCCTCTGTTTTTCGAAAAAAGGAGGACGACAAGGAGGACAAAGAGGTTCGTGCAGTGGAAAGAAAAGAAGAGGTGGTTGAGGAATCGTCATTATTACTATTGGGCTGGACAGCTTTTAATAGTGGGTCTGTATCATGAGCCATTATTTTATACCTTCTTGAGGTGAGGTTAATTTGTTAGCCAGGATTGTAGAGGATCTTGACAAAATTTCCAATTGAAATTAAGGGGGATTGTAGGGGCGAGGCATGCCTCGCCCCTACGTAATTGAGGTCTTTAGGGAGATGGCATGAAGCTTGCCAGATTTGATAGCGGAGTCTAATGCAGCATAGACCATTTGATGCTGTTCAATGCGTGATTTCCCTTCAAATTCCGGGCAAATAACCTGCGCACGATAATGTTTGCCGTCTTTGCTCTCAACGGTGACGCGAGCGTTCGGAAGATATGCAAGAATTAATTCACGGATGTCGTCGTTGTGCATGGCAATATCGCATCTAAATCACATACTTTTGCTGCGGCTAATACTTTTGCCGGTAGCTGTAAAAATAATATATTTTTCTTGTGTTCATTCGCAAAACGTAATAAACCTGTTAGTAATGCTAATCCTGCGCTATTGCTTTGCTCAATTTCGCCAAAATTAAATTTTATTTGCGCGGTTGCTTTAGAAAGAATTTCACAACCTTGTTGCAAAATATTTTCAACGTTATCGAAATCAATATTTCCCGCGAGTTTAAATTCTGTCGGGGAAACGGAAGTAATGGTAGCGTTAGTCTTCATTGGTTTTTCCATTGATAGCATCCTGTCGAGATAATTTTGCATTGTGCGCTACCAATTTTTTCGTCAAATTGGCAAGGCCGCCTTGATCTAAATCACTCGTAAATTGTGCGCGAAAATTATTTACCGCACTGACATTGTCTACACTAAAATCAACGATTTTCCATTGATTGCCTTCTAATAACAAAATGTAGCTAACGGGAACAGAAGGGCCGCTGGGTTGAATCACTTCACTTTGAACGGTAACTTGGCGTTGACCTTCATAACCGCCACGAATGGGAAAAAACTTTACCGTTTGATTGGTGTATGACGCTAATGCAGACGCATACGTACGAGTTAATAATTCTGTAAACGCGGGGGTAAATGCGTTTTTATCTTGTGCAGTTGCACTCATCCATGCGGCACGACCAATCACAGAGCGTGACATATATTCCATATCAAAATGCGGTAATAAAATCGAATCAACAATATTAAATACGCGGTTGGGATCGGATTTTAATGTCGATTGATGCACTTTTAATTGTGCCAACATTTGATCGGATGTGCTTTGCAACATATCCAGGGGATTCGGAGTCTCACCGTAAGCGGATACAGAAAATAATGAAAAAATAAATAAAATTAAAGAAAGAAAACAACGCATCATTTAGGTTTCTCCGAAGTGTCACTCGTGCTGCTTGGGCCGAGTTTATACATTAATTGACCAATCAGGTTTTCAAGGATCAGGGCTGAGTGGGTAGTCATGATTTTATCACCATTTTTTAAGTTTGTGTCAGCAAACCCGGGTGTCAAGCTAATATAATTTGATCCCAATAAGCCTTCGGTGAAAATACTGGCAGTACTGTCGGTGGGAATAGTGTGTTGCGTGGGATCAATCTGCATTGAGACCATCGCTTTAAAAGTCGTGGGATTCAATTGAATACTGGTTACCTCACCCACGCGTACGCCACCAATCGATACAGGTGCGCGAATGCGTAAGTCACCAATATTGTCGAATTCGGCGGTGACCACATACCCATTGTGGCCTACAATATTGGCGAGCCCACTGACTTGAAACGCCAACATGACTAAAGAGAGTATGCCGGCGATTAAAAAAAGTCCGACAAAAATTTCTATGCCTCGGGTTTTCACGTTACCAACCTCCTAACATCATCGTTGTTAATACAAAGTCGAGTCCTAATACCGCAAGTGAGCCATATACAACACATTTTGTGGTTGCACGACTAATACCTTCCGCGGTAGGGATACAATCGTAACCTTGAAAAACCGCTATCCAGGTTACGACACCACCAAATACGACGCATTTAATTAAGCCATTTAATACATCTTCATGAAAATTAACGCCGGCTTGCATGTTGCTCCAAAACGAGCCCGCATCGACACCTAGCCAACTCACGCCCACTAAATAGCCGCCGTAAATCGCTACGGCGCTAAAAATTAATGTTAATAAGGGGGTAGAAAAAAATCCGGCCCAAAATCGGGGCGAAATAATTCGCCATAGTGGATCAACGCCAATCATTTCCATACTGGCTAATTGTTCGGTCGCTTTCATTAATCCAATTTCAGCGGTTAATGCAGAACCTGCACGACCTGCAAATAATAATGCTGTGACAACGGGCCCTAATTCACGTACTACGCTTAATGCAATTAATTGGCCTAATTGTTGTGTCGCGCTGAATTTTTCTAATGTATGAAAACCCTGTAATCCCAATACCATTCCAATAAATAATCCGGATACCACAATAATGGGAAGTGAAAGTACGCCGACGTTGTACATTTCTTTAATTAATAACGGAAATGATTTAATTAATTTTGGTGGACGAATTAATGACCGCAATAAAAATAGAGTAGCGCGTCCTAAACTGGCGAATGTATTTAGTCCCCAGCGACCACACTGTGCGATTGATTCGATCATAATAAATCCGTTTTAAATTCTGTTGCAGGATAATGGAAAGGCACAACCCCGTCTGGTAAACCCTGAATAAATTGTTTGACAGCAGGTGAATTGGTTTTTTGTAATTCATTCGGTGTGCCATGCCCGACAACTTTTCCGCTGGATATCACATACACATAATCCGCGATGCTAAATACTTCTTGGACATCATGTGACACCACAATACTGGTCATGCCTAATGCGTCATTAAGCGTTCGAATTAATTTCATTAATACGCCGATACCAATCGGATCTTGGCCGGTGAAAGGCTCGTCATACATGATAAGTTGGGGATCTAGTGCCATCGCGCGGGCGAGTGCAACACGTCGGGCCATTCCGCCAGATAATTCGCTGGGCATTAAATTGCGTGCACCGCGAAGCCCGACGGCTTCTAGTTTTAATAACACTAAATCATGAATAATACTTTCAGATAAAGTCGTGTGTTCACGCAATGGAAACGCGACATTTTCAAAAGCATTGATATTGGTAAAAAGTGCGCCGCTTTGAAACAGCATGCCGATGCGTTGACGAATGTCATACAGTTTTCGTCGAGATAATTTGTGGATATTCGTGTTATCAAATAAAACTGTACCATTGTCAGGATAGATTTGAGCGCCAATTAATTTTAAGAGCGTTGTTTTTCCGGTTCCACTCGGACCTAAAACAGCGGTGATTTTTCCACGTTGCACATCCATGTCGATGGCATCGAAAATGACGCGACCGCCACGGTTGAAGCAAATGTTTCGAAGGGTAACAAGATTGTCAGACATCCCGAATTTATACCTGATTTAAAAATATTATGCCAGCTAGATTCGCATGGTATGATCGACCCAATTTTTTAATAGGGTGGGAGAGAATAAAATGTCTGGTGAAGCAGTTGCACGTGGTGCTGAAGATTTTGAGCCTGCGTCACTCCAACAAACTGAAGCCGAGGGTAATGCGTCGGATGAGGGTACGAATGGGTTACTGGATAATCAAAGTAAAAAATATCTCCAACCTCGATTAAATATATTAAAAGGCCTGATGTATCCCTCCGGTGCATTTTTTATTATATGTTCTGCGGGCCCCTCATTTATGTCTTCATGGGTAGAAGCAGAAATACATGGGGTAAGACAAAGTGATTCAGTCTTTTTGGGTATTGTGAATTCTCTCGGGAAGCAAGCGTTACTGGCGGTATTTTTCTTTCCTAATCTCCGCTCCATCGCTGAATTTTTATCTCACAAACATCCTCAAAAAATTACGGTAAAAAAAGTCGGTGAAGTGTTTGTCCTTTATATGATCGGAGTTCCTTCGGCATTAACGTTTGCCTTATATAATTTAGCGACGTTTGATGATTTTACTGAAAAAGTGCTTAACTATAATTCTACTGTAACGAATGTTACCTTAAGTCCGGTGCTCACTGATTTAGCCCACTGGGTGCAAACACCTGCGCCTCGGGTGCTCAGTGCATTTTCTGCCGCTCTGGTGAATTTTCTCTCAAATCCTGGTGTTATTCTTCTGTGTTATGTGGTGGGGTCAGAATTAGTGAAAGAATATAAAGAACTTCACGATAAATCTCGGCCTGAACAAATAAAATTTTGGTGTAAAACGTTGGGCACACTTCCTGCTGTAGGTATTTCAGAATGGGGCATTGTTCCGTATGTGTTTATTTCGAAAAAATTCACGGTAACCTATTTTCATTTTCCAGATGCGTTAGGGTATGTATGGGGTGCGGCGCAATTGGCATTTATGTCGCTACTTGTTGTTGATACGTCCTATGCATTAAGTCGTGATGGCATCAAAATGTTTATTGAAATGTTACGAAAAGAATTTAAATATCCCCCTGGTGCTCAAATTGTTATCAATGTGACAAAAGGTGCTGTTACATTAGGCATTGTGATCCCCGGTACACTTCACATGATTTGGGCAAATGGTTATGCCGGGATCACGAGTGCAGCTACAGATTTTGCAACAGGTGTTGCATCAACTTTTTTTGAAATATTTGGTATTTATACAGGCCTATCATTATTAGAGTGGAGCGTGAAATGGTTGGGCAACAAGGCGGCAGAAGCTTACCACAAAAAATATCCTGCCATAGCAGTGGGGGAAGATAGCGTTGATGCTGAAGAAGAGAATGTCCCGCCGCCACAAACGTGGAAAGCGTGGACCCGCCAAAAATTATCTTTCTTTACTAGCTGTTGCGGTAGGAATCGAGGTAATGTACAAGACGATATTCCTGTGGTTTCGAGTGGTGGGGTTAGCATGGAGTTTGCTCAATGAAGTCGACGCAGTATTTAGATTACGCCAAAAAAGTTATTCAATTGGAAGCAGAATCCATTTCAGCCTTAGAATCTCGCATTGATGAAAATTTTTCTCACGCGTGCGACATTTTATTAAAATGTTCTGAGCGTGTTGTTGTGATGGGAATGGGAAAATCCAGTTATATTGGCGGAAAAATTGCCGCTACTTTAGCGAGTACTGGTACCCCTGCGTTTTTTGTGCATCCCGGTGAAGCCAGTCACGGCGATCTGGGTATGATTACCCAAAAAGATGTCGTGATTGCCATTTCAAATTCAGGCGAAACACCCGAAATATTGACGATTTTGCCATTAATTAAGCATCTCAACGTGTCATTAATAGCCATGACAGGAAATATGTCGTCGACATTATCAAAAGCGGCGGATGTAAGTTTGGATGTGAGCATTAAAGAAGAAGCCTGTCCGTTAGGATTAGCTCCAACCTCCAGTACAACCGCTGCATTAGTGATGGGCGATGCATTAGCGATTACCTTATTACAAGCGCGCGGGTTTACGGCCGTCGATTTTGCGCGTTCTCATCCGGGTGGACGTTTAGGTAAGCGTTTATTATTAAAAGTCAGTGATTTAATGAAAGCCGGTGACGAGATGCCGATAGTTGATGGAACCGTGACCGTTTCAGACGCATTAATGGAAATGTCCAAAAAAAGTTTGGGTATGACGATGGTAGTGGATAAAAAATCCCAGAAATTGTTGGGAATTTATACTGATGGTGATTTGCGTCGAACATTAGATAAAAGTTTAGATATTCGAACCATGGCAGTTGAAAAAGTTATGTCTAAAAATCCTAAAGTGATTGATGCTGAAAAATTAGCGGTAGAAGCCCTGAAAATAATGGAAGATTTTCGTATCACGTCATTAGTAATTGTAAACCGTGATCATATTCCGCAAGGGGTAATTCATATGCATGATTTATTGAAAGCAGGAGTGGCGTAAATGGATGGACACCAAACGTTTATCGAACGTGCCCGCAAAGTCAAATTAGCGATCTTTGATGTTGACGGTGTATTTACCGATGGGCAAATTTATGTCGATGATAATGGCATTGAAACCAAAGGGTTTAATGTATTAGATGGCCAAGGAATTAAATTATTGCAACAAACACCTGTGCAGGTTGCCATTATCAGTGGACGTTATGCGCCGGGTGTAATGATTCGTATGCAAAAACAATTAGGCATTCAACATGTTTTTTTAGGTGATACCAATAAATTGCCGATTTATGAAGAATTACTTAAAAAATTAAATATTAAAGATGATGAGGTTGCCTATGTCGGTGATGATCTGCCAGATTTGCCGATATTGCGTCGGGTAGGATTACCCATGGGAGTACCTGATGCAGTACCAGCCGTGATGAAAACCGTTTCATTTGTCACCCAAAATCGAGGCGGAAAAGGTGCTGTGCGGGAAGTATGTGAAGCCATTATGAGCGCACAAGGTAATTGGGAAGCCGCATTGAAAAAATATCTATGATCAAACAATCCCATTTTTCATTTGCCTTAGTATTTACAACATTACTTTCCCTCTGGTTGGTATGGCATTACGTGATTAATTTTACACTGAATGGAGCGGCAAATCCGAATTTGCCGGATTCGTTTGCACAAAACGTGACGGTGACTGTCATGGATAAAGTAGGGAAGCCGCAATACCAATTTTTTTCTCCTTTGCTTTATCATTATGCAATTAATGATCGAACGGATTTTGATTCACCGGTGATTTTATTTTTCCAACCGTCTCAATCCGAATGGCGAGGAACCGCTGAACACGGTGAAGCGTTTCAAGGCGACAGCAAAATTACGCTATGGGGAAATGTATTATTTCACCAGGCCAAAGGCCCAACAAATCCGGAAACGAATATTCAAACGCAATTATTGCTGCTATTTCCTGAAACGCGTATGGCATCTACGCCGGAATATATTTCTGCAGTACAACCGTATGCCTCTATCAGCGGCATTGGTATGAGTATGGATCTAAATGCGCACACTATCGATTTATTATCAAAAGTGCAGGGGATGTATTTACCGCAACCGCCACAAAAAGGCGAAACCGTTCATGTGACATCTGAGCGTGCTCATTTGGATAAACAAACCGAGATAGTGACATTTTTAGGCAATGCGCGATTGCAACAAGGCCCCAACAGTTATGCTGCGCCGAAAATCGAGTATTATATTCAAAAACGTATGGTTGTTTCGCCTGAATCACGCAGCGGAAAAACAACCATTGTTATTCAGCCAAAGACGTTGAATAAAGGAAATACACATGGATAAATTAGTGGTAAACCACCTGCAAAAATCCTATCGTGCGCGTATGGTCGTGCAAGATGTGTCGTTTGAAATTAACCGTGGGGAAATTGTGGGATTATTAGGACCCAATGGTGCAGGAAAAACCACCAGCTTTTATATGGTCGTCGGATTAGTTCCCGCGGATGGCGGAAAAGTACTATTTGATGGAAATGATATTACGTTTATGCCCATGCATGAGCGTGCACAATTAGGCATTGGTTATTTGCCGCAAGAGCCGTCGGTGTTTCGTAAATTAACCGTATATGAAAACATCATGGGTGTATTAGAACTTCGCCATGAATTAACACCCGAACGTCGCGAAAGAATTGTCGAGCAATTACTGAATGAATTTCATATTAATCATCTGAAAGATTCTCACGGAATCAGTTTGTCGGGTGGTGAACGCCGTCGGGTGGAAATTGCTCGCGCATTGGCAATGGAGCCCAAATTTATTTTGTTAGACGAACCCTTTGCAGGAATTGATCCTATATCCGTTATTGATTTAAAACGCATTATTCATCATCTGAATGAAAAGGGCATCGGTATTTTAATTACCGACCATAATGTTCGAGAGACATTAGCGATTTGCCATCGTGCCTATATTGTCAATGAAGGCAAAGTGTTGTGTGAAGGTTCGCCGGCGACGATTCTGAAAGATCAGCGCGTGCGTGAGGTGTATTTAGGTGATGATTTTGAATTATAGTTTTTTTAAATTGAAAAAAGGAGAGCAGTGATGAGTATTCCAATGACAATTACAGGGCACCATATTGAAGTGACCCCCGCATTAAAAGAGTATGCCACCGAAAAGTTAGCGCGCTTAGAAAAGCGTGGTGATCATATTACCCATATCACGGTTACGTTGACAGTTGAAAAATTAAATCAAATTGCGAAAGCGACATTGCATGTCAAAGGCGCAGAAATTCATGCGAGTCATGAATCGGGTGATATGTATGCGTCAATCGATGGCTTAGTGGATAAATTAAATCGCCAAATTACGAAGCACCGTGATTCAACTACCGATCATCACTAAAATTGTTTTAATAAGTGCGTTATACCTTAACGTTCCTTATCAACAACTGAACTGTCAGAATTATGTCGAGACAGTGCTTGCGCGCGCGGTTTCGACAAATTCACAAGAACTCGAAAAAAATATGGATGCGATTCGCTATAATCACGCCCCCGATGATTATTTCACGCGTAATCATTTTCCGGCCGCGGATTGGATTCCGAATAATATTAAAAAACATTATATTTATTACAGTTCATTGAATTCGGCAGAAATATCAACTGCAGAAGATAAACCTGCGTGGTGTATCACACAGCTACATAATAACAGCCTCTGTTATGAAAAATTCAAAAAAACATGGGTGGTGCTGCGTTATATTCCCGTATCACAGTTTTCTGAGCTAGCTTCGCAAGTTCCAAGCGGAAGTATTTTGTTTATTGTGAAACCCAGTAAATATACCTTAATTTCGCATATGGGTTTTGCGATTCAAAAGGATAATATTTTGTATTTGCGGGCAGCTTCCTCGTTAGCAGGTAAAGTGACAGACTACGATTTATTGAATTATTTGAAATTTGAACCCGGTATCAAAGGTATTTCGGTATTATTGCCTGAAAATCGAGATGAGCCACAACCATCCGAGAATTCTGCCGGGAAAGCCGCGGGGAGCCAAGATTAACAGCACGCCCACCGTTGCGCGAAAAATATCAGTGTATGTAATCGTTGCGTAATATTGTGAATGCGGTAATTGGGCGAGTGCGTGCATCGCGATCCAAAAATGCATGAGCAAAAATTCAGCGATGAACCATAACGGATGAAATCCAATTCCGGCTAAACATAAGGGTAAAATAATAAATCCCACAAACGGAATCGCAATGACATTTCCTAAAAATCCCACCCATGAGAGTTGTTCGAAAAATAATAAATTTAGGGGGATTAATCCGACGGCCATAATCCATTGGGCGTGCGTCCAATGATGCCACGCAGAAAGTTTTCCTGTTCTTCCGCCCATTGCATAAATTAATAAAAATACCGCACAGAACGATAGGCAAAATGTGGGCGTAAAAATACCTAAGGGGTTAATTAAAATAACGATAAATAATGCAAGGAAATAGCTAAAAAACAAGCTGATTTTACGCCGTGATAATTCTGCGATAGTAAAAATACTGAGCATAATAATGGCGCGTTGCGCGGGGATGGCAAAGCCGGATAATGCGGCATACAGTATTGCAAACACTAAGCCTATAAATAGCGCCGCTTCTTGTGCGGGAATCCACAGCATTAATTTTTCAGAGTAGCGCCAGAGTTTATTTGCCAAAAAAAATATAAAGCCAAATACAAATCCAATATGTAATCCGGCAATGGCCATCAAATGATTGGTTCCCGTTCCACGTAAATCATTCCATTGGGGCTCAGTAATCTGATCGCGCATGCCTATGGTAAGCGCGCTAACAAATCCTATGCCAGATTTATTGTTTAGCGTTTGTTTGAGTTGGCCGTAAATTTTTTCGCGTATTTTTTGTATAGGATAATCCCAAGATTTAGATTGGTTGTTTAAGAGTAATTGATTTTTATAATTAAACTTTACTGTGCCGATAGCGTTGATATGTTGAGTGAATAACCAATTTTGCCATGCGGGTTTGATAGAAATTTCCAGTTGCCATTGATCGCCAATGTGAAGTTGGACAGGAGGACAGTAATACCATCGAAGAAATATTTTTTGGTTGGTATTGTTGGGAATAAAGATAAATTGAACGGCATGTTGTTGGTGTTCGGCTATGCTGGCAATGGTGCCTGTGGTTAAGTGGGTTTGTGCTGGAAGTTGAGGGGGAAAATTAAAACTTCCCGTAAAAAATAAAATTATTAGTAAAGTCATGAATATTATAGTTTTGAACATGTTACTCGCCCACCCCGATTCAGCGTAAGTTTATATTCCCCATGAATGACAAAACTGCCATTACTGCCTTCACTCATGCCATTAGGTTGAAAAGTAATCGTGTTTTTACGTGATAATTGCAGTGACGTAATATTTACGGGAGACGCAGGATAAATTTTTAATGCGTTGGCGTTACGCAAAATTTCCCAGCCATTTTGATAATTATGATTAATGGGTTTGATTTCAATGTCAGAACGTGTCAGTAGTGCTTGTAATCGAGCGTAACGCAAACCATCGGCTAATCGTTCGGTAATAATTTTTGCTTGAAGATGTTGAGTGAAAGATTTCCAGGAGGGAAGTGCAACGCAAAATAAAACACTCACAATGCCTAGTGTGAGTAGTAACTCTAATAAAGTGAACCCATGACGAGTGTTAGACATAGTACCGTTAAATTTATTATTGAGAATGAAAACATCTTGCGCGCCCAGCGTTTTTTATCTGTGATATTAAAATCTTTCAGGCCTAACGCGAACCACATCATACCAAAACATAATGCGACACCAAAATAAAAGTCATTCGCATAGTGAAATACACTGGGTAAAACGGACACCAGTGTAAACGGTAAAATATAAGCCATGATCGCAAATTGGGTATAACGAATATTTTTACGCAGGGGTAGTACTGGAAGCGATACCGCTTTGAAATCCTCTAAACGATAAATTGCGATAGCATAGAAATGCGGCATTTGCCAAAAAAATAAAATTAAAAATGCAATAATAGCGCCCATATCAAATTGATTCGTGATGGCACAATATCCCGCTACCGGAGGAACCGCACCCGCAATAGCACCAATGGGCGTACTTAATATAGAACGGCGTTTTAATAACACGCTGTAAATTACAGCATAACCGACAAAGCCTACAGCGGTAACTATCACCGTCAGTAAATTGGTGTAAATAAATAAAATAAGAAATCCTGCGAGGCCTAACAATGTTGCATACACAAGTGCGATAGTGGGAGAGAGTTCATCTTTGGCTAGAACGCGATTTTTTGTCCGCTCCATAATCCGATCAATGTCGCGATCATAAACATTATTAAATACACAACCCGATGCAATGACTAAGGATATTCCTACTAAAGTAAAAAAAAGGGTAGAAAGCTGAAGGGGATGTGGAGAGGCTAAAAAATATCCGCCCAAAACCGCGATTAAATTTCCAAAAATAATACCCGGTTTTGTGACGGATAAAAATTTCACTAGTGCGACATCATATTGTAATTTAAGTTATACATAATCCACAAAGAGCCACCTAATACAACAACTACCACGAAAATGGCAAATAAAAATGGATATAAATTCCAGCGTCCTTCCGGCCCTGCATTCAATCGCAAAAAACATAATGTTTGAACGGCAAATTGCAGTAAGGCTAAAACAGCGATGGTGACGTATAGCATTTCTGTGCTAAAAATTTGTTTCATGACGGCATAAAAAGCTGCTGTGGTTAATAGAAAAGAAAGTACAAGGCCTGTGAGATAGGCGCTGAGTGTTTTGGGTGAGGTGCCATAACTTTCATTGTGGGAAGCGTGATCGTGATTATGCAGAGACATATTAAAGTACTCCCATTAAATAAACGAGACTGAAAACAAAAATCCAAACAATATCAAGAAAAGCCCAAAATAATCCTAAATAGGTTAAGCGTCTTTTCATTGTGGGGGTAAGTCCGAATATTGTAAGCTGAATTAATAGTACCGCCATCCACAGTAGCCCCATGCTTACGTGAAGTCCATGTGTCCCTACTAGCGTGAAAAAGGCTGAAAGTGCGGCACTCACATGCCAGCTGTGACCTTCTAAATACATATGGATAAATTCTTTCACTTCCATACTTACGAAGGTTAAGCCAAATAAAAACGTTACTACTAACCAAAAAATTACACGGGCTTTATTATTCTTATACATCGCTAAAATTCCCATGCCGTACGTAAAGCTGCTTGCAAGCAATGCCATGGTTTCACCATACACATAAGGCAAATTGGCTAATTGCTTAATTCCAGGTGCGCCAAATGTGCTGGTATAAAGTACGGCATACGTGGCGAAAAGGGCTGCGAATAAAACGCAGTCGCTCATGATATAAATCCAAAAGCCAAAAACATCAATGGCATCAGAATTATGATGATCGTGGCTCATGCGTTTCTCCTATTAGCGATTTCTCTTTCGATTTTCTCAACTTCAGCTGCAGGAACATAATAATCGGTATGTTGATCAAATGTTCGAGCAATTGCTGTTACGATAACTCCGGCTAGGCCCAATCCAATCATCCAGTAGATATGCCAAATCATGCCAAAACAAAATAATCCGCCGAATACTGCAATAATAAAGCCAACGCCCGTATTGGAAGGCATGTGAATATCTTGATAAGGACGTGTTTCAGGTTTAAGGCCTTTTTGTTTCATTTCCCAATAGGCATCGCGAGAATCTACTTCCGGAATAAACGCGAAATTATAAAATGGTGCGGGAGATGGAATTGACCATTCTAACGTGCGGCCATCCCATGGATCACCTGTGACGTCTCGATTTTTATAACGATCTTTATAGCTTACGAGCAATTGTAATGCTTGAAATGCAACACCTAATGCGATAACTGCAACACCAATAGCAGCAACAACAAAATAGGGGTGCCACGCGACATTATCATAATGATACAAACGACGTGTTACGCCCATAAGACCTAATGCATATAACGGCATGAAGGCTAAATAAAAACCAACTATCCAACATGCAAAAGAATAGCGTCCTAATTTTTCATTTAACTTAAAGCCAAACATTTTGGGAAACCAATAAATCAACCCAGAAAGATAACCAAATACTACGCCACCAATGATGACGTTATGAAAGTGTGCTACTAAAAATAAACTGTTGTGTACTTGAAAATCTGCTGCAGGAACAGACATTAACACGCCAGTCATTCCGCCGATTGAGAATGTCATGATGAATCCAATGGTCCATAACATCGGATTTGAAAAGGTTATGCGACCTTCATGCATGGTAAACAACCAGTTAAATATTTTTACGCCTGTTGGAATCGCGATGATCATCGTCATGATTCCAAAGAAAGCATTAACATTCGCGCCAGCACCCATCGTGAAAAAGTGATGTAACCACACGACGAACGATAAAATGGCAATAGCAAACGTTGCGCCTACCATCGTTGCATAACCAAATAAGCGTTTTTTGGAATACGTTGCAACCACTTCTGAAAAAATACCGAACGCGGGTAAAATAAGAATATAAACTTCTGGGTGCCCCCAGATCCAAATTAAATTGATGTACATCATAGCGTTGCCGCCCATGTGTGCGGTAAAGAAATGTGTACCAAAAAAACGATCAAATAATAAAAGGGCCAGCGTAACCGTGAGAACAGGGAAAGCCAGAATCACTAAAATCATGGCGCATAAAATTGTCCACGGAAAAATCGGCATTTTCATTAATGTCATGCCAGGGCAGCGCATTTTTAAAATGGTCACTAAGAAATTAATACCAGAAATTAAACTGCCCACGCCTGAAATTTGCACTGCCCAAATATAATAATCCACACCGGTAGTGGGACTGTAGGAAATTTCTGAAAAAGGTGGGTAGGCGAGCCATCCTGCACCCGAAAAATCGCCCACGAATAAAGAAATCATCACCAACCCGGCGCCGACTATCGTGAGCCATAAACTTAATGAATTTAAATAAGGATATGCAACATCTCGGCATCCAAGTTGAAGGGGAAGTGCAATGTTAATTAAGCCAAACATAAAGGGCATTGCCATGAAGAAAATCATGATCACGCCATGCGCAGTGAAAATTTGCTGGTAATGTTCAGGTGGTAAATAACCTTGGTGGGGACCGTATGCCAACATTTGTTGCAGACGCATCATGACCGCATCCACAAATCCGCGAAGTAGCATCACGAAGGCGAGGATAATATACATAATGCCAATTTTTTTGTGATCAATAGACGTAAGCCACTCTTTCCAAATATAAATCCATTTGCCTTTAATGGTGATGGTCGCAAGTACAATAAATGCAATCAATCCAGAAAAGATTGCTGCTCCCATGATAATGGGGTTGTGGTAGGGAATAGCATTTAAAGTTAAATTTCCAAAAAGAAATTTTTGCATTGTCTCTGTCATGGTTTCACCCTGTCTTGTGGCATCGGCATTAACATTTTCATCGGTTGAGATAAATCTTTTGATTGCGGCATCATTTTGGTGGATTCTTCTGATGTCATGTTTTGCATAGGCATCATGTAAGACATGATGACATTATTAAATAAATTATTTTCGACAGAAGAATAGGTTGCAGCAGGATTATTTTCGCTGGGTGTTTGAAGTTGTTTGTAAACTGCTTGAGAAAGTGGTGATTTTTGTTTTTGGACATTTTTAACCCACGCATCAAAATCCGCTTGAGAAGTCACTTTTGCATTAAATGTCATTCCGGCAAAACCAACGCCGCTATAATTTGCAGAAAAACCAGGGAAACTGCCCATGCTGGTGGCTAAAACATTTAATTCTGTTTGCATGCCAGGCATTGCATAAATTTGTCCTGCTAATTGGGGAATTTGAAATGAGTTCATGGGCGCATCGGCGGTAATGAAAAAACGTACCGGAACATTAATGGGCATTTGAACATAATTTACGGTTGCAATATTTTGATCAGGGTAAATAAATAACCATTTCCAATCCATCGCAACGACTTGGATGACTAACGGTTTGCCTTGTGTGTTATCTAGCGGTCGGTACGGATCATAACGATGTGAGGTGATCCACGTTATGGTGGCGAGAATAGCAATAATAATAATGGGGATTGTCCACCACACCACTTCTAATATGGTGCTGTGAGCAAAATCTGGACTGTATTTTGCTTTTGTATTACTTGCACGGTATTTCCATGCAAAAACAAAATTAAGAATAATAACGGGGATCACCACAAGTAACATTAATCCAATGGCGGTAAAGAGTAGAATTTTTTCATCAGCCGCGATGGTTCCCTTCGGATCGAGAACGCCCATTGTTTCAAGTTGGCATCCTGTGGTGAGAAGAGCGATAAATCCAAGACATATTAAATGACGAAGTTTAATCACGTGAAAGCCCTTTATGTTTTGTTACACGGAATCTTGTTTGTTGCAAATGCCCAGGTATAACCTTCGGGGCATTGAAGTCGACACATTCTGTCACCCCAAAACACATCTTCAGGAGCAGTGATCGATTTCGCGCCAAATTCTACCGCATTTTTATAGAAGGTATCTACATCTTCACAATATATATAGAGAGTGATGGGGGATTCGACTTGGCTGGATTTGGGTGAACGGGATTTTCCGCCATAGGCGCCTTCTTGGCCGAACATCAGGATTTGATCTTTGTAGCGCATTTCAGCATGTTCGGGCGTAGTTTCTGTAATCTCGAAGCCGAAGGTTTTGTGATAAAACGTGAGTGCGGATTCGAGATGGCTTACCATTATATAAGGTGAAACCCAAGAAAAGTGAGCGGGGCGGGACATGCGAGATCCTTACTGAAAGTTAAATCTATGGATAGCAGGGGCACCGCTTGCGGCGCCCTTACAAAAGGGTTTAAAACGGTATGTCATCATCCAATTCAGTTGTTGCTGCAACTGGCGCTGCCGTCGGACGAGATTCAGATGCGTTACTGCTGCCGCGATCGTCGGCTTGAAAAGATTGACCGCCGCCTTTGCTATCTAACATTTGCATTTCAGCGCCAACAATTTCCGTCGTGTAACGATCTTGGCCATTTTTGTCTTGCCACTTACGTGTGCGCAATGAACCTTCGATAAATACTTTGGAACCTTTCTTTAAATATTCGCCTGCAATTTCGCCCAAGCGATTAAATAATACAACGGTATGCCATTCTGTTCGTTCAACTTGCTCGCCGGTTTGCTTGTCTTTCCACGATTCGCTGGTCGCAATGCGCAAATTTGCCACAGCTCCACCGCTGGGCATAAACCGAACTTCCGGATCTGCGCCTAAATTTCCAATCAAAATAACCTTATTAACCCCTCGAGCCATGATACGTCTCCTATGAAATTATGAAACTTGATTGTAATAATAATCCACCGACAATGCCACCCGCAAAAATGCCTAAATATTGGCACGTCGAATACACGCCAATTGCAGTGCCTTTTAAATGCGCTGGCGCAGTTTGTGAAACCAGTGAAGGCAAATTTGCTTCTAAAATATTAAACCCTGTAAAAAATAAAAATAATTCAATCATTAATACATAATTATTTTCGTGAAATTGATACATGGTCAATATGGAAAGTAATAACATAATAATTGCCATGCGAATATATTTCATGAATTTAAACGTAAAGAAAACTGATAATAGTAACGCAGGCGCATAAATCCAGTGGTTATGAATGTACAGTGGGATAACTACAAATGTTGCAGTGAGAACTGCATGCAATAAAAAAATACCCGCATCTAATTTTAATAAATTTACTTCGCGTAATAATAATTTAATATTTTTAATAAAATGTTTAGTAGGTTCATGTAATAGCGTTTGTTGAGGAAAGGGCACCCAGCTGTAATTTAATATTATCGCGATTAATCCTAAGCCCGCACTTAGCCAAAAAATCCCCTTCACGCCAATAAAGCGATCTAAAAACGGGCCTAATAAAAGTGATATAAAAAATGTCATGCCAATGATCATGCCAATAATCGCCATTGCTTTGGAGCGCATATGTGGCCGTGTGTGATCTGCCAGTAATGCAATGATAGTACTTCCTACGGCACCAGCTCCTTGAAGTGCGCGTCCGATCATGAGCGTATAAATATTGTGAGAGAGCGCCGCCAAAATGCTGCCCAAAATAAAAATAAAAAATCCGACCGCAATAATATTTTTCCGGGGATAGTAGTCGGATAATGCGCCTAACGGTAATTGAAATGCGGCTTGGGTTAAGCCATAAATTCCCAGTGCTAAGCCAATTAGAAATGGTGTGGCATCAGGAAGGGTTTTCGCAAACGGCGTGAAGACGGGCAAGACGATAAATAATCCCAGCATGCGTAGGCTGAATAAAGTGGCCAACGAAAATGTCGCGCGTTTTTCAATAGAATGCATGGTTTTTCTGGAATGTCCTCGATTCAGGTGAGAGCGTGCTATTATAGCGCACTATGAATAGCATACGCATCCAAGGGGCTCGTACCCATAATTTACAAAACCTCACTTTAGATATTCCGCGTGACAAACTGGTGGTGATTACAGGCCTGTCGGGTTCCGGAAAATCGTCGTTGGCGTTTGATACGTTATATGCCGAAGGACAGCGACGATATGTCGAATCGTTGTCGGCGTATGCGCGACAATTTTTATCGATGATGGAAAAACCGGATGTCGATCATATTGAGGGCTTATCTCCGGCGATTGCGATTGAACAAAAATCCACTTCGCATAATCCGCGATCAACGGTGGGAACTGTCACCGAAATTTATGATTATTTGCGATTATTGTTTGCGCGCGTGGGTGAGCCGCATTGTCCTACCCATAATGTAGTTTTAAACGCACAAACGATTAGTCAAATGGTCGATAATATTTTAGCGTTGCCGGAAGATACTAAAATAATGGTTATGTCGCCTGTAGTCCAGGAACGTAAAGGCGAGCATGTTGAATTAATTAATGATCTAAAATCCAAAGGCTTTATTCGCGCCAGAATAGATGGCGAAATTATTGAATTGGAGCAATTCAAGCCATTATCACTTCGCCAAAAACATACCATCGAAGTTGTTGTAGACAGATTAAAAGTAAGATCGGATATCCGTCAGCGTTTAGCAGAATCGTTAGAAACCGCGGTGGGATTATCATCGGGCTTAGTCAAAATTGTCATCCTGAGCGAGCGGAGCGAGTCGAAGGACCTCCTGTTTTCCGCAAAATTTGCTTGCCCTCATTGCGGATATTCTCTTCAAGAATTGGAGCCGCGTTTGTTTTCATTTAATAATCCTGCCGGAGCATGTGCAGAGTGTGATGGATTGGGTGAAAAACAATTTTTTGATCCCAAACGAATTATTAATGACGAAAATATCAGCATTTCCAAAGGCGCTATACGAGGGTGGGATAATCGCAGTGGTTATTATTACAGTTTATTAGTCAGTCTCTCAAAGCATTATAAATTTGATTTAGATAAGCCTTTTAAATCCTATCCCGAAAAAATTAAAAATATTATTTGGTACGGTTCAGGAAATGATGATATTCGTTTTCGCTATGTCAACGATCGCGGTACAGTCTATGAAAAAGTTCGGCCGTTTGAAGGCATTATTCATAATTTTGAGCGTCGATATCGGGATACCGAATCGGACATGATGCGAGAAGAATTTTTAAAATATTTATCGCACCAGTCATGCCAATCGTGCCAGGGTACGCGTTTGAAAGAAGAAGCGCGCAATGTCTTTATTAATAAAATTAATTTGCCACATGTTACACGGTATTCTATTACAGAGTCACTCGACTTTTTTAATCACTTAAAACTATCAGGGAAAAGAGGTGAAATTGCATCGAAAATATTAAAAGAAATTATTGCGCGATTAACCTTTTTAAAAAACGTGGGTTTAGAATATTTGTCTTTAGATCGTTCTGCAGAAACATTGTCGGGTGGCGAAGCGCAGCGAATTCGATTAGCCAGTCAAATTGGTTCTGCATTGGTGGGGGTCATGTATATTTTAGATGAGCCATCCATTGGATTACATCAACGTGATAATGCGCGATTATTAAAAACCTTAAATTATTTGCGTGATTTAGGAAATACCGTATTAGTCGTTGAGCATGATGAAGAAGCGATATTAAGTGCCGATCATGTGATTGATTTGGGCCCTGGGGCTGGGGTGCACGGTGGAAAAATTGTGGCGCAAGGAACGCCAAAATCCATTTTAAGTAATAAAAATTCGCTTACCGCAGATTATTTAAGTGGCCGTAAAAGTATTGTGATCCCTTCTCAACGAACACCTGCAGATCCTAAAAAACAGATCGAAATTATTAAGGCCTCGGGAAATAATTTAAAAAATATTACCGCAAAAATTCCGGTGGGATTAATGACATGTATTACAGGCGTATCGGGTTCCGGAAAATCGACATTAATAAACGATACTTTATATCCTGTCGCTGCGCGTACTTTAAATGGCGCGACGTTAATAATGCCGGCGGAGCATGAAAATATTAAAGGATTACAACATTTCGAAACGGTTGTGGATATTGATCAAGCCCCGATTGGTCGAACGCCGCGATCGAATCCCGCAACTTATACGGGAATGTTCACGGCCATACGGGAATTATTTTCAGGAACTCAAGAATCGCGCGCGCGCGGATATTCTCCCGGGCGTTTTAGTTTTAATGTTCGCGGCGGACGCTGTGAAGCGTGTGAAGGTGACGGCGTGATTAAAGTCGCGATGCATTTTCTCCCCGATATTTATGTGATGTGCGATGTATGTAAAGGTGCGCGCTATAACCGAGAAACATTGGAAATTAAATATAAACATAAAAATATTTATGAAGTATTGGAAATGACCGTTGAAGATGCGCGGGTATTTTTTGATGCGGTACCTGCTATTGCACGCAAATTACAGACATTGGTTGATGTCGGTTTAAGTTATATAAAATTGGGTCAGAGCGCTACTACTTTGTCGGGTGGTGAAGCGCAGCGCGTAAAGTTATCGAAAGAATTATCACGTCGTGATACAGGTAATACTTTATATATATTAGATGAGCCGACGACGGGATTGCATTTTCATGATATTGCGCAATTACTTGAAGTTTTGCATCGCTTAAAAGAAAAGGGCAATACGGTTGTAGTTATTGAACATAATTTAGATGTGATAAAAACCGCTGATTGGATTATTGATTTAGGCCCCGAAGGGGGAAGCAAAGGCGGAACCTTAATTGCTTGCGGAACTCCCGAAGAAGTTGCGAAAAATAAGCAGTCACATACAGGGATATATTTGAAGGAAATATTGCGGGTTTAAAATTATTTAACTTGACGCATTTTTAGAAGTTTATGATGATAATCGTTTTGAGTCATGCCGTTAAAAAATGATGTGGAGTCTTTGAAATTATTTTAAGGAGATTTTAATGAAAGAAACAATCTTTCTTGTTCGTGGGGCATCAAAACTTAAAAAGGGACATTTTGACGATGCTTTGAAAATTTTTTCTGATGTAATTCAGTTAAATCGAACAAGTCCTGTTGGTTGGGCTGGGCTGGGAGAGTCAAAACGGATGTTAGGACGATATGAAGAAGCCATAAAAGATTTTGATGAAGCGATTCGTTTAGATCCTAAAAGTGTATCTAGTTGGGATGGACGAGGAGAGTCAAAGCGGATGTTAGGACGATATCAAGAAGCCATAAAAGATTATGATGAAGCGATTCGTTTAGAACCTAAAAGTGAATTTGCTTGGGGAGGGCGAGGAAACTCAAAACAGATGTTAGGACGACATGAAGAAGCCATAAAAGATTATGATGAAGCGATTCGTTTATATCCTAAAAGTGTAATTGCTTGGCAAGGGCGAGGAGAGTCAAAACGGATATTAGAACGATATGAAGAAGCCATAAAAGATTATGATGAAGCCATTCGTTTAGATCCTAAAAGTGTAATTGCTTGGCAAGGGCGAGGAATCTCAAAACAGATGTTAGGACGATATGAAGAAGCCATAAAAGGTTTTGATGAAGCGATTCGTTTAGATCCTAAAAGTGCATTTGCTTGGCAGTATCGGGGAGAGTCAAACCGGATGTTAGGACGA
>CAZLGL010000011.1:0-76321 GCA_964559315.1 uncultured Coxiellaceae bacterium
GTATCGCTGAGTAAAACTGCCGTGGCTAGTTACACAAAACGATTTACAGACTCTTGCGTGATCGAAAAACTCCTTCTGAGGCAGGCCCGGTGATAGATTTTAGAGTTATGAAACCGAAGATGTAATCGAGGATATGGCTTCAATAATTTGCTGAGCCAGTTTTTTCTTAGAACATTTACCGAGTTCAGTAATATTTTTCGACGTAATCAGTGTCGCTTCATTTTCATCGACATAAAATCCTACATCTTTACCTACAAGATTTGCGATAACCACATCTAATTGTTTAGAAACTAATTTTTGTTTAGCGTTTTCAAGTAAATTTTCAGTTTCTGCGGCAAATCCAACTTTAATAATATTTTTATGTGTTTCTGAGATTGTTTTTAATATATCAATATTTTTGGTTAAAGTTAAATCGAGTTTATCTGAATTTTTCTTAATTTTTTGGGGGGAAGCTATTTCAGGTTTGTAATCACTCACTGCAGCGGCTGCAATAAAGATATCTTGATTCGCAATGTTTTCTAATACGGCTTTGTGCATATCATCTGCTGTAATAATATTAATTTTATTAATAGCGGGCGAAAGTGAAAGATGCGTAGGGCCAGATATAACAGTAACGTTTGCGCCCATATTTAAGGCTGCTTCCGCAAGCGCATAGCCCATTTTCCCTGAACTGTGATTGGTAATATATCTGACAGGATCGATAGCTTCTTGTGTCGGACCCGCCGTGATTAAAATATTTTTGTTGTTTAATAGTTTGGGCGAGAAATAATTAGTTAAGTGTTCAGTGAGCGTGTGGGGCTCCAATAATCTTCCAGGACCGTTTTCGCCACAGGCTTGAATACCAGAATCAGGCCCCCAAATCGTTATATTATTATGTAGCAAAATGTTGAGATTGGTTTGGGTCAGCTTATTTAAATACATCTGTTGGTTCATCGCGGGCGCAATAATAATGGGCGATGTCGTTGCCAAACATAATGTCGTTAATAAATCATCCGCAAAACCATGCGCTAATTTGGCAACAATATTTGCTGTCGCCGGAGCAATTAAAATGACATCGGCCCATCGCGCTAATTCAATATGCGAAATTTTTTCTTCACACTCCCATAAAGACGTAAAAACTGGTTGATTGGATAATGTTTGCAATGTGAGCGGCGTGACGAATTTTTCTGCGCTGTCGGTTAAGACGGTTTTAATACTAGCGCCTTGCTGCGTTAATAATCGCACTAATTCAGGTGTTTTATATGCCGCAATGCCACCTGTAATGCCTAAAAGAATTTTTTTATTGCTTAGCATACGCCAGCCTCAAGCCATGTAGAACTAATTCGGGAATAATTGCTGTAAAAATATTTTCGTTTTCAAATAATTGCGAAAATCCGCCTGTGCCTAAAATTAAGGGTTTTTTGCCGTCAAACGCTTCTTCTGAAATTTTCTCGATAATTTTAGTGACGGCACCTAGATGACCTAAATATAAACCCGCTTGAATATTTGCAATGGTGGTTTGGCCAATGACTTTTTCAGGTTTTAAAATATTCACCGGAGGAAGTTTGGCGGTGTTTTCATTCAGTGCGCTCATGGATATTTTTATGCCCGGCATAATCACACCGCCCAAATAATTATTGTCGCTGCGAACCACATCAAATGTTGTGGCTGTGCCAAAATCGACAATGACGACATTTTTTTGCGGAAATTGATTCGTCGCCGCGATGGCGCACGCAATCCGGTCAGCGCCAACTTCCAAAGGATTTTTATAGGATATTTTAAGGCCTGTTTTAGCGCCGGCTTTTAAGAAGAAGGGATCTTTGTTGAAATATTTTATGGCTGCGGCACGGACAGAATAATCAATAGACGGAACAACAGAGCCAACGGAAATATCCGTAATGCTGTCGATTTTAATGTTATTTTCTTGCAGAACTTGTCTAAAAAAGATGCCCAATTGATCCGATGTCGAGACTGCAGTCGTAGGATATCGAAATTGGAGGATTAATTTATCCTGATCAAATACGCCGCCATAAATATGACTATTGCCAACATCTAAACATAAAATCATAAGAACCCCTTTCTCTGATTGTCATCCTGAGTAGCATCCTTTTGCGACGACGCACCTCCCGATACTAGCTGAATATTATCTATCAGTCTCACGCTCGCATATTTTACCGCCGCAAATCGTCTTCCTTCATATTCTTCAATATATTCTACTTCAAAGCCTGCTTTTGTTAATTGCACCCTTATTTGTTCAGAAGTTAAATCTGCATGAAATATTTTGGGGAATTGTTGAGCAGCCTCGAGTTGCTCTGGAGTAAAGCGGTTGTTGCGCGAACTCAACGGCAGCCCGTTTGAATTGCGAATAGTAGGACATCCAATGATTTCCATATCGAGAAAAAAAGCTTCAGCCATTTTTTTTATTAATTGATATTGTTGATAATCTTTTTCACCAAAATATGCACGTGTCGGGCGCGTAATTAACAATAGCTTTAATACAATGGTTAACATGCCTTCAAAATGGCCGGGTCTAAATTTGCCCTCTAATTCAGAACTTAGCCATAAATTAAACGCGGAAACTTTATATGTGTAATCGTCAGGGTAAATATTTTCTTGAGTTGGTAAAAAAACAATATCTACGTCTAGTTGTTTTGCTGATGTTAAATCATCCTCAAGCGTGCGGGGATAATGTTTAAAATCCTCTGCGTTATTAAATTGCGTGGGGTTAATAAAAATACTTAATACCGTAATATCATTTTCTTGCTTTGATTTTCGCAATAAACTCGCATGGCCTTCATGCAAATTCCCCATTGTTGGTACAAAGCCAACCGAACCCGTTAAGGTTTTTCGCATCGCTTGAAATGCTTGAGGCGTATTAATTATCTGCATAGCAATGGATTTCCAAATGGGGGAAGGCCGCAGATTTTACTTCTTGCGCATATTGATTTAACGCGTTCTGGATGAGCTCTGTGCCATTTAAATAATTTTTTAAAAATTTTGGTTTGAAATTGCTATTCATGCCTAACATATCTTGCAGCACTAATACCTGGCCTGAAGTGTAGGGCCCTGCGCCAATTCCAATGGTAGGAATTGTTAACGAATCAGTAATGGTTTTCGCTACGTCGGTGGGCATGCATTCCAGCACAATCGAAAAGCATCCAGCTTTTTCGAGTTGTATTGCATCCTGTTTAATTTTTTCGGCCGCTTGCTGATTTTTGCCTTGAATTTTAAATCCGCCCAAACTATGAATCGATTGGAGTGTTAATCCCAGGTGTCCCATTACGGGAATGCCGGATGTCACAATATGTTGAATTAATTCTAAATTTCCGTCAGCGCCTTCAATTTTGATGGCGTGTGCGCCGGCGCGCATAATTTTTTCGACGGCATTCATGGTTTCGACTAAACCTTTTCGATTGGAGCAAAAGGGCATGTCACCAATGATGAATTTATTGGGCGCCCCTTTTGCGACGGCTGCGATATGTTGCGCCATGAGATCAACAGTTGCCGGAAGGGTGTGGGTATGTCCATACATAACCATCGCGACACTGTCGCCAACCAGAATGCTGTCGATATCGCTATTCGCGATGATTTGTGCCGACCAGTGATCATATGAGGTCACCATCGTAATTTTTTGGTTTTTATCTTTCATCTTTTGAAAATCATGGATCTTCATGTTTTTCTCCTATTCTCAAATAAGGTTACAAAAGCCTGATATATATCTTTAAATTCATCGTTCTGAAGGACATTCAAGTGTGTATGAAGAGTCTGTGCATCATTTCGAAGTAACGGGCCTGTTAGCGAAGTAGTAGGGTTGTGGAGAATATTCTGGGTGATTTGCTTGAGATACAATTCGCCAACCTGTTTGGGGAAGTTAAATTTTGTTTGAAATTCGGTGAAAAACTTCTGCCACAAAATACATGTAAAATTACCGCTTAATACGCATAACATATGGTAATAAGATTTTAATTCAGCCGGGATTTCATAAAAATCATTGGGAAGAAAATTAAGCGGATTGGATTGGCCAGCTTCTAATATAAAGGGAATTTTTTTATAAAAATCGAGGTCATATAAATTCTCTGAAAACGTCATTAAGGGATGTGCGCTAAACGTATCTGGAATCGACGATGCACCTGAAAAATGGACCAGCGGTTTATTTTTTAAAAATAGATTAGCGCGAATAAAATTATCCAACGCAGAATCTGAGATTAATAATATTGTTAATGTGGATCCATTAAGTAAAGTTTTGAGGGAATCGTGAGAGGACGATTTGCGAGACCATTGTGAGTATGTTATCCCGAGCAGAGATAAGTAATGCCCAAAATGGGTTGCCATTTTGCCGTCGCCGACAATCAGCGGATGAGGTACCTGTCGCATGGATCAAGTCCTATAGTTCAAAGTAAAGACATTTTACTGCAAAAAAAGAATAAAAAACATCATTTCCCGAAATTAAAAGGAAGTATGGAGGGTATGAAAAAACCTAGATTAAAATACTAAATCGGGAGTAATCGTGCTAACTGCATTCTTAAGAATCATTTGAACGCCTGTTGAATCTTCCAGAAAAAGTGATTTTTCGTCTTGGCCTACAAGGTTGCCTCTGAGGCGAATACCGTGTCGTAAGTAGATAGACACCGGTGTTTTGTTCCGAATTAAATCAAGCAAAAAAGTGCTTTCAATATTACTTATCGTCATCGTTCCTACCATCTAAATAAAAAGGTTCGTATGGATAATCCCATTAGCTAAAATAAGACTTGCATATGAAGTTTTACGTACAGAGAAAAATATTTAGAGGGTTTTTAGTTGTTACGATGTTGTTAGCCGCACATGATATCCGGTCAGGTAAGCCAGATCAAGACTTTTGTTTTGAGGGTTTGTCTGACGTTTTTGGGGTCTCATCTTCGTCGGGAAAGCGTAATTTATCGAGTTGACGTGTCGCTAGAAAGGCCCGAAACCCAATGAAAAGTGGAGCAAGTGTGAATAGCGAATAGAGGCTTTCGCCGATATTTACTCCCACTCGTGTGCTGAAGGATCCTAAAACCGGCATGATCGCCCAGAGGAAACACACCATTCCCACGGAGGGTATCGACACGAAATAAAGCATACTGCCGAGTATGGCCGTGACAACTCCCGGAAAGACGACATTTTTTACAAACAGCCCAAATGCAATTTCAATAAGCCCGGCGAAGATGAAAAGAAGCGCACATGAACGAATCAGGGGCGTGCAAGCTTCAATAGTTTCGCAGCGTTTGAAAAAATGACTTAAGTCAATTTGCATAGATTTTCCTCGGATTTTTTGATTTAGCCACAAGTAACTATTATGATCAATCCCTGCAATGGATTGGAACAAGAGGTGGCTGCTATGCATGATTTAGAGCTTAAAGATTTAAAGAATAAAGGATTGATTCATTTTAATCAGGGTCGATTCGCAGAAGCCGTAAAGAGTTTCAGTGAAGCCGTCGCATTGTATCCAACGGATGGACAAGCTCATTATTATCTCGCGCGTGCCCGTTGGGATCTTGCGGATGAAAGCCCTATACCTTCACTTCAAAGAAAACAAGAATATGTGCAAATTGCAGAGGGCTTTAGAGAAGCAAAAAAATATGGTGAGGATTCAGACGAGTTGCATCAGTTTCTCGCAATTGCTGTTCAACTTAAGCCTGTCAGGCATGTGGAGCGTAAACAAAAAGGCCATTCTGAGTCTTTTCATGAATCCACTCGTAGTTTAGAGGTACTGGCGAAAAGAAAATCAATGCCGGGACTCGTTTCCTATTTTCGAGGCAAAAATAATTATCGATTAGGTAAATATCTGGAAGCAGAGAAATATCTTGCTCTAGCTTTGAACGTGGAAGGACAGCATAAAATTTACCTTCCTCTGTCATGGCGATATCTTGGGCTCACTCAGCTAAAATTAGAAAAATACCGCGATGCGATTGTGTCTGCAGAAAAAAGTGAAGCATTATGCGGTAATCTTTGGGATGTGGATAAATGGCAATATGATTTTACGATGTTAGCGTCGTGGAGAACGAGAGCTGTGGCGCATTGTTTCTTAAAGGAATTTGATAAAGCACTACCTTTTTTTAATTTATATCTTGGAAAAAGAAAAGATAAAATAAATATGTTGATGTTACGGGCAAAAACGCATTTTATGCTGCACAATTATGATTTGGCGATTACAGATTGGGAAGATGTTATCTCTGTAAAGGGACCAAATGAGGAATTACTAGGACTTTTGGACGCGGCAAGAAAATTTCGCCAGCGCCCTTTAGAGATTCCTGCGGGTTTATCTTATGGACAAGCGCCTGTATTTTCTCAAGCGCCCGCATCACCTCGGTCATCTTTAGAATTTTTTCGTCCGCAGCCCGCATCTTCTGCTCCGCTGTTTGATCAATCTCCATCACCTCGAAAACTTCCCGGTCCGCGAAAAAGCGGAGACTGTATAATTTTATAATGAGCGCGTGTCCGTGTGGTTTGACTCAAAATTATGAATTCTGTTGTGGTCGATTTATTTCGCATCACGCAATTCCTTCGACGCCAGAGCAGTTAATGCGATCGCGTTATACCGCGTATTTTTATGGTGATATGGATTATATTGCGGAAACGATGAAATCACCGGCGGCAGATCGCTTTAATATTGAAGAAGCAAAAAAACGCGCCAACAAAATTAGATGGGTAGAATTAAAAGTTGTAAATGTAACATCCAGTATTTTTCACGGTACTGTTGAGTTTTACGCCAGTTATTCTGACGGCAAAAAAACGCATATTTTACATGAAATCAGTGATTTTGTTTTTCAAGAAGGTCGTTGGTTTTATATCTCAGGTATTTTTCCCGATTAAGCATGTTTCTTCACTCAGCGCCTTGACTAAAGTCTTTGCAAGTTTTTTTATAACTTCGTAACGTAGTGCTACGTGTTATTCATAACCATGAAGAGGAGAGGACTATGGATACGATGAATAAAGTAAAAAACGATGCAAATGAATATGTGAAAAAGGGAAAAGAAGAGGTCAAGCAATCTGCGCAAGATTGGTTTGATTATGTACAAGAACATCCTTTTCAAACCTTAGTATTTGGCGCAGCAATTTATTTTGCGCTCAAAGGCATGGTAAAAGAATTGATCCCAATGAAAGGGTGTTAAAACAGCTTTTTCCCAAACATGGCATAATAAAATAATCTTTTAATAATATATAACAGGGTAATTACTACAAGGGAAAGTATAAAGCGCAACTAATACGAAAGGGCAGCACCTTTCATATGAATACTGGGTTAAAGGTTTTGTGTGGCTAGCTCCTTAACCCTAAGGCCGTAATCATTATCCCGTAACCCATTACGGTGAGCATTAATGATAAGCTTAGTGCAGCGTAAAAATGTAGTCCTTTTTTTAAAAGTAACGGCAATGCAAGAAAAAATAATAATGAGGGAAATACCAACCAAAAAATGTCATATGATAATCCAATAATTTTTTGGACATCATGCGTATCAGAATACAGCCACACGATTGCCAATAAACTCGTCAGTGGAATGGATGCAACAATTCCACCGAATAAACTGCTACGTTTTGCAATTTCACTGATTAATACAATTAAAATTGCTGAAATGAATACTTTGATGACATTGAGTTCATGCTATTCCCTTTGTATTACCGAAGCGATACTATACCGCGATGAAACTACCACTAGAATACAACAAGCTCCATTTTCTTTTCGATGCCGTCGGAAGTGCTAGTAAAAATTCGACCAATCGCATTATTGGAAAAATCCTTAAACAGTACGGCGTTAAAACCGTTTTAGACTTAACCTGTGGAACGGGTTCACAAATTATTTGGTTAACCAAGCATGGATTTCATGTCACAGGTTCGGATTACAGCCCAAAATTATTAGCAAAAGCCAGAGCAAAACTTAAAACAGAAAATATTAAAGCGAAATTATATCACGGTGATATGCGCTCACAGCATTTGGGAGCATTCGATGCCGTCATCACTATTTTTAATGCCGTGGGGCATTTGACTAAAAAAGGTTTTGAAAAAGCGATGCATAATATTCATCGTAATTTAGAGCCGGGTGGAATCTATGTCTTTGATATATTCAATTTAAATGCCATCCATGAAAAAGATATGCCAGGCTTTGATACCAATAAATATGCAAAAGTAGAGAATATGAAAGCGCATATTTTTCAATATTCAAAACTGGATAAGAAAAAAGGCCAATTGGTTTCTTATGATAATTACACGATTGAGAAGAAAGGTGAAAAACCTAAGAAATTCCAGGTAAAATTTCCCTTGCAGATTTATTCTCCACAAGAACTTGATGCGATGTTAGCCCGCGCTGGCTTTAAAATAATTGCGCGTTATGATGTCGATGGTTCCAGATTCTCTCCCACCCGCACCAAAGAAATGCTGACGGTAGCGCGCAAAATAGTTTGATCATCATCAAGGTTAATTCTCTTTTCTCTGGTTATTCTGCCTTGCGCTATAAAAAAGGAGAAATACGATGGAGTGGGTTTATATCTTGGAAACAGCGTTTGCGATTGGGCTTGCGATTAACGCAGCGCTTTTTATCCCGCAAGCTGTAAAGCTCTATCGCACCAAAGACACTAAATCGCTTTCGCTTTGGACATTTGCAGGATTCAACGTCATACAGTGGGTCACAATTGGCCATGCTTTATATACGAAAGATTATATTTTAGCGCTAGGCAACGTCGCGAATTTTCTCACGAGCGGAACGATTACGGTGATGATTTTGTATTATGGGATGAAAGACAAGAAAAGTTGAAGACCCTTTTGTCGACGTCAACAAAAGGGTCTTCTCAACGTTTATTTTTTGGCACTATTTAACACCGCGTTTTCTTGTTCTTTTGAAGTAATCTCAGAAGAAACAGATTTGGAATGATACACATTTCGCGTTGCGCGACGTGGGCTATCAGAGAGTGTGGCCAATGCATGGCCGTGTCCTTTCTTTTTCTTGTGTTTTGTTTTTGAAAAAGTTTCTTCAGCCAAGGCCTCGAGAGAATCTTCATTACGTTTTTGTTGAATATACTCAACGATGACAGTGTGTTTGCGTAATCGTGCTCCTTGAAGTGCAGATTCGCATCTGATGGATGAAAGGCTTAATTTATAGTCTTCAATCAGCCATTTGATTGCCGAGAGATTTCCATTGTTTGCGGCAAAAACCGAAACAGCGTTATTGTTCAGTAATCCTGGCATGCGTTTGCGAACTGCATTGAGACATCGTAAAACCAATGGGCTGTCATCTTTTTCCGCGAGTCGAAGTGCTGCAAAAAGAAGTTTAGATGCCGTATCTGGATTTATGGGTGCGCCGTGCTCAAATAATAATAATGCCCGTTGAAAATATTTATTTGAACTTCCATCCTCAATTTTATCCATAAAGTTAAGTACGTAATTATCTAAACAATGGTAATAATTCATATTGCGGGGTGACATTCCGCGTCGGATAAAACCATGCAAATCCTGAATTCGATTTTTGTCATCAACATGAGGAAAGAGTGCAAATAATTGTTTAGTATGAATAGTTTCCAAGGCGTGTAAAAAATTATGAAAACCGTATTTTTCTAATTTTTCTTTGGTGAAGCGTTGGTGGATAAAATACGCTAAAGTGTATTCTTCTCCGTAGAGCTTTTGTGTTTTACGGAGCGTGCGTTGAATTTCAGCGGTATCGAGGGTGTTGAGGCTAGCTAATAACGCTTTCGCGTCGTGTTTGTTTCCGTCCTGCAGTATTTTAAAAAGGTCCCTTTCATTAGTATGGGTGTCTTGCATGGTTTTTCTCGTATTTATAGTATTTAAGTGGTATTAGATATAGACATGATATCCTACAAACCTTAAGGAAACCTTAACGGCATAGAGGATACTGTATGAGAGTAGAACCAAAAAACATTGTTATTGTTGGTGCTTCTGGTGCGATAGGTAAGGCTTTTACGACACAGTTGTCTGAAAAATATCCCGACGCTAATTTGTTTGCGTTTTCTCGAACGGGAAACCGTCCAATTGACTATAATAGCGAAGAATCTATCGCTGAAGCGGCTAAATTAGCCGCGAAAGAAAATCCTCTCGATTTGGTTATTGTGACTAATGGCATATTACATGATGGTGAGATTATGCCGGAAAAATCTTTAAGAGACTTATCCGCTGAAAAATTTCATCGTATTTTTCAGGTCAATGCCATCATACCTGCTCTTGTCGCTAAATATTTTTTGCCGAAGCTAAATAAGGAACAGCCATCTATATTTGCAGCGCTATCTGCGCGCGTGGGCAGTATTTCAGATAATAAGCATGGCGGTTGGTATGCTTATCGTGCCTCAAAAGCTGCACTGAATATGATTATTAAGAACGCCGCTATTGAAATTGCCAGAATAAACAAGAAAGCTATTATCGTTGGGCTTCATCCTGGGACCGTTGACAGTGAATTATCAAAACCTTTCCAAGACAATGTTCCTGTGGGTAAGTTGTTTACGCCAGAATTTTCTGCTGGAAAATTGTTGGGGGTCTTAGAACAACTGACACCAGAGCAGACGGGTAAGTTTTTTGCTTGGGATGGTGAAGAGCTCTTTCCATAAGGAATAAATTCACAATATTAGCGAGTTATTTGTGAGGCTGTTGAATGAATATTGTTTGGTTCAAAAGAGATCTCCGCATAGAAGATCATGTCGCCTTCTCGGAGGCGGCCAAAAGTGGATCTGTGTTACCCCTCTATATTATTGAGCCGGAATTATGGCAACAGCCCGATATGAGTTACAGGCATTATGTGTTTTTGAAAGAGTGTCTTTCTGAACTGGAACAATCGCTTAGCGCACTTGGGCAAAAGCTAATTATTAAAGTTGGCAATGCGGTTGATGTTTTGGAAGATATTAAAAATCGTCACAATCTTCTAGCGTTATGGTCTCATCAAGAAACATGGAATGGTTGGACATATCAACGTGACAATGCTGTGAGACGTTGGTGTAAATTACATAATATTCCATGGCATGAGCCGGTCCAAAATGGCGTAATACGTCGCTTGCAAAATCGTGATGGGTGGTCGACCCGTTGGTATAAACAGATGAGCAAATCTAAAGTGAACGTGCCTTCCAATCTTAAAAAGATAATAGAAAAGTCTGATGTTTTTCCGAATTATACAGAACTTGGCATAAAAATAGATGCGTTCAGTGATTTACAATCAGGCGGTCGAAAAGAAGCATTAAAGCTTTTGAACAGTTTTCTTTACGAGCGCGGTGAAGGCTATACTAAAGAGATGTCATCTCCTGTGACCGCATTTGATAGTTGCTCAAGACTCTCGGCTCACCTGGCGTTTGGCACATTATCTATCCGTGAAGTCTTTCAAGCCTGCGAGCAACGTAATCAAGAAATAAAACAAATGCCTGTGGGCAAAAATGGAAAATGGCTGTCTGCTATGCGATCTTTTTCAGGTCGATTGCGCTGGCACTGTCACTTTATTCAAAAACTTGAAGATGAGCCAAGGATTGAATTTGAAAACATGCATCCAGCATATGATTCCTTGAGAAAACAAGATTTCAATAACGATTATTTTGAGGCGTGGAAGTCTGGTATGACAGGTTATCCGATGGTCGATGCATGTATGCGTGCTTTGACAGCTACCGGCTGGATCAATTTTCGAATGCGTGCGATGTTAATGAGTTTTGCAAGCTATCATCTCTGGTTGCCCTGGCAAAAACCCGCTTTGCATCTCGCAAAGTTATTTACCGATTATGAGCCAGGCATTCATTACAACCAAGTTCAAATGCAATCAGGTACAACAGGGATTAATGCCATCCGAATTTATAATCCTATCAAACAAGGGTTGGATCAGGATCCGGAGGGGGTTTTTATTCGGCGTTGGATTCCAGAGCTGCGAGATATAGATCAAGTATTTATTCATATGCCATGGCATGCACCATCACAATTGAATGGTTATCCGATGCCGATTGTTGATGAAAGAACCGCGCGACAAGCTGCAACAGAGAAGCTTTATGGCCTTAGAAAAAATAACTTTACGCATAAAGAAACTGCTCAAAAAATCTTGGACAAGCATGGTAGTCGCAAGTCAAATTCGCTGAAAAGGCGCAGTAAAAGAATCGCAAAAAATAACATTCAAGGAGAGTTGCCGCTATGAAAATATGTAGCAAAATATCGAAAGAAAAGCGCTGCGATTAAATTAAATGCCCCCATTCCGTACACAACATTTGATGATAATGCTATTATAGTCTTCTGCAGATAAAGAATATGGAGGTCACCATGGCCTTAGATACTGCTTTGCTTTCACGTGTACAGTTTGCTTTTACGATAAGTTTTCATATTTTATTTCCCGCTTTTAGTATTGGCCTATCTGCTTTTTTAGCTGTAATGGAAGGTTTTTGGATCAAAACACGCAATCCTCTTTATCTCAATATTTGTAAATTCTGGGTGAAAATATTTGCGTTAACGTTTGGAATGGGGATTGTATCGGGAATTGTCATGGAATTTCAGCTGGGCACCAATTGGGCGCATTTTACACAATCTGTTGGCGGCGTATTGGGTGTGCTATTTACATATGAAGTTATGACAGCGTTTTTTATCGAAGCAGGATTTTTAGGTGTAATGCTATTTGGCTGGAATAGAGTAGGCCCAAAGTTGCATTATGCGTCAACGTTATTAGTCGCGATGGGAACAACGGCTTCAGCGTATTGGATTTTATGTGCAAATACGTGGATGCAGCATCCCGTTGGTTATGCTCTAGTAAAAGGCATGTTTGTCCCTACCAATTGGTATCAAATTATTTTTAACGCTGCTTTGTTTCCTAGATTTATTCATATGATGTTCGCATGTTATCTTTCAGCGGGATTCGTCATATTGAGTGTGAGTGCCTACTATTTGTTAAAAAACAAACACATCAATTTTGCGAGAAAATGTTTTTCTGTCACAGGGTTGTTTTTAATTTTATTGGCTCCCGCCCAAATTATCATGGGAGATGCCACAGGCGTAGAAGTGCATGAAAATCAGCCCATTAAAACCGCAGCCATGGAAGGAATTTGGGATACTCAAAAGGGTGCTCCGCTATTATTATTTGCCCTACCTGATCAAGCAAATCAAAAAAATAATTTTGCAATTGGAATTCCGCATTTTTCTTCATTACTGAATACGCACAGCTGGAATGGTGAGATGATAGGTTTAAAATCCGTTCCGCTCTCTGATCAACCGAATGTCGCCATTGTTTTTTGGACATTTAGAATTATGGTAGCGGCTGGGTTTGCAATGTTATTCCTAGCGATAATGGGATTATATTTGAGAATTAAAAAGCGTTTGTTTGATACGCCCTGGTATTTAAAATTATGTGTGCTCAGCTCACCTTTGGGATTTGTGGCAATGTGGTGTGGATGGATTACGGCTGAAATAGGACGCCAACCCTGGATTGTGTATGGTGTGATCCGAACCGCGGATGGGGTGTCACAAATATTGCTTCGAAATGTGCTTATTTCTTTTGGATTAATTATTATTGTGTATGGTGTTATTTTTGGTTATTTCTATTTTAAATATTTAAGCAAAATTATCAGTAAAGGCCCTGATTTTCTTGATGTTCCTGAAACAGATCTGCCTTTCCAATACATGCCTATTACAAATACTTCAAAGGGTGAGCAACCATGATTATGGAGCATCTTGCTTTGATTTGGGGTGGAATCATTGCGTTGGGAATTATTCTCTACATTATCTTAGATGGTTTTGATTTAGGAATTGGGTTATTAATGCCTTTTTTTAATGCACATCAAGACCGCGATCTTATGGTGAGCACTATATTGCCCGTGTGGGATGGGAATGAAACATGGCTAGTATTTGGAGGCGCTTCTTTGTACGGAGCTTTTCCTCTCGCGTTTAGCACTATTTTACCTTTAATTTATTTGCCAATATTTTTCATGGTACTAGGCTTGCTTTTTCGCGGTGTTTCCTTTGAATTTAGGTTAAAAGTTTCGGATGAAAAAAAGTATGTGTGGGATTATTGTTTTTTTGCAGGGTCTTTGTTAGCAACGCTGTCCCAAGGATTTATTTTGGGGATATTTGTTAAAGGGTTTTCTTTTGTTGATGGGCGCTTTTTTCTGGGTGAATGGCAGTGGTTGGATCCGTTTAATTTCTTTTGTGCTATTTCGTTAGTATTTGGTTATGTATTGTTAGGTTCTAATAGGCTCATCACTAAAACACAAGGATTACTTCAACAGAAGTGCTTTGAAGTTTCTAATAAAGTTCAATATGTAATTCTTGCTGCGTGTGTTGGCGTCAGTGTGTGGACACCTTTTCTAGATCCTTTGCTTGCGCAAAAATGGTTTAGCCCCCAGAACATGCCTTATCTTGCGCCTCTCCCTATTTTCACACTCTTTCTCTGGGGATTACATTTTTATGCGATCAATAAAAGATGGGAACATGCTCCATTTTGGTGTGCAGTAGGAATATTTATCTGTTGTTATATTGGATTTATTATTAGTTCTTATCCCTACGTTATTCCTCGTCATATGACGTATCTCGATGCAGCCGCTCCTAACTCATCCCTTTTGTTCATGTTAATAGGTGCGGTCATTATGTTACCTATTTTGTTATACTATACCTATTACGCATATAAAATATTTGAAGGTAAAGTAAATGAAAAAGTGGAATATTAAGCCCAATAACTTTTTATGGTTTATAGGAATATATATTCTCTCTGTTTTAGGTATTTTTCTTATCAGTGGTTTAATTCATGTGTTCATTTTTTTATTGAAGGCGTAGAAATTTAAATTATGATAACAGTATTTTATGACGGCAAATGTGGCTTATGTTCAAAAGAGATTACCTATTATCGCAAAATCGCGCCGAATAATATTTTCGATTGGCAAGATATCATTGTGTCTGTAGATGAATTGAAAAAAGCAAATATTTCGCTGACTGAAGGACTCAAGCTCCTACATGCTAAAGATGATGATGGCCAGATATATATTGGGATAGATGCATTTATTCTTATTTGGAAGCAATTGAAAGGATGGAGTATTTTGGCTGCTTTGATCAGATTGCCTATCATCCGACAAATTGCAAATGCAGCCTACCTAATATTCGCCAGCTGGCGATTTAAACGATTGAAACATTGCCAGTTGGCAGCGAAACACGACACGTCATCAAAATATTAACTCAAATTTATATCCAAAGTACTATTGAAAAAATTTAGAGTGAATGGATGGAAAGACTTAGAACAAAATTTAGTGACAGGAAAGCTTTAATCGCATTTGTTAAGACATTGTCACCTTCTGCCACGGGTGATGCATCTCCAATACAGGGTGGTTATGATCACGCTCAAGATTTATTATGGAATATTGATCCCATTAACTACAGCAGGACTAGAAATTTTGGAGATGGAAAAGTCACCAAGCTTTCGCCTTACATTCACCATGGGATAATCGATCTCAATCAAGTTAGAAACTATGCGCTAGATAAATCTTCTGAGCCAGAACAAATTTCAACGTTCATACAGGAGTTAGCATGGCGAGATTTTTGGCAGCGAGTTGCTGATAAATATCCTCACTGGCTCTGGGAAGATGTGGAAAGCTATAAAACTGGATTTCTTCCTGAAGATTATGAAGCTGAATTGCCGGTTGATATTGCAACGGGTAATACAGGTGTTGCTTGTATCGATGCGTTCATAAGCGATTTGATCAATACAGGATATGTACATAACCATGCACGGATGTACTTAGCCAGCTTTGTTGTACATTTTAGGCGTGTGAAATGGCAAGCAGGAGCACAATGGTTTTTGGAGCATCTATTGGATGGTGACGAGGCTAGTAATAATTTTTCATGGCAATGGGTGGCAAGTACCTTCAGCAATAAACCTTATATCTTTAATCTTGAAAATGTTGATAAATATTTCGGCAAATGTGTAGATACAAGCCCTGAAAATAATAAAATTCTCAATTTAAGTTATGAAGAGCTATCAGTGCGTTTATTTCCTCATATGGGAGCAAGTTGTGGCTAAAGAGATTATATGGCTCCATGATAAGGCGCTAAATGGTTTTTTGCTTCAGGAGCTAAATGATCGAGTCCAACCAATATTTGTTTGGGATGAACAATATTTTAAGCATCGTTGCTATTCGCTGAAGCGTTTGGTGTTTATCTATGAAACACTCTGTCAGATGCCAGTTGATGTCATTAAAGGCGATACAATTGAAATAATGCGATCTTTCTTGCCGGCAAAGATTACAACACTCTACACTGCAGATACGAAAATCAAAGAAATAATTAAACGTCTTAGAAAAAACTTTGACGTTGAGGTTGTTAAATCTCAACCCTTTGTCAAAATCCCCGATGAATATGAGTTTAAGCGTTTTTATAAATACTGGGATAAAGCAAAAAAGACAGCCTTCTTGAAAGATGGAGTGGTGAGGGCGCCGTGACTCGAACACGGGACCTACTGATTACGAATCGTCGAGATAACTATTTTCGTTTTTTCTGTTTTTATCTAAAGTCTTGATTTTTATTGAATATTTTAATTTTTCGTATTCTATCTGATTCCCTCAAAACCATCAAAATACCCCACTTTTCTTGGCACGATTACACAGGAATTATACCGGAATTTTTGATTGCTTCCGTCTAAAGAAACTGCCTTTCAGATTGTTGTGACGCCATTTTTAAATAAAAAACACCGTATTCACTTAGTTTTTGATACAATGCTCAACTTGCCTTACTGGATCTAAGGTAAATTAGTGGTCGATTTTCTCAATGGTATGAGCTCTAGTAGGGCTAAATACTGTTTCTAGAAATAAGGCTTATAATTTTTATTTTAACGGAGATTAATAAGATGAGAGAGAGCAGAAGAATTTTAGGGCTTCAGAGAAGTGGATTTTTTCATGAATTTTCCCTGCAAAAATGAGGATTATTTGATCCTGGTCATCAAAGATTCAACGCTGAAGAAGTATTTCCACATATTGCAGGTGTTTTTTCTCTCCACTGGGCACTAAACGAAAGTAGGCATAAGGCTCAACACACCAACGTAACCGTTTTTTATGAAAAACCTTGGGTTTATAAAATAAATGAAGCCCACCATCAAAATAAATGGGGTCAAAATCTTAATGAACTCCCTGTTTACGTAAGTAAGCTTTATAAAAAGTTTCTAGGAAAAACAGATAAGCATGTAACATTCGGTGATTTTTTTAAACTGCTTGATAAAACTGTAGATGATCTTAGAGAAACAAAGCAACTGCAGTTTATTGACGTAGAGAAATTTCCTCTTGTTTCGGCCTCAACAGGTTCTTATGTGTTAAACGTAGACTCAAGGCAATACGAATTTGGGAAAGATACTTTTTTTTATAATTGGTCAAAAAAATATCGCCCGCATGATTTGGATAAATTTGGAATACCTCAAAGATATGCATCTGAAATTTATAGTGTCTCACCTGCTGAATTTAATAGTCAGGATATAAGAAATATAGTTTTACTTGGTGCGTCACCTACTGCTCCTTGGATAAAAAGAGATTTTCCTGGGATAGGAATAGCTTTGATCAGAAATGTAAACCAAGATGGTAAAAAAGATGAAATCCCTGAGATTCCAGGAAACAAAAACATTGATTTGAGCGATATCGTATATTTCGACAAGCATCCTGACGGCCGAATTTTTCATGCTGAAAAACAAGTCAAAATTGCTAGCAATACTGATGGTCTAACTTTCATCAATTATACCTCGAGCAAAAACAAAGAAATTGAATTTGTCGGTCACTTTTTTGCTGCTACAGGGCTTGACCCAAATACAGAGCTAACATCAGCAGTTCCTGCTGATAGAAAATTAGAGCTCTCTCGAAAAATGGCTGGAGAGAAAGGTGGGTGGGTTGCTTCAAAAAATATCCCCATGGGTAGTTTAAAGCAATCATTTTCACTGTTTATGAGTCAAACTAGAAATGTTGCGCACGGTCATGAGCCCGAAGCGTATCATCGAGATGATTTTAGAAGCATATTTCGAGAAGCATTTAAAAAAGAGTTTTGCGCGACTATTCCGGATAAATTTTTTGATAGAATAGATCGATATATTCTCGATTCTGATACAATAGACGACAGGTTCCCACACTTTTTTATTGAGGAACTGGGGAAGATAGTCAACAAAGAGCAAGACATTGTTTTAGGTAAGAGGCTTGATGTCTTTGCTCAAAAGTACATAGACATGGAGTATCGACAGATTGTTGGTGATGATAACACTACCGCAGGTCCGTCACTTTAATTTTTTAGCGAGGTGTCCTATGAAAGAAGCGGCAAAAAAGTTTTCTGAAGTTTTGAAGATAACAGCAGTTCAATCACTTAAAAAGCCTATTTCTGGTCCAGTACCTGCGGGAACTGTAGATCCTAAAATGTTTAAAGCAAAACCGGTTCCACAAGAAAGTATTGAGGCTATGGGTAAACAGCTTGATGAGTATACTGAGAAAAAGAAAGATTTTAGTATTTGGTAGTTTTTTAGCTCATTTTATTAAATTCGAAATTATCGGGTGGCTTTATATCTAAGCTGCCCAAAGTTTTTTAGATAGTAGTAAGTACTACGTTATCCCTTTCCTTCAGCTCCCTCTGTTTTTGATTGCGAGATCTTTTATCCTGAAACCCATTCTGATCGATTCAAAAGCGCAACAAACGAGTTCGTATAAGTGCGCCTTAGACGGAATGAAATTTTAGATTAAGTCTTCAAGATAAGAATTAGTGAAACTTGTACTCATCACACGCTCAATCTAAATTCACTTCTTTCACTAGTTTCACTAATTCTTGTTCCAGAGAAAGTTTTAAAAATCTTCAAACCGTCTAAAGGCGCACTTACATGTTGCGTTGCAACATTGCGCAAAGCCTCCTCCAGATTGGCTTTGGTTTTGAAAGAAGTAGGGTATCGATTAGTGGAGGGATTCGAAGTTTTCTTTCGCAAGTGCTAGGGGGTGAACCTAGTAGAGGCTGGTCGGTTTTTTCGTCGGAAGTATCGCTGCATCGCTGATGAGGTTTCGGTTCCTCAAAACTTTTAGAGCCTTGGTCAATCTTTCGGTCTTCCCTAATTTTTTATTTCTCGTGCGCATTAAGATTTCAGATTTTGTAAATGTGAGTTAGCCTCTGGATAGAATCCATTTCCAGATCCATTTGGCATCTTCAGTTGGTTCATCCATTGCCATCAATCCAAAAGCAGCAAGTGTATGAGGAATGAGAAGTTCTGAAATCGCAATTGCGTGATTCATGGTTTGAGAATTAATTTCATCGAGTCGTGTTCCGTGTTCAGCTACATGAAGCAGTCCTGCAATTCGAAGTGTGAAGCCACAAATTTTTCCACGCTATCCTTGGCAATTTCCTAATTTGCCATCAAGACGAAGTTTGATTTCTATTTCACCCTGAAATTGCTTCCAGGCGTTTTTCGCCTCTGGGGTTATGGTGAATATTTTCTCACCTGAGATCTCGTCAAGGAACGCTTTAATCTTTGTGCAATAGGTTGATCGAAGTTCTTTTCTCAAAGCAGGTTTTTCATGCGTGCTATAACCCAGTTTGCTGTTAGGAAGAACGTACAGAAAACGTTCGACCATTCCGTTGCCTGTGTATGCTTGTTTAGAAATTAAATTTTTAATGATGATAGGTTGAATCGCGAGCACCATTGTTAAATACGGACTTAGCGAAATATTTTTGTCTTTAGGACGTATACGAATTTCTCCGCCATCAATTCCTTGCTGAAATTTTTTTTGGACAATTACACAGGAATTACACAGAGACGAATATTTCTAAAATTCTACTTGCCTTGAAAGCCTTATTAATACTGGTGCCGACGCCGTGACTCGAACACGGGACCTACTGATTACGAATTAGCTACATATCACTTTTAAGCACTTTGAAACATTTCTACATTTTATGAATATGTTTATATCTGCTTTGTTTTATGACATATTTAAACCATAAAAAGTTAGCAGGTCTTTTAAGAGCTTTTTATTCAAGTGTCTACATGGTGTCTACATGAAAAAGGAGCAAATACATGCGACTGATTAAAACAACCGTTGAGCAAGCAGAAATCCCCAAAGAAAAAGATCAGATTTTTTATCGTGACAATCAACTGAAAGGTTTTGCTTTGCGCGTAACACGCATTGGCATAAAAAGCTTTGTCGTCGAAAAACGCATCAACAACAAAGTAAAAAGAATAACCATTGGCCGTTACGGTGAATTAACAGTTGAGCAAGCACGAAAAGAAGCGCAAAAACTTCTTGGTAGAATTGCGACAGGTGGTGATCCCATCGCTGAAAAGAAACTCGAACAAATTCATCGTATTACATTAAAAGAAGTGTTTCGTGATTACTTAAAATCACGTTCAGATTTAAAACCAAAAACAATTTATGATTATACGCGTTTAATTGAAAATGCTTTTTCTGATTGGAAAAGTAAGCCACTGCTGTCACTTAAAAAAGATAAGATTTCCGCCTATCACACGAAGTTGGGAGAACAAAGCGGGCAAAGCTATGCAAATTATGCAATGCGTTTATTGCGTGCAGTATTTAATTTCGCTAGAGCAAAATATGAAGATTCACAAGGTAATACGTTGGTTACTGAAAATCCCGTTAGTCGACTTTCAGCAACTCGGTCATGGTTTCGAGAAAAACGCCGTAAAACATATATTAAAAATCATCAGCTTCAAGGCTGGTATGAAGCTACGATGAAACTTGAGAATGAAATTGTTCGTGATTATTTAATATTTGTGGTGTTAACTGGATTGAGAAAAAATGAAGCTGCACAATTACAGTGGTTGAATATTGATTTAAAAGATAAGACGTTAATTTTACCTGATCCCAAAAATCGTCATGAACACAAACTTCCCCTGAGTGAACATGTTTGTAAAATTTTGCACAGAAGAAAAAAAACTGCGAGCGGAGACTTTGTTTTTCCGGGTAGTGGCAAAGGAGGTTATCTGATAGAGCCTCGTAAACAGATGCGCCGTGTTGCCAAAGCAATTGATATGCACTTTACTATGCACGATTTACGGCGCACTTTTGCAACAGTTGCAGAAAGTTTGGATATCTCGGCTTATGCTTTGAAGCGATTGCTTAATCATTGGACGGATAATGAAGATGTAACAGCAGGCTATATTGGGCAAGATATCGAGCGGCTGCGTGCTCCTATGCAATTAATTAGCGATACACTAATGGCTAGATGTCTTTCTTCCGAAAAAAAGGCTGAAATATTCCTACTTGAAAAGGATGCTGAAATCGCTTAAAACTGCTTCGAAGAATTTCAAAAAGGAGCAGCGGTGTATGTCTAATCAAAAAAGCCGACCAGATTATGGCCACTGGAGTAAATATGATAAATGGGATTTTAAAGAAGCTGCTATGTTGCTTCATAATTTAGAACCATCGGACTATCTAAAGGTCCGTTTTAATTCAAAAGATGTTCCTCTTGAACCTGAGCTAAAGGAAGCGCATAAGACTTTTTTGATTCTTAAAAAGTGTGATGCCTTTGGGTACAGCAATTTTGCTCATCCTAAGAAGATACTGAGTGTTGTATGCGAGAAAGCGCTTGATATCCCAGAAGACCTTCTTAAAGAATTTGTTACGCAAGAAGAAAGAGAACAAAATTTTAAAAATAGGCTCGAACGAAAAAAAACCGCTGTTTCCTCGAATGAGTTATCAACGCGAGAGCGGAATGTATTTCTTAAGGCGGTAGCCTTGATGGCTCATATGTTGGTTCTACGCACACCTAGATTCCAAGTGAATAATCGCCCAAATCCTCATCAAATTGCACAAGCAGTAATGGAAAAGGCGGAAAGTATGGGTGTAGATACGATGGGGCTAAAAAGTTTTGAGCGAAAAATTACGGAAGCACTGATATTTTTAGAAGAAGAAAAAGAAAGTGAATTTTAATTCGTTATTTCTTTTTTTCAGTAAAGTTCTTCTGCCGTAATTTTTTTAGTAAGATTGAGGCTTATATATCTCTGTATCACATAGTATCAATCAGTATAAACAGCTATGCACTGTTATACACCGTGGTGCACATCAGAGGTCAATTTTTGTAATTACAAAAATTTTAGGCTTCGACTAACTCCCCGGTTTTTTATTGAATATTTTGACAAAAATTCAGTTTTTTCTGACAGATAATTTTTGCAATTAGAAATTTTATACTTGGTCATTACAATTGCAACCCCTCTCTTTTATTTTCGTGCATGCTTTCATAACTTTTAATTAACACGAGATAACTTTATGAAAACTGAAATTCGATTATCTTTAATGAATGAATATGATGCTGCTAGTGAGACCGCGCTTTTCTCTCAAATAACGGTTGCAGCTTTGAGGCAATGTTCAGTCGCTACAGTCGAGCGAGATCGATGGGCTGGGTCAGGCGTGCCTTTTATCAAAATAGGACACGCTGTGCGTTATCGAAAATCTGATATTCGCACTTGGCTTGAAAGACATCAAAGCGTTCAATCAACCACGCAAGCGCAAATGTTTATGTCAAAAACTTTTGGTAAGGATAATTAAAAATGAATATGAATCATAAATTTAATGTTGATAAAAATGGGATTTATTACGTTTCTGAAGATGCTCCTATTTGGATTGCTTCGAATATTCAAGTGAAAGCGCTCGTAAGGGATAGTGCTTCAGAGAATTGGGGAAGATTACTCGAGTTTCAAGATTCTGATGGCGTAATACATCGATGGTCGATGCCCATGGAGATTTTAAAAGGTAACGGTGAAGAACTTAGAAGTGAATTATTACGGCTGGGATTAGAAATTTCTCCAAATCCAAAAGCGCGAAGTTTGCTTTTACATTACATAATATCAGCAAAGCCTGATGCACGCGTACGCTGTGTTAATCGTATGGGGTGGTTTAATCAAAGCTTTGTGCTCCCGCACAAAACTATTGGAAAAAATTCAGACGAAGTTTTATTTCAAGCTGAAAAAATTAATTGTGATTATAAAGAGCAAGGAACACTAGAAGATTGGCAATCCCACGTTTCTAAATTATGTGTTGGTAATTCGAGATTAGTATTTTCAGTATCTAGTGCTTTTGCAGCTATGCTTTTGGGTTTAATCAATCAGGAGTCGGGTGGCATTCATTTTGTGGGTGAATCTAGCACAGGAAAAACAACTGCGCTTCGTGTAGCCGCTTCTGTTTATGGAGGCCAAGATTATTTAACGCGATGGAGGGCAACGACAAATGGTTTAGAAGCACTGGCTGCTAATCGTTCTGATACTTTGTTGGTTTTGGATGAATTGTCTCAAGTTGATCCCAATGAAGCAGGTTCAATTGCATATATGCTTGCTAATGGCACAGGTAAAACGCGTGCAAATGCCAGCGGTAACTCAGGTGCTCGGAATGAATGGCGTTTGCTTTTTATCTCATCAGGTGAAGTCAGTCTTTCACAGCATATGCTTTCAGTGGGCAAACGTTCCAAAGCAGGTCAAGAAATTAGACTTGTGGATATTCCAACAGATGGAGGAAATAAGCTGGGAATATTTGAATATCTTCATGGTTATAATTCTGGGGCTGAATTTAGTAAGGCTTTATTGGAAAACACGCAAAAATATTATGGTACGGCTTTAATTGCTTTTCTCCAAATTATTACCAACCCGATTCGTTGGGAGCAAAACATCAAAACACTTAAAGCGCAGATGAAAAACTTTGTTTCAAATGTGCTGCCTCAAAATTCTAGCGGACAAGTTATACGTGTTTGTGAGCGTTTTGCTCTTATTGCTGCAGCTGGAGAGTTGGCCACTTTTTACGGTATTACGAAATGGAAAGCAAGTGAGTCTGAAAATGCTGCAAAACGTTGTTTTAAAGATTGGCTATCTTATCGTGGGACCAATGGTGATCAAGAGCGTGAATCCATTATTTCTCAGTTTAAAAGTTTTTTTGAAATTAATGCAGAATCTCGATTTTCGAATTTCGACAGTAAATTTTCTTCTGCAGTAGTAAATCGTGCAGGATTTCGTAAAAAAGTACCTGAAGGGTATGAGTATTATTTATTTTCAAAAGTGTTTGGTGATGAAATTTTTAAAGATTTTAACCGAAGATTTGCAGCTAAGGTTTTAGCTGATGTGGGACTAATCCAACTTGAAAATGATAAAACATTTACGTGTAGAGTTTATCTCCCTGGGTTGGGTCAGACTCGATGTTTCAAGATCTTAATGAGGCTAAATAGCGATTGAGAAATAAGAACCGAATTAGCTTGAGCGATGATTTTTTTTGGGTTGTCACGGTTTAGATTTTTCTACTCAATCCTTGATTTTGACTCAATTTTTCATTTCTTTTTCTTTCGTATTCACGTGCAGTGGAATGTATTTGCCGGATGAGATAAAGCTTATCATTTTCGGGCAGTTCATTTTTTTGAATTTTTTTTTGCATTTCTTCGAAGCTGTAACGATCTTTGAAGTGTAAAGACGTAAGTCCTTTAGTTTTTTGGAGGGCAGTTTCAAATTGTGGTGATTTAGATGCCTCTGCTGCATATTCGCGAATTCGTTTGAGATTTTCAGTTGGTGCGGCAGAATAATCTTTTCCGTCTTTTGGGCGAGAGTAGCTGCTGTGCATTAAGGCAACGAGTTTTGATTGTTCAACGTGATAATCAACATAGGTTTTCAGGACTTTGTCTAGCCAAAGGTCATCTTTTGATTTATTTCTTTCTCTTAAAATATTCCATTTTTCACTAATTTTATTATGCAGTTTTTCAAGAATGCTTTCGTTATCAATGCCGTAACGTTTTGAAAAGTTAACGGGGTAATCTAGAGTGCTGTCTTTCAGTGGCTTAATGCTCAATTGTTCGGATAGCACTTGAAGATTTTTATAAGATAGTTTGTCAGTAAAAATATGGCAGCTTTCCTTGTGACGACTTAATGCAACATATGATAAGTGTCTGTCCCAGTGGGTGCCTGTTACACACACAAGGCTATGCTTAACACTGACACCTTGCGCTTTGTGAACAGTTGCTGCATAACCGTGGGTGAAATAAGGGTATAAAAAAGGATCGAAGGCAATAAGCTTGCCAGCGTCTGTTTTAATACTAATCTTCATGTTATCTATGGATTCGACGGTTCCAAATTGTCCATTTTTGACCCCCAATTTTTTGTCATTCTTAGTGAAGAGAATTCGGTCCTTTGCACTTAAGTAAATATCTCCTTTTTCTGTTGATGTTAAAATGCCTTCCTCGATCTCACGGGCGTTAATTCTTTGTTGACGAATCAGTTGATTGAGATCTTTTACGTCTGCATTGCGATGTGTTAAAACAAGAATTTCAGATAATTCATGGTTTTTTCGTAGTTCAAGCCAGTGTCTAACAGTACTGCTTTTAGTTTGTGAGAGGTTTTCATCAAAATGAATACAATGGTGTGTATCATAGGCCTTTAAAGCTTCATCTGTTTTTCCCATAGCCAAATTTTTAGTGGCTTCTCTTTGCCAGGCTTCAGTTTGTCTGTAGATACGATTAATTTCGGCAAATCCTGTTCGTTCTAAAATTGCTCTAAAGATTGGTCCCGAGCCGATGGGTTGTAATTGTTGAGGATCGCCAACCAATACTATTTTCGCCTTCGCTTTTTGTATTTCATCTAAAACAAAGGCCATCAATTCACTGTCCGTCATTCCTGCTTCATCCATAACAATGACGTCGTTTTTATTTAAAGTGATTTGTGCATTTCGAATAGCATATTTGAATGAAGCAATCGTCTGACTGGGAATATTGGATTCTTTTTGAAGGTTAGCTGCTGCAATGCCTGAGATCGTTATACCTCGTACTCTTAAACGTTTTTTTTCCCAAACGTGTTTTGCAGCTCCTAGAGTAAAGCTTTTGCCACTTCCTGCTCGTCCAATAACACAGGAAAGACTTTGCGTTTGCATCATATGAATTACCGCTTCTCGCTGTTCTTCAGTGAGCATTAATTGAGAGAGTTTTTCATAAGCTGAAAGCTGTTTATCGATAAAGCTCTGGGTCATGGGTTTGCGGTACTGACCTTGGAGCCTATCTGAACATTGTTGAATCTTGTTTTCTAATTCGAAAATACGTTTGGTGGTGTATTTTTCTTCACCATCTTCTCCAATGCCTAGGAGCATTACAGTGGGTTGGGATTTAATTTTTTCAATGAGGGCATGGATCACATGGTAATTTTTTGTATAAGTGGCTAGCGTTTTTTTAAGTTCTTTGTCACCAAATACAGAGTAGTTTTTTTCAACGCGTTTTAGAACTTCGTCAATCTTTGTGAGATTGAGTATTTTAGTTTGTTCTTCATTTAAAAGCCGATCAACGACCTGTCCTTGTTTTTGCATTTCTCCACAGGCATAACCTCGATGAACGGTAGGAATTAAATCAATGCCCTGATCTTTATAGGAGCGATGATCAATACGAACATTATGTTGATGAAGCTTTAAATGAAAGTTGGCATATTCAGCCCACTTTTCTCTCCAGGCGACCAATAAGGATTTGCAATTCCAGGCAACGACTTTTTGACCGAACCCTGACTCAGTTAGAGAACGCATGGTTAACATTACATGAACGTGCGGGTTTTCAGGGTTGTCCCAATGTACACTCCAATCCGCAATCATTCCTTGAGTTGTAAATTGATCAGAAATAAATTCGCGGGCTAATGTAATGGCTTGATATTGATCTAACTCAATTGGTAAAGAAAATTCTACTTCTCGTGCTAACTGGGAATCAATTCTTTTTTCAGAACGTTCTACTAGGTTCCACAATTTTGAAGAATCCAAATTATGAATCCATGCAGGCGCATTGGTTGGAGGAACACTGATTTCCGAATGAACAACACCCAGTTTATTTTCATAATTCCAAGTGCGATTTAATTGTTCATCAAAGAAACGTTGAGCTCGACGATATGCGGCAGCGGCAACTGAGTTTCTTCCCTTGCCTCGGGAAATGATTTTTGCGCTGAGGTGATAAATTGCCATGGAGGCCTCATTGTGATTATTGTTGAGCACATGTCGGAGCGAAGCTCTCGACATATAAGTGCGCTGTTAGACGCTTTGAGTATTCTTAGCCTTTATTATTTTTAATTCAAGTAAATCTTGGGTCGTTTTTTACTTGTCTTGTCTGTCTTATTTGTCTTGTTGGGCTTAGAGACTGTCAGGACAGGATTTTTACAAGACAAATCTTGTTTGATGCGTTTTTTGAGTTTTGTCTTGTTTGTCTTATGTTGTCTTGCTCATTTTTGTTTTTGTCTTGTTGCTATGCCTATCCTACGGGGCTCTCAAAGGAACAAGACAAATAAGACAGACAAGACAAGAGGATTTTGTGTGCCTGAGGTAATTTTATTTAAGGGGGTATTTTTAAAATGCACTCAACACAACAAAGAAGTTTAGGGGGCGTCCGTTGCTTCACCAGCCAATTTTGGTACCATGCCCTATAGCCTACCTATCCCTACTAATCAAACTGTGGCGCAAAGATGAAATAATTTTGGAGTATAGGTCATGAATAGCCCTTCAATAAATGAAGCAGAAATGATTGAACAATTAGCGATAAATTCTATCGATTTTCATTGTCACGGAATTGGGAAGTTTGATTTCACAGAAATTCATGAATTAAATCTTCTGGAAATAGAAAATACCCTTGCGGAAAGAAAACAGCGAACGATTTTAACTCTTTATCTTCCTCAGCCTAACTTCCAAAATTTCTTATGGCTTACTGAAACTTTTGAAGCAGGAAAACGAGCGGGTAAATTTAAATACATCGCTGGGTTTGGTTTAGAAGGGCCTGTTCTTGCAAGTCATGGTGGGACACCAGAAAAAGGGTTGTGGATGCCTACCAAAAGAGAATGGAAGGCATTAGCAGAATGTGGAAAGAGAGGGTTGATGTATGTTGTTCTATCTCCTGATGCTCAATTACCCGCCAGTGGTTCTCCAGACGATCCCGATAGTCCTCCTTGCCACATCACATGGATTGCTGAGACCTTGTTGGAAGGTGGTGTATTACCTGCACCAGGACATTTCACAAAAAATAACCCACCTGAAAGTGCAAGGTTGCTTCAATCATTATTCGATGTAGTGGCTGCATGGGGCAAATCTCCCACAATTACAGATCACCTATTCAATGATATGCCCCATAATTTTAAACACGCGTGGCGGACGCAATCCGAAAAGAAAACCCGTGATGAAGATATAAAAGCATTAAATTTAGATTCGTGGAATTTAGACAACCTTGATGAAAAACTTGGTGTGGTTCCTGCCGTTATCATTAGAAATGCTCGAAAGGGAGTTGTAAAAGTTTGTCAAAATTTTGACGGCGAGCATGTTGATTTAGCAATTGTAAAAAAAGCTGTTGAATTAGTCGGCGCAAAAAACATGATTATGATGACAGATTCTATTGAAAGTAGGCGTTTAGCGGGGCACGAATTAACGATGCAAGAAGGCTCCACACTTTTGTATCAGGCTCAAGGTGTTGTAGCCGCAGGAAGCCAAAGTGTTTTTCAGCAGATAAAAAATATGCTTTCGATGGGGCTAAGTCTTGAAGAAATAGATCTTATTACCCATCTTATTCCTCTTGAACTTCTTAAGAAACATTCTGAGATTTATACGGCGCCAAATTATGCTGAAGCTGATTGTATTTGATTGGGATGGGACCCTCGCTGACTCTGTCTCCACAATAGTAGCATGTAAAAAATTTCTGGCATTTAAATATGGGTTTCCACCTCCCAGCGAAGAAATGGTTAGAAGTGTTTTAGGGACAAAATTTGAAGATGCTATAACGAAGTGTTTTCCTGCGGCGAACGAAGAGACCTTAAAATCATTGTCTGCGGAGTTTCATCTTTTGATGAAAGAGGAGCAGTATCAGGCAACTCTTTTTCCTATGGCTAAAGAAGTTTTAAATGCGCTAAAGCAAAGAGGGTTTAAGCTCGCAATCGCTACTTCTAAAGACAAAGGCGAGATGGCGAAAGCAATCCAATACTGTGGTTTGGAAAAGATGTTCGATATTATTTGTTGCGGCAAAGAATATGGCGAAAAACCGAATTCCGCTATGCTGATTCATATTATGAATACTCTTAACGTAAGAGAAGATGAATGCATTATGATTGGCGATACAGTTACTGATATGGAGTTTGCAAAAGCTGCAAAGGTGAAAGCAATAGGGGTTACATTCGGCGCTCATTCACAGGAAAAGTTAAAATCTTATGAACCAGTAGCTTTTTTGAGTGATTGGAAACAATTAACAGGAGTGATTGATAAATTATGCTCAATGAAGGCCTCTTGCCGATTATAGTCGCAGGATTAATCAACGGATCATTTGTTGTCCCCTCAAGATATATCCAAAACACTTCCAGCGATAAAATATGGTTTTATTATAGTCTTATTGGTCTCGCGATAATTCCGTGGTTAATACTTTTATTTTTATCTGGAAGTATTCTTCATGATTACTCTATGCTGAGTGATCGTATTTGGGGGTGTATTATTTTAGGCGGCCTAATTTTTGGTGTGGGCCAGTTTTGTTTTTCAAAGGCTATAGCAAAAATTGGGATTGCCTTGAGCTTTGCTATTAATTTGGGCATTGGTGTAACAATTGGAACAATGTTTGTCGTTTTGCATGACTCTGCTTTTTTCACTACTCGAGGATTTTTTGTCACGTTAGCGGTAATTTTAATAATTTGTAGTTTAATTTTTTATTATTTTTCACAAAGAAATGCTGAGCAGGCTAAAGGTCATTATCAGGCGGGATGGCTTTTGGCTTCATTTGCGGGAATCGCAAGTGGTCTACAGAATGTCACTTTCATGGTTGTGGGTATTTATGAAAATACACAGCTCCAGTCAGTAAATTCTTTTTGGGTATGGCCTCCATTTCTGTTGTCGGCTGCAATTCCTATGGGACTGCTATTTTTCTATCAAATGAAGAGAAAGCAGGAGTCAGTTTTATTAAGAAATCTAAAGTATTTAGTATTAATTTTTCTAATGGGATTATGTTTTACGGGCTCGCTTGTTTTGTATAGTAGTGGGATGAGTCAGTTGCCGAGTGATCAAAAGATGCTTGGCTGGCCTACACTTATGGTTCTCATTATTTTGACTTCGCAAATATGGGGTTGGAAATGGGGAGAGTTTAAAGAAACAAGAAAAATATTCTACACGTTCAGTATTTTATTTTTGCTTACTTCGATGGTGCTTTTATCCATCAAAGTTTAAATCACGTCAAAGACTTTTCAAGCGAGCATCGCTACTATTTTTTATTAAAGCCAAGGTGTAGGGCAGATATTCCATACCATCGTTCCAAAGAGTGCTCAATTGCTTGTTCTAGATTTTCTTGGGGATTTTTTAAATAATACGTAAGCCATGTATTTATCAACATTGGATAGCGAGTTTTTAATAAATCATAAGATTTTTCATCTTGTTCAGAACCAAAATACTGATAAGGATGCGGCATAAAATTCATAAACTTGTTATGTAAGATTCTTGAAGAGGGCACGGCCTTTTTCATGGCCATGGGCATTAACCGAATATTGGTTTGAGGCTGATTAAATTGATTTTGCCCGAGTGTTTCACAAAACATTTGATTCCACGGATAATTTGCGTAAATGACTAAATCGAGAACCATCTGATGCAATATGAACGAGGCAGGGTTTCGTGATCCCTCACAACCAAATAATAGTTGAGTCAAATTAACAATAAATGTTTCCAGCTTTTTCAAATGTCCAGGGAGTAAACGATAACCCACTAATTCTTCAGCAATATTATGTCCCTGAAGAGTTTTTCTTACCCATGCTGCAATTTTTGCATCTGTAATCATTTGTTCAGATGTGCGGGGTAATCCTGCGGCGTTTGTAATTATAAGAGAACAATTTATCATGCTTGTTAAGGCGCTCATCTCGCTGCTGATTTCTGCATAATTCCCAAAGTTGATAATTTTATCATTTCGAGAAAACATTTTTGAGTCTTGGTTTGCGGTTAATTCTTGTGTTTCAAGTGCTTCCGCTCGGCTATTAAATTTCCAGGCACGAGAGTAGCTGGAACCCATCAATACTTCATTTTTATTATCTTGTTCATCTAATAATTGTTTCTGCCGGCGTTTCATGTCTCGCTGAGAGAGTCGTAAATTTGCAAAAAAGGCATACGGGCTGGGGCTTTGAAGCGTAAATGTACTAGGGAGCAATGAACGTTCGATGGTGGGACGATAAAGGGGGTTATCGCGAGTGGCGGTAAGATGTTTAGCGCATAGACTCGTAAATTCTTTATAAGCTTGTTCATGGATATTTGTTTCGTTAACCGGAGTTAGCGCAAAATCAAATATCATTGCAACAACTAATTCCTTTAAATGGTTTTCTTCCTTTAAATAATTATCTACACGAGTACTCCCATAAAAATTATCGTGTTTATACCACTTTTTAGTATAGTCTCCCAGTAAAGGGAATCTAGCATTAGGAGTGAAGGCTAACTTTTTTCTTGGTGCTTTATTGATGGCGAATAACGTATTCCCATTTAGTCCTCCGAGATTGCGCAAATAGGTTACCGCTTCTTCTAGCGCATACTGTTCTAAAATTCTTCTTAAGTTAATATCTATAGTTGTATAGGAGTTTAATAAACGTTGAAAGTTATAGCCGGCATAACGTTGCCGAATAAAATCAATAGCATTTTTAACTTCTACTCGACAAGTTTCTCGAGCCACGAAAAGTTGAATTACCAACTTTTCTTGACCCTTTAGGAAAGAACAAAAAAAATTGTAGTAGGTCTGAAAGATTTCATTTAATAACGCAGAAAGTTCCTGAGTTATAGGTTTTCCTTTTAGCCATAAGAGGAGTGGCCTTGTTAATTTTCTCAGTCTTTGAGCCCACTCTTCTACTTGAGTGTCATACTGTTTTCTATAAAGCTGAAAAGTAATATTAGGTATAAGTGAACAGAACTTTTGATATATCTCATTAAAGATTTGTTCTAATGAAAAATAAAACCAATGAGCATCATTACTAATTTGATTCTTTCCTAAATTTGTCTTTTTTAAAAGGTAATAGGCGCGATTAGTTCCCTCGCTATATAATAATTTCATTCCATAGGCGTGTATAACAAAGCCTTGTTTAGTTGCGCTGTCTTTTTCATCGAGGGTAGTGCGTGAAGCAGCATATTCTTGCCATTTAGTATCTATATCGTAGCTCTTTATATTTTTCGCAGTGGTTTCTTCATCTGATGAATCATCAGCATCAATGTCAAACTCACTGGGGAAATATTGCGGAACTAAATCTCCTTCCTTTTCTTCTGTTTCTTCCTTGTCCTGTTCTTTCATATTCATCTCCTTGTTGGATGACGGTAATAATTGGAAGTAAGCGTCACTCAATGGTTAATTTAGAGTCAGATTATTCCATGCGACTCCAGAAATTCTTTTGTAATACCCGCAAGCAATTTTGTTTTCTCGCTGTCACTTGGTGATACGATAAGTCTTTCTTTTTTAAAGAATTTTTTATAGATATCTGCTAGTGATCCATTTATAGTAATTTTAAGTTGTTTGCCTACGATTTCATCTACTTTATCAATGCCTTTGTAAATTGACTTAAATCCCTTCTCTATTATAGTTTTTGCTGTTTCATCACCTGTAAAGTAACTTCTTAAAAGTATTTCTGTAAATAAGCAGTAAATATCATCATCTTTAGGCCCTTTAAAACAGGTTTCAGTTATCTTTTCAATTTTTCCGTTAAATTTTGCGAGGACATTGTGTGCTAAATCCGACATGGGAATATAACCTTCAGTTGCGTCAATAGTATGTCGTATGGTTTCTACGCCAAGCCAGTTTTCGCCCCCAAGATCATAAACGGGGAATTTCCAGCCACCGAGTTTTTTGAGTACGCCATTATGCATATATGAGAGGGAAACACCTTTGTCCGTTACTAATGAAATGCCATCGTCTTTTTTAAAGGTTGCTAGATAGGTGATCTGCCAGTCAGGAAGCATCAGAACATCTTTAAAATATCTTTTGGCGAAAAGGACAAATTTATTTCGGGTGTCTTCAAATTCATATGATTGGGTAACTAAGTTTAGCTTGGCGTATTTTAATCGCGATTCATTTTCTTGTGTCTTAGGTACCGCGTTATAAATCGATTCTCTAATGGACTGAAGTAAGCTGCCGGATGTTTCTGTTAGATCAAGACCGCCTTCAAGTTCAGAAGTTCCAACGACATTTCCCTCGTAATCTTTGACACAAGCAAATCGTTTGTTGTTGATGGATAAAACGGCTATCGCTAGTTGGTCGCTTTCTTTGACTTTAACTTTTGGGTAGCTGTCCTCAGCGGCCCCTTTTAGGGTAATTCCTTTTAGTAGTTCACTTAGGTCAACTTCTAACCCTTGGGCGAGCGCGGCGGCTATGGGTACAGAAACGCTCATGTCTCCGTTGATGATTTTGCTGATGGTTCCGGTGGCGACTTTGCATTTTCTGGCCAAGGCAGTACTGGAAAGTTGCCGTTGGTTCATAAGCTCCCGAAGGTTCTCTGCGATCACTGCAAGAATTTTCTTTTTTTCCATATAAGCCTCTATCTAAGGGGGTGTGGAGTCCAATCGGCATTTTACAGGGTATCTCTGGGGTTGACATCCTTTGTTCAAAACCATTAGAATGTTCACTATAGTAGTTTCCGATAGGAAGAATCATCGAAGGGAAACGGAGTGTTTAAAACGGAAAAAGGGAGTAAGGAAGTATGACTACAATCGCTTATCAGCCTAGCCTGGCATCTAAAATCAGCCACGAGTTACGCGTACCAGTCACAGGCATTATGGGAATGGTTCATTTTTTGAACACAACCCACCTCAATCGCCAACAGAAAAAATATCTAAAGACCATCGAAGAATCAGCCAACCGACTGTTGTCCTTAGAAACTAAACTTCAAGCACTCGTTCGGTAAGTAAGCTTAATTTTAATATAGGGAAATATGTCGATGAAAAAAAGTTATAAACCACCAATAAAAATCCTGCTAGTTGAAGATGAGCCGATAGTTATGATGGTAAATCAAATGTTTTTAAAAGAAATTGGTTATGAGCCTGATGTTGCAGAAACAGGCAAAAAAGCTCTTTCTCTTGCTTCAAATCACTATGATTTTATCTTTACAGATATTGGATTGCCCGATATCGATGGAATCAGTGTTGCTGCCGCAATTCGCGAAAGTGAAAAGAAAAATAATGTCGCAAAGCCAGCAAAAATAATTGCACTGACAGCCTATAAAATCTCGGATGTTTTGGAGAAATGTTTGGCAGTTGGAATAGATGATGTTTTGAATAAACCCGTTAGCGTTGAAAAATTAAGAGCAGTGATTCAAAAATTTAATTAAAAGACAGGAGTTTTAGCTTTTTATGGGACAGACAAAACGAATAAGAGCAGAAGAATCAAAAATGAAACGGAAAGAAATTGATGAATTTTTAAAAGCGGTTTTAGCTTGCGACATAAAAGAGCTTTATTCATTGCTAGTTTCAGCGAGCTGGTGTTTGCGAGATCTGTTTAATTCAACAAAAAAAGAAGAATACCTAGAAAAATCAGAGAAACTAAAAGAAATTTACACCAAGCTATATCCGTATGTTTTTGATTTGTAAGAATTTAATGCTGATCCAGCGTTAGATAATGGCTTATACGTTGAGCAAATATATACTAAAAGCAACACAATACTAAAAGCTCAACGTGTTAAGACATTTAATTTTTTCTTTACCAATAAATGTTTTTTGCAGGGAAGTTTATGAGAAGTGAAACGGGAATAATCAAAATTTATTGTGATGGTTTTTATCTCGCAGTTTTTCCCATAAAATCAGGCAGTCGCCGATATTGGATCGCCAAAATAACTAATAAACTTAGGCGTGTTGTAAAAGAGTTTTTTTGATACAAACCGGAAGGGCAGGCTAAAAGCCCTGAAGTCGATAAAAAGCAAAAAACGCTTTTAAGAGGGGTTCTAGTGGGGTTACGCGTGATTTTTAGGGGGGGCGGCAAAAAGTTTTTCTTCCCAATGGCATGTTTAGAAAGGATGGTCTATACCTACAGTATATGCAGGTTGATAATTTTAAGGAGATGGGACGATGGAAGAGCTAGCCGGTGGTTTAAACCTTGACGACGTTTTTGGAAGAATTCGTTCTTACTATAGTTCAGTAGGTAGAACAGATTTCGATGAATTCTTTAACCTTTTTCAGGAGCTTCGCGGAATAAAATATGAGCCTAACTCTTTAAACCGATACACATACCTTTTTAAGGTGTTGGAAATAGGTAATCTCGTTAATGCCATGTGTTTGGTACCTAAGCCTAGCAAAAAAGATAAAGACGTGGAGGGGATAAGAATAAGAGCTTCATTAGCACTGACCCAGCTTGAGATAGCTTTCTTTTCAAATTTTGTAAGTTTTCGAAATTTAGTAGCTGATGGATTTCATGCTTACGACAAAAAAACAGCCGAAGAAATAATCAATGCCTTTAGTGAATTTTTGAAAAGTTTCATTTCTACTCCAGCCTTAATTGAAAACTTTAAATTAACATTTCAGCGCGTATCCAATGCAGAAAAAACTTTTAAATTTTTCCATGAAAAAGTTGAAGAGGACCCCAGGGTACAAAGAGATAAGATTGTAAAATTATTCTCTCAAATGTCGTATTTTTTCAAGAAGTCTAAACTGTTTATAGATTCACAGAATTTCGAGGCTGCTGGTCTAGCCTATATGGCTGGGTGTAATTGTTCGAGGAACTTCGGACATTTTTTTCGCTTAAGAGAAAAGTTAGTAATTCAGTGTTTCCCAGCTAGCCAACGATTAGATCTTTTGGACTGTACAAGATTTTATGAAGGGCAATCAGGTGAGCATGTCAGGGATATTATCGAGATATTCGCTCGATTGGAAGGTCGTGAACGTTCTGTTTTTGCTCATGTTTATGAGATGGATACGAAAGCTGAATTGAGAAGATTTTTAGCGGAGGATTTTCAGTCGCATTATGAAAGACTATTTGAAAGCGGATTGTATACAAAGCTAGACAGGTATCTAGAGAAGACTTACGCATTAGTACGAGTGCTAGTTGATGAGGATTCTCCTCGGGCATATGAACCGAAAAGTATTGCAAGACGGCAAGGCGTGCCTTCTGTTGATAACGCGGGTGGATTAGGCCGTGCTCAAAACGAGGTTGGACTTGGATATCCCTTAGTTGAGAGGTCTCCTCCATTGGGTCTAGACAAAAATAAAGGAGGTGTTCGAGAGCTAGAAAGGGAGCGAGATGGCGATCGTGGTAGAGATAGAGGCAGAGATCGCGATAGGGACCGAGAAAGAGAGCGCGGTTACGACAGAGACAGAGAACGCGATAGGGACCGAGAAAGAGAGCGCGGTTACGACAGAGACAGGGAGCGCGATAGGGACCGAGAAAGAGAACGGGGTTCCGACAGAGGCAGAGATCGCGGTAGGGAAAGAGAAAGAGGCGATGAAAGGGATCGGGGTAGAGATCGAGAAAGAGATTACGACAGAGACAGGGAGCGAGATAGAGATACAAGTCGGCATCGAGAGAGGCGTGAACGAGAGTCTGATGACAAGAGAGAAAAGGAAAGAGCGCTGTCGCCGGCGACGAAGCGACGAAGGTGATATAATGAACAAACTATGTTTGATGCCAAACAGATTTTGCGGAGGTGTTCTATGAGTAGTGAAGAGAGTGAAGGATTTAACGACGTTGGTTTTAAAGAGGCGTTGGAAAAATTATCTACTACTGTGGTGCTTTCCGAAATTCAAGAGTTTGCAAGGAAAATAGTGGGTACAAATATTAGTGTTACGCATTCTAAGCTGAATGGGCTTGAGCATAAACTTGTTTTTATGATTCACCCTGAAGGTACAAAAATTTCGGGAGACAAGGTTTCTGATTTATTTATAGCACTTTGCCGAGTGCTGTCATATTCAGATATTCATGTTATTGAGGCGGGTGGTTTTTCGCAGTCTATGTTTGAGGGTAGATTTGCTCGTCCAGTTTCTATTTTTCCTGAAAATGTTAAGGTTGTTCGTGAATTTCTGCGAGATTATGGCCGTTACTTAAACGGAGAGTTAATCGAGGGATCAAAAGAGGATCTTAAAAAGGATTCTTTCGTTACTTCAAAAGAAAAATCGCCTGAACAGAAATCCGCATCCTTCGGGCTATCCCAAAAAGTATCGGCAGAACCAACCCAAAAAAGACACAGAAGCAGATCAAGTTCAGGTGATTCTGGTTCATCGTTAGCAGATAGCTCATCACCAGATACGATAAGCCCGCCAGGTAAAAAGCAATAAATCTAGTTATTTTGCAATAAAGTTGATTCATTCTCGTCGACAAGTTTTGCAAACCTTAACAATGAAGCGAGTGCAATAAATGCTTCATTCTCATTAATTGAGGATGTTTGCCCATGTGCGGCTTCATTTTGCCAATATTTTAATAGAGAATTACAGCCATAAAAATCTTTTTGTATACTTTTTTTAGGCAGTTATTTTAAAGGGGTAAGTTATGTGGGAAAACGAAGAATATCAGGATTTTGATGCGTTTGAAGAGTCGTTAAAGTCTCTCTCTGAGAGTAGCGTTCTTACAGCAATTGAAAATGCTGCTCATGAGCTTTTCCACATGAAGATTGGTATTTGTTTTACGAAATTAGGTGCTCGTGAATTAGAGTTCTACTTTGTTGTTCGTTCTGAAACTGATAGAAGAAATGTTTTAGGCCTCTCTTTATCTCCTTTGATGACGAAAATTGCTGAGATCTTGGATTATGACGGTATTTTTATTAAGAAAAGGGAAGTGTGTTCTGAGAAGGAAATTAGGGCCCAATATTCTGAAGTAATCGAAATTTGTTCAGCTAATTTTAAAAAAATTGCTGCACTAGCAAATGATTATCGTAATTATTTAAAACGTAAGATTGATGGAAGTGACGAAAAATGTTTTCAAGAAAGGCTTGTTTCTGTGGAGCCAAGATCTGATGCTCATAACCTTAGCCAATTATCGCTAATGCCTGCAGCTTCAAAAGAACCGAATCAGAAAAGGTTAAAATCAGGCTCAGTTTCCGAAGAAACTTTAGCGGCAGATCCAAAATTGGAAGGGGAATTAACGGGTCCCTTGAAAGATTATGTGTCCAAACATCCAGAGCGTTCAGCTTACATCTTAAGCGACTTCAGCAGTTTTTGTTCCAGTTTTAAGCTAATTAAGTAGGTCACGGATTTAAGGTTCTAAAATTTTAAAGACGAACATTTTTTGAGGTGTGTATGAGTAGTGAAGTGGAAGAAGAATTCAGTCAAATTGCTTTTGATGATGCAATGAAAGCTTTGTCGTATCTGGAAACGCTAACGAAAATTCAACAGGCTGCGAAGCAAGTAGCTGATACTGAAGTTGAAATTTGCTATTCAACTATACCTCGATTTAAGCATGAGATTTATTTTATGACGAAGCTTGGCGTGGGCGTTGATGCAAGGTGCGCTCTCATGTCGAAGTTGGCTGAAATACTTGCCTATGATGGCGTTACTGTAGATATTATGAGAGGCGAGCCGTGGTATAAATCATTAACACTCGTTTCGCCTGAAAATTTATCAGATATGAATAATTTCTTAAGAGACTACGGTAATTATTTAAAAGGTGATCCGACTGTAGAAGCAAGAGAAGAAGCTTTTTTAGGAAATTCTTTTGTTGCCGACGGAAAAAAATCAGATGCCCAAGTTCTTAAATCGCTTGCTTTATTGCCCGGAGTTCCGGAAGCATCTCGCAAACGTCATAAATCAAGTTCGGAAGAAGCAGATTCCCCGCATTCTTCTGGTTCTTCTCCAGATGCGATAAGTCCACCAGGTAAAAAGCAGTAAAACTTAGTGGTTCACTGATACCTATTCATTTGAGAGTGTTTTATGAGTAGTGAAGAGAAAGAGCATGCCAATGAAAAGGGTTTTCAATCTGCTATACAAAGATTGGCAACGGTTAATGGCCTTTCTGCTATTCAAAAAGCTGCAAAAGAGATCGTAGAAGCGGATATCAGTATTTGTTATTCGAAATTATCTGGATATGAGCATAAATTTTGTTTTGTGATTCATGCGCGCGAAGATGTCGACACGGATGATATATCTAAGCTTATGTCGAGGATTGTCGGTATTCTTTCTTATGATGAGGTCTCTGTTCAAGAGGAAGCTTTGCTCTCTAAAGCTAGATTTGAGCTACAGCATTCTTCGTTAGTGTCCGTTTCTTCTAAAAATTATGAAGGCGTGAATACCTTCTTAAAAGAGTACGATGCGTATTTAAAAAGAAAACTGGTAAGGTCTGAAAGGAAGCTATCACCAGAGCTTGATAATTTTGTTGATGTTCAAGTGAAGCGTGTGCGAATGGAAGACAAATAAGTCTGTTCTTATGCTTTCTATTTCAGGGAGAAATAAATGCAGGATATAACGAGAACTAGAGAGCTGGGTCGGCCTCAAACAGCTTACTGCAGATTTAGAGTCTGCTGGGCATGATGGTTCTTCCATAGCCCTCGTGGATTTAATTTTTGCCCGATTACACAGAAATTACACAGAAGCATCTGTCGGCTGAGCTATATTTTCTGAGGGCGGATTAGGCTGAAGAGTCTACATGGCGTCTACATAAAGAATTTATATATTTAGATTATGACTTGAAAGCCTTGTTAAGACTGGTGCCGACGCCGTGACTCGAACACGGGGCCTACTGATTACGAATCAGTTGCTCTACCACCTGAGCTACGTCGGCTAATAAAGATGAGGCGGGGATTATAGGGGTTTATAGACGTTGCCTCAATGTTTCAAACAAACAAATGCCTGAGGCCACAGAAACATTCAGACTCTCAATCTCACCGACCATCGGAATCGCAATCAGCTCATCACAATGCTCGCGCGTGAGTCTTCTCAGGCCTTCGCCTTCGCTGCCCATCACAAATGCCGTCGAATGTTTGAAATCCTGCAAATATAAAGTCTTTTTAGCTGAACCATCTAAGCCATAAATCCAGACGTTATGTTTTTTAAGTAATTCTATGGTTTGAGATAAGTTTGTCACGGTAATGACATTGGTAAATTCTGCCGCACCTGAGGCTGCTTTTTTGGCGGTTTCATTTAAAGGCGCAGCGCGATCTTTTGGAATAATTACGGCATCAACGCCTGCAGCATTTGCAGAACGGATACACGCGCCTAAATTATGCGGATCTTGAACGCCATCTAAAATTAAAAATAAGCCAGGTTTATTGGATTCATATAAATTTTCTAAAATATCTCTTAAATCCAATGAAAGTTTGCGGGAAGGAGAAGCATGACAAATGGCGACAACGCCTTGTGAATGCTCAGGGATTTCTTTCAGCGATTGAATGGAAATATGATTTTGCTTTGCCAGTGAAATAATTTTCGCAAACTTTTCATCATGCCGCGATTGATTCAAAAACAAATCTTGAATTTTTTCAGGGGAATGAATTAATAGCGCTTCAACCGCATGAATGCCAATGACCTTATTTCGAGCAGAATTAGCGTTTTTTGAATTTGCCATTTTTCGAGCCATTTTTAGTGCCGTTTTTCTTTGTTGCTACCACCAGTTCTAAATCAATTTTTTTATCGTCAATATCTACGCGAACCACTTTTACTTTAACTTTATCACCCAGCGTAAAACCCAATCCCGAACGCTCACCCATCAATCGATGGCGCTTGGGTTCGAAACGATAATAATCTGCGGGTAATAAGCTGATATGTACTAAGCCTTCGACATATAAATCTTTTAATTCCACAAATAATCCAAAGCCTGTAACAGTTGTCACAATACCTTCAAATACTTCGCCTACGCGATCGGAAATAAATTCGCATTTTAGTGCTGTCATCGCATCGCGCGTCGCTTCATCGGCGCGTCGTTCCGTAAACGAACAATGTTCGCCAATGTGATCCAGTTTTACGATGTCCAGATTAGGTTCTTTAATTTGACGATGCACCACTAAATCGGGATAGCGACGAATCGGTGAGGTAAAATGCGTATACGCTTCATAGGCTAATCCAAAATGACCTTCGTTTTCAGGACTGTAAACCGCTTGTTGAAGTGAACGTAATAAAACCGTTTGAATAATGCCCGCTTCCGGACGATGTTGAATGCTTTCCAATAAATCGGAGTAATCGCGCGGACTCGGATCATCCCCGCCACGTAATCCTAAATTAAATTCTTTTAAGAAATCGCGTAAATCAGCAAGCTTTTCGCGATTCGGACCTTCGTGAATACGGTATAACGCCGGAATTTTTTGTTTCAATAAATGTTTAGCGGCACATACGTTCGCACATAGCATCGCTTCTTCGATCATTTTGTACGCAATATTACGTGTAACTGGAACAATTTTTTCTATTTTTTTGTCTTGGCTGAAAATCACTTTGGTTTCGACTGTTTCGAAATCTAACGCGCCACGCAAATGGCGTTTTTTTAATAATGCTTTAAATAAGTCGTGAAAATCTTCGAGATGCGTATAAAGATTTCCGACTTGTTCACGCGCTTTTTTATTGCCATCCAGTGCAGCCGCAACAAGATTATAGGTTAAACGTGCTTTGGAATTCATAACGCCTGGATAAAACTGGTACTTTTTAATGTCGCCCTCGGCCGTAATTTCCATATCACAGACCATACAAAAACGATCGACATGCGGATTTAAGGAACATAATCCGTTGGATAAATGTTCGGGAAGCATGGGGATCACTTTGCCAGGAAAATACACAGAATTTCCGCGTAAATATGCTTCATTATCTAAATCAGAGTCGGGTTTGACATAGTGACTGACATCCGCAATCGCAACAACCAATCGCCAGCCGCTTTTACGCGCTTCAATGTATACCGCATCGTCGAAATCCATCGCATCTTCACCGTCAATTGTGACTAATGGTAAATCTCGAATATCTTTGCGGTCTGGATAGAAGGCACCCGGTTTTAATTCTTTGAATTTTTTCGATTCTTTAATGGCATCTTCCGAGAATTCATGCGGGAGCGAATGCGTGCGAACGGCAATATCAATTTCCATGCCAGGATCGCGTTGATTTCCCAATACTTCAACCACTTTTCCAATCGGTTGTTTATAGAGGGTTGGCTGTGACGTAATGTGGGCTGTTACAATTTGTCCACTTTTTGCGCCATTTTCATTGCCCGGCGGAATGAGAATTTCTTGTGTAATACGTTTGTGATCCGGAGAAACAAACATTAATCCATCTTCTTTGATGAATTTCCCGACGAGTTGTTGCGTATTGCATTCTAAAACTTGAACGAGGCTGGCTTCGAGTCGCCCGCGTTTATCGATATTTGCAATACGAACGAGTACGCGATCGCCGTCAAATACGGCGCGCATGTATTTCGCGGGAAGAAATAAATCATTGCTGCCTTCATCAGGAACGACGAAACCGTATCCGTCACGATGTCCGATGACACGCCCGGAAATTAAATTCATTTTTTTTACGAGACCGAATTCGCCGCGACGCGTGGTGTGTAATTGGCCATCGCGTTCCATGGCTTTTAATCGACGCGTAAAAGCTTCCGTGCGTTCCGGATCTTTTTTGAGTTTGAGCAATTTTTGAAGGTCTTTTGTACTGGCGGGTTTACCGTTTTTCTTAAGCACTTCCATAATCAATTCCCGACTGGGAATTGGATTGGGATATCTCATTTTTTCGCGTTCTGCGAAGGGGTCTGATAATAAACGACGTTTTGCCACGATGCCTCTCTTTAGTTACAATCGTGAAGTCTATCATTTTTAAGGGGTTCACGCGATGAAATTTGTCACACGATGTGTCTTTTTAGCAGGTTTAACGGCAGTTTTGGCGGGATGTCACAACCATGCGAGTAACAGTACGCAGTGGTTCCCCCCTAAGCAAGATTATCGAACTGCCCCTGTGAATTGTGTCGCCTTAAAACGTCAGCAGTTATATAACAACACGAACATGAATATGGACACGAGCACAACGACTCCGGCGCAACGCCAAGAGTTAGATGACTTTATTGCAGCACACTGCGAGTAATTTTCTTTTATGCACACCCCGCGCGATCGCGCGGGGCCTATTAAAAATCACAGGATGACAACCCCCATTCCTCTGGCTATTTTACGTTCTTTTTGAAGCGTGAGGGAACGTATGAGAATTAAAGGGAAAACGTCAATTTCATCGTTTATTGTTCTGCCTAAACGATTGGCACATGTTAATAGTAAAAAAGAGAAGCTAACGTTAAGCAACTTTTTTTATTATAAAACCTGCAGGAGAAAAATGGTGTGTGACTCCTCACAATAAGTAACCGGGGAGAGTAAATTAAACCAGATGAAACATAAAAATGGTAAAAATACTAGAAATTTGATGTATCAAGAGCAACGGGATTTGGCGCGCCTTGAAAAAGACTATTCCATTAGCGAAATGAGTACCACATTGGCGCATGAACTCAATCAACCACTCGCGGCAATTGCAACCTATCTTCAGGGCTCTATACGCTATTTGAAAAATAAAACGTACGATAAAAAAGAGCTTTTGATGATTATGCAGCAAGCGGCGAGTCAAACGAAAAAGGCAGGAGAAATTATCCACCATATGAAAGCACAAATTCCGACATGCGCATTATCCAAAGAAAAAATTAATATTAATGATACGTTGAAAGAAACAGTACGTTTAATTCAACAAGAAGTAAAACAACACCAAGCCGTTATTGAGGCAAAATTCGGGAAATTTCTTCCTGCGCTGAACATCGACACGTTACAAATTAAACAAGCGTTTATTAGCATTATTAACGTCTCTCTTCAAATTATGAAATATGAAAAAATTCTTTTTCCCTGTATTGCCATTAAAAGCATCATAAATCAAAAAAATCAGATCGAAATCCATATTATTAATAAGGGAGCGTGGATTAACTCACAGAATTCTCAGGCGTTGTTTGATTCGTATTTTATGACGGCGAAAAAGCGATTAAATCTGGGGCTTTCTATTGCTCGAACGATTCTTCATGCCCACAACGGGAAGCTGGAAATCTATCCAGGTTCTAGTGAAGGGGCGTGTTTTAAATGTATACTGCCTATTGCTTAGGAGTACAAAAATGAGTGTAAATAATGCTGCAGTATATGTCCTCGATGATGATGTCGCGTTATGCAGTGCGATAAAATGGTTATTTAAATCCGTTCAGATGCCAGTCCATGTTTTCAACAATCCCCATGATTATTTAGCCGCGTACGACAAAGACTGGAAAGGATGCTTGTTATTAGATGTGCGTATGCCTTTCATGAATGGCTTTGAAATTCTCGAGGAATTAAATAAACGCAAAAATCGATTGCCCGTTATTGTGATTACCGGACATGGTGATGTGTCCATGGCGGTACGTGCAATGAAACTCGGTGCGCAAGATTTTATTCTCAAGCCATTTGCCGATGAAGAATTATTGGAAAAAGTGCAGCGTGTGGTTTCTATCGATAAAAAAAGAGGGAATGAAACGCATGATGCCGATTATCGTAAAGCTGTCGATAGTATGACACGACGTGAACGCGAAGTGATGCAACTGATTGCCGAAGGTGCGCTGAGTAAGCAAATTGCTGGAAAATTGAATATTTCGCATTCCACGGTTGATTTTCATCGCGGTAATTTAATGCGGAAATTAAAAGTCAAAACATTGGCTGAATTGATCAAAGTTTATCTTTATTACGCGCAATCTGAACGCTAAAACCTGGGTGTTTTTCTAGCTTTCCTCTTGAAATCCGTAACTTTTTTTATCCTGTCACCTGAATACAATGATTTTTAATTAACGTCAGATGAGGAGAGCAACATGAGGAGAGATTGGCTTAAGCGATTCACAGGTTCGCTGGTGGTTTTGGCAACAGCAGCAGTAATTCCGACCTTGGCATTTGCTTCAACTACCGTTGAAGCTGCCGCTAATGACACAGTGATTACCGGGAAAATTAAAAGTAATCTTGCCGTTAATCAAGTTACCCATGCACAGCACATCAGCGTCGACACCAATGATGGCGTTGTTACTTTACGTGGTACTGCTCAATCGGCTACTGAAGCAGCAAAAGCCATTGAAATCGCTGAATCTACGCCGGGCGTGAAAAGCGTTGATGCAACTCAGCTTACGGTAAAAAATAGCCCGCAGCCCATGACGGATACCTACATTACCGCAAAAATCAAAGGTGTTTTTTTACGAAACAATTTAACACCCGGCGAGCTTAATGTGCCTTTAGTGAACGTTAACGTCGAAACGCAAAATGGTGTGGTGTATCTGAAGGGTTTTGTTGAAAGCGTAGAACAACGTGCAAAATTAATTCAGTTAGCGAAAACGGTGGAAGGTGTTACTGATGTTAAATCCGATCTTTCGTTTAAGAAATGATTTTTTTAATCACGAGGAGCATAAGTTATGAATGCAGAAACTTTATCACATAAGTGGGATGAATTGACGGATGATATTAAAAAACAATGGAATAAATTTTCCGACGAAGAATTGGAAGATATTGGAGGCTATAAAGATAAATTTCTCAACGCATTACAACAAAAATACGGATATGCCAAAGGAGTGGCTGAGGATGAATTTGAAAAGTTCATGAGTAAGCATGATATCGATTGGGAACATATCAAGGATAAAGCGGCGAATGTTGTGAAAGAATTCCCGCAAGAATTCGGACACTTTATCCAATCCAATCCGTACAAGGCTGTTTTAGTCGCGTTGGGTACGGGATTTTTGCTGGGTTCGTTAGTGTTGCGCTAAACGTTGTGTAATGAAGGAGAGTGCTATGGAAACAAATAGAGCGAAAAATATGGCGTTAGTAATGCTTACCAGCCTCAGTGTTCTTTCTTTGGTAAGTTGTGTGGAAGAACCTTCTGCGGTAGTACCAGTCGTATCGTCCGTCAACGTCGTTGATTCAACATTATCTCGGCCAGCCTTGAATTTACCGAATTGTCAGTATCAAGGACAAGTGATTGTAAAAACAGTAGATCGCTTTCGTCCGGATAATTTAGTTGTGACAGAACCCGAGATGATAGCGCTTAAAGATAAAACGATGCAATTACAGGGAAATACCGCAGTTATTCAGAAAAATTATTTGTTACATCAAAATAATATGTTTGTGCATATGATCAATGCAGATGCTTATTTTTGTCATCCGACGACAGGTTATTAATGTGAAATTAACAGGAGATGTGATATGAAACTTACACAAGCCGTTTTATTTATTGCGACGTACGGAATATGTTCTGCTGCATTTGGATTGCCGCGAGATTATTACGCACAGTGCACAGTAGGTCCTTATATTGGTGCTCAGTTGGGTTATGGTAGTGCAGACTACGGCAGTAAAATAAAAGATGCGTACAATCAATATACCACCCACTCCAATGACGAAGATGACCTGGCTGGTCGTGCATACTTGGGCTATCAATTTACGCCTGTTTTTGGTGCTGAAGTCGGCTATAGTATTTTTTCAGATAATGTTTATACGGGACATGCAGCCAGTCCGTCGACAACATTTTCAAAAAGCCGATTGGAAACGGATGCTGCTGATTTAATGGCAACAGTAGGAACGCCGCTTTTTTATCCCGGATTAGGATTAAAAATTAAAGGTGGTGTTGCGTACATTATGTCGCATTATCGTCACAGTGGAAACGGTGTAGATACTGCTGCCCCGTCCAGTTCGCATAACGATCGTTTCGCTCCTACGGCAGGTGCAAGTTTGGTCTTTAATTTGCCAGATAATGTGGCGTTCGATCTTTCGTATCAACGTATTTTTGCACCCGCACATGTCGATTCTCCTGAAACGGATTTAGTGACGTTGGGATTAAGTTATCGATTTGCGTAAGAGAGCAGCCGCATGGAAAAAACGCGCTTAAGTAAAATCATCGCTTTTTTGGTGGAAATGATAATAAGTATAAATTTATCTACCCAACTGAAAGGCTTAAATAATTCATTGTCGACCGTCGGCTTTTTGAGAAAGAAGGCGGTCGTCATTGGTTTATTGTTGGGGCTTTTATTAAGTGGTTTAGTGATTGGCTGGGGGCTCTTGGTACTACTTATGGTATTAAGCCTGCATACGATGTCAGTCGGATGGCTGGACGCACTACTTTATGTGTTTATGATTAATCTTGTGTTTATAGGGTTGATTATCGCCATATTTTTTTCGATGGAGAAATAGCCATGTACGTACACTATTACGGAATCAGTGGGTTTTTAGTATTATTATTGGATTTATGGGCTATTGTGAGTGTAATAAATAGTGCAAAAAGCACGGGAGATAAAGTATTATGGATACTTGTTATTCTTCTGCTCCCCGTACTTGGCTTTATTGCATGGTTTTTTATGGGGCCCCGCGCATCGACACTTTGACATTTTAAAAGGATGAAGCATGAAAAATAATGAAATGTTAGAGAAAAAAATAAAAGAATTAGAAGAGGAAAACAGTCTTTTAAAACAAATTATTGCGTACCTTCCCAGTAATATCTTTTGGGAAAATAAAGACGGCGTTTATATGGGCTGTAATCGAAGTGTCGTAAAATTGCTCAAACTTTCCAGTGAAGCTGATATTGTCGGTAAGACGGTTTATGATTTTGCGGATCCGGAATTAGCCAGAAATGTTGATAAAACAGATAAAAGAATTATGAAAGAAAAAAAAGAAGTTATGTTGGAAGAAGAAGGATTTGATACTGATCGTAAACCTGCTACCTATCTTTCCATGAAAGCGCCGTTATTAGATAACAATCGAAACGTAATGGGTTTGTTATGTGTTTCTATGGATATCACCAAAATCAAAGCTGCTGAGCTGGCTCTTATTGAAGCTAAAAATAAAGCAGAAGAAACCAATCGCATTAAATCCGAATTTATTTACACCGTAGAGCATGATATTCGCGCGCCTTTTGCCGGGATTCATGCCATGAGCAGTTTGTTATCCCGTCAAGAAACGGATCCGGACAAAAAAGAAGCGTTAGAATCGATTGCAACGTCTAGTAAAGCGTCTCTCGATTATGCAACGCGGTTGTTATCGTTTGCAAAAATTGAAGAAGATTTTAAGCAGATTGTTGAAAAACCGTTTTCAGTCAGGGAACTGGTTCAATCTGTTATTGAAATACAGGTGCCTTCTGCTCAGACCAAAGGGCTTAAATTAGAACAATATATTGCCGCGGATATTCCCGATAAAATTGTGAGCGATCCCGAACGCTTAAAAAGCATTTTAATTAATCTTGTCAATAACGCCATTAAGTTTACGGCGCAGGGGTTTGTAAAAATAGAAGTGTCAGCCATAAAGAAAAAAAGTGGGGAACGTAAACTTAAATTCAGTGTGCGCGATACTGGTGTGGGTCTCACACCGGGTAAGCAATATTTTATTAACGAAAATTTTTTTCGGGCCAATCATGAGCCACACGGTTTACTTCCCGGCTTCGGTTTAGGGTTTCCCGTCATTAAGAAGTTTATCAGTGATTTACGCGGTGAAATTAAGATAAAAAGTGTTGAAGGAAAAGGAACGGTAATTGCATTCACCATTCCCTTTCAAGTGGCTGCTTAGTAGCTCAGCTTGGTAATAATGGGGACATCTGGTGCCGAAAATTGTCGATTTTTGTACGGGCGTCGGTCTTCTGGGAAGTTTATATCGGGTGTTTTTGCCGGAGCAGTTTCATAAGCTGTGTTACTTCTCGGGCGGCGATGAGTTAAAAAATTGAATACTTTTGCACTGAAGGGTTTGTAGGGTTGTGGTGCTTTGAGCATGGGTTCTTCGGAATAGCCTTCGCCATTAGATAAAAAGTCAGGGGAAGCTGTATTTGAGCGCATCGGGGGATCAATTTTATTATGTTTTCCAAAGAATGTTTGAGCAAGTTTTTGTCCGAGTTTGCGGCTGTCTTCTTTAAATCTTTGTTTTTCCATTTCTTTTATCTGTATTTCGAGAGCAGCTTCTCGGGTCAGGAGTTCCCACTCTTTCTTTTTTAGAGCTGCAGCTTTTTTAGCGAGTTCTTTTTCTTTCAATTCTTGTGTAACCGCTTTTTTCTCTAGAGTTCCTTTTCTCGCTAAGAGGATGTCTGACGTTTCTTTAATCTGAGTCTGCTCAATTTTTACTGCAGTACTTTCCATTTCTAAGGTTTTTACATTTGCTTCAAGTGTTTCTATGTTACGTATATAGCCTCGCATTCCTTCTTCCGACGCTTTAATCATTCTGCGCAATGTATTCAATTCTGCTTCTTTCATTTGGAGGGTATTTATTAATACAGCGATGAGATCAGTTAACGGTGCATTTTTGTCAATATTTCCCCTTAGATGTCGTGTGAGGTACTCCATGATAATTTTTTTCGAGGTATTTAATTCTTTTTCGTAGGCCTCTATTTTTTCATCATCAAGTCTGCAATTATATGAGCTTAATTCTTGAACCTGTTTTTCTAATCGTTCAACTTCAGCTTCTAGCCATTTTTTTTGAAGCATTATTTCAGGCAACTGTTGGTCAATAATTTTTCTTTGAATTTCTTGATGAGCTTCTTTTAATGCGATTATGTCCAATTCATCCATACCCTGAGGGTGAGATTTCCTTTTCGATAACAGAAAGGAAAATTCAGGAGGAAGTTCTTTGTCAGCATGGTATTTTTGAAAGAGGTGAATAAGTTGCTTAATTTGATAAATATGCTGTTGGGTTTCTTCTTGAAGTCGTCTGATTTTTTGTTTGAAATCACTTATTACCCGTTTTTCTTGTTGTTTATCATCGAGTTTGGCATCTAAACTTCCTTTGCGACCACTTCGATGGGTTAAAGCCAGTTTATCGGTAGACGTAAATTTTATATCGAGTAAATTTATTGTGGATTTGTCACCACGTAAAGATTTAAGCGCAGCAGTAATCGTCGCAAAGAAAGGGATGTTGGGTTTATCACTTTCATTTCCAAACGAAACAGGATAAGCCATTTGAGGTATATATTCTTGCCCCGGTATTTTATCTTCTTCGCGACCTATGCCCCATGCCGCGAAAACCTTGCCTTCTTCGTGAACATACTGAAGACATTGATTGAGCACGAATTTTTCATTTAGAGAGATCATGTTTGCAAAAGCCGCTTGTTCTCTTTTTGTCTCTAAAGAAATGTGTGCGCTTTTCGTTGCCATTCTGCGGTAATCGCTATCGTCTGCAAGTTGTCTACCTAATTCAACAGAACTTTCTTTTAAGGGAGTCGCGAATACAGCTTTAGCTTCATTCCAATGATAGAACTCAAATTTCCCTTTGGCTTTTAATGCATGAATTTTTTCGCGGACCTCTGGATCCGCCATTAAATTTGCCGCTACGTATTTTTCTTCTTCACGAGCGAGTGTGATTTGTAGGGTTTCATCATTTTCATTTTCTACACCTGTTTGCGCCATCAAATTATGTTTATGTAAATCGCCACCGCCAAGTACCATAATTATACGGCCGTTTTTATGCGGATTATTAATGTACAAATCATATAAACGAAAAATGAGTGCTTTGAAGTAGGGGCCTTTGAAGTATTTTGCAAGAATACTGAGACCTACAAAAAGGGGTTGTGTCTCATCAAGATTTGGGATTTCCACCGTATAATCTTTAGTGGAATTAAGGGGAGATTGAAACAGGTCATGAGATTCTAACATAGTTTAACTCTCCATTAATTAACTTCACACCGTAGTCGTCTATGAATACTGTGAGTGAGGACTACAAAAAAAAGCAGTGTTGGTAACCTTAGTAATGATGAGAAAATAAAGGGTTTCTAGCAAAAAATCTATAGGCATTACGGTATAAGCAGACTATGAATATCCCTAGTGTTGTTCATCCCTTTTAGTATGGTAAACTCATGGATTGCGCGAAAATTCACTAAACCGTAATTGTTCCTTGCGCATACGCTACAGCATTAGCTTTAATCATCACGCGATCTTGTTTCAGCTCACAAATTAAATTTCCACCACGCTGCGAAATTTGCTGTGCCTGCAACCGGTTTTTATTAAGTCGGCGAGCCCAATACGGCATTAACATGCAGTGCGCTGAACCCGTCACGGGATCTTCGTTAATTAAGCCTTTTGTGCGGAAATAACGCGATACAAAATCAACGCGATCACCGGGAGCCGTGACCACAAATTGATACAAACCCAGTTCGTCTAATATATATAAATTGGGTTTTAAATGACGAACTTGTTTTTCGGATTCCAAAATAGCCAAATAAAATTTATCGTTTTTGAAAAACTGGCGGGGTTCGATACCATTTAACGCATCAGAAACTCCGGCCGGCATATCAAACGGAAAGGCAGGATGTGAAGGTAAATTCAACAAATACGCATCTTGTTGTTTGCGAACAGTCAAAGGCCCGCTTTTACTTTCAAGCGTAATTTCATCCATCCAGGGATAAATCCAGCGCAATAAAACATAGGCTGCGGCAAGGGTTCCATGGCCACAGAGGGGATATTCTTCTTCTGAGGGGCCAAACCAACGGACTTCATGTTTCTCATCTTTGGAGATCACAAAGCTTGTGGCAGGGAGATGGTTTTCGGCTGCGATCGATTGCATAACCTCATCGGGTAGCCATTCGTTGACGAGACATACAGCGGCGGGGTTGCCGCCAAAAATCTTATCAGTAAAAGTATCAATATGATAAATCGGAAGTTCCATACTTTATGTTACCATTTAGTTTATGAATAGCGTAGATAAACACAATCATTTCGACGTCATCATTATAGGCGGGGGGCATGCTGGAACGGAAGCGGCTTTGGCCTCGGCGCGCTCAGGCGCAAAAACCCTGTTACTGACGCACAATATCGAAACCCTTGGTCAGATGTCCTGCAATCCTGCCATTGGTGGGATCGGTAAAAGCCATCTTGTCAAAGAAATCGATGCGTTGGGTGGTGCGATGGCGTTAGCGACAGATAAAGCCGGCATTCAATTTCGTGTATTAAATCGCAGTAAAGGTGCAGCGGTTCGTGCAACACGTGCACAAGCTGACCGCGTGTTATATAAAAAAAATATTAGATTTATTTTAGAAAATCAAAAAAACTTGAGCATATTTCAACAAGCGGTTGATGATTTAATTCTTGAAAAAGATGCGGTTACGGGAGTAATTACGCAAACGGGTTTAAAATTTTATGCCCGTGCAGTTGTCTTAACCGCCGGGACTTTTTTGGCGGGTAAAATTCATATTGGTTTAACAAATTTTAGTGCGGGGCGCGCAGGTGATCCGCCAGCATTAACGTTGGCGCAAAAATTACGCGAATTAAATTTACGTGTTGGACGATTAAAAACAGGAACGCCGCCACGCATTGATGGCAAAACCATTGATTATTCGCAGTTAATTCCGCAGCCGGGTGATACACCCATTCCCGTTTTTTCGTATTTAGGAAAAGCCGAAGATCATCCTGAACAAGTCAGCTGTTTTATTACACATACCAATGAAAAAACGCATGAAATTATTAAGTTGGGATTAAAAGATTCGCCATTATATACAGGCGTTATAGAGGGTGTCGGTCCGCGTTATTGTCCGTCGATTGAAGATAAAGTGGTTCGGTTTGCCGAAAAAAATTCCCATCAAATTTTTCTGGAGCCTGAAGGGCTTGATACACACGAAATTTATCCGAATGGTATTTCAACCAGTTTGCCGTATGAAGTCCAAGTAGAGTTGGTTCACTCGATGAAGGGCTTAGAAAACGCACATATTATTCGGCCAGGTTATGCCATTGAGTATGATTTTTTTGATCCGCGTGATTTAAAACCGTCATTAGAAACGAAAGCAATTTCCGGCTTATTTTTTGCGGGACAAATTAATGGTACGACGGGATATGAAGAAGCGGCCGCGCAGGGATTAATTGCCGGCTTAAATGCCGCGCGATTGGTGCGCGATCAAGAATCATGGACGCCACGTCGTGACCAAGCGTATATAGGCGTATTAATTGACGATTTAATTACGCGCGGTGCGCCTGAACCCTACCGCATGTTTACGTCACGTGCAGAATACAGGCTCATGTTGCGCGAAGATAATGCGGATTTGAGATTAACTGAAATGGGTCGTGAATTAGGATTGGTCGATGATTTTCGTTGGGAAAAATTTAGTCATAAAAAAGAATTAATTACGAAAGCGTTATCAGATAAAAATTTTGAAGTGACGGGTGAAATAAAAGAACAAGTCGACATTCAGAAGAAATATGCGGGTTATATTGCTCGACAATTGGTTGAGGTCGAGCGAGATAAAAAGCATGAAAATCGGTGGATTCCGGAAGATATCGACTATAACGCTGTTCCCAGTTTATCCAACGAAGTGCGTTATGTGTTGCATACTTCACGTCCTACAACAGTAGGACAAGCCTCTCGATTGCCGGGAATGACCCCCTCAGCTGTCTCTCTACTCCTTATATATCTGAAAAAACAGGCTGTGTTAACAAAACCTTAAGCTTTTATCCGGTATAATGGGCGCTCATTTTGGAGTTATAAATGCAGGAAGAAGTCTCAGTCACTGAACTAAATCTTGATGGACAATATCAAGCGTTAGGCGACGATATTATTCAAAAACGAGCGTTTTTGGAGCAATTCGAGCCCCAATCGTTAGAAGATAAAGTCTGGCTGTTGGAGCAGGTGTGTAGAGACTGTGCTGAAGGTTCAGAGAAGTTTTTTAATTTGGTTAAAGAACTCACTGAAAATGCGTTTACTTATTCTGCTGAATTCAAGCAACGGATTAAAAATGCGCTAAATAATCTTAAAGGGTTCCTTTTTATTTCTTTTTTAGCGTCAGATAAGAGTGATAAGGTAAGTTTGTTTTTATATTTTTCCAAAATAAAAAATCTAAATGAAAACAATATTAGCCGACCCAAAAAAATTCTTCATCAAATAATCAAGGATAATTCATCTATTCATCCTCAACAATTACTAAAGTTAATTCGAATAATTAACAAATATAGTCAAAATGAAATAAATAATATACCAGGTCTAGCGAGTTATGTTTCATTTGCGGTAGAAAAAATTAAAGCTAGGCTCGAAAAATGCCAGCAAGTTACATTTGTTGGAAAGGGCTATTTTTCTAAAGAACGTCGTGCCGTACGTAGATTGCTAGCTGCATTAGATACGAGGAAGTCCTTATCATATCGTCAGCATCTATTAAAAACAGTATTGAATGGCAGTGACAAAGAAACAGCAAAATTAGCAAGTGAAATTCTTCCTAATTTATACATAAAAAGCAACGATGGAAAACGGGCTTACTGGATAAATTTCGATCAAACCGAAGCGGCGGTGATTGATCCCGTTCAACAAAAGCCTATTCCAACTATTCCAAATAAAAAATTTCATGTTACACAACTTCCTGAGGATCAAAATAATCGAAGAAAAATTCTTGATAAAGCTGAGCAGGTAAATGAATATTTTCATATGGATGTCGCTGGCGATTATGTTATTTCTGATTACGTTCCGAAAAAAGATTGGAGTGAATACGACGGGCGAGTTGCGCCTAAAAAGTTGCCATTTATTGAGCGACTTGCTTCCTTATGTGAAAAGCTTCGGAATTTAGCGGAAGGAAAACCACCGTTAGAAAAATCGTTGCCTGGTATTACCAAATTACGTCCTTATACTTGGACGCGCCGCGAACTTCATCGGAGGCAAAATCAAGATATTCGAAAGGAGATAGACCTTCTTGTTCCTCTCATACGACATTATTTAGGTGTGTCTGATCCACTATTAAATATGAATGCTAATGCTGCAATGGAACTCGCTGGTGTGAACGGAGTAGATGTAGAATTTAAAAAAACAATAGGTCGTTTTCTTGCGCGGATGTTAGGCGAGGCAGATAAGAGGCCTAACCTTCAAGAAGTGTTGGAATTTTTTGAGTGCGCTGAACGATATTATAAAAGTCATAGTGAAGAAGAAATGGAGGTAATTAAGTTTGCCAACCATTCTCGTCATTTTGACGGGGAAAGCGGACTCCCTAAATGTCCTAAGGCCCGATGGCTCTGGTTTGTTGAATTGTCCAACCTAGAAGTTAATAAGACTGACCGTTTGAGTTGGAGAAGACTTGCAAAAGCGATTGCGGATGAAAAAGAAAAATATACGTCTGAGCAACGTCAGTTTTTGCGCAGAAAATTACAAGAATATCGAGCAAATCAATACGATAGAGATAATACAAACGGTGAATATCAAAAAATTATTGATGCAGCAGGTTCAATTTTTGACGAAGACCCCCGTGATTTATTTCCGTTGGGTGAAGAAAAAGAAGCGTTGATTGGTTTGCTGGAAGAAGTGAAAGCAAATAAAGCGTGGAAGGCCATTGCTGCAAAAATTGCGATGTTACGTGTTCCCACGTTGGTTGCCACCTCAGCCGAAAAAGGAAAAGAAGATGCAAATAAAGTGAGTGAAGAACCTTTCTCCCTTAGAGAAGAATTATTAGCGCTGGTTAAAATGGCTGCCCACGCAGAGAACCAAGGCATTAATTTTAATAATCAACTTGTCAGAAAAATGCTTCTGCGACTTGAAAATCCTGATGTAAATATTTTACATATACTTTCTACGCCTGTTGAAAGTCGCGCAGCTGGACACCATTTCGCGATGTATGAATATCTTCAAAATGAAAAAAATCAAACCGACCTTCAAAAAGTAGCGCTCTATGAAGAAATTCAAAAAAATGCGTGGAATCACGATATTGCCCTTCATGTTTTTTGTACTATCAAAGCACCAGAAAAAAGACAAGCAATGGCTAAATATATTGTCGAAAATATGTGTGAATATTCTGGTGCGCAAGTAGTTCAATTTTTTAACAAATTGAAAGAATATAAGCTAGATCGACCTTTGTCTCGTGATATTCGAAAGGGAAGAGGAATGGCTAGAATTAATCCCGCTAGATTGGATGAAAACCAAACAAAGATCAAAGAAGCACGAGATACAATTGTTGAAGCGTTGAAAGCATACAGAAGCTCACTGTTTTATTTTAATCCTAAAAGATTAGATGTCTCGCATGTCATACGTATATTAAAAGATCCCTCGTTACAAATTGGACAACAAGAATTAATAGAGCCAGAATATTCCTATATTTTAGACAATATTTTACATTGCATTCCAATTGATGTGTTGAATACATTTCAACGCTCACGAAAAACATCGACAAGCTTCAACCACTACAAACTAGTTAAGACTCCCAGCGGGAAAATTTTTGCGGTTGATACTACCCAAGTATTAGGAAATGGCGGTTACGGTAAAGTATATCTTGCTCATCTCGTTGATTCCGCATCAGGCAAGTTCAGTAAAAAATTTGCCGTGAAAACGTTTTATGATGGTTCAACGTCGGAAGAAATAGAGGATGAATTCAAGGCGCTTCAAAAACAATATTTTGAGGTTGAACCTCCACTGAAAACAAGTCGGTTTTCACCAACCTATCTTTTTATGGAATATGTCCCAGGAAAAGAACTGGGTATTCTTGAGGGAAGTGGAGATGTTGCAACATGTCAACTAGATGCAGTAACAAAAGAATTGCCGCTGGTTGAGCGGTTTAAAGCTATTGCTATGTTGATATTAGAGATGAGTTCAGCCCATCAACATCGAAAATCTGGCAATGCTTTTATACATGGAGATATTAAGCCCAACAATGTTTTGCTTGATATTGTGAAAGAAAATGGAGTGGCAAAAGTTAAAACCCTACGATTACTGGATTTCGGTAAGCCAAGTTTTATTGCGAGATTTATTAATCCATTGAAAAAGTATCAATATTCCAAGGTAAAGATCTATACACCCCGAATTTTAGCGCCAGAGTCTCTCGAGGGTGAACAAGTGGTGCGTCCGCAAAGCGATCTTCGTGCATTGGTTCCAACTATTCTTCCGCTGCTGGGAGAAACGCGTCCTTTTACAAGCAATGATGATGTTAATCGGTATTTTAATATGAAAGGCTTATTAAAAGATGCTGATATTCCTGTAGAGATTCGCGCCGCTCTATTTCAATACCTAATCAAAATGGAGTCATGGAATCCAGATGAAAGGGGCAATGATGATGAAGCGTTCCATTTTTTCAATGCAATTTATCAATATTTTCGCTGCACAACGCAAACCGAAAAAGATAATTGGAAGGATTGCGAAAAGTATCAAATACTCATCAATGACTATAAAGATGTTGTTCCTAAGAATTTTTACCGTTGGTTTGAACACTTGCATGGAATTGAAAATCCTGATCAACAAACAAAAACCGAAATGCAGCGTGTCGCTGAAATGGTGTATGGTCAACTTGAAAAGATTTATAACCCTGAAACGTCTGCCGATAAAAAATTTAAATTACAAAGTTATTTTAACCATACGAGCTCAGGTGTTGTTAGCGCAGAGATAAAATTATTACAATTTTTTACCCAAAATGATGCTACAAATGTAGATAACAAAGCTCGGTGGAAGTTTTTAGTCAGAAAACTTTCAGCAAGAGAATTATACATTGAAAACTTTGTGAGTTTTGCATTGATTTTGAATAAAAAAAGAGAAATAGACAAAGCCAAAGGTCTAGAAACAGTATTCTATGGCGAAGATAATAAAGCTTATGATTTAGATCTCAAAATCCTAGAAAAATTTGTGCTTTTATCTAAAACAAAAAATCATGAAGATAATCAGCTCTCCTGGGGTGTGCTTGGAAAGATTATAGTTATGAATATTGAAAATTATAACGGTGCACAATTATTAACGATTCTCCGCAAAATCAATAAATTTAATAAAGATGGTGGCTATAAAAAATTTTCCGACGCAGTGAAAGCAAAGCTCAATGCGCAGTGGGAAACCGCATGTAAAGATATTATGGGAAATATTTCTCGCTGGAATCGCAGTGCGGTGAACGATCTAAAAACGGCGATTGATGGACAATGCTTCTGGTCGAGAAATAATCGTAGATATCTTAAAAATGCTGTGTCGGAATCGCCTAATCAAGCCGTTGATGCTGTCGTGAGAAAATTAGGGAAAGTAGAAGGTTAAATAAGCGTTTTAATCCATTCCGCTAACGTTTCAATTTCTTCCTGACATACCGTATGCGCCATCGCGTAATTTTTTAATACCACATTGTGATGCGTTTTTTCTAAAATATCTTTTGAAAGCACGGCCCATTCATGCGGCAACACCGGATCCCGTAAGCCATGTGCTAAGAAAATAGGCGTATGTAAATTTTCCGGATGTTTTTCGTGTAATAAGTGCTCACGAAACGGTAAATATGTCGAGAGGCCAATCAGCCCCGCTAATTTATGAGCATAACGCAATCCCGTATATAACGCGACGGCTCCGCCTTGCGAAAATCCACCCAAGAAAATGTTTTTGGCCGGAATGCCCAATTTAATTTGATGCTGAATCATTTCATCCACTTTGCGGGAAATTTCATCTAAACCTAAACGATCTTCGCGCGTATTCATGTCCAAACCAAAAATGTCATACCACGCACGCATTATATAACCATTATTTAATGTCACCGGACGTTCAGGCGCATGGGGAAAAATAAAGCGAATCGGTAATTTCGTTAAGCGAAGTAATTCGTGACCCACGGGTGCAAAATCATTTCCATCAGCACCTAAGCCATGAAACCATAACACGGCATATTTAGCGGGTTGGGGAGGATCTATAAAGATATTGTCTAGCATAATAAAAAAATCCCACCCGCATCAAGAAGACACGGATGGGATATTCAAAAACTCAATTATGACTTTTGAGTTTCTGTTGTTGTTGCATTTTTTTCAGTCTTTGTTTCGCTTTTTGTTTTTTCTTCTTTTGCTTTTTCTTCTTTTTTAGCGTCTTTGTTTTCGCCTGACACGGTTGTGTCTGCGATTTTTTTCTTGAACTTGTTGCTGGTTGTATCTGTTTGACCTTGGGCCGTTGTTGTCTGATCTTGTTGAACGGAAGATTGATCAGAGTAACCTGTGATCGTTGTTCCCGTAGAACCCGATGTTTGACCACCGGTTTGCGTGTTAGCAAACGTTAATGTGGAAACAGAAATAGCAAGACCAGCACTTAAAGCCAACAACATTTGTTTCTTCATGAAGAGCTCCCTCATAAGGTAAAAATAAAAGAATTGAAATCCTAACAGAAAGTGTTATTTTTAGGTACCCCCCGGAGGAAAGAAATGTTAACTTTTTACAAAGCGCTGTTATTCTCGAGTTTTATGCTCTTGATTGCCTGCGGTCAATCCGGTCCACTTTATCTTCCGAAACCCACTGCAGATCATCATGTGGACTAAACTCGCCGAACAATATGGCACGCCGTGTTATGTCTATCATAAAGATAAGATAGTGCAGAAGTGGAATGCATTTTCTGAGGTTTTTAAGCCGATTTCCCATCAAATTTGCTATGCCGTGAAAGCCAATAGCAATCTTGCGATTTTGAATGTTTTGGCAAAATTAGGTTCGGGATTTGATATTGTGTCAGGCGGAGAATTGGCTCGGGTATTAAAAGCGGGTGGCGATCCGCAAAAAATTGTGTTTTCGGGTGTGGGTAAACAAGAGCACGAAATTTTGGCGGCCCTTGACGCTAACATTGGTTGCTTCAATGTCGAATCACAATTTGAATTAAGCCAAATTAATCAACTTGCTAAATCGGTGGGTAAAGTCGCACCGATTGCGTTACGCATTAATCCGGATATTCCCATTAAATCGCATCGTTATATTGCAACGGGATTGAAAGAAAATAAATTTGGCATTCCCATCGAAGAAGCGATTTATCTTTATATTTATGCTAAAAATTTGCCCAATTTAAAAATTGTCGGCATAGCCTGTCATTTGGGTTCGCAAATTCAAGATGCCGAACCGTATTCGATTGCCTTAAAAAAGCTCTTAACTATAGTTGATGAGTTGGCAAAAAAAAATGTTCAGATTACGCACTGTGATATTGGCGGGGGATTCAGCGTTCATTATCAAGGTGAAGAAAATTTTGATATGACGGCCTTAGGTAAAGTCGTTTTGCCCGAATTTAAGCACCGCAATTTAAAGTTAATGATTGAACCGGGGCGCGCCATTGTTGCAGAAAGTGGGGTGTTATTAACCAAAGTGATTTCGACAAAAGCGCAATCAGGCAAGAATTTTGTGATTGTGGATGCGGCCATGAATGATTTAATTCGTCCTGCCTTATATGAAGCCTATCATGAGATTGTTCCCTGTTATCCTCGCAACGGTGTTGAGAAAGACTATGATGTCGTAGGTCCTGTATGTGAAACGGGGGATTTCTTGGGGCATCATCGCAAATTGTGTGTTGAATCCGGCGATTTACTTCAAATTAAGAATGCGGGGGCGTATGGATTTGTGATGAGTTCAAATTATAATTCTCGTCCACGGTGTGCAGAAGTCATGCTGGTGGGAGAAAAACCGTTTTTAATTCGGTTGCGAGAAACATTGGAAAGTTTATGGGAAAACGAGACATGTCTGCCGGAATAGGTTTTACCAAAATGCACGGGTTGGGTAATGACTTTATTGTGATTAACAATCTGGAAGAAAAAATTACGTTCACGTCTGAAATGATTTCGAAAATGGCCGATCGCAATTTAGGGATTGGTTGCGATCAAGTATTAATCATTGAAAAATCGACTGAACCCAGTATAGATTTTTTCTACCGTATTTTTAATGCGGATGGTTCGGAAGTCGGCCAATGTGGAAATGGTGCGCGGTGTTTAGCTAAATATATCCATGACAAAAAGCTCAGCACTAAAAAGCAATTTCGTGTCAAAACCATTTCGAGTATCTTAGAATTAGAATATCACGCGGATGATAAAATTAGCGTGAATATGGGCATTCCTAAAGACATTGCGCCCATTCAAGAGAAATTGTTTTTAGGGTTGCAATTAAATATTGGTAACCCTCACGCGGTATTTAAAACAGACAATCTCGAAGATATGGGGTTAACCAATTTAGGCTTAGATCATTTTAATGTTGAATTCATGAATGTATTAAGCCGTGATCACATCCGCTTAAGAGTATTTGAGCGTGGTGTGGGTGAAACCAAAGCGTGTGGCAGTGGTGCATGCGCATCGGTTGTCGCAGGAATTGTACAAAAATGGTTAGATTCAAACGTAACGGTCGATTTACCCGGTGGAAGGCTGCATATTAAATGGCAAGGAGAAAACTCGCCAGTGATTATGACAGGTCCTGCCGTCACAGTGTTTGAGGGTGTGTGGCCGTAGTTGTTTTTTTAATACCAAATAGTAATAAGAGAGTATCAGTATGGATTATATTTTTGATTTTACGTTACACATTGATGGTTTGCCCACCGATGCCTTTCGTTTAACCTATCTGGATTCCCAAAACGACGGACCATCGCAAGATGTATCTTTCATGGTTCGCTGTTTTAGCCGTCATTCTTATGAGGTTTCTGACTGGGGACTTAAAAAAGCCTCCCTGTATTTGCATGAGCAATTATTGCATGACGGCTTGCTGGTCGATGGCAAAGCGTATGAGAAAGACTTTGAAGGCTATTTTTATGAATTTATGCTCGCATCCCCATTTGCCTTATTTAAAACGCGCGGCCCGGACCGCGTATTTGTCGATAAAACGGTCGATGAAATTATTAATATCGTATTTAAAAGTGCAGGGTGGACGTCAAAACATTGGCATTGGCAATTAAAACAACCGTTGCCTGTTTTAGCCTACCGCGTGCAATATCATCAAGCGGATTATGATTTTATAATGGAATTAATGGCCGAATTTAATTTGCACTTTGAATTTAAAAATAGCTTATGCATTTTGTCAGATAATTTAAGTATTAAAACAACTACGCATCATGTCGAGGAGCCACAACCCTATATCAAAAAAACATCTCCAGAATTTATGGGTTATCACTTTGAAAAAGCATTTAATCCTGATACTTTTTTTGCGACGATCGAGGCTCCCGATGAGCAAGAGCCGTATTTAAATCAAGACGGGCATTACCGCATGCGCTGGGATTTTGATAAAACGTCTGCGCCCTTAGAAGGGAGTTCGCCTATCCCGTTAATTTCACCGCATTTTATGCATTTCCCGCTACGGAAAGACACGCGAGTGGCAGTAAGGTGTCTTGAGGGAAAAATGCACCAACCTGTTTTAATTGGCGTTATGCCTGTCATCGAACCCAAGTCGGGGAAATATATTCATCAGAGCTATAGCGAGCATAAGTTTGGCTTGGATGCAGACAAAATTTTAATTTGTCATGGGAATGAAAAAAATTATCTGACCGTATCAAAAAATACGACACTTGTTTCAGAAGAAGGTTCGATCGTCTTTCACGCTGCAAATAATCTCCAAAGGGATATTGAGCAAAATCATGAAAATACTATTGGCAATAATGTCACGCTAACAGTTAAGGAAAATTGTCATATTGAAACGAATACTATGCAGATATCTGCTGGCGGAAACAGTAGCTATTCGGCAGAACAAAAATTTTTACTTAATGCTTCAGAAAGTATCGACAGTAAAAATCAACTTAGTCAATTTTTTGCAGAAGATATTAATATGGTTTCCAACCAGACAATCAAAATAGCAGCGCAGAAAAATATCACCGTATTTGGGCAGGAATGTTCTATGAAGCTATCGTCAGCAGAATTGCAGGCTGGTGCTGGAATTACCCTAACAGAAGGCAACATAATGTTTAATACGCCAGTATTAAGCATTAATGCGGCAGTCATTTCAGGAATCTAAGCTTTTCCTTCAAACTTCGGAAATTGAAATGCGGTTATAAATCCAGGCACAAAAGGATTTAAAGGCTGTGCCGTTAATAAATAAGACACTTTTTCGCCATCAACCGTAAACGTAAGATTGAATTTTTGATTGCCCGGTTCTGCAACTAATTGGCTTTTCTCGACTAATTTAAATAAGGCCCAGGGTCCGGTTTGATTTAATTCATGCGTTTTGCCGTTCTTATCCGTGATTACAATACTGAACCCCTCGGTATCTTTGGGCCAGGTAAATCGTGTTTGAGTGGTTTCTTTGCCGTTGACCAAAATTTTAACGGATTTAATTTGGGGAGAGTGGGACGTAAGAGAAAACGTAAAGGGCACGGAAAGTTGATTTTTCGTGTCAAAATATAATTGGTGAATAATATTCGCGCGCTCAAATTGCAGTAAGGCCCCAGCATTTTCTTGGGCAAAGGTGGAGTTTGTGTTTTGCCATTGCCATTGCGGTTGAAGAACGTTGACATAGGGTGACAGAGATTCTGTGAAATAATGATTTAAAATCCCACCTTGGGAAAAATAAAATTCAAAGGTTTCTAAGGTTATCGCTTCTTTTCCATTCACATCAAATGGATAGTGATTATCCAATAAACGATGACCTGAGGCGTAAGTTTGTTGATTCCACTGATCAACGGCTATGCGGCGTTGGCTTTCTGTAATCGTAAATAACCACCGGTTTAAAGGTGCGGGGGCTATTTTAGCGGTAGCAATCAATGTCGCAATCGATTTGGCTGTGGATTTTTGTTGATGTAATTCGGACTGCAGTGTTTTAAGTGTGGTTAATAAATTATTCAGCGCTTTGGGTTCTCCTAACGCGTCAAATAAATTAAATTGCGGCGCTAAATTATTTTTTAACGTTCCAATAAAAGCCTGATCAGTGGAGCGGATACTGGTTAAATTCGTGTTTTTCGATACAGCAGTAAAAATAGTTTTTAACGGTGAATGTTCGCTGGTCAATTCTTGCAATCCCATTTCCAATGAACCGGTTGTAGGAAATGCGGTCATGCTGATATGTTGTAACCAGTTTTGCCATGCAGTGACGTAATTTTGTGCATAACTGTCCATCAGTTCTTGTTTTAATGAGGCGATGTCAGTAGGTGATAGCGACGGTGTGGTCTTTTTACCTAATACCCAATTTCCCTCAATGGCTTCAGATAGTGAAGTATTAATTTGGTTATCAATCTGGCTTACATAATTTGCCGTATAAATTTCTGGTATGCCTTCAGGCGGTAACGTAAAAACATGTTGCTGCGAAAGCGTTAGGGGTTGAATGGGTTTGGGTGAATATTTCGTGCGTAAAATCGCTTCGGCTAATAAGCCATACGGCAATGCATTCAGATTGGCTCGCATTTGCGTGACCAATGACGGATTATTTTTAAGCGCAGGTAATGGATTCTGTAACGCGGCATCTAAGTGAGCCATAAACTGTGGATTACGCGTCGCCGGATTTTGCCAATCTTGCGTAAACCAGAGCGTTAAATCTTGTTTATTGGCATGGGTTGGATCGCCAAGCATCAAATACGTACGGAATAAACTGTACAACTGCGTTGAGTCTGTTGTGTTATTGCTTTGCATTTGTGTGACCAGTGTATCGCGCACCGCTGGAATTAATTTCGTTTCTAATTCGGTTTGATAGAGCGAATGCGTAAGATCACCGATAGATTTGTTCCGATGCAATTGGAGGCGTAATAACCACGGTAAATTCGCTTCTTGTGCGCTACTTTGCGCTACATTTAAAGCATTTAAGGACGGAACCAATGTGGTTAAATCCACCGGATGCGGATTATACGCTAGATTTAATAAACGATAAGACGATAAGGCGTGACTGGTTTGGGTTAAATACAGTTTTTGATTTTGATATTGGTGCGACCAGAAAAACGTAATACTCATTAAGCCTAAACTGGCTAAACCGAGTGCCGCAAAACGGAAAAATTGATCACGGCGTCGTGTCGGTGCACGTAACGCGTCACGTACCGCTGCGGATTCGCAAAAAATACGTTCGTTAAATAATTGTTTTATAAAAAACGACTTTTCAGCAGGCGCATATGCAGTTTCGGTATGCGAGTGCGTAACAGGTAATAACGCAAAGTTTTTCTCGATATCATCATGAATGGTGTTTACGGTTGCTTCGTCATCGGCAGCCGTTCCCGTAAAATACACACCGCGCACAGCAATATGATAACTGGACGTGCCTAAGGAATAGATTAATCGCTGAAGATTTTCTTTCACGCTGTTTAATTGATATGGAAAGTGCTGAATTAATTTACGTTTGTTTTGATCGCGTTCGTGATGAATTCGCCACAAGGCACGTTGATGTAAATTTTTAAGCAGTTGATCAAACGTTTTGCTAAATAATTCAGCGGGCGAATTTTTTTGATTGAAATGCAGCGGAAAAGTGATCCCTAGATATTGGTCGCGTTCTTGTTGGCCTAAATCATCGAAATATTCATTGAATCCTAAAATCCGATCCGCTTGTGTGCAAACAATATAAACAGGAAACGACTGTTTTAATCTGAACGTAATTTCTTGTAAACGATCGCGTAATAATTTCGCTAATTGTTCAACGGGTTGTGACAGCGTTTGAACATCAATGGTTAATATCACGCCATTAATTGGACGTTTGGGACGAACACGTTTGAGTTGTTTTAATAATTCGAGCCATGATGAACGCTGTGCAGATGCTGTGCCTGTAATAGGCGGTTCTAAAAAATTTCCCGGAACATCTAATAATGTCGCGTGGGGGGTAAACCACCAGTTTATGTTTCCACTGGTATTTACACGAGAGGGTGTGAGTTGAACAAATCGCTCGGTTTCTAAAAACGTTAATTGCGATTGCGATAATAATCGTGTTTTGCCGGAATTTTCAGGGCCAATGACAAGATACCATGGCATTTGGTGAAATGCGCGATAACTCGAAGAATTTTTCGCTAAGGTTTCTTTGAGAAATTGAATGGCGTCTCCAACATTGAGTCGGACATTTTCGCACGCAATAAATACGGTGTCGTCAGATGTAGAATCTATTCCTTTGAAAACCACTCGATAAGCCCTCGTGTTGAAACATCCCAATTCGGTCCTGCTGTCGAATTTTTTATGCTCGCTTCAATATCGGCAGCGCGTTGTTTGCCGAGTTCAACGCCCCATTGGTCAAACGGATTAATATCCCACAATGTGGCTGAAACAAATACTTTATATTCGTATAGTGCAATTAAAAATCCCAAATAAAAGGGAGTTAATTCAGGAAGTACGATTATTGTACTCGGGCGATTGCCCGGCATCTTCTTGTATGGCAGTAGCGCTTTTTCTCCCCGCATGAGCGAGTGCGCTTGGCTTAAACAGTGGGCGAATAATAAACGATGTTGGGCTATATCGCTATGGTGTGGTTTGCGCATAACGATGAAATCAATCGGACAAAATTGTGTGCCTTGATGAAGTAATTGATGAAAGGCGTGTTGGCCATCGGTTTCGCGTGCGCCCCAGATAATTGGCCCCGTTTGTTCGCGAATAGTTTTTCCTGATTGTGAAACAGATTTTCCGTTACTTTCCATTTCGAGTTGCTGTAAATACGCAGGCAAACTTCCCAGTCGACTGTCGTAGGGCAAGATGGCATGTGTTTGAGTTTTGAAAAAATTGACGTACAGGTGATTAATTAAAGCCATTAATACGGGAATATTTTTGGCTAGCGGTGTTTTTTGAGCATGTTGATCAATAGCATGACCACCGGCTAAAAATTCTTCGAAATTTTTCATGCCAATATATAGCGCGATCGGGAATCCAATGGTTGACCAAATGGAATAACGGCCACCCACCCAATCCCACAGTGGCAAAATATGATTTTTATCGACGCCGAAATTTTCGGCTGCAGAAGTATTGGCTGTAATCGCATAAGCCTGCGCACTGAAATTATTGCCCAGCCATTTTTTGGCATGTTGGGCATTAAGAAGGGTTTCTTGGGTTCTAAAGGATTTGGACGAAATAATCACAACGGTATGTTCAGGCTTTAATTTGCCCAATACGGCTGTAATCTGTTGTGCATCCAATGTCGATACAAAATGTATTTGTTGGGATGTTGTTGCATATGGTGAAAGTGTTTCAATTCCTAAAAGAGGGCCGAGGTGGGATCCGCCAATACCCAATACTAAAATATCTGTAATGGTTTTGTTGTCATGAATATCATTAACTAATTTAGCCATCTTATCCAGGGCCTGTTGGACTTCAGGTAAACGCTGGCCTTTCGGCTTACGTAATTCTGAATGACGGGCCGTACGATTTTCGGAAAAATTAACGATTTCGCCTGCATTGAGTTTGCGTAGGGCTTCAGGTACATTGCGGCGATTAGCGAAATCGACTAAAAGTTCAAGGGTTTCGTGGGTTAAATGGTTTTTCGAAAAGTCGATGAGGCTGTCATGTATGGCGTAAGAAAAATCCCTGAATCGGTTTGGATCTTTTTCGAATAACGTATTTAGGCTGAGGGATTTAAGTTTGCGAAAGTGTTCTTTCATAGGAAATTCTCAATGTTAACGTCTGAAAATGCCTCTCGAGTTGTCGGTTGGGTTCTGTTCATTACTTTGCTGATTAAATTAGCATTATGCCAGATTATTCCTGTGACTGGCGATGAAGCCTATTACGCAATATGGGGAATATTTCCCGCCTGGGGTGGTTATGACCATACTCCGCTTATTGGATGGTTATTGTATCCCTTCTTAAAGATAAGTCACCAGCAGATTATTTTGCGATTACCCATCGTCTTAGCGACATCTTTAATAGGTTGGGTGATGTATGTGTTTCTCAAAAAAGAAAATAGGGTTAATGCGGCGTGGGCGAGTATTTTGTTTTTGATTTCGCCGTTAAGTTTGTGTGCCGTAATTGTCACGACGGATACGCCCGTAATTTTATTTTCGTTTTTATCTGGGTTGTGTGTATTAAAAGCGCTTGAAAAAAACGATCATCAGGGCTGGTTTGCGTTAGGCGGATTATGTTTAGGCCTCGCATTTTTTTCGAAATATTTCGCGGTGTTATTAGCGTTGGGATATTTTATCTATTTAGTGATTTTGGCGCCGACAAAGAAACGCATTTTAGGTTTGTTTGTCATGTTTTTGTGTGTATTGCCGTTCGGGTTAGAAAATATTTGGTGGAATTATAATCATGCATGGGCGAATATTTTATTTAATGTCTACAATCGGAATGTCCAAGATTACTTCAGAATCTCAACGGTTATCAATTATATCTTGACCTTAGTTTATATTATGACGCCGCCGTTATTTTATTATTGGATTAAGTATAAAAATAAAGCCTTTCAAAAAACCGCGTTAAATTGTTTTATTGTGGTGCCCGTTTTATTTTTCTTATTGTTAAGTACGTGGAAGACGATTGGGTTGCATTGGCCGTTATCGTTTATGACGTTTGTGTATGTGTGGGCGGGGATTTACTTAAGCAGCGCTGAACTTCAAAAAGCCTTTAAATTTTTAGTAGGGTTTACGGGAATTCATTTGGCATTGATTTTAGTGATAACGGTTATGCCTATGAGTACTATTCATCAATTATTGCCTCAAAAAGAATTAAAGCGCTATTCCAAAATAGTTTTCTTTTTTGAGCATAAACAATTGCGTGATAGCTTAAATCAATATAACCAAGATTATGTTTTTACCAGTTTAGATTATGTTCAAGCGGACATGATGTTTTATGACAGCAATCAATACTGCCCGACGTTTGGAAAGGGTGATGTGCATGGACGCCAAGATGATTTCATTACCGATTGGAAAACGTACGCGCATAAAAATATTTTAATATTTTATTCGCGTCCTCCACGACCGGATGAATACGAACCGTATTTTGCAAAAACGACGGTAAAGTCATTCGATTATGATGGCGCGACATTTTATTATGTTTTAGGCCAGAATTTTAATTACCCTGCGTATCGCGATACTGTGTTGAAATATATTAACGACACGTATTGGCAAGTACCGGATTATTTACCGCACGCCCCGAGTTTCTTTTATGAGAAGTATTTTGCGGGTGAGAGTGGTGCTTCAACTTTCAAGTAGATTAGAGATTATCTTGTGGGAATTCTAAAAGCTTTACATTTTGATACCCAAGGGTTGGCTACTTTGGAAGGAAGTAAAATATTCGTTTGTTCTAAGTGCGTTAGCGATAAAGCATTGAAGAGAGGCATAAGAAAAAAAGGAGAAAATGTTAGCTGTAACTATTGCAAATCCACCTCAAAAAAATTGAAATCAGTTTCATTTAACACCTTTGTCCAAATTATTTATGACGGAGTATTGTCTGAGTTTCCAGATCCATCTGATACGTTGTTTTATGACTCAGGAGACGGTGGGTACCAGGGAGCTACATGCGATGCTCGAGACCTTTCTGATTTTATTAAAAAAGAAGCAGGCATTAGTGATGTTTGTCTTCTAGAGGCTGTTGTAAATGCTTTAAGTGATAAGCAGTTTTGTCGGCAACCCGTCGAGCTTCACGAAATATTCTCTTCACGTTGGGATGAATTTTGTGAACTAGTAAAACATAGATGTCGTTACACTTTTTTCAATATGGACCTTAGATCGCAGAGCGATTCTTACTGGTTTTATGATTCTGAGTCGAAAAAAATCTTAACTAAATTAGCTAGTATAATTGCCAAGTGTGATGGGTTTGTGAGGAAAATTAACGTCGATGCCCAAATTTTCCGAGTAAGATTTTTTGAGACATTAGGTGAAGCTGAGAGTAAAAAAAGTGCATCTTCATTGGGAACAACGCCTAAAGAATTAGCTGCTTCAAACAGGATGAGTCCCGCAGGTATTCCTTTTTTCTATGGGGCGTTAGATGAAAAAACGGCTCTTCAAGAAACACAAAGAAAGAACGGTGAGAAATATGCTGCGATTGGAGTTTTTCGTACTTTAAGTGAACTTTTTGTTTTAGATCTTTCGCAGTTTCCGGTCGAACCAAGTTTGTTTGATAAAAATAAAAAAGAGCTTCGACAAAGCATTAGATTTCTTAAAAGATTTTCTCAAGAAATTAGTAAACCTATTTGTAGAGATGGAGGAGAACATATTGATTATGTTCCGACGCAAATAATGGCAGAATATTTTAGATATATTTATAAATGGAAACGCAAATGGAATCTGGATGGGATCTTTTACCCTAGCTCAAAAAGTGAGACGGGTGTTTGTTGTGCATTTTTTATTCAGAATGATCAGTGTGTTGAATCAAATGAGAGCTCTAGTGAGAATTCACGTCTAATATTGAGCGAAACCTCTGTAAAATCTATTTAATTCTGCGCTAGCTAACAGTAATTACAAAAGGGTTGATTGCGCTGTAACCATTAAAAGCCATTGGGCCAGTAAACTTGAGGTCACAAATTGTGACCTCAAGATCGGTGTTTGAGGCTGTTAGAACAGGGGGTATAAACTTGAGGTCACAGATTGTGACCTCAAGATTGAGAAAGACCGCGTTCTGACAAGGGGGTATAAATTTGAGATCACAAATTGTGATCTCAAGTTTGAAAGAGTCATGTTCTAATAAAAGATATTTTGATAGAGTGTGATTCTCATCAATTGTTTAAGGAATAATAATGAAAGAAGATCTTTCTCCCGTTGTAATTTCTTCCGAAGAGATTCAGCAATCTATTTTATATGTGCGTGGTCAGAAAGTGATGCTCGATAAGCATTTGAGCATTATGTATGGTGTTCAAACGAAAGTGTTACTTCAATCCGTAAAAAGAAATGCTGAACGCTTTCCTTCTGATTTTATGTTTCAGTTAACTTTAGAAGAGGTCGAAAACTTGAGATCACAAATTGTGATCTCAAGTTGGGGTGGGCGACGTTATCAACCATACGCATTTACCGAGCAGGGCGTAGCAATGCTTTCAAGTGTATTAAATAGTAAGCGGGCAATTCAGGTTAATATTGAAATCGTGCGAGCTTTTGTTAACTTGCGAAAACTGATGGAGTCACATAAAGATCTGAAACAAAAGTTGATCGATCTTGAAAAGAAATATGATAAAAAGTTTAATATAGTATTCGAGGCAATCCGACAACTTATGGCGCCACCGAAGCCACCTAAAAAACGTTCAATTGGTTTTGCACCGTGGCCAGAAAAGTAATATTTTGAGGAAACCACTATGAAAATCGCCTTTTTATTTTACGACAACATGACCGCTCTCGATGCTGTCGGACCTCATGAGGTTCTTTGCCGTTTACCGAACGCTGAAGTTTATCGTGTTGCGCAAAAATCAGGCAAAATACAAACCGACTCGAAATTAATTGTCAAAGCAGATTATGCTTTGGCTGATGTCCAACATGCCGATGTTTTGTTTATTCCCGGCGCAGGAAATGCAACTACGTTGCAGCAATTTCCCGATATTTTGGAATGGGTTCGAAAAATACATGAAACAACAACGTGGACAACGTCTGTTTGTACCGGAAGTTTAATATTAGCGGCAGCAGGATTATTAAATCATATTGAAGCAACAACGCATTGGGCAGCGATGGATCGTTTAGCGAAATTAGGCGCGATTCCGAAACATGATCGTGTTGTCGAATTCGGAAAAATTATGACTGCTGCAGGTGTTTCAGCGGGGATTGATATGGCACTAACCTTGGCAGCGAAAATTGCAGGCGAAAATGTTGCGCGCGCACTTCAATTAGGAATTGAATATGATCCGCATCCACCATTTGATTCAGGATCACCTAAAAAAGCAGAGCCTGAATTACGAGAAAATTTACGTACGCGTATGTTAAAAAATTTTGAACAAGGGGAATAACCATGCAAAAACTCCACAAAAAAATCGTTTTCATCACCGGTGCCTCAAGTGGTATCGGCAAAGCTTGTGCTGAACAATTCGCTGCCGAAGGGGCAAAATTAATTCTTACCGCAAGACGTGTAGAACGTTTAGAGCAATTAGCGGCAGAATTAAACTCTAAACATAATACGGCTGTTTTATGTATTGCGTTAGATGTTCAAGATCAAAAAAATGTTGCAAGTACTATCGAAAAATTACCCAAAGAATGGCGCGCCATTGATATTTTAATTAACAATGCAGGGAAAGCATTGTCGACAAATAAAATACAAGAGGGTGAAATTAGCGATTGGGAAGAGATGATCGATACCAATATTAAAGGCTTGTTATATGTTTCGCGAGCAATTTTACCGGGAATGATTTCCCGAAATTCTGGCCATGTTTTTAATGTCAGTTCAATAGCAGGGCATCATAATTATCAAAATGGCAATGTGTATTGCGCAACCAAACATGCCGTTAGATCATTAAGTGAAAGTATGCGATTAGATTTGAATGGAAAAAACATTCGCGTGACAGATATTGCGCCGGGCATGGTGCATACCGAGTTTAGCGAAGTACGATGGAAGGGCGATAAAGTTCGTGCGGATGATTTTTATAAAGACATGACGCCATTAACGGCAAATGATATCGCAGATAGTATTGTGTTTTGTGCAACAAGACCATCGCATATTACTATTGCGGAATTAGTGATTTATCCAACGGATCAAGCATCGCCGACGGTGGTTCATAGAAGTTCATAATAAGGTATATAAATAGTTATGCGACAAGATGAAGCATTGAATGTATTAAAGCTGGGAAAAAATGTATTTCTTACTGGCGAAGCGGGTTCTGGTAAAACCTATCTGTTAAATCAATATATCCATTATCTAAAAGCGCATAAAGTAGAAGTCGCTGTAACGGCTTCTACTGGAATTGCCGCAACGCATCTTCAGGGAACAACAATCCATTTCTGGTCTGGTATGGGTGTGAAAGATCATCTTACGCAAAAAGATTTAGAAAAATTAAGAACAGACGAGCGTATAAAACGCCATTACAAAAAAACCAAGGTATTAATCATCGATGAAATATCCATGTTACATCAATATCAGCTTGATATGCTGGATACAATTGCGCGTTATATTCTGGAGTGTGATCTTCCTTTTGGCGGTATTCAAGTGGTTTTGTGTGGTGATTTTTTTCAATTGCCACCCGTTTCTTCGAGTACTTTCAGAGAAGAAAAATTATTTGCGTTTGAGGGTTCTGCCTGGAAAGAGGGGGATTTTCATGTGTGCTACTTACATGAACAACATCGTCAAGGTGATGATCTTTTGTTGACTGTTTTAAAGGATATACGAAGTGGCACAGCAGGTGAGCATACTAAAATTCCTTTACGTACCCGCTATAAAAAAGAGCCCGAAGGTTTCACAAAAGCAACCCGACTTTATTCTCGTAATATTAATGTCGATACCATTAATAATCTCGAGTTGGAAAATCTTCAGGGTGAAGAAAAAATATTTATGATGATAGCGGAAGGGATTGAAGCTTTATTAAAAAGCCTTAAAAAAAATTGTCTTGCGGTGGAAACATTGCGATTGAAAATCGGCGCTGAAGTGATGTTCATCAAAAACGATATGCTAGGGAGATATGTTAACGGTACTCGTTGTATCGTTGTGGGTTTTGACAAACGCGAAGGTTGGCCTATTGTTGAAACGTTTGGTGGTGACATCATTGTGGCTTACCCAGAAGAGTGGAAATTTGAAGATAACGGCGTAGTGCGTGCAACCATTCGGCAAGTTCCTCTTCGTTTGGCGTGGGCGATTACAATTCATAAAAGTCAGGGTATGACGTTGGATGCAGTAGAGATCGATTTGGGTGACGCATTTGAACCGGGGATGGGATATGTTGCTTTGTCGAGAGTGCGCAGTTTAAACGGTTTAAAGCTGATGAATCTCAATGAGATGGCATTAAAAGTGCATCCTAAAATTCTTCAGCAGGATAGTGTGTTTAAAGATCATTCGATGGTTCTTGTTCAATATTTACATGCGTTATCTGAAAACGAAATCGTGCAACGTCAGAGAGAAATTCTCATCAATCGTTTTAAAGGCTGTGTGGATAAAATAATAAATAAAGCTGCAAATCAAAAAATCAAAAAAGCAAAAAAACAAAAAGATATTCCTGCTAAAATTTCAACGTTGGAGATGCTAAAAAAGGGGCTATCTCTAGAATTAATGGCCACAACATGTGGAGTGACAATTGGAACAATAATAAGCCATATAGAAAAACTTATACCTCTAAAACAAGTTGAGGATTCTCATGTTTTTTATTTAAAAAATCATATTTCCCAACATGATTTTGATTTGATTTTTACTGAGTTGAGCTTATCGGAAGACGGGAGATTAAAGCCGATTTATGATAAATTTGAAGGAAAGCACTCCTATATTACTATTCGGCTTGTGCGGTTGTTTCTAAAGCTTAAATTATAATACTGGCAAAATTTGCCTAACCCTTTTTACTTCATCCAAATTAATGTCTGCATAAATTACGCCCGATGTATTTTCTGTTTTTTCTGCAATCACTTTGCCCCACGGATCAACAATAATGCTGTGACCAAATGTTTTTCGACCATTGCTGTGCGTTCCACCCTGACATGAGCCGACAAAATAACTTAAATTATAAATCGCTGTTGCGCGCGCTAATACATTCCAGTGTGCTTCGCCGGTGGGAACAGTAAAAGAAGTTGGAAGCGCAATAATTTCTGCGCCTTTTTCAACTAGTTTTTTAAACATGTCAGGAAAACGAATATCAAAACACACGCCTAAACCAATTTTTCCGACGGGAGTATCAACACAAACCAATTCATTACCCGCAGCTGTTTGCGAAGATTCTAAATATGCTTCGTTATCAGATAGCGTTACATCAAACATGTGAATTTTATCGTACCGGGCGACTTGCTTTCCATTCGCATCAAATACTAAACATGCAGCGCGTGTTTTTTCTGGAATACTGCATAACAGTGGAAATGTTCCACCAATAATCCAGATATTATTTTTCTTCGAAGCAGCAGAAAGAAACTCCTGAATTTTTCCGTGACCGGGTTTTTCTTGAATGCTGGATTTATCATCACCAATATAGGGAAAATATTCGGGTAACACCGCGACTTGTGCGCCATTTTTTGCGGCTTCCATCACAAATTTTTCTGCTGTTTGAAGATTTTCATCAAGATTTGTTGATGAGCACATTTGGATCGCAGCAATTTTGGTCACTGATTTTGTCCTGGGGTAGTTGACGGCCCTTGTTTATTTTCTGCTTTTTTGAGATGAAGGATATCTTCGATAAATAATAATTCATTCGGCGGAAAAGTAACTAAATATTTACTAGGATAACATGTCTCTTCTAGCGTAATCGTGGTCTTTCGCGTGTTCAATTCTGCAAGTTGTTTGTTTCTTTGAGCGCCAAATTTAATGAGTCTTCGCTCAATTCCTAATGTGGCGCGTCGTTCTGCCGTTAAATCACAGGAGCGAAGTAAAACACAGGCATTCTCGCTGCGTTCTATAATTTCTCCTTGTTTTAGTTCTTCAAGCAATTTTCGTTTTTCAGGCGTTACATTGGGGATGAAATAAAATTTAGGCGCTTTAACAAACTGGCTTGCTTCGTGAAAGACTTTGCAGAATTCTTCGGATTCGAAGGCTTCACCGTTAGGGGTTTCAGTAAGGGATATGTTTTGAACTGCAGGCAAGCTCGAATAAAGCCGAACAATATTTTCGGAATCTGCTTTTCTCATTTCGGAAATATTGTTTAAGAAATAGTTTCGTTCTTCTTCGTCAATATAGTTCGAATAACAAATCATAGGGAAAACTTTAATAGTAGTTTGGGAGGGTTGAGTCTGTGCGTGTTGATCTAAAACTTTTGCAGCAATTCGATGCGAGTGAAGTACGCCTACATTGCAAATAATTAGCGTATTTTGCTTTAAAGTGGGAAATATTTTCGTGGTCAGTGTTCTTGCCATATATTCTGTGCGGGTCTGTTCCAATTCTAAGACAGCACTTCCTTTGGCAAAACGTTTTTGTATTTTTTTCCATTCAGTCATGGGCGGTTCTAAGCCTTGATAAGGAATTTTTGCTTTGAGTAAATATTGAGCAAGATTTTTTTCGGCAGGATGTGAGTTGATCCAAAGAATTTGGTCGTAGTGTTCTCTTGAATGCGCGATAGTTTGAATTTTTTCTAAATCATTCATTCTAAAGTAGGATTTTGCATGTTTTTTATCAGTATGGCAGTGAGCACGGTATTTTTCACTTTCTTCGCAATTTACAGCATCACACATTATCTTAAACGGGAGGGTGAGGTCTGAAGTCATTTCGTCACAATAAACAATATTGCATCCCAATTTAACCAATTGAGCAATTTGTTGAAGGAGCATGACAGGAGAACCGTGATCACGGTGAATAGTGCCGACGAGAACCACGGCGATATTTAATTTTTTTGTTGATTTTGATTCTTCCAAAACAGGCTCCTTATTAATTAAAGGCTTAAATATAACAGATAAAAAAGGGGGCTTCAGCAGCCCATTTTCTGTACGGCCCCCGATCGAGCGTTTTATCGTACGGTTGCTTCCGACTGTAAAGATATTTGCTAATGCTGTTCTCAACGTTTTACCTTGGGGGGCTGGTTGATGGAATGGTATCGCCCACTACCACCAAATTAACAGTAGATTCTATTCCTTATTCAATTAATATTCTCACCTTTACCGCAATTTGTTACTATGAACTTCCTATAATTTGGTTAAATTGAGGCATAAGGACATGTTAAGAAAACACGTTGGTCACTTTGAAACGCGCTTTTTTTCTGAGCTGCTTGAAAATCAATCTACGGTAACTGTCTATCTTCGTCATGGTATTAAATTGACGGGAACGCTTGTGGGTGTGTCAGAGGAGGCAATTTTTTTAGGTGGGCCAATGCCGCAAATGATATACAAAGATAGCATAAGCACAGTCATTGAGGTTGCTTGATTGTTTTATATTTTATCAGGAGAAGGTCAATGGAATCATCATCTGTAGAAAATTCCCCGCGAGAAGTAGAGCCCTCACTGACAGAATTATCAGAAAGTATTTTATGTCCGATATTGCAAACGCCAATGCAAGATCCGGTGATAGCAGCGGATGGACACAGTTATGAGCGAGCAGCGATAG
>CAZLGL010000012.1:0-73385 GCA_964559315.1 uncultured Coxiellaceae bacterium
TGCCGGGGTGGCGGAACTGGTAGACGCGCCGGACTCAAAATCCGGTGGTGGCGACACTGTGTCGGTTCGATTCCGACCCTCGGTACCATTATTTTTAGCAAGCATCTGATTTAATTGAGTATACCAATTCATCACAAGTCGTTTATTTTCACCGAAATCGTAAAATCCATACCGTGATCGACTATACACTGCCATGGTCGACGTTGTATCCGACAACGCAATAAATTGAATCATAATGTCCGTCGGTAAATTAAAAAGCATTGAGCGCTCTTCCAAGAAAAATTGTCCTTGCTCAGGAATACTGTTAACAAAATGCACTTGTGGTTGCATCACAATCATTTGATTAAAGGCATTAAATAAATCATCTGCAGAAACTGGAAATACTGGCGCATACGCGTTGGGAGTCACGTTACAGAATTTTTCAGGACACACTAAAAAATAATTGGGATAGGCAGGAAGTGTAAGCGCTTGAAAAGTAGTAGTCCCTGAACGTGAACATGACATTAAAAATAAACTAAAAAATACGAGCAGCCATCTTTTCATAAACTTTCCTTTCATAAAAATGGGCGTTGCAAGCAACGCCAGTACGCTAATTTATAGTCGCAAAGTTATTCTGATATCCTGGAATACTTCCCGTAATTAATGCCGTGGGATCATTGGTGGCTACTTTGGCCAATCCTTTAAAGACTAATTGCACATACACGCCTGTCGTATATTGCGGATTCCCAAACGAATCCAAGCCATTATAATTTCGTGCCAATACGGTTTGAACCGCCCAACAACAACTATCGTATTGTATGCCGGAAAAATACGAGAGTGAATGGTTTTGATTCCAACTGTAACTCCAACTTCCCACAAAATTTAAATGCGCCACTAATGGCCACACAACCGATGCTGTCGGCTGACTTAAATTATATTTACTGCTCAACGATGACACCGGGAGATTCATTTGAGCAGCTTGTCCCGGTAATAAGAAGAAATCACCGTAACGAATATAACTATAACCAATATTAATCACATGATTTTCAGCAGGATTATATTGAAAATTTACTAAGGTATTTTGAGTTTGAGCAATATCCGGATCCCACGCTGCACTTACTGATGCATTCCATGTCGGATTAAAGTGATACATTGCCTGTCCCACAATCGGAGACGTTGGCGCCGTTGGCGATGTCGTTCCGACGGAATATAGCGGATCCGTACACCCAACGGTTTGACATAATGTCACGCGACGGTTTTCAAAATACTTAATAATCCCGACGCCCGCTGAAAATTTTTCTTCGCCGGATTTCTTATTGTAAAAATGCGTGGTCACCGCAAAACTTAATTGATTCGCATCACCAATGCGATCACTACCGCTAAAACGATTCGTTAAAAATAATTGATTAAACGTAAACGGCTGAATACTGCTATCAAAAATCGGAATTTGATGTTGATCCTGGTATGGCACATATAAATAAAACAAACGCGGTTCTAACGTCTGATTAAAATCGGAGCCAAATAAATGTGCATCGCGCTCAAACATCAATCCTGTATCAATGTCTACAATAGGAATGACACGTGTAATTTGATTGGAATACCCCGGGAATTGATCGCCAATATCATATTGCGTCATTTCAAATTGTACAGACGGCGTAAAATAGCCTTTATTATTCACTAACGGCAATGTTACACCGGGTAAAAAATTAAATCGTTTACCGGACGGCGGAATGGTTGTCGCTCCTGGATTAGGTGCTTCCGTAAAATTCACAAATTCTGCTGACCATGACGGCGATAAACGATTCGCATCTTGCGGCAAATAACTCGTAAACAATAATTGCGGCAACATGCTGTATTGATTTAATACCAGCGCTTCATCTACGGGATGCAAGGTTTGATACGCTTGAAGATTTGCTAAAAATTGCCACGATGTCGCTTTATACGTAAGTTGCCCTTGTTGTAATAATTGATTTTGCGCCGCCGTCGACACCCCTCCAATATCATTCAAGAAATAATCATCGCTGACACGCGAATAGTTAAGACTTCCACTCCACTGTTTATTCCAGTCGGTCGAATCTTGCCATGCCAACGACGTACGTGTGCTACTAAACTCAGGCAAATACGCTAAACCGGGTGTACCGATAGGTGCGGATAATCCTTGTCCCCTTTGAAACTGTCGAAATTCCCAATCGTTGGGCAAAACATTGATATTAATATTTCCATGACTTGTAGGCGTGAGATATTGAAAATAATTATTCAATAAAAATCCACGTTTAGCATAGTAATAAGGCGTAAACGTATCATCATAATTTGGTGCCATATTCCAATAATACGGTAACCCTAAACCAAATCCGGAAGACCCGCCAAAACTTAATTGGGGGTATAAAAATCCGCTTTGACGTTCATCATTAATGGGAAAACCCATATAGGGAAAATAAAAAACAGGAACATGATGGGCATAAAATACGGTGTTATAAGCACTGCCTCGACCGGAATCTTGATTTAAATAAATGGTACTGGCTGACATTTCCCATGCACGACTTTGCGGCGGACAGGTTGAATACGTAACATTTTTAAGCACAGTAATTCCGTCAGGCGGTTGAGTCGCATTTGATGCACTTCCCCATGCACTTAACCAGCGGCCGATCAAAATACGGTAAATCATGTCACTAAAACTGTACTGATTGTTTTGCAAATCTAAATCCGCTTGTTTTCCAATAGCGATTTTATTTTTTTCACGCACCATAACATTCCCTTTAAGGGTTGCCGTTCTATAATCGCCATTGACTGTCGTTAAGCTGACTTGATTCGCACGAATAACGCGTCCGGGTTGTTGAACCGTAACAGGACCGGACAACGTTGAAACACCACTGTATTTTAATTCACCGGCATTTGCCGTAATCGTAACAGGTTGTGACTGAAATGATTGAAGAGAATCTTTGACGGCAGGTAATTTTTTTTCTGAAAAATATCCCCCACAGACATTTTCCGCTGGAACCCAGCCTAATGCTTTAGCGTCATCCATACGAGATGCGTAGGCAACGTTAGTTATTCCTATTAATAACACGCTCAAACAAAAAAGGTTCTTCATGACGTCCTTGGGTACTTTTGAAATTTGAAAAAGGATTAAAATCGCATACAATCGGGTTTGATTCAATCTCAGACGAAACAAAAAATGCAATTACTGCACGAATGGCTTAAAACACAACTACCGCATACTGAACTCACACTGCATCCGCTCAAAGGTGATGCAAGTTTTCGTCGCTATTTTCGTGTGACCACCCCAACAGAGACTTATATTGCAGTTACGTCTCCGCCTGAAACGGAAAACAACGAAGCTTTCGTTAAAATTTCTCAGGCCTATTTAACGTTAGGTTTAATTGTCCCCAAAGTTTATGCGCATGATTTTCAGCAAGGATTATTATTACTGTCAGATTTAGGCGATGATGTTTTATTTCAAAAGCTGACGCCGGGCAATGCTGATACTTATTATAAAAAAGCGTTAGTGGAATTAGGCAAAATTCAAACCTGTTCGCTTGAGCTTCCGCATTTTGATGTTAATTTTATGGGTACGGAATTAAACAATTTCGAAAACTGGTTACTCGATAAGCATCTTAATATCAACATTACGCCTGTCATCAAAAAAACCATTCAAAAAACCTTTGATATATTATTACACTCTGCGACACAACAACCACAATGTTCGATTCATCGTGATTATCATTCGCGAAACTTGATGGTTTTGCCGGATGATCAAGTGGGGATTTTAGATTTTCAAGATGCAATGCGCGGACCTATTACCTACGATTTAGTCTCATTAATTCGCGATTGTTACATTGATTGGCCGCAAGAAGAGGTTATTGCCTGGGCATTATTTTTCCATCAAGAATTTTTAAAAGTAAAATTACCGAGTGAAGAACAATTTTTGCGGTATTTAGATTTGATGGGAATACAACGGCATTTAAAAGCCAGCTTTATTTTTGCACGCAAGTATCATCGCGACGATGTCGATCATTATTTAAACGATATTCCGCGGACATTAAACTATGTCACAACCGTCAGCGGTAATTATGCAGAGTTACGTGATTTTAAATCTTTTATTGAAGATATTATTTTATGACACGTGCGATATTACTTTCTGCAGGACGCGGTGAACGATTACGTCCGTTGACGGACACCATTCCCAAACCCTTAATTCCCATCAATGGCAAGCCATTAATTGCTTATCATTTAGAAAAATTATCTGCGATAGGCATTAAAGATGTTGTAATCAATGTTTCCTATTTAGCGGATCAAATTAAAGATAGATTAGGAGATGGCAAAAAATATAATTTAAATATCCACTATTCTTATGAGCCTGAAGTTTTAGAAACCGGCGGTGGAATTGTACAAGCGCTACCATTATTAGGGAATGAGCCATTTTTGGTGATTAGCGCAGATATTTACACGGATTTTCCGTTCGAAAATTTATGTCATCCTGAGAGGCGCGAAGCGCCCCGAAGGATCTCCCTAGACGTCAATTCGCTTGCTTATTTGATATTAGTTCCCAATCCTGATTTTCATCCCGAGGGCGACTTTTCCCTGGATTCTACCGGGCGAATCTCGAATACCCCAAAATACACATATGCCAATCTAGGGCTATTTCACCCTGACTTTTTCAAGGGTTTACAGCCTGGCAAGTTCCCATTAGGGCCTCTTTTACGGGAAAAAGCTAACAAAAAGCTTCTCACAGGGGACATATATAAAGGTATCTGGTACAATGTTGGCACTGTTGAAGAGCTCCAAAAGTTGGAGCGACTTGCTAAAGGAAATAGCTAAAAACCCTCAAAAAAATCTGTTTTCTTAAGCTTTTGTTAATGTTAATTCGATATAATGTCACTCATGAGAAGCAAATAGGAAAGGGCTCTACCCGTGAACGATGCAAACAAACAATTATTTCCAGTATGGTTACCTCGAAATGAGGAAGAACAAGCTAGGTTGTCAGCTGCGTTTGCTCAGGATCGCACGCTTTTTTCTTCCAATAACCGTCAAGATAAATTTGAAAAACCCATAAGTCAGATCACTACATTAAAAGAAGGCCCTTGCCTTACTCTCGTGCGTGAATCCTCCATTCCGCATCCTGAACAAAACAAAGATGAATTCAATACTAGACTCGACGTTAATGATAAAGATCGCACCAGAGGATTCCCCTACAAAAAATTCAGTGTTTTGAAGCAGGAAGAGAGCGGAGAAAAAACGCTCATTGCTGACTGGGAAAACACTGGATCAGGCAATATATTAGGCAACAATATATTAGAGCTTGATATACTGAGAAGATTAAAACCCTATTTTTCCTCAACGTTAAATCAACGTGCTTTAAATGGTTGTTTGATAAGATACCTAATTGCAGCTCTCTCTTTTTACTTACCCAACGCCTCATGGAAAAATGTATTGGGTGGCAGTCCAATGATAGTACCAAACTTTGGGCTTGATATTGTGTCACTAGGGGAAAATCAATTTCAAGTTACTTTTACTCAATTGGGTTTCAAAAAAAACGACGACCCGCAAAATGAAGAATATAGCGATATTATATTTTCGCTTACCCTAAATTTAACTTTCGGATCTGCAGAAGCAGAAATGCCATCTGAAGTTACTCTCTCAAAAGTAGCACTCACACCCTTCTCTCGCGAATTAAGCAAAGCTATTGATGCTCAAAAAGTATTACAAAGCAAACTAGGCGACATGCCTTTTATCGCAAAAAAATTAAACGACCCTATTTATTGTCACGTAATAACGAGCTTAATATTCACCAACAAGATTAACTTAAACAAAACTCTTAACATCGCTACACCTAAACAGAAAATTGATTTAATCAAAAATATTTTTGGCCGACAAGAATTCCCCGAATGGTTCGAACAATTACCTCAGGATGACCAAGAAAATTTATTACGAAAAGCATCTCAGTATCTTCATTTATCTGAAAAAATAAAAATTTACACGCAGCTTATGGCCGGAAAAGTAAAAGAATCGTTTGCAGAAGATATTGGCTGGAATGTGACTACTGAGAATATTAATGAACTTAGTGATAGCCAACTTACAAAGGTTGTCCTTTTAGACAAGGACCCCCAACAATCCGTTTTAAAAAGAATAATTGAGGATGCTAATAAACCTATTGAATCATACAATTTTTTCGAAAGACGGTTTCCGAGACTTTTCCAAAGAAAACGCAGACAAAACAAAGACATTATTAACAAAAAATACGCTCTGAAGTTATTACTTTCAACCAATCTCACACGCCAAGACAGTAAATTGGAAGAAACTTTCTATTACTTAAAAAATGCAGATAACAAAAAAACACTCGCTGAAGCTTTTTTGAGCAATGTAGGATTGCTCGATAAATTAAAACTATATGAATCTGCAAACGATTTACTAAAACCAGAAATCGTAGGTCTCATTAAAAACTCGGAAGAATTTACCACTTCATCCGTATCTGATTTACTTGAAGATGGTGCAACAGCCACAGAATTAAAAACCTTCGCCAAACTCAAATCTGGTAACTCTTCTGAAATAACCCTAAATGAAACCACACAAGCAATCATTAAAGGCGCCAGCAAACAAATTAAACCTCTTAACTTTTTCGAAAGAAGTTTTCCTCGAATATTTACACGTAAAGCACGAGAAAACAAAAACATTGAAGTACAGCGAAAAGCAGTCTCTGAGCTGATGGCCTCTGATCAAAAATTAGCCCCTAAGGTTCAAGAAAAAATAGATTCAACAAATGTTCCATGGAGCGAGAAGTTTTCTTTTGTTGACGCCCTACCCAAATCTGTTGATTACATTGAACAGCTAAAATCGAAGGCAAAAACATTTTTCAATCAGGCACTCCCTGGACAAGAATTTATTGCTAATGCAGAAACGTATATCAAGCTTACAAATATGCTTCCCGTCGGCTTTCAAAATATGAGCATAGAGGACATCAAAGAAGGTAATACTGTTTCTGGCATTCGGAAGTTTTTCTTAGGACAGTACATATTACTCTGCTTACCCGTTGACGCTTTGCCGAAAGAAGAAGATTTTGCAAATGACCCAACAATTCAAACATGCTGTGAACTAATCACAAAAAGAATACAACAAATTAAAGAACTGCTTGAGACTTTAGCATTTGTTGCCACGTTAGAAGATTCAACGCCTGTTGCTAAACAGCAAATCTTTGATTCTGCATTACAAAATGAAAAACGAAGATTAGATCTTGCGAATCTGGCATTTCTTCCTAACGATCCTTATGGCGTTCGAACATATCTCGAAGGAAAAGATACATTTAATATTTCAGTTCCAACATTCGTGATGCCTCCGTTTGTTAAACAACAACCCGTAGTTGCAGAAGAAGAAATGGTGCCCGTACCTGCTCCACAATCCAAACCTGCCGCAGAAGCTACGCTTACAGTTCCGAGCGCTGTTGGCATTTACAATGATGGAAGTGTGGCAATATCTGTTCCTGCGGCGGCTTATCCAAGCTCACCTACAAAAATACTGGTAGGATTGAGCACCCCCACGAAACCTGTTACAAAAGAAAATCTTGCTCAAATTCTTCAAAAAGCAAAAACACCAACTCCAGGAAATACAGCTCCTGTACTTATGGGAACTGCAGAAAAAATGAAAGAAGAACTTCTTTCATCTGCACAACTCGATAAAAGTAGTGACGGAAGTCCTTCGTCACATGAATCGAGTCCGCGGGAACAACTAGAAAATAAAGAACAATCATGTCCACCGCTCAGAAGAACACTTGTTTATGGATCAGGCAGTGAATAATTTTATAGTAACCATCAACTACATATTGTAAGGGAGATTTATTATGTTTGAAGCAGGAGCAGAACTGACAGTAGAACAATTGGAAGAAGCAGCGAGCCAAGGAAAAGAAAAAGTATACGAATTTTATCTCGTCTATAGACGTGCTTCATTCTCAAAACTCACAGATTTGCGTACGGCACGTGCAGAAGCTAAAGCAAATGCCGCTTCAGCAGCCACTGAACCCTATAACGCGCATAGTGTGTTATTTTTCAAAGAAGTCGCAAAAGTAGCTAATCAACTCGTTCAAGAAATTAAAGAAAATATTGCCGGCTGCGACGAAGTAATGTTAGCAGACGCAAATAATGTATTGGCCGAAGCAGCAAAAAATACAGAAGGTCCTCAAAAATGCCGCAATTCTTTTGCAGCTGAACTTGATGAAGAACCTCGCGCGCCACGTCCCGGTTAATCTTATTATCAGGATAATCAACGTTATCCCTACTTTGACTTCCTCACGCATAATTGCTATTTTGCCAATCAATTATGTGTGAGGATTTCAAATGAAAAAGCTTCTCGTTGCGCTTCCCCTATCTTTAATTTCTCTTTCCGCATTTGCTTATCCTGGTGCGCCAGAATATACGGGAATTTTAGGTACAACTCCCATTACAATCATGGATAGTCAATCCAACGAACTTCAGGCGGAATTATTAAGTTTCCAAACCAACCAAAGCTCAACACCCGCAGATAATTGGCAAGTCTTCGCTGCCGGAATTTCAAATCCTATTCGCGTACAAAACGGCAATAACACACAACCCGGCTATCACTACAACGCTGAAGGATTTTTATTCGGAACGGATTACCGCAGCACAAATTATGTGTACGGTTTCGCATTCGGACGATCCATGGGAACCATTACGTATTTAGGCGGAAACGGTAGCGCGTTAATGGATTCCAATATGGCCAGCGCATTCGGTGGCTATAAATATCACCACTATTATGGAACTTTAGTTGCAACGTACGGCGTTATCGATGTCAGCAATATCAATCACAACATCGGCACACAAAATTTAACGGGAACATCTACAGGCGAACAATACGGATTTAATGGTACGGGCGGTTATAACTTTAATTTCCTCAATAAAAAATTACGCACGGGACCGATCGTTAATTTTGATTATCAACAAATTAACATTAAAGGTTTTGCGGAAACAGCTTCAAATGCAGGCCCTCTTACAACACTTCAATTTGATGATCAGGACTATAACTATTTAACCGGTGGTGCCGGCTGGCAAATTAATTACGCTACGCAATATAACACCACGCAATTAATTCCGTATGTACAAGCAACGTTTAATCATCAATTTTCAAATCCCAATCGCAATGTTACGGTTGGCACAGTTTTCTTTTCACCGGCAACAACGGCAGCCATTCCGTATTCAACAGACGGAACAAATTTTGTGAACGTGAATGTGGGTGTTCAAGCGTTATTTAATACAGGCTTAGAAATGACATTTGGCTACAATAATTCATTGGGTCAAAATCATGTCAACGCGCAAAATTTTATGGTGAGCGCATCAATGGCGGTGATGTAAAAGTAATACTAACTACAAAATATTACATTGCCTACTTCTCTGTGGTATCAAATTACCTTCCGGAGCAGATATCTTCGCCGTAACTTCATCTTTAGCTATGTAAAATTTACTTTTTTCAAGCATAGTAGCAATCTCAGGGTGTTCATTTACTGATTTAAATAACGCAGATGTAATAAGTTTATTTTCTTTCATAAGATAAAAAGCGTTAGATAGATTTCCTGATAAAACCACTCTTTTGCCATCTAATTCTACTTCGAAGTTCTGTCTTCTTTCTGCAGAAACTACATCAGTATCCCATATTCCTCGAAGAGCATAAATTCGTTGTTTTAATCGAACTGCTTTTTCAGTATCTTGGATAATACATTGAGCCTGGCATGATTTTTCAGAAAAAGATATTTCCTGAATATAATTGTTTTCAGACCCAAAGGTGTCTGGTTCAATAATAATGGAATCGTTCATAGGCAACCTCTCAATAAAAAAGCACATAAGCTAATTTTATTTACTTCTTTGAACCAGCTTTTTCAACAATTGAACTCCAAACTCAGAATTTAATTCGGCTTCTACCGGCAAACACCAATAGCGATAATCCGCGAACGTTTCGCATTTCACCGCGTCTTTTTCCGTCATGATAATTTTTGCGTCATCATCAAATTTAATATCAGACGATTTAAACTGGTAGTGATCCGGAAAACTGTGCTGAAAAATACTTAATCCTAATTGTCGACAGGTATTAAAAAATCGCTGCGGATTTCCAATTCCTGCAATCGCATGCAGTGCATGCCCCGCAAAATCATCCGGTACTGCTTTTAATGATCTATCGCTAATATTATATATTTCCCCGGGAATTAACTTCATTTCGATTTCGCCAACTCCAATTTCACCGCCATTGGTTACAATAAAATCTACCGCATCTAAACGCGAAATCGGTTCACGCAAGGGACCTGCGGGCAAACACCATCGATTTCCAAAGCGACGCGCCCCATCAATTACGGCAATTTCAATATCTCGCCCTAACGCATAATGCTGTAATCCATCATCGCTGATGACAATATTACAGTCCGTATTATTTAATAAATATCGAACCGCGTTTACGCGATTCGGATCAATCACCACAGGACATTCTGAACGACGCGCTAATAATAACGCTTCGTCGCCGACTTGCATGACATCGCTGTTAGGAAATATTTGCTGCGGAAAGGTTTTGGAATGCCCGCCATAACCCCGCGTCACAATACCGGGTTTATAGCCGTTTTTTGCAAGAAATTTGGCAAGCCATATGACTAAAGGCGTTTTACCAGTACCACCGACAGTTATATTACCAACAACAATTACAGGAACATTAAAGTGGATTGGATTAATTAATTTTTTGCGAATAGAAATAATTAATTTGTAAAGTTGAGAAAATGGCCACAGTAAATACGGCAAAAACGCATTAGGGTTATACCAGTTGTTTATAAAGTAGTCGCGAAAATTCATGCTATTTTCCTGGTCAAATTGAGGGTGAAAGCGAAGGAGAAAGTTCCTCCGATTCTACTTTTTGTTTTTTTGATTGTTCAGCGTCTTGCCACAATTCTCTATAACGCTCTGCAAAAATTTGAGCAGATGCAGCGATGCGCGCCATATCTTCGCCTTTTATCAACGCGATATTACGACTTAATACTAATCCTGTCGTAGCATTCCATTCTCGCGGATGTGTTTTAGCGTCTACTTGTAATGCTGAGGGAAGCTTTGGAATACACGAGTGACTGCAGTGAATAAATTGGGACAATTTAAGATTAAGTTGTTCAACCGTTAATCGCGCTAATTTCTGCTCTAACGTAAATGAGGCATTATCTTTAAGCTTTAATTTTACACTGACTCCGACTTGAGCTTCATGGGCAGCTGTATTCGCAATTCTTAAGTCCGTGATGACGTCATTATTTAAAAAAGGTATAAGCCCTGCGGGAGTCACACGACAACCACGCATAAAAAGGGTTTCAAGTGACGGATGATTCGCAAATGCCGCAGCACCCCTATCGGTAATATTACGATTATCACTAATATCCAGAAACACAAGGTTTTCACAGGTGCTCAGCAATCGTGCACTTTCATCCCCAATCCCCGGATCATGAAATAGACCTTGAATAGTGAGTGTTCTAAAATAGGTATTATTTTTTAATGCATTCACTAATCGTACAACATCCGTATCCGATTCTACTTCCATGGACAAACTCAACCCAATCACATCCGGATCATTTTGGCGAAGCTTCTCCAATATTGCTTCAGGAATCGCCATACGTCACCTCTCAGTCTTTAAACTGTTTCTGATGCAAACGCGCATACTGACCATTTAAGGCTAATAATTCTTGGTGTGTACCACTTTCCACAATACTACCACTGTCCATCACCACGATTTTATCCGCATTTTCAATCGTTGACAGACGATGTGCGACAACCAACGTCGTGCGCCCTTTCATTAATTTTTCCAATGCATTTTGAATGTGGCGCTCTGATTCTGTATCCAATGACGATGTCGCTTCATCTAAAATTAACACTGGCGCATTTTTTAATAACGCACGTGCAATCGCTAAACGCTGACGTTGTCCACCCGACAATAAAACTCCATTTTCGCCAACAACCGTATCTAATCCATTCGGCAATTCTTGTATAAATTCCATTGCGTAGGACGCTTCAGCTGCATGGGTAATTTCTTTTTCCGATACGCCATCACGTCGACCATAGGATATATTATTGCGAACCGTATCATTAAATAACACGACGTTTTGAGAGACTAAGGCAATTTGTTCACGCAAGGATGCCAATGTCGCTTCTTTGATTTCGGTATTGTCTAATACTATTTTACCGGAATAATTATCATAAAAGCGCGGCAATAAACTAACTAATGTTGTTTTTCCACTTCCTGAACGTCCGACCAATGCAACGGTTTGGCCGGGTTTAATATCAAACGAAATATCTTTTAATACCGTTTTATCATGATTGGGATAAATAAAACTGACATTTTCGAAACTGACCTTGCCTTTTGAACGGGATAAAACAACTTTTCCGTGATCTGGTTCAGGTGGCTCATCGAATACGGCGAAAATACTTTCTGCACCGGCAATACCTTTCTGGATAGTACTGTGTACGGTTGTCAGATTTCGCATCGGTTTTAACATTGCCAACATCGACGTAATAATCGAGACAAACGTTCCGGCGGTAATATTCGTAATTTTTGCCGTCGCAAGATAGACCGTCGCTGAAATTAAAATAGCAATTACAAATTGAACCGACGACGTTGCCAATGAATTCGTTACAATGGTTTTAATTTCTCGATCACGGTTTTTTATGGATAACTCGTTGAAGCGATTAATTTCATAGTTTTCTGCACCAAACGTACGAATCACACGGTAACCACCTAATCCTTCTTCAGCAACTTGTGTCACGCCACTCATGGTTTGCTGAACGTTTTGACTTAATTTACGCATCCGCTTGCCGGAAAATCGAGCAATCGTTGCAACAATGGGCGCCACAATAAAAAAGACCAGGGATAATTTCCATGAATTGATAAACATGATAAAAATAAGACCTGCGATAAAACAGGTTTCTTGAACAACCGTAACAACAGAATTAGTACATGCTTGTGCGACTTGTTCGACGTTATAAATTAATTTGGAGAGTAATTGGCCTGAGGTATTGCTATCTAAATAACTCGCGGGCAAACGCATATAATGAGCAAATAAATCTTGCCGAAATTTGGTTACTACCGTTCGACCCGTCCATGACATGTAATAATTGGACAAAAAATTCGCGCCGTTTCGTACGAGGAATACACCGATTAGCATAAATGGCAACCAACGAATAAATTCTTCGTTGCGGGCGATGAAACCTTGATCTAAAAGCGGTTTAATTAACCACGTAAAAGACGCAGTCATTAAGGCAGAAATAACGGTACCAATGAGACCCAGCAAAAACTGGGGCCAATATTGTTTAGAATAACCTAGAAGACGTTTGTAGATAATGTGGCCTTGCATAAATTTCCACCTTTTCTGACATTTTCCTTCTCCCGTTATCGGGAGAAGGTGGTGCGAAGGACCGGATGAGGATCCGTTACAATCTATTCAATAAATTAACCAAGTCCTCAGCATCATGTAATGATTTGTCGTACACAAAAAATAATTCAGGAACCACTCTCAATTCTAAATCTTTCGCAATATGCCGACGAAAATAATTCGCCGCTTTATTTAAGGCTTTCGCCGAATATACCGCATCCGCTTCATCAATGACCGTAAACGAAATTCGCGCATGACGTAAATCAGGAGACATTTTGACATGTGACAACGTAACTTTTTTTAAGCGGGGATCTTCTACTTCTGTCACCAACAAACGACCAATTTCACGCTGAATTAATTCGGCGACCCGAGCAAGACGAAACGTGGGTCTTTTTGGCATGACTATATTGTCCGCGCAACTTTCTTGGTTTCAAAGACTTCGATTTGATCGCCGGGGTGAATGTCGTTGTAGTCTTTCACGCCAATTCCGCATTCCATTCCCTGACGAACTTCACTCGCATCATCTTTAAATCGACGTAATGATTCTAATTGCCCTTCAAAAATCACGACATTGTCACGCAATACACGAATCGGGAAATTACGCTTGACCATACCTTCCATCACCATACAACCCGCAACTGAACCAAATTTTGGCGAACGGAACACATCGCGCACTTCCGCTAAGCCCACAATGGTTTCTTTAATTTCTGGCGATAATAATCCACTGAGTAAATTCTTCACTTCGTTGATGATGTCATAAATAATATTGTGATAATGTAAAACAACGCCTTCGCGTTCAATTAATTTACGCGCACCACTTTCAGCACGCACGTTAAATCCAAATACAATTGCATTAGATGCAATCGCTAAATTTACATCGGATTCGGTAATTCCACCGACACCACTTCCGACAATTTTAACTCTTACTTCATCGTGTGATAATTTTATTAATGCATCTGAAATCGCTTCGGCGGATCCTTGTACGTCTGCCTTGATCATAATATTTAATACGCGTATTTGCGTTTGGCCATCAGAAATACGCGAGAACATATCTTCTAAGGTATGCGTTTGTTTCGCTAAACGCACATCACGGTATTTACCTTGGCGGAACAATGCAATTTCACGCGCTTTGCGTTCATCACTAACGGCAATCACATCATCGCCTGCCGTTGCTGCATCCGAAAGTCCTAGTACTTCAACGGGTATCGATGGACCTGCAGATTCTATGGGCTTACCATTTTCATCCATCATGCGTTTCACACGACCATGCTGCAATCCGGCTAAAATGACATCGCCTGTTTTTAATGTTCCCGATTGTACTAATATAGTTGCAACTGCACCGCGACCTTTATCCATGCGCGATTCAATCACAACACCTTTTGCCGGTGCATCAACAACGGCTTTTAATTCGAGTAATTCTGCTTGAACCAAGAGAGATTCCAATAATTCATCAATACCTTGACCCGTTTTTGCAGAAATGGGCACAAATTGTGTGTCACCACCCCACGCTTCAGAAATAACATTATGTTGAGATAATTCTGTACGCACGCGCTCGGGATCAACGTTAGGCTTATCCATTTTATTGACCGCAACAACAATAGGAACATTTGCGGCTTTCGCGTGTTGAATCGCTTCAATCGTTTGTGGCATCACGCCATCGTCTGCTGCAACAACAAGAATCACGATATCCGTGGATTTTGCACCCCGTGCACGCATCGCGGTAAATGCGGCGTGACCCGGCGTATCTAAAAATGTCACAACACCGCGTGGCGTTTCAACATGGTACGCACCGATATGTTGCGTGATACCACCCGCCTCACCTTGTGTTACACGTGTACGACGAATGTAATCTAATAAAGAAGTCTTTCCGTGATCAACGTGCCCCATGATGGTCACAACCGGAGGACGCGATAATAATTCTGCCGTGGATTCGCCTTCTGCTTTTAAAGAATCTTCAAGCGCATTTTCATTCAGACGTTTTGGAGTATGTCCCATTTCTTCAACAACTAACGTTGCGGTATCTTGGTCCAAAACTTGATTAATGGTCGCTAATAATCCCATGTTCATTAAGGATTTAATTAATTCTGCAGATTTCACCGCCATTTTTTGCGCTAATTCAGCAACAGTAATAGTTTCAGGAATATTCACTTCACGAATAATCGGTGCGGCAGGTTTTTCTTGCGCTTTGGGTGCTTCATAACGGCGATGACGTGATGAACGACGACGCGGACGGCCGCTGACGCTATCTTCTTCACTGTCACTGCCTAAATAATAATCAGGGCGATGACGGTATTTTTCTTTTTCTTCGCGTAATTTTGCGCTTTTCTTTACTTCTTCTTTTTCTTTCGCTTCACGTGCTGCGCGATGATGCGCGCTTTCTTCTGCTTTTTTGGGTGATACTTTGGGTGGTACTTTTGAACTGGTCTCTTGTGGCTTTGTTTCTTTTGTGGGTTTTGCTTCAACCGTCGGTTGTGTTTCTTTAATTTCTTTTACTTCATCAACGGGCGCCGCTTCCACAGGTGCAGATGCTTTTGCTAATTCTTTTTCTAATTCTTCGGGTGTTTGTTTCACTAAGGTTCGTTTTTTACGGACTTCTACACTGACCGTTTTTGCACGCCCCATGTTACCCGTCGAGACTTTTAATTCGGTGGTTTTACGTTTGAGGGTAATTTTTTTGGAAGTAGAGAGAGTAGAATCTTTTTCAGCCGTGCGATTACGTTGCAGATAACTCAGTAATTTTAATTTTTGCGCTTCAGATAATTGCGCATCAGGAGACGTCACATCGGTAACACCGGCTTCTTTTAATTGCTCGAGCAATTTTGTCGGTGGGACACCGATTAACTTACAGAGATCGTTAACTGTAACGCCAACGTTTTTTTTGGTTGCCCCTTCCGCCATTGCTTAATTCCTCTCATTGTAACCGATTACTTCTTTTCATCGGCAAACCACGGTGCACGCGCAAGCATAATTAACTCGGCGGCTTTTGATGCTTCTAAATTTTCAACAATATCCAATAAATCAGCAACGCTTTGATCCGCTAAATCTTCGCGCGTACGAATACCATTTTGAGCTAATTCTTGGGCTAATGTTTCTGTCATACCATCTAACTTCAATAAATCGTCTGCTGGTTCACCTTCCACTAAGCGCTCCTCACTTACTATCGCTTCTGTTAACAAAATATCTTTTGCACGACTTCGTAAAGCTTCTACAATTTCTTCGTCAAATCCTTCAATGGCTAATAATTCCTGTGCAGAAACATAAGCAATTTCTTCAATGGTTGTGAAACCTTGATCGACTAATATTTTAGCAAGATCTTCGTCAACACCCAATTCATCCACAAATAATTGAATCACGCGTTGCGCTTCGAGTTTATGTTTTTCTTCGGCTTGCGCTTTACTCATGACATTCAATGTCCAACCCGTTAATTGACTGGCTAAACGAACATTTTGTCCATTTTTGCCAATCGCTAAAGATAATTGCTCTTCTTCAACGGCGACATCAATCGAATGAGAATCTTCATCGACCACAATCGATGCAACTTCTGCGGGGGCCATTGCATTGATCACCATTTGTGCCGGATTATCATCCCACAACACGATATCAATTCGCTCACCGCCTAATTCACTCGACACCGCTTGTACACGTGAACCGCGCATACCCACGCAGGCACCAATCGGATCAATACGTCCATCGTTGGTTTTTACCGCAATTTTTGCACGTACGCCCGGATCGCGCGCAGAGCTTTTCACTTGAATTAATTGTTCTGCAATTTCCGGTACTTCAATTTTAAATAATTCCGTCAGCATTTCAGGCCGGGTACGTGACAATAATAATTGTGTGCTGCGACCATCGGTACGGACTTCATATAAATAGCCTCGCATACGATCACCGGCACGCACTGCTTCACGCGGTAACATTTCTTCGCGTAAAAATATGCCTTCAACGTTATTACCTAAATCTACGGCTACAAATTCACGGGCTACACGTTGTACCACGCCGGACATTAATTCACCCACGCGTTGACGATACGAATCCACAATTTGTGACATTTCCGCTTCACGGATTTTTTTCATGATGTATTGTTTTGCGGTACGCGATGTAATACGACCAAACTCAATGGATTCCATTGGTTCATCTAACTCATCACCGACTTTAGCGTTCAAATGTTTTTTATGGGCATCGGATAGTGCAATTTCAGTGGCGGGGTTAACCACTTGACCATCTTCGACGACTTTCCACAAGCGGGAAATAACGTAATCACCGCTAGCGCGATCAATTTTTACTTTCAGGTCTAAATCTGTGCCATGCATCTTACGAAAAGTCGTGACGATAGCTTCCCTGATACCTTGTTCAGCGGCATCAAATACAATTTCAGGCGAAAGGCCTTTTACGTTCGATAGTGCATCGACAAGCAATAAGGTGTCTTTACTCATCTTTTACCCTCATTTAATTCTGGCACCACATGGGCGCGCTCAATGTTATCAAATTCTACACCAATGTTACCTTTGTCGGTGTGGAGTATAACCTTATTATTTTCAACAGCCTCAATTTTCCCTTGAAAATTACGCTGGTTTTCCAGCGGTTTTCTCAAGCGAAGCTTGATGTTACTACCTTGGCACAGCGCATACTGCTCTATTTTAAATAATTGTCTGTCCATGCCGGGTGACGAGACTTCTAACACATAGTCATCGAGCCCAACCATTTCTACAGCTAAAACACCTTTAATATGGTGTGTTGCGGCCGTACAATCCTCTACCGTAACGCCATTGGGTTTATCAATAAAAATACGAAAAACGGGGCGTTTGGAAAACTCCACATGACATCCCCAGAGTGTGATTCCGAGGGCATCCAATGCGGGTGCGAGCACTGTTTCCAACGTTGTTGCCGATACATTTCGCATATAAATTTTTAGCCAATAAAAAACCCCTTAAAGGGGTTCCATCATTTTACATTAATTTTGGTAGCGGGGGCAGGATTTGAACCTACGACCTTCGGGTTATGAGCCCGACGAGCTGCCAGACTGCTCCACCCCGCGATAAGGACGTAATTGTAACGGATATAATAAGAGTATTACAAGGAAAATTCAGGAAATATTAATAAAATTAGGGTCTTCTATAAACTGAATTGGATTGGGGATTACTACCACTCATCACTGTTGTACCTGATTGAGAAAGCTGGAATATCCCTAAATTTTTGAGATGGATAACGTTTTTCTCAAGTGGATTTACACTTTTCTGAGTATCCCCTTTTTTGGGATCATTGTAGCAATAAGGTTGCCGAGAGTTAATCCGTGAAGATATTTTCAAACCAGATTTAGCTATTCCCGTTTGTGCTTCACGAAATTTTTTTTCTAGCCTCATGCGAAAACTTCCTTCTCCATCAGAAGCTTGGAGAGCCAAAAGAGAAAGTTTACAGGGATCACAACTGCTTTTATCACTTAACATATCTATTGAAATCATTCTTAACTTTCCATTTCGCTGAAAATCAGGATCTGCTCTCAACGCTTCAATTAATTTAGCTGCAACCTCATCACATTTTTGGTCTAACCAGAAAACGCCTGACTGTTCCGAATGGGTATGACAAAGCTTATTGAAGTCAGAATTTTTAGCGCGCTGCAATCCTTCTTGTTGAAAGGGGGAAAATGCAAGGAGTCTTTTTTCGGCAACATCCGGATCCTGCTTTGCTTTTTGAAATATCTCAAATCCGTCTCGAATATTTTTAAGCACCGCGTTATCTTGAACATATTCATATTTTTTACATTCTTGACGAACCGTATCATATTTCAAAAATTCTTCACTTTCACTCATTCGAATAGGAATATGTTTTACAAAATACTTTCTACCACCGTCACAATCTGCTGAAAAAACTAACGTAAAAACAAAACCTACCATCAAATTTTTTGCTGTATCAACTTTCTGCTCATCGTATACTTTGGGCAAAGAAGTCAGTGATAGGGTTGCCGGGAAGGGAACTGCCACAACCGTCTTTTTCTTGGCTAACTTATTTTTCCCATACAATAACGTCAACGGTTGCTCTTTAGCCAGTTTTTCTTGTTCACGAATACGGAGATCAAAATAAGAAAATTGTTCTAGTCGACGAGCGTGTTTGTGAAATGACACGCTGAAATCCTTCGCTTCTTGAGAACTAATATTATCGTCCCACAGCAAGGCTTTTCTTAAATCATTACTGGTTAATATCGAACGCAGCTCAACCACTACTCGCTCTGCAAGAATCAATATCCTTCGAATTAATTCCAATGTATTTAATTGCGTCAAATCAAATAATTTTTTTACTGCCCCGAGCAACAGAAAAAGCAATTCATCCAATAATTGATACTGAAAAACAAGGGTGCTATTCCGGCTAACTTTCCGAGCCACTTGATGTTGCTCTTGCATGAAAACCTTACACTCGTTATAGCGGTCAAATAATACTGTACACATTTGTACGAGCTTCACATGCTCTTCAACGAAAAATTCCCCCTCCATATAATCGGTTTTCACGCTGGTCATTCGTGCAATTAACAACTCGTGTTGTAATGACATAAATAATGCGCGGTAATCTGATCCAGTAAATTCAGGTAATAAATGAAAAAACTCGGACCAATTGTATCCTCGCCAATCTGATTTATCATCATCAGCCGCTCTTCCATACAGCAATCGATTATAAGAATCTTTTATTTGAGCATACATCTCGGGCACAGTGCCTACGCGGGAATACTGCTTTGTTTGTTGAATAAATCCTTCAATTTCTTCTGCGGTGTATTCTTGTGGGGGTGTAAGTGCTTCATCTTCCTCGTTCGATTTTTTCAGCGGTAATTCAAGCAATATTTCTAACAAACCGGGTGAGAATGTATCCGTGTCTCGAAATGTAATGCCTCGCACGCGTTGAACCATCGCATAAAACTCGGGATCCCCTTTGGCTAATTTCACTCCTGTAAATTCACACAAATAAGAGCGAAGCGAAGACTCAAGCCAAAGTTCTTTTAAAAAAATGCGGTCCCGCCATAAAACAACGTGCTCATCTAAAATTCTGTTGATGTTTTTAAGCAGTTCATTTTTTATTAAGGCAGTTATTTCTGCACTTTCAGCTTCATTGAGCGATACGCTGAATTTTTTTAATAATTTAATTGCCCACGAAAATTGATGCGAATACAATTCTCTATGGGTCTGTGTATAGTGAGAAAAACCCTCAAAAAATCGTAACGCCTCAGCTTTCACCTCTTCCCAAGAAACATCATCTGAACACACCACTGATTTAAATTGGAGATACCCTTTTGCGGGATCATTTCGTAAGGGATGCCCCCTCGCTAATCTTCTGGCCTCTTGAAAACTACCTACAGCACTGCACATCACTATTTTTTCAGATGCCCAAAACAATTGAGCTTCTTCGCATTCAGCCGAATCGATTGCCGTTTGAACGTCGACTAAACTTTCCTCTAAATTGCCCAATAAAAATTTAGCTAATCCGCGCGCATAAAAAGCTACGGGTAAAACAGCAACTTGAAGAGATTGGTTATATAATTCGAGTGCATGCTGAGGATTTCCCCACAAAAGATAACTGTGCGCCTCCAGCACTATTTCAAGGGCACGTGATTCAGCATTATTCTCAGCGTTTTCTACTTCATTTTCTCTGGGTCTTTTATCACCTGCATGAAATATTTCTTCCTGACTCATCATACTCTCCCCGTTAATACTCAAAGTTAGTAGAAATAGTATGGCAGATTAAAAATTAATTGGCCGCATCTTTAGGAAACGTCATCACAAATTCAATATAGTCACCCTCAACAGAATGACACGAAATTGTTCCACCGAAACTTTCTAACGTCATTTTGCAAAAAGCCAAGCCGATTCCGGTGCCCTTTTCTTTAGTAGTTTTATAGCCATCAAATAAATGATTGACGATTTCTGAGTGAGCGCCACCTGCGGTGTCTCTGAAGCGAATAATATTTCCCGAAGAATTAATTTCTGTGGACAGAAAAATAGCTCCCTTTTTGTTTTTTTCGATTTGTTGAAGTGCGTTCGTAATCAGATTTGAAAATACACGGACGATTAATAATTCATTACCCATAAATTTAAAATCTTGTTGATCCCACGTAACTAATTTACGTTGTTCATCGGTAAAGGGATAGCGGAGTAATGTATTATGAATACAATGCCACATAGAACATTCGACTAAATCCTCTTGAGTGATTCCACCTTTCAATCCACGACTCAATGTTTTTAATGTAACATCAATTGAATCGAACATTTCTTTTGCAGTTTTTTTAAACCCTTCCCCTGTTGTTTCAAGATCTTTGAGTTGAGATTCTGAAAATTTATCATCCCCGCTTTTGCGATACATATTTAATAAATAATCGAGGGATTTTTGTAATGTAGTAGCGCGCATATTAATTGTAGAAATAGGCGAACGAAGATCGTGAGCAATACTTCCAGCTAAAATCATGACTGCTTGGCGGAGTTCTTTTTCAGCTTCGGCGTGTGCTTTTTCTTGAGCAATTTGAACAGCAGCATTTTTTTCGCGTTCTTGAGATTGTTTGAGTTCGGTGATGTCGACTGAAGTACCAACAAGTCCAATAACACGTCCATCAATGCTATAGAGGGGGGCTTTTTGGCTCAACACAATGGAATTCTTACCCTCGAATACAGCATTTTCTTCCAAGGTAGAAATTTTATTATTTTTCATGACTTGCTCATCATTCTCCATAAACTTTTTGCCTTCCTCTTTATTCTTAGTAATATCAAGATCGGTTTTACCAACAACTTCTTCGGGACTAGTAAATCCTAAACTTCGCGCTTGTTGGTGGTTGCAACCCAAATAAACGCCATTGCGATCTTTCCAATAAAGATGCACAGGTAAATGAGCCATAATCTGATCAAGCAATTTTTTGTTAGCCTCCTGTTCTTCTCTTAGCGTAGAAATATTAAAAGAAACACCCAGAAGACCGACAACATGACCTGAAGCATTTAAAATGGGAATCTTTCTTGAAAGAAACCATCCATGGTTACCCCCAGCTAAACGAGATCGCTCTTGAAATTCCATGGGCTGCTTCTCGCGCATAACTTTTAAATTATTTTCAATAATAATTTCTGCATCTTCTTTTGATTGAAAGTCATAAACAGTTTTACCCACAATCTCAGCAGGAGATTTTAATCCAATTGCAATTGCTTGTTGAAGATTACACCCTTGAAATACACTATTTGCGTCAAACCAATACACATTTTCCGGAATCAAATTCAGAATTGTTTCAACATCAAAATCCATTTTATTACTTTTCATGCAACTATCTCTTTACCAGTTTTCTTAAAATAAAGCGAAACCGAAATCATTAAATTAGGATACTCAGGCTGAATCACTTTTTCGTACGTAGCAATCATGGCCAAATTTCTACCACTCGGATATAACTCAAATTCGCAGTGTTCTTCAGGCCACAAACACATACAAGAACACTCTTCGATTAGATAATTCAAACAACAATTAAACGCATAAGTTTCATCAATATTTTCTTGTCTTTTTTTATAGCGCTCTAAAAAATTACCAATACTAATGTGCATCGCATTTTGAAAAGAAACATCCTCTTTATATAATTGAGAAATAATTAACTTTTTGTTTGGAAAGTCAGGATGGTACAACCATTTACTCCATCGTATTATTTTATAGGGAATTTCAAGTTGCTCTACAAAAGGTAAGTTTCTATCAATCCATTCGTCTCCTTCTTGTTCCGTTGTTTTAAGCAATGTTTCCATCGATACTTCTTTATTCTCAATTTGCATGGTATGACGTTGAATTAAATCATCAATTAAAATAACACAACCTTTAAAGGAACGATTTACTAAAGTAAGCGTTGACTGAAGCTTTATGCCTTCATGAACTTTTTGTCCAATGCTAATCGGCATAAAACAGAGTGAATCCTTAAATTTTTTTCTTTCCTCTATAGGGCATCGTCTAAAAAATGCTTTTTCAATTACACTCAAGTTCATCCCCTAATAATCTGTCTTATCTAAAGAAGATGATTATTATGGGTATGTTAAATCTACGATTTTTCCCTTATAAGGAAATGGCTATTTTTACCACGCCGGTATCGCGCTACCTTTAAAGATATTCTGGGCCGCAGCAGTTACTTGCGGTGAATCAAATGCACGCACCAATTCTTTTACTTTGTCACTCTTCGCCATCGTCTTCGTCGTAACAAAAACATTTGCGTACAACGAATCTTTGTCTTCCATGTAAATCGCATCATAACGAGATGAAGTGTTGTCACCACGCGTCGGATCCAATCCCGCGGGAATGGCATAATTCGTGTTGATCACCGCTGCATCCACGTCCGGCAAAATGCGCGTTAATTGCGCCGCATCCAATGACTTAATTTTCAATCCCAGCGGATTTGAAATAATATCGCCCGTCGTCGCCATAATCGTGACATTCGGCTTTAATTTAATTAATCCCGCTTTTTGCATTAATAATAAGGCACGCGCTTCATTCGTCGGATCATTCGGAATCGCAATTGAATCACCCGTTTTCAAATCACTGATCCGATCCGCTTGATACGAATACATTCCCATCGGATAAATAAACCCTTTTCCGATCGCCGTTAAATTCGCATGATTCGCATTGTTCCACATCACTAAATATGGCGTATGTTGAAACATATTCACATCAATACTGCCATCTTTTAATGCCTGATTGGGCATGTTGTAATCCGAAAATTCAATAATCTTTACGTGCAATCCATATTTTTGTAGCGCGACGTTTTTTGCAACTTCCATTAATTGCGTTTCCGGTCCACTGATCGTACCCACACGAATTTGATCTGCCGGCTCCTTGGAATGACACGAAAATAAAAATACAGAACATACAAAAATACACAGCGTTCGACAAAATTTTAACATGCTGAAATCCTCTTACCGTTTATCAAAGTATCGAGAAAATTTATCACCACACCATTGAATCACTTGAACCAACAACACTAACGTAACCACTGTAATAATCATCGTATTTGTTTCAAATCGCTGATAGCCATACCGAATGGCAAAATCACCCAATCCACCACCACCAATCGCACCCGCCATCGCCGCATAACCGACCAATGTAATTAGCATTAACGTAATACCATTAATAATCCCCGGCAAACTTTCCGGTAATAATATCTTCGTAATAATTTGGAACGGAGTGGCACCCATCGATAATCCTGCCTCGGTTAATCCCAAGGGAATTTCACTCAATGCATTTTCAACGACGCGCGCAATAAACGGAAAGGCTGAAAATGTTAAGGGCACAATCGCCGCTGTCGTTCCAATTGAGGTCCCCGTCAGCAATCGCGTCACCGGAATAATCGCGACCATTAGTATGATAAAGGGTACCGAACGCAAAACATTAATTATCATGGATAATATTTTATGTCCCGCGATATTTTCCATTAACCCGTGCTTACGCAACGTTAACAGCAGCACACCCAGCGGTAGCCCAATTAAAATAGACAACAGACCCGCTCCACCAATCATGTAGAGTGTTTGAAGTGTGGCAATCAATAATTCAAAGAGTCTCTCGTGCGACATACCCAATAATCTCAACGTTTAAATTTTTCTGCTGCAAAAATTGTATTCCGGCGCGACATTGTTCGTCGTTGGCATCCACCGATACAATCATAATTCCTAAGGTCAAATGCTGAATACATTCTAAACTGGCCTGCATAATATTTAAGTTTAATCCATACTCACGGGCTAATTGCGTAATAATCGGTTCAGCAGCGGCATGGCCTTTAAAATAGATTCGCCACACAGGAACCGTATCGTTATTCGGCGATGGCACTATTTTTTCTTGTAAAATCGCCGGCAATTCTGCACGCAATGCGGAATCGACAAAATATTGCGTAATGGCTTTTTTCGGCGATGCAAAAACATCTGCAATTTTGCCTTCTTCAACAATTTTTCCGTCATCCAAGACTAATACCCGATCACAGCTATGTTTGATCACATGCATTTCGTGGGTGATCAATAAAATAGTTAACCCTAATTCAATATTGATTTTTTTGAGTAAATATAAAATAGCCTCGGTATTTTGCGGATCCAATGCCGATGTCGCTTCATCACATAATAATATTTTGGGTTCTAAGGCGAGTGCACGCGCAATCGCAACGCGTTGTTTTTGTCCACCGCTTAATTGCGACGGATATTGATCTTTTTTATCTTCTAATCCAACCAGTTTTAATAACGACAAAATTTTATCTGTTTTTTTATGGTCGAGCTTTAAAGGCAACGCAATATTTTCAAAAACTGTCTTAGATTGTAATAAATTAAATTGCTGAAAAATCATGCCGATCTGTTTACGTGCAGCGCGTAATCCTGAAGAGGCCATCGAAGTCAGCTCGAGGCCGTCGACAAATACTTTTCCGGACGACGGTTTTTCTAAGAGATTTGCACAGCGAATCAGTGTACTTTTACCCGCCCCGCTTTTTCCAATGACACCCACAATCTCGCCCTTTTGGACGGTAAAGGTAATATCTTTGAGCGCATGGGTCGAAGCGTATTGCTTGCTGACCTGCTGAAATTCGATCATTTATTTACTCAAACGGGGTTCATTGGCCTTACATCTTACGAATCAATTGGTACAATCACAAGCAGACTTTTCTGGAGTATTCCCCCATGAACAGATTTTTGATTACGGGCAATAAACCGCTCAACGGTGAGATTTGCGTGTCGGGCGCAAAAAACGCGGCGTTACCAATTATTGCCGCGTGTTTATTAGCCGAAGAACCCGTAACATTATCCAACGTCCCCCATTTAAAAGATGTGACGACAATGCTGAATGTATTAGGCACGATGGGTGCAGAATTTACGTTCGATGAAAAAATGAAGATTCAAATTAACGCGAAAAAAGTGAATCATTTTACCGCGCCGTATGAATTAGTCCGTACGATGCGTGCATCGATTTTAGTCTTAGGGCCGTTACTGGCACGATTTGGTGAAGCGATTGTCTCCCTTCCTGGCGGATGTGCGATTGGTGCACGTCCCGTGGATTTACACATCAGCGCGATGGAAGCATTAGGTGCAACGGTTTTAATCGAAAATGGCTATATACATGCCAAAACTTCCGGTCGGTTAAAAGGCGCGACAATTGTGTTTGATTTAATTACTGTCACCGGAACAGAAAATGTCATGATGGCTGCAGTTCTCGCTGAAGGGACTACTACCCTCAAAAATGCAGCGCGCGAACCCGAAGTGATGGATTTAGCGAATTTCTTAAACACGTTAGGCGCAAAAATCTCTGGCGCCGGCACCGATACTATTACTATAGAAGGTGTCAGTGCTTTGCACGGAGGTTCTTATAGCGTACTACCGGATCGCATTGAAGCGGGAACGTATTTAACCGCAGCAGCGTGTACCCGCGGAAAAATCAAATTAAAAAATGTTGCCCCGACTATTTTAGAATCTGTCTTAATAAAACTTGAGGAAGCCGGCGCAAAAATTGAGATAGGCGATAATTGGATTACGTTAGATATGCAGGGAAATCGTCCGAAAGCCGTTAATATTCGCACTGCACCGTATCCTGCTTTTCCGACTGACATGCAAGCGCAATTAATGGCATTGAATACTATTGCGGAAGGTACTGGCACCATTACCGAAACCATTTTTGAAAATCGTTTTATGCATGCCTTGGAATTACAACGCATGGGCGCGAATATCAAACTCGAAGGCAACACCGCGATTTGTACAGGCGTGGATGTTTTACACGGGGCACCCGTTATGGCAACAGATTTGCGTGCATCCGCGAGTTTAGTTTTGGCTGCTCTGGCCGCTGAAGGTGAAACGACCATTGACCGTATCTACCATATTGATCGTGGATATGAGTCGATTGAAGAGAAGTTTCATCAATTAGGGGCTCAAATCAGACGGATTCCTTAACAAGACTTGCAGATTCTTCCTCAAAAGGTGGTACTTGGTCGATTTTTTGTGGCAGAATGACTTCTCTACCCCATACCTTATATATATACGAACGGCAGGCATGAGATGGAAGACCGACTAACACCAGAAGCGCTTCAAACTGCACTTGAACGTGGCTACCTAGAATATAGCGAACCACCAGCTAACGCTGGTCTTCTCGACTATTGGAAACGTTATTTTGATTCAAACCCTGACCAAATAGAGTTCGGCATTACGGTTTTATTGAACCTGGAAAAAGCAAAACAAATTCAGGTCTCAGCTACTCGTCTAAAACACAGCAAGTCCGAGGTATTTCTCAGAGATTCAGACACCCTTGCAACCTGTCTATTGCTTCACATACTGAATAAAATTGATGATGCGGAATATTTTGCGTCATTAAAAACGTATGCTGAAAAAATTCACGGCAAACTTACAGAACTAAACCTTGATCAATACTTAAGCGACTCAGAATTAGATGATCCTGATTCGATTAGTGACATAAATCATCGTAGTAAAGTCGTTCTATTTTTAAATTTTCTAAATAGTCTTGAGCACCCACTTTTAAATTCACTGCGATTTAAAAAAGTATTAGGCTTTCTCGCCAGAATTGATTTAGGAAACATTAGCTGGCTTGATAAAGCTCACGTTTTAATTGCGCAATCGGAGGTATTAAAAAAATCTGGGCTCACTAACGAAATGCAACAAACCTTAGGCACTTATGGAAAACTTAATGAAAAAACACAAAAGGCAATTCAAGAAAAATACCGTTTATTTCAATTTGAATTTCTGAACAAAAAACAAATACAAAAAACCTTGCAGCAAATTACGCAACGAACAGAGAAATATTCTGCTGATTTGGATCAAGAAATTACCGATAGTGTAAAAACATTTTTAAAAGATAATCCAGGAAAACAACTTACCCTCACACTTGAAAATAAACAAGAGAAAAAACTTACGCTTCAGAATAATCAACTAAAGATAGATGACCAGAATATTACTATCGAAAATGGCAAAATTAATGCAAATTCTATAACATCCGCAAAAGAATCTGGCTCATCTGTATATGAACAATTTGAAAACTCAAGTCCAGCTGCAAAAAGCATCAACGAAAAAATACAGATCCGATATCACGTTGCACAATTACAACAAACATTAGAAAACCCGGAGAAATCACCCTTAGAAAAAACCCAAGAATTTGCTCAAATGCTTTACACAAAAACAGAAGGCCAAGATTCAACATTCGCTGAACGTATTGAAGCCACTAAAACTGGATTTGATTATGTCAAAGATGTCGCGGCAATTATTACCAGCGGCATTGCATTCGTTTCTGTCATCGGCATTATTCCCATGCTTGCATATCGCTATAAATCCCATAAATGGTTATGGGAATCCCATCGCGGAAATTTTTTGGATGACGCAAAAACCGCAAGTACAATCCAAGCGAAACTCCAATCGAAAAAAGGGACGAGATAATATCTCGCCCCTACAATTACACGTAGAGATGTCTAAGTGCAATTGTAGGGGCGACAAATTTTGTCGTCCCGGACATGTATGTCGTCCCGGTATTTAATGTATAGACAGTTTCATCCAGTTCATGCAGAATCAACGCCAATTTATTAGACTCCAAGAGGACCCATTCAATGTCGACGATTGATCTCAAAAAAGTCGAAAAAATGATTGAACTCATTCAAAATACCGATGTCACTGAACTCGAAATCGAAGAAGATGGCGTAAAAATCCGCATCCAACGCGGACACGCGCCCCAAGTCGTGATGAGCCATGTCGGGGCATCTATGCCGATGCATCATCACGCTTCGCATGCTCACACTTTACATCAAACGCTTAGTGAATCTTCCGCCGAAGAAGAAACGTCCGCTGCTGCAAAACCTAGCCATCAACATTTTGTGCGTTCTCCAATGGTCGGCACTTTCTATGCAGCCGCTTCACCAACAGCAAAACCATTCGTCGAAATTGGCCAAAAAGTCAAAGCCGGCGATGTGCTATGCATTGTCGAAGCGATGAAAATGATGAACCAAATTGAATGCGACAAAGATGGTACCGTCGCTTCACGTCTCGTCGAAAACGGCAATCCTGTCGAATTCGATCAACCTTTATTTGTGATTGAATAATTTCCCATGGTAACCATCAGCAAAGTTCTCATCGCCAACCGCGGCGAAATTGCATTACGTATTTTGCGCGCCTGTCGCGAAATGGGAATTAAATCTGTTGCAGTACATTCCACCGCCGATCGCGATCTAAAACATGTTCGCCTTGCTGATGAATCCATTTGTATTGGCCCACCATCCTCTTCCGAAAGTTATTTAGATATGGCTCGCATTATCAGCGCAGCGGAAGTCGCGGATGTTGACGCGATTCATCCTGGTTATGGATTTCTCGCTGAAAATGCTGAATTTGCCGAACGCGTTGAACAAAGCGGATTTATTTTCATCGGTCCCCGCGCTGAATCCATTCGGTTAATGGGCGATAAAATTACAGCCATTAAAACCATGAAAGAATTAGGCATTCCGTGTGTACCAGGTTCTGATGGCCCCCTGGATGATGATCCCAAACGCAGCTTAATGATCGCAAAAAGAATTGGTTATCCTGTTTTAATTAAAGCAGCAGGTGGCGGCGGAGGACGCGGTATTCGCGTCGTACGCAGCGAAGCTGCATTAATTAATTCCATTAATCTCACCCGCGCAGAAGCCAAAGCCGCGTTTAATAACGATACGGTTTATCTGGAAAAATATTTAGAAAGACCCAGACATATTGAAATTCAAGTGTTAGGAGACGGTAAAGGCTACGCTGTTCATTTAGGTGAGCGCGACTGTTCCGTTCAACGTCGTCACCAAAAAATGATTGAAGAAGCACCCGCGCCGGGAATTTCACCGAAACAACGTGCGTATATTGGAAAACGTTGCGTACATGCATGCAAAAAAATGCGCTACCGTGGTGCCGGTACATTTGAATTTTTATATGAAAATGGCGAATTTTATTTCATCGAAATGAATACGCGTATTCAAGTAGAACATCCTGTCACAGAATTTATTACAGGCATTGATATTGTTAAAGAACAATTACGTATTGCGGCGGGCGAACGCATGCGATTAAAACAAAAAGAAATTAAAATTAATGGTCACGCCATTGAATGCCGACTCAATGCAGAAGATCCCGAAAAATTTACACCCTGCCCAGGCACCATTTCTGTTTATCATCCACCGGGTGGCCCCGGCGTTCGGGTCGACACACATATTTACAGTGGTTATCGCGTCCCGCCGTTTTATGATTCCATGATTGGAAAATTAATTGCGCATGGCGAAAATCGCGATGTTGCACTGGCTCGCATGAAAAATGCCTTAGATGAAATTCATATTGATGGCATTAAAACCAACATCCCGCTTCAACAAAAAATTATTCGCGATGGTAACTTTATTGAAGGCGGCGTGCATATTCACTTCCTTGAAGAAAAATTAAGTAAATAATTCAGCATGACTTTTCAACAAATTCGACTCACCATTTCTGCTTCAGAATACGAAGCCATTTGCGAAACCCTAGAAAAATTGGGCGCGCTGTCTATTACCTTAATGGACGCCGAAGACAATCCCATTTTCGAACCCGAACCGGGCACACAACCCATTTGGGAAAAAGCCATTTTATTAGCGTTATTTGATGATAAAGCTGATTTAAAAAATTATCCTGTTGAAATTATTGAAGACAAAGCCTGGGAACGGGAATGCATGGATCAATTTCATCCGATGCGTTTCGGCGAAAAATTATGGATTTGTCCCAGTTGGCACGAAATTAATGAACCCAACGCCGTGATTGTTAAACTCGATCCGGGTTTAGCATTTGGAACCGGCAGTCATCCCACAACAAAATTATGTTTAACCTGGCTCGCCAACCATGATCTTACTAACAAAATTATTTTGGATTATGGAACGGGGTCGGGAATTTTAGCGATTGCGGCAAAAAAATTAGGCGCGAAAAAAGTCTATGCCGTGGATATTGATACGCAAGCCTTACAAGCCGTTGAAGAAAACGCGGCGCACAACACTGTCGATATTATTGCTTGTACGCCAGATAAGCTCCCTGCGATACAAGCAGATATTATTATTGCCAATATTTTAGCCAATCCCTTAATTTCATTGGCGCCTAAAATACTGTCTTATTTAAATGCTTCTGGTCATTTAATTTTATCTGGCATTTTAATTTCACAGCTGGATGAGGTAAAAAATGCCTATTCACGTGAAATTCACTTTGATATGCCCGTTGTGGATGAAGATTGGGTACGATTGAGTGGAACCCGCTCGTCAGTTATCATGAAACCTGAGCAGTAATGCAAGGGAGATTGCAATGACAAAGAAAAATGATGATCATACGCTACATGAATATGTTTGTTTGATGCTGAATAAATATTTTGAACAACTGGACGATCAAAAGCCAAAAAAAGTATATAACATGGTCATGAATGAAGTAGAATCTGCATTATTAAAAAGCATGTTGAATTTTACGAAAAACAACCAAAGCAAAGCCGCACAATTTCTGGGATTAAGCCGAAGCACTTTACGTAAAAAGCTTAGGGAATATGATTACGACGTCGACGACTAGCACACAAACCACTTTACCTCCTTTGGGGCAACCCCAACTTACCCATCATTTAATTACCGGTGAACGCGCGTATCATCGATCAAAAATTTTCAACAGTGACGTTGGTATTAATCCGTTAATTGCTGCTGCTTCGCCATTATTTTCACTTGCAGCTAATTTATCCAAACTTCAAGCACCACCTGATTTATTAAAATTATCATATGACCTCACACACGAAATTAAAGCCTTTGAAAATAATGCACGTGCGCAACAATTTCGCTCAGAGGCAATTTTAATTACGCGCTATTTATTATGCGCCTATTTAGACGAATGCGTTTTATTTTCCCCTTGGGGACAACAAAATAAATCCGCATGGGAACCCCATTTATTATTGTTATTTTTTCATCAAGAAAAAGATGGCAGTGAGCGCTTTTTTGTTATTCTCGAGCGGTTAAGTGCGGATCCCGAAATTCATATTGATGTACTCGAATTAATTTATTTATGTTTGAATTTAGGCCATTTAGGGAAATACCGTTTTTTACAAGATGGCAAAGAAATGATCGAGACCATTTCGAAAAGATTATTTGAATGCATTCGCGCCACACGCGGTGAACTCAAAAAAGAATTGCATATACAATGCGAAAGCACGACGAAAGCCGCGATTGCAAAAGTCCAAATGCCCTACTGGCTTATCTCTAGCTTTACAGTCGCGTTATTAGTCACGATTTACAGCACCTTTAGTTATTTATTAGGCACTCATGCACAAGCGCTTTACAATCAAATCAATGCGCTAATGGTTTAACATGAATTTCTTAGCCAAATTTTTATCTTTTTTACCGCGACGCCTTGCCTTACGCATTGGCATTTTTTTAGGCACTCTGGCCTATTATATTTTTAAACGCCGCCGCGTATTAGCGCTCAGCAATTTTAATCAAGCACTCGGAAACCACTATTCTCCTTACGAACAAAAAAAAATTATCAAAAAGGTCTTTATTAACTTAAGCCTAAATTTTATTGAATTTTTTAGGTTTCAAGAAATTACTGCCGAAAACCTTTCCCAGTTTGTGACATTTCATGGCAAAGAACATCTTCAAAAAATCTATGATGAAAACAAAGGCGTTTTGGTATTAACAGCTCATATGGGAAATTGGGAATTATTGGCTGCTGCCACCAGTTTAGCGGGATTTAAAAGCGGCATGATTGTTAAAGCCGCACATCAAAAATTCTTCGATGAATTTTTAACCCATCAACGTCAATCCAAAGATCTGCATTTATTATCCGGAAAAAATTCCATTAAAGAAATTTTAAGTGCGTTAAAATCCGGACGGGTCGTAGGAATTGTCATTGATCAACATGGCATTGGTCGTGATAGCACTGTCGTTCCTTTTTTTAATCGCCCTGCATCAACCTTAAAAGGCTTGGCGGTTTTATCTGAACGCACACAAATCCCTGTCATTCCCATGTATATTTATCGCGATGAACATTTTCATCACCATGTTGTGATTGAACCGCCTGTTCAGCATGACAGTTCAGACGCTGACGCACGCACATTGCAATATACGCAGTGGCTGGAATCCGTCATTCGCCAGCATCCTGACCAATGGATGTGGACGCATAATCGCTGGAAAACCGGAAAAAATTAACGACACATGCAATCTCTGCTCTTATGCAGCAGGTGCTGCAGAAGCGTAATTAAAAACTCTTTGATTTCTTGGGGCCTCTGCATGTTGTGGTTGAGGCCTACTAAAATTGGAATCCCTGTGTTGAAAAATGTAAGGTATAAAATTATTTTGCTGTGCTTCAAGATATCTGGCTATAAAATTGTTTTGAGAGGCTATATATAGTTGCAGAGAAACCTCAGGAGAAATCGATGAAATAACATTCGCTAGATTTAGTAAGCTATCAGGAAGGACAAGCCTTTGAACAATTTGAACCACGCTACTATTATTCACACGTTGAACAAACTCTTCATTTCTTTGCCATTGCTTGAAAAGATTGGCGCTAGCCGTTCCACTGTTCAAATAATCTTCAGAAAGCTCAACACCATAAACGGTATTTGCAGCGAATTTACGATAATCAGCGAGGGAGACCTGTATGTTTGTGTCGTTACTCGAGTTAGTCGCTTCAATAAATGCCCTCAGTGCTTTTATTGGTTTTGCATCGCCAAACAGACGTCTGCCAAAACCTTTTTGGGCATCATACTCTTCGAGTAATCGCTTTAATTCACTGAATGTCATAGGGACTACCTCTCTTCATCATGTGGCGAGAATAGCGTAAAACGCTAAAACTGGGAAGATGAAAAGCGACTAAGCCAGCCTTATTCTCTGCTCTCAGAGCTCGCCACTAATCGCTGGAAAACAAAAGCTTAAATCTATATCATGCGTTTAAAAAGGAGCACCGCATCTCATGCCAACCCGTCTCGAACTAGCAAACTGTATTCGCTTTCTCGCCATTGATGCCGTTCAAAAAGCCAACTCTGGACATCCGGGAATGCCCATGGGTATGGCAGATATTGCTGAAGTGTTATGGAATGATTTTCTCAAACACAGTCCCGCACATCCTAACTGGCCAAATCGTGATCGTTTTATTTTATCGAACGGACATGGTTCGATGTTGCAATATGCATTATTACATCTCACAGGGTATGAATTAAGTTTAGACGATTTAAAAAATTTCAGACAATTACATTCCAAAACCCCGGGACATCCTGAATATGGAATTACCATTGGCGTTGAAACAACAACGGGTCCTTTAGGTCAAGGTATTGCACACGGTGTCGGTTTAGCGTTGGCCGAAAAATTATTAGCGCAACAGTTTAATCGCGACAATTTTAATATTGTTGATCATCACACGTATGTATTTTTAGGCGATGGTTGTTTAATGGAAGGCATTTCACATGAAGCCTGCTCACTTGCAGGCACATGGAAACTCAATAAATTAATTGCGTTTTGGGATGACAACGGTATTTCTATTGATGGCCATGTGAATGGCTGGTTTAGAGATAATACGCCGGAGCGATTTCGTGCCTATGGTTGGCATGTGATTGAAAATATTGATGGTCATAATTCTGATGAAATTAAAAAAGCTATTGTTGAGGCACAAAAAAGCACAGATAAACCTGTATTAATTTGTACTAAAACTATTATAGGCTTTGGTTCACCCAATAAAGCCGCGACGCATGACGTACACGGTTCGCCGTTAGGTGACGCAGAAATTAAAGCCGTTCGCGAAAACTTAAATTGGTCCTATGCGCCATTTGAAATTCCGCAAGAGTTTTATTCCGCCTGGGATGCGAAACAAAAAGGCTTAGACGTTGAAAAACAATGGCAAGAATTATTTTTAGCCTACAGCAAAAAATATCCTGACTTAGCAACAGAATATAAACGACGTATTCAGCATACATTACCGGAAAATTTTCACAGTACTATTGAAAGTACGCTCGCCAAATTTATTGGAACACCCGAAAATATTGCCTCTCGTAAAGCGTCGCAAAATTGCATCAATGTATTAGCCCCTATTTTGCCTGAATTTTTAGGAGGTTCTGCAGATTTAACGGGTTCAAATTTAACGATGGCAAAAACGGCCAAAGCGATTACGCCCGAAGATTTTAGCGGCAATTATATTTATTATGGTGTACGCGAATTTGGCATGTCCGCAATTATGTGTGGAATTTCCTTACACGGCGGATTTATTCCCTTCGGTGGGACTTTTTTAACGTTTTCCGACTACGCCAGAAATGCAGTGAGATTGGCAGCCTTAATGAAAATCCGCGTAATATTTGTCTATTCACATGATTCCATTGGATTAGGTGAAGATGGTCCGACACATCAACCGGTCGAACATATTGGCATGTTAAGACTTACGCCCAATTTATCGACATGGCGCCCGTGTGATCCCATCGAAACCATGGTTGCATGGCAAGCAGCGATTGAGCATCAAGACAAACCGACCTGTTTATTATTGTCGCGTCAAAATTTACCGCAACAAGTTCATAAAGATATTAATTTAATTAAACGGGGTGGCTATATTCTTTCTGATTCTGAAAAAAATCCTGAAATTATTTTAATTGCTACAGGATCAGAAGTGTATCTTGCGACAGAAGCCGCAAAAATATTACGTGAACAGCACCATAAATCCGTAAGAGTAGTTTCCATGCCTTCGGTAGATACTTTCTTATTACAAGACGAAAATTATCAAGAAACTGTTTTACCCAAAAACTGTAAACACAGAATAGCCATTGAAGCGGGTGCAAAAGATATTTGGTATAGATTTGTTGGCTTTGAAGGGAAAATTATTGGCATGAACAGTTTTGGTGAATCTGCACCGGCGCCGGAGATTTATAAGGCGTTGTGGATAACAGTAGAGAATATTGTGCAGGCGGCGTTAAGTTTTTCGTTAATTAATGCCTAAAATGCCGCACGCCCGTAAACACCATACTCAAACCTAATTGATTGGCTTTATCAATAATCTCCTGATCATTTTTAGATCCGCCGGGCTGAATAATTGCAGAAATGCCAGCTTTTGCTGCGATTTCAATGCTATCGGGAAATGGAAAGAATGCATCTGACGCCATTACGGCTTGTTGTAAATCAAATCCTACTTCTTCAGCTTTGAGTGCCGCAATTTTCGCGCTAAACACTCTGCTCGTTTGACCACCACCAATTCCTAACGTTTGATTATTCTTTGCGTATACAATCGCATTGGATTTGACATGTTTTACAACTGTCTGGGCAAATAACAAATCTTTATATTCTTGCTCAGAGGGCTTTTTATTCGTGACCACTTTTATATCAGATAAATTATAGGGCGAAATATTGTCATTATCCTGAAATAACATACCACCTGATACTGATCGGGCAATTTTTTTAGAAAGTGGCTTACAACTTAAATAGCCCAACAGGCGACAATTGGGCTTAGTATTTAAAACCACTTTGGCAGATTCCGAAAATTCTGGGGCCACGATAACTTCAACAAATTGTTTATCTAGAATAATTTTAGCTAAGGCTTCATCAATCATTTGGTTAAACGCAATGATTCCCCCAAACGCGGATTGTGGATCTGCCAAGAATGCTTTTTCATAGGCTTCTACTAAATTACCCCCCAACGCTACTCCACAGGGCGTTGCATGCTTAATAATCACGCAGGCAGACATGTTGGCAGGAAGATCGTGTAAGCAGTCGAGTGCTGCATCAGTGTCAACTAAATTATTATAAGACAACGCTTTGCCCTGCAATAATTCCGGAAAATTCTTGGGATAAAAAATAGCTTTTTGATGGGGATTTTCACCATAACGCAATTCAGTTTTTTCAGCAAAATAGGTTGCGATTGCTCTGTCATACCTCGATGTATGTGAAAATACTTTGTAAGCCAATTTTTTTCGGTACGCGAGTGTCGTATTACCCAATTGCTTGAATTGATTAATAATTTCAGGATAATCACGAAAATCTATAACCGCTGTAACATGCGCATAATTTTTTGCGGCTGCTCGTAATAACGTTGGGCCACCAATATCAATATTCTCAATGGTATTATTTTCTTTAAAGTCGTAGAGATTAACGACAACAAGATCAAGCAATTTTATAGAGTGTTGCTGCAATACCGCTTCGTCTTGACCTCGGCGCCCTAAAATTCCACCATAAATTTTAGGATGCAACGTTTTTACACGACCGTCTAATATTTCAGGAAACCCGGTGTAATCTGATACTTCAATGACAGCAATACCCTGCTGTTTTAGATGTGTGGCGGTATTACCTGTCGCGAGAATTTCATAATCGAGCTTGACTAATTCGTGAGCAAACCCTGCTAAACCATTTTTATCCGTAACGCTCATCAATGCTGTTTTCATGATTTGTGTCTTTCTCTCAACACTTTAATGACATCCGAAAAGTTTAATTTTCGGGCACGCAACAAGACTAACAAGTGGAATAGTAAATCCGCCGCTTCGCCGCATAATTCATTATCGTCTTTTTGTAGTGCCGCAATAACGACTTCGACACCTTCTTCGCCAACTTTTTGAGCCATTCTATTTAAACCAGAATTAAATAAGGTTGAAACATAGCTTTTTTCGCTGGGATTCGATTCTCTTTGCTGAATGATTTTTTCGAGATCTTGAATAAATTCCGCATCCGAATAAAAACAACTGGTCGTTCCGTTATGACATGTCGGGCCCTTGGGATTGGCGCGAATCAATACCGTATCGTTATCACAGTCAGGAAAAATCGATACGACTTCCAAGGTATTTCCCGATGTTTCGCCCTTCATCCACAATCTATTTTTAGAGCGGCTAAAAAATGTCACCAGATTAGTTGCGAGGGTTTGATCATACGCTTCTTGATTCATATACCCTAACATTAATATTTGATTAGTATTCGCATCTTGAATCACAGCTGGAATTAAATCTTTTATAATCATTTCTTTCATAATCTCACCTCGATATTTTGAGAAATTAAATACTGCTTAAGTTGTGGGATTGGAATAATATTTTTATGGAATACACTGGCAGCTAAGGCACCCTCAACTCCTGCTTCATTAAAAACCATTGAAAAATCATCTAATTTTCCTGCACCGCCTGAAGCAATAAGGGGCACAGCAGAAATGGCGCGCATCATTTTTAACTGGGAAATATCATAGCCTTTTCTCATCCCATCTTGATTCATGCAATTTAATACAATTTCCCCGGCACCTCTGTCTTGGACTTCTTTAATCCACTCACACGTTAAACGCCGGGTATTTTGGGTTTTGTCAGGATTCCCCGTATATTGATAAACCATATACTTTTTATTGTCATAAAAACTATCAATGCCAATGACAACACATTGTGTTCCAAAAACGCTGACTAAATTATTAATAAATTCAGGATTTTCGAGCGCGGGACTATTAATAGAAATTTTATCTGCGCCTGCATTTAAAATACGCTCTGCATCTTTCAGTGTTTTAATGCCCCCCGCAACACAAAACGGAATGGCAAGATTTCGCGCAATATCGCTAATCCATTGACGACTTACTGTGCGGTCTTCACAACTCGCGGTAATATCATAGAAAACCAATTCATCGGCGCCGGATTCTGCATAAAACAATGCACGCTCAAGAATATCACCGATGACTTCGTGATTTTTAAATTGCACGCCTTTAACAACTTTACCGTCTTTGACATCTAAACAGGGAATAATGCGCTTAGTTAACATTAAGCGCCTCGCTCAATGAAAACTTATTTTCATATAATGCCTTGCCAATAATAACACCGGAAACCGGAATAGTTTTTAATTGGCTTAAATCATTTAGCTGGCTAATTCCGCCAGAGGCTTGAAATAAAATAGCAGGATATTTTTCAACACAGGTTTTATACAAATCAAAATTGGGTCCTGTTAAAGTTCCGTCTTTATCAATATCCGTGCATAGCACATGTTTTAACCCCGAATTGGCATAGTCATCTAATAATGACCACAGTGTTAGGTGGCTTTCGGTTTGCCAACCATGTACCGCTAATTTTTCATTGCGGACATCCAGCGCCAATACAATTTTTTCAGGGCCAAATTCATTAATCCAGCGTTTAATTTTAGAAGGATTTGATACGGCCAAACTGCCAACAATAATTCTATCAATATTTTTGCTTAATACATTTTTGGCTTGCTCATAGGTTCTAATACCCCCACCGGTTTGAATAATTAAGTTAAATTTATTTTTAATTTCGATAATTTTATCTAGGTTAATCGATTTACCTTCTTTGGCGCCATCGAGATCGACAATATGTAAATACTTTGCACCGTTCTCAACAAATTGCTCAGCCATGTTGAGCGGATCCGTTTCATAAACCGTTACGTGATCATAAGAGCCTTTATATAGACGCACACATTGGCCGTTTTTAATATCGATAGCAGGATAAATGTTCATAATGCGAGAAAATTCCTCAAGATTAGATTACCTACATCCCCCGAACGCTCTGGATGAAATTGCACAGCATAAAAATTATCCTTTTCCACACTCGCCGAAAACGCTTGGCCATACTCTGTAACAGAGGATGTTTCTTCTGTCACTGGAGCACAATAACTGTGTACAAAATATACATGGCTATTATTTTCGACGCCTTCAAATAATTTTGATTGTTTATTTTTAATCTGTAATTTATTCCAGCCCATGTGCGGAACGGGTAAATTTTTAGCACATTCAAACTTTTTAACTGTGCCTTCCAAAATGCCCAACGTCGACAGATTTCCTTCTTCTGAAAATTCATATAACAATTGCATACCCAAACAAATCCCTAGCACCGGTTGATCCAGTTGTTTAATGACCTCAATCAAATTGCATTCAGCCAATTTATTCATCGCATGACTTGCCGTTCCTACGCCCGGCAAAATAATGCGATCCGCTGCCCGAATAATCGCTGAATCCGAGGTCAACAGTGAAGGTTCACCTAATCTTTCTAAGGCAAATTGAATCGATGCAATATTTGCTCCGCCGCTATCAATAATCGCAATCATAAAACTCCCTTCGTGCTTGGTAAGTTTTCACCGTTTTTTTCAATCGCTTGCCGCAAGGTCCGTCCAACCCCTTTAAACATCGCTTCAATCATGTGATGTGTATTTTCACCTTTTACTTCAATATGCAAATTGGCTTTTAACCCTTCAGATAATGACCGGAAAAAATGAGGGACTAATTCAGTGGATAATTCGCCCACTGCTTCTCGATTAAATTTTCCGTCAAATACGAAATAGCTGCGCCCCGATAAATCTAACGCAATTTGCGCCTGTGCTTCGTCCATGGGCAATACAAATCCATAGCGATTGATGCCTCTTTTATCGCCCAATGCTTTTTTAATCGCCTCGCCAATCGTAATAGCGGTATCTTCCACGGTATGGTGATCATCGATATGCAAATCACCCTTTACGTTTACGGTTAAGCTAAATCCACCGTGTTTTGCCAATTGTTCCAACATGTGATCAAAAAATCCGATGCCGGTTTGGATATTCACGCCATCCGCCGCGTCTAAATTAACGTTTACAGTAATATCTGTTTCATTAGTTTTTCGGGTCATTTGTATGGCACGCGGTTTATCCAAGATATTTTGCGTAATCTCATACCAGTTGTTATGACATTTAATTCCCGCGATACCTAAATTTTTAGCCAATTGAACATCAGTATCTCTATCACCGATCACATACGAATTTTCACGTTCCCAGTTTTGATCACGCAAATAATTCATCAGTAAACCTAATTTAGGTTTACGACATTCGCAGTTTTGTTCGGGTTTATGCGGACAAATATGAATGGCTTCAAATATAATGCCTTGGGACGCAAAGATTTTGAGCATTAATTCATGAGGGGGATCGAAATTTTCAGTGGGTAAACTCGACGTTCCTAAACCATCTTGATTACTGACCATGATAAAAGTAAATCCTGCTTTTTTCAGCATTAATAAGCTTTCAAAGACACCCGGCAAGAAATCTAATTTATCTATGCTATCGATTTGAAAATCGTCGGGTTCATTAATCAAGGTTCCATCGCGATCAATAAATAAGTATTTTTTATTTTTCATGGCGTCACTCCATCCAAGATATTTATTAACGCCTGATTCTGCTCGGGAGTTCCGATGGTAATACGCACAGCGTTATCTAATCCGGGCTTATCGAACATTTCGCGAATAACAATGCCGTTATTGGCGCACAATTGCATAATTTCAAGCGCATTGGTTGTTTCAATTAATAGATAATTAGCATCACTGGGCCAAATCTTTTTTACCCATGCTTTATTTTTTAGGGCATTTAATAATCTCAAACGTTCAGCTTTGATTATAGATAACTGTGAATTAATAACCTTTAATTTCTGGTTTGACAATACATTCAAGACATATTCCGTAATAACGGCAGATAATGGATACGGCGCAATGATTTTTAATAGCCATTGTACAATTTCAGAATTTGCCAGCAAAAATCCTATTCTCGCTCCGGCTAACCCATAGGCTTTCGAGAATGTCCGCAGAATCACTAAATTTTTATACTGGTTTATATATTCTGCCATGCTAGGGGTATCTGCATAATCAATATACGCTTCATCCACAACAATCAAACTTTTTCCCGCATAAGCTTCACAAATTTTTAAAATATCCGCTTTATTAAGCACATTTCCGGTCGGATTATTAGGCGAACAGATAAAAATAATTTTAATATTTTTATTCTGCTGTTCTAAAATCGTGTCACAATCCAGCTGAAAACCGTTTGATTTGACTAAGGGAATCTCAATAATTCCGGCATTTTGCAATTTTGCGGAAACAGCATACATTCCATATGTCGGCGGGCAAATCAAAATGTTATCTTTCTCTGCCGTGCAACATAGCCTAACCAATAAATCTATCGCTTCATCGCTGCCGCGTGAAATTAATAATTGCGCGGCGGTTACCCCAAACAATTCAGCGACTTTATTCGCTAACTCTGCTGACTGTTTCTCCGGATAGCGGTTAATCTTTGTTTTGTTATTTAATTCGCAGTCATAGGGCGATTCATTTGCATTAAGCCAAATTTTCCCGCTTTTAGCTTCATCTCGTGCCGACGAATACGATTTAAAATTGCGAAGATCTTCACGAATTATATTATCCATTTTGATTAATCTCCGCTAAACGCAAACTCACGGCATTTTTGTGGGCATCGAGCCCTTCTAATGTCGCCAATATTTCTGCGTACGGTCCTATCTTCTGCAGACCCGCTTTAGAAACCGTTTGAATACTGATAAATTTCATGAAATCCATTACAGATAAACCACTGTAGGTTTTAGCATAACCATACGTCGGCAAAACGTGATTCGATCCCGTGACATAATCACCGACCGTTTCAGGCGCCCACGGTCCCACAAAAACAGCACCTGCGTTAATAATTTTTCCTATACATTTTTCAGGATTTTCGAGTTGTAAAATTAAGTGTTCCGGTGCAAATTGATTGCTCAGCGCAACCGCTTCTTCCGTATTTTTAGCGACAATCATTTTGGCGTGCGAGAGCGATTGTTCAATAATATTTCTTCGAGACAATGTCTTGAGCTGCAATTCAATACAGTTTTTTACCTCAGAAAGAAATTTTTCTGAAAGTGAAATTAATATAACTTGCGAATCAATACCGTGCTCCGCCTGGGATAATAAATCTGCTGCAACATAATCAGGATTCGCTTTGTCATCGGCAATGACCAAAATTTCAGAAGGGCCTGCCGGCATATCAATCACTGCACCTTTTGGATCTTGCGAAACTAATTGCTTGGCTTGCGTCACCCACGCATTCCCCGGTCCAAATATTTTATCGATTTTGGGAATACTTTCCGTACCATACGCCATCGCCGCAATCGCTTGCGCCCCCCCTACTTTAAATACTTTTTCTATGCCACACAGTTTTGCAGCATATAAAATATGGGCATTAATTTTTCCTTCACGATTGGGTGGCGTACACAATATTCGCAAGGGATTGTTGGCCATTTTCGACGGCACGCCTAACATTAATACCGTTGAGATCAATGGCGCCGTGCCACCGGGAATATACAAACCAATTCGTTCAATTGGACGAGATTGCCTTTCACATATCACGCCTTTAGAAGTTGTAATTCTTTTATGTGTTTGAATGTCAGCTAATTGAGCCTGAGAAAGTGTTTGAAGTTGTTGTTGGGCGAATTGAATAGCCACTTTGGCTTCATCACTGACTAGATTTTCAGCTTCTGAGAATTCATCAGCACTCACTGCAAGCTGGATTAAATTTACCTTATCAAATTGCTGGGCAAAATTACGTAAAGCGTCATCCCCATCTTTTTTTACTGCATCAATAATGTTCTGGGTATTCATTAATAGATCGTTCATGCGAGCATCTTCTCTATGGGCAATACTAAAATGGAGCTTGCACCGGCAGCTTTTAATTTCTCTAAGGTCTCCCAAAAAATATCTTCATGCGCCATGACGTGTACCGCTACTTTGTCTTGGGCACCTTCTAATGTCATTACCGTCGGAGATTCACATCCCGGAAGAAGCGATTTAATGGAATCTAAAGCATTTTTAGGAGCGTGAAACATAATGTATTTACTGTCGTGCGCACTTAATACACTGTCTAAGCGATTTAAAAGTAAATCCAGTGAAGCTAATTTTTCTGCAGAAATCGCTTTCTGCGTTTTGATTAATACGGCCTGACTTTGAACAATACAATCGACTTCTTTTAATTTATTTTCCTCCAATGTTCTACCGGAAGAAACCAAATCACAAATAGCATCGGCCATGTTTAAACCTGGCGCAATTTCGACAGAACCCGAAATCACGAGTGGCTCCGCCGAAACGTTATTTTGGCTTAAGTATTTTTTTAGTAAATTAGGATAACTGGTCGCAATGCGTAATCCTGCTAAAGCGCTTGGACCTGAATAGTCTTTAGATTCAGGGATGGCGATAGATAAGCGGCATTTACCAAACCCTAATTTTTTGATGATGCTAAAATCCTGAGTGATTTGTTCAAATAAAACATTTTCACCGACAATACCTAAATCACACACCCCATCCATCACTAAAGTAGGAATATCGTCATCTCGCACAAACAAAAAATCGATGGGAAATTTCTCGACGTGACACAATAACGAATTTTTAGAGGGTTTAATTTTTAATCCGCATTTTGAAAGCAACTCCAGTGAATCAGTGTTTAGCCGGCCGTTTTTTTGAATTGCAATGCGTAATCTTTGTTTTGATTTCATCTGCTTTTGTCCTTTTTCTTTACACGGTCATAAATTAAATTGTAGCCAACACCGGACATGATATAGCGGGCAACACGTCCAATGGTTGTCACACTGACACCGGTTTCATCATAAATTTGCCGATACGATTTGCCGGCTTTTAAGGGCTCAACGACGCGCCAGCGATCCGCCATCGCTTGAATTTCCGCTGGCGTACATAAATCCTGAAAGAAGTCCTTTGCTTCTTTGGCGTTTTTGATGGACTGAATGGCTTCATATAAGCCGTAATCCAATTGTTTACCCTGTTTTGCCTGTGCTTTCATGCCACCCTCGCGCCGTATTAACGTACTAATACACTAGTACATTAAGACATTAAGCCACAGAGTGAGACAGAACGTCAAGGGCTTTGCGTCAGTTTATCTCTCATCGCGAACCATTCGTCAGCGAACTCAGCCTGCTTCTGCGCTTCAAAATACGGGCAACCCAATGTCCAATGCACTAGCGCAGCAGAGGAATTAGGTTTGTCATAGCCAACCAAATGATTCCATGTTGGAGGTAATTCACCAATATCGCTTTCACTTTCGAGCCATTCGAATTGATGTAAATCTTGATACTTCACCGTCAATAAATAATCGAGCGTTAATGCCTTACATTTTTTGTTATTAAATAACATCACACTCGACCAATTAAATTTGGGGAATAATTTTACGGTTGTGCCTAAAAAATGATGCTCACCCTGATGCGGTGCATGTTTCACAACATTAACGGCATAGCGATCGTCTTGAAGATTCCACAACGCTTGAATATCTTCGCGAATCAACATATCACCATCGATAAAAATCGCCCACCCTTGATAATCACAAAGATACGGCACAAGAAAACGCGTATAGGAAAAATCCGTTAATTGATCCGGCTCTCGCTTGCGATGAAATACCGATTCCAGCTGAGATAATTTTAAAGACGTAATACTTACAGGAGAACGCGTAGTTTCCAAAATACTTTGTATACATACATGATGCGCAATCACTTCGCGCGAATCATATCCAATAAAAATTCGAATCATTGCGGCACTAACGTCAACACTTTTGTCTTACCACTGGTTTTTCCATCAATCGCCACATATTTCCCATCACGCCACATCGGCATTAAATCATCATAATTCCTGCTGAACACATCTTCCGATTGCCCTAAGGTTTGAATGTATTCGCTGTTACTCCAATCACCGACATCCAAAATTTCCCGGTAACTTGCGCCATCTGTCTGTGTAAAATCCGTAAAATCATACGTGCCTACATTAATCGTAAATAAACCACCAGGCGTGGGAATCGCGCGATTCCATAAATGACCCAGTATTTTAATTCCACCCAAACCCAATTCCGTAAATTTCGCCTGATGAACATTTGACCACGCCCACGAACGCGGATTACTGCCTAAATCCTGCGTCAATTTTTGTGTGGCTGTTTTTAAGGACTGACTTAAAAACTCTGACGCATTATGGTTACAGTACGCACCATTAGCTTCTAATTGTTGTTGAATAAATAATGGCTCGGGAAATTTCGATTGTTCGCGAATAAAATCCGGTGTCATTTTTTCTAACTCACGATACCAATACGCGAAAATAGTTTTTTGGACACTCGCTAAATGTGAATTGCCATCCCATTCTTTCAGGATATCCAAAACCTGCTGACTTTTTGGATCCAACGGTTTTGTATGTAATAAAGTCGGCGACATGTTTCGCCACAATAACGAAACGGTATCTAATTGAATTTTTTGCATGCGGGAAAGACTTAACGGACGATTGCTATTCAATAATTCGACAATACGTTTCGCACGATAATCCGGATCATTCCACCGAAAATTTAAGGCAAACGGATAATGATCGGAAACAACGCGATTATTCGCCGAAACAATATAGCCTTCAGGAGGATTAAGCACATGCGGCATTTTTTCAAACGGAATATAACCATCCCACTGATGCGCTTTATCATCCGGCACCGGAAATGCAGAATTCCAATGCCGCACCGGAATTAATCCAGGCACATAATAGCCAATATTGCCTTGCGTATCGGCATACACAAAATTTTGCGACGGTGCGACAAATAATTTTAACGCCTGCGTAAACTCTTTCCAGTTTTTGGCATAATTAATTTCAATCATGCTTTCCGCTGTCGTATCATGCGGCATCAACGCTGTCCATTTTAGTGCAACCAGATGATTAATTTTTCCGGCATCCGTGACCTCGCTGATCACGGGCCCTTGATCACTGATTTTAATGGGATAGTTAATATCCGCTTGTCCACGCACATGAATCGTTTCATTTAAAATATGAACAGGCGTATCTGAATTTAAAATATATAAATCTTGCACATCCGGATTTACATTCGTCACACCCCATGCAATATGATCATTGTGCCCTATTACCACGCACGGTACTCCGGGCAATGTCGCACCGGTAATATGTAACGTAGGTCCTTTAACTTCCGCTAAATACCATAACGCGGGCGCTTGCAACCCCAAGTGCGGATCGTTGGCCAACATCGGATACCCGGTTTTTGTCCACGCACCGGATAGCACCCAATTATTCGAACCTTTATTATGGCTATTTACACCGTATAAATAAGACTGAATTTGATTGGCTGAATAAATTCCGCTTTGTTTTAAATCTGCGTCACTTAATATGGTAGTGCCATTATGAGGATAAGCTGGAAATAACACGGGAATTTGAGCCACACCTAATTTTTGTTCGACCAAATAATTTTTCAACTTTGATTTCCAGACGTTTTGTAAATCCCATGCCAACATTTTTTGCCATGCAATGCTATCAATTGTTGTCCACGGTTTAGGATGATCGCTTAACAAGATCATTTGCAAGGGATAATGTTTTTGGCTTAAAAAGGCGTTAATCCCATCCGTATAACTTTGCACAATTAATTTATTTTGTGGCGTCATAGCGTCATACGAAGTTTTTGCGGCGCGATAAAATCCCCACGTACGCAAATATTCATCTTGTTTTACCGTTGCGGAGCCAAATAATTCGCTGAGCGTGCCTTGGACAACATGGCGCTGAAATTCCATTTGCCATAAACGGTCTTGGGCATGTACGTACCCTAACGCATAAAATGCATCTAAATCGCTGTTTTTAGCGACAATATGGGGAATGCCGTATTTATCGCGCGTAATGGTCACTTCGCCTTTTAGGCCTTTTAAATGTTGTGTACCTGTTTGGGGAGATTGCGTTTTGAAATAGATATATAAAGAAAAACTTAACATCATGCAGATCAATACGATAAGAACAACCTTAAACCATTTGAACCGAGTGCGCATGCGGATTTCCTTTCAAGATGCTAAGATACTGCATTATACCTTGGCACAGGAAAATGGCGAGAAATGACAACAGCCCAATTATTATCCGGAAAAGATGTCGCACATCATATTCTTGAAAATTTGTCCCACAAAGTTAAATCGCTGCCTCGCCCTCCGGTATTAGCTGTCATCCTTGTTGGAAATAATCCCGCCTCCCATCTGTATGTCAAAAACAAAAAACTCAAAGCAGAGCACGTCGGCATTGTTTCAAAAGATTTTCTATTGGATAGCACGATATCTGAAACTGAATTACTGGAATTAATAGAAAAATTAAATCAAGATACTGAAATTAATGGCATTTTAGTTCAACTTCCGCTGCCTGTTCATATTAATAAAGATAATATTATCGAAGCGATTTCGCCGAAAAAAGACGTGGATGGATTTCATCCTGTTCATTTAGGTCGATTAGCGCAAGGAAAACCGTCCATGCGTCCGTGTACACCGCACGGTATTATTAGGCTTTTAAATCACGCCAATATTAATTTACGGGGTCTACACGCCGTTATTGTTGGCGCATCGAATATTGTCGGCAAACCAATGGCGTTGGAGTTATTATTGGCAGGAAGTACCGTAACCGTCTGTAACTCTAAAACAAAAGATTTAAAATTTCATATAAATTCAGCAGATTTAGTCATCTCCGCGACTGGCGTACGAAATTTAATTCTGCCTGATTGGATAAAACAGGGTGCTATTGTGGTTGATGTTGGGATTCACCATTTAAATAACGGCGACATTGTGGGTGATTTAGATTTCGATAAAATTGCGCCGCGCGCAAGTTTTATTACACCCGTTCCGGGTGGTGTAGGCCCTATGACCATTGCCATGTTATTAGAGAATACGGTTCATGCAGCTCTGTCTTGATGTCGGCAACTCCCATATCTTTGGCGGTATCTTTGACGGTACTGAGTTAACGCTTCGCTTTAGACATGCAACAGCATTGCATAATACGTCTGATGAATTGGGGATATTTTTAAAATCCGTTCTTAAAGAAAACAATTGTGATATCAAAAAAATAAAATCCATTGCGATCTCGTCTGTTGTTCCCAGTTTAGATTATTCGTTACGCGCCGCATGTATTAAATATTTCGACATCACGCCATTATTTATCAATGCAGATACAAAAACGGGCTTAAGCATACAGATTGATAATCCGCATGAATTGGGTGCGGATCTTATTGCGGATGCAACGGCGGCTACTCATATTTTCCCCAACAAAAACATTATTATCATCAGCATGGGAACGGCCACGACCTATTCAGCTATCACTAAAAACCGCGAGTTTTTAGGCGTATCGATTTCCCCCGGCATGCGGCTTTCGATGGAAGCCTTACAGGGAAATACGGCTAAGCTGTTTGCGGTAGAAATCACCAAACCCGCCAGTGTTTTAGGCAAAAACACGACCGCGAGCATTCAATCTGGGTTATACTTTGGGCAGTTGGGTGTGTTTCGTGAAATTACACAGCGAATCACCCACGAATATTTTCAAGACGAACCCCCTCTTATAATAGGTTGTGGTGGATTCAGTCATTTATTCGAAAAAGAAGGCATCTTTACGGAATTAATGCCCGATTTGATTTTGCAGGGATTGAAAACCATTTTAGATTTGAACTGAGGAACAACAGCATGACCAGCCATCAAGATTTCAAAAAATACATGTGTTTACTGTGTGGATTGACGTATGACGAAGCCCTTGGCTGGCCGGATGATGGTATCGCGCCGGGTACGCGATGGGATGACATTCCGCCGAACTGGCAGTGCCCCGAATGTGGCGCAACCAAATTTGATTTCGAGATGACAGAAATCAGCGCTACTAACGCTTAGTGATTGGCTCTTCTTCCAAATGAAAGCGGTGAAAGAACCGATGAACAACCGGCGCTAAAATTAATCCAATAATTAAAATAAACATCAAACCTGAAAATAATGCGTACGACCCTGCAAATATTTTTCCTGCTTCTGTCGATAAATTCCCCATCGGACCCATGCCGGATAAAATCATCGCCGCGTTTACATACGCATCTACCCACGACATGTTTTCAAAATAATGATACCCGCACATGCCAATAAATAATGCAAAAATTACAGCAAGAATGGCTAAGAGAATACTGCGTGCCATGCGTTTAATAAAAACGTGACGGGGAGCTAAAGATTGGTGGCGGCGTTCGAACATACAAGATTCCTTTCTAGACACACAATTAATTCCGGCGCAATCTCAAACGGTGTTTTGGTAATCCCAAAATCTTTTAACTGAATCATTTTTAATCCCGCATAACCACACGGATTTATGCCTAAAAACGGCGAAATATCCATATTAATATTAAACGCTAATCCATGATACGAACAACCCTTTCGAATGCGTAATCCAATGGAACAAATTTTATCATCGCCGACATACACACCCGGCGCATCACATTTCGCTTGCGCAGTAATATTATATTTTTGTAATAAATCTATTATGGAATTTTCTATGGCAGTGACTAAACTGCGTACGCCCATTTTGCGACGACGAATATCAACTAATAAATAAATTACCAACTGGCCTGGACCATGATAAGTCACTTGCCCACCGCGATCCGTTTGTATAACAGGAATATTTTTCGGATTTAAAATATGTTCTTTTTTGCCGGCTTGGCCTAATGTATACACCGGTGTATGTTCCACTATCCATAATTCGTCCGGCGTATTTTCATCGCGCGCATCCGTAAACTCGCGCATTTTCTGGGCAAGTTCTTCAAAGCTGGCATTGGGGAATTCACGTGTCAAAATCATAGCGCTAGTATAAACTACTCCGCATGAAAAAAATCGTTCTAGCCACATCCAATCACGGAAAAATACGCGAATTTGAAGGGTTCTTGCCTCAATTCGAGATTATCCCGCAAGCCCAGTTCAACATTGAAGGCATTGAGGAAACTGGTCTGACCTTTATCGAAAACGCAATATTAAAAGCCCGTCACGCGTCCAAACTGTCAAAATTACCTGCGATTGCGGATGATTCTGGACTTTGCGTAGATGCATTACAGGGCGCGCCAGGTTTATATTCAGCACGATTTGGTGGCGAGAATATTACCCGCGAAGAACGTAATCAAAAATTATTGGATTTACTCAACGATATTCCCGATGAAAAACGCACTGCGCGATTACACTGTACCTTAGTTTATTTAAACCACTTCGATGATCCAAATCCAATGATTGCGCAAGGAAATCTCGAAGGAAAAATCTTATTTACACCAGACGGTACAGGCGGATTTGGTTATGAGCCCATTATTTATATTTCGACACACAAAACGAGCTTGGCAAATATCTCCATGGAAGAAAAATTAAAAATCAGTCACCGAGGAATTGCGATGCAGAAGCTTCGCGCAATTTTACAATGAATATGTCCTTCGCAGCCTCTCCACTTCTTCTATTCTGTCCTGAAATTTTTGACACATTTCTTTAATGCGTTGTGAACTCGGCATTGGATTTACAGCACGTCTCACTTTAGCGTCCTTAACGCGGCAGCTGTCAAGAAGACTCATGATCTCATAATGTTCATGAGATTCATTATCAAGAATATCTTCAAATCCCGGATAACGCTTAAGCAATTCTTCGCAAATATTACGCAGTTTTTCTTCTGCCGCCTGAAATAGAATGGCATCACTTGCTCGACGAGCTTGCACTAGATTGTTCAGCCATACTTCACACGATTGCATAAGATTTTCAGAAAGCTCGTGCGGAGGTTTATCTTTCACAGAAAAAAAACGATATCGCTTTATATTCAATGCTGCAGGCATTTCTGAAATGGCTATTACAGGAGAAGATAGAGATGGAATCGGCGCCTGAGGGATTTCAATAGATGACACGACACTTCGTGATACTCGACCTCGAAAAATATGAAATGCCTTAAACTCTTTTTCACATTTTTTCACTTGCCCCACTAAATCTTCCCACTCCGTGGCTCGGTTATATAAATTCCAGGCCCGGAGAAAAATAGCGTTTAGACTTATTAACTCCTCATAAGTGGCATTTTCATAATTATCGCAGCATGATTTGAGATAACATGAAAAAACACTCTCGCACGCGCTCATTAATTGTTCACAGGCATCTACAAAACGCTGGCGAGAAAGAGCCTGCGCACTACCTTCGATATAATACTTTCGATTCAAATTCAGAACTTTACTGGATAATTTTCGAAAGCAAAAATAAAACTTTTCAACTTCTGCAATAGAAAGACTTCCGAATTTTCTATATAAGCCGACAAATTTCGCCTTTTCAATTTGATATTGTTTATCTTTCTCAGCGTTTTTTTTTGCTTCAGCTTCTTTTTCTGCCGTTTTTAATTGCACTTCTTGACGCTTACGTTCTTTTTCCTTTCGTTCTTCTTGACGTTTCTGCAAACGCGCGGTTTTTTCTGTTTCTTCTTTTGCTTTTCGTCGCGCTTCTATTTCTCTTATCTTTTGCTTATCTTCTTGGGAAAGCGTTTTTTCTGCCAAACCGAACGCTATATTCATTTTACATTTCTTTTCACTTTTAAATTTAAGCGCTTTTTCTCCCACATTACACTTAATAAGAAGCGATTCCGCTTCATCGGAACGAACGCGCATCCCGCTCACTAGTTCCCGTACGCAGCCGAATACGTTCTGATGGTTCGCTTCAAAAACACCGTATAATCGCAACGCAAACTGATATCGTTGTGCATCGGCATACTCAGCCTCAGCCCCTATCTCATCCAGTCTACACAAACGTTCTTGCGCATCACCGACAGCATTTTCTACCGAGTCCCAATTTTTTTTCGCGCTGCTTTTATCACACATGATTAATAATCTTTGCAAATCCGCTTTAATTTTTTCGACTAACACGCTGCAAAACTGATTATATTTTTGATCCCACTCATGTTTTTGTTCAACATCTTTGCGTGCCAAACAACACTCTACCGCATCCTGACACCTGTTAATCATTATATCGATATCGATTTCATTTTCTTCGCTCTGAATATTTTCATAGGCTTTTACCATGTCCCGAATTATTTCGAGACATTTTGCAAATTTTCCTTTTAAAAAATATAGTGTAGAAATATGATCTAACAACGCAATGTAATTTCGCCAATCATCTGACGATTTGTTTGGACGTTTATTCCACCATCTGCAAACAACCAAAAGCGTCGTCAGCGCTTCATTATCCTTAGACGGTAACATGGCAAAATTATTAAGCCGTTCAATAATATCTAAAATAGCGTCGTCCGAGAGATCAACTGTTTCATCAGGATTAAATATATCGACAGACAAACAACGCCCCATTTCAACTAAAGCATGGGCCGCTTCTTCACGATTATCGTTAACACAGGCGGTATCGAATAATTGTTTGCATTTTTGAAGTTCGGATACCACAACGGTTCCATTTGAGGTTTTTTTAGGCGCATGAATGCGTAAAATTTTGCGTAGGGCACCCTGTGTTTTTACAATACAATCTTCATCATGAGGTGTTTTTTCGCGAATACACTCGAACATCGACAACGCGCGGTGACACAATTTAAGCGAGGTTAAAACATCGCCTTTATCGCGATAACTTAGCGCAATCCCATAGGAAGCCATTCCACAATTTCGCCATAACTGATCTGGAGCCTGTCGCATCATTAAAACAAATTGACAGGCTTTTTCCACAAAAGGAATTGCTTCTTCTATTTTATTATTGTATCGATACAACAACCCCATCTGCGATATCGCACTTACTGCTTTTAAAAGTTTTGCATCCGGCTGATCCATTGCTTCATAAGGCGAATCTAAATTAATTCCTAATTGTTCTGAAATAATTTTTTTCAAAAATAATTCAGCATTTGGCCATATTTTTTTATCGCACGCGCTTAAAAACAATTCTACCATTTTGTCCAAGGTTTTTGGCTGAGTGTACGCTTCTTCTTTAGCGGAATGATCGCGCGCAAAAGATAAATACTGTTTGAATATCTCATCAATGTGAGGATCAGCTTTTCGTAAGCTGCCAGGATCACTAATTTCGTCAACGAGACAACAAAGCTCAACAAAAGATTTTTTAGTCCTATCAAACCGCTTCCACAAAAGCTTGAGCAACTCTCCACAACACAAATCCGCAGGTTTAAGCCACTCTTTCCTGGATAAGGCTAATCGACGATAGGCGTGTAACATAAGCCGGTGATCGTCTTCAGCTTTAACTTTGATTTGATTTCCTTGCAAAACCATTCGCAGACACGATTCTTGTACTGCCACTTCATCATCTCTTGCTTGATAAAAAATAATCAATCGATAATGCGCATTACATTCCAGACGATAATTTTCATCTGTCCAAATTTCCGAAGGTTTTTTATGCAACCAATCAATTAATGCGGAAGTGCATTTAAATAACTCATCGATTTTTCCATGGTGCAAATACACAGTCATCAAGGGATATAATAAATCGACATAATCATTGATTTCTTCTACGGAAACATCAACGGCCATTTTGGGAAGGAAAAGAGGGAACGTTTTGTGCTTTTGAATTTCACTTAAAAACTGATGCGCAACTTCATAATCATTTCGTTTACAGGCATCTAAATAAGCGCTTCGTAATGCGGTGCCGTCTTCCACGATGTTATCCTCGCATGTGTTATTGGTTTAAGACGTGTCACTGGTTAATTTTTTGCCACTGACACACACGCTAACCCTGCGATGATAAATCCTAAGGACAACAAAATACTGAACGTCAATGCTTCACCGACAAACAACGCTGAGGCTAATAATCCCAATACAGGAACACCCAATAAACCCAACGACGTCGTAATCACAGGTAAATGGCGCGTGATTGTCACTAATAACCAATACGCGACTAAACTTGCCAAAATTGCGTTATATAACAAACAAAACCACATCATTCCAGAGGACCAATCTATCACTGGATGTGGCACCCAAATCATCGCAATTATAATATTGGGAATAAACCCCACCACAAATTGCCAGGGTAATAATTCATGCGTTTCGCGATGCCAATCCGTATAACGCGTGTGAATCATGGCCGCAGACCACACCAACGCAGATAATAGCAATAATCCATTGCCTAAGACGATATTTTTATCATGCCAGTTTAATTCCCACGGGCTAAACAACAAGGCTATTCCGATTGCGCCTAAAATTAGACCCAAAATTTTTCCCCTAGAGAGTACTTCCCTAAAAAATACTACTGCAACGGGCGTAACAAAAAACGGGGATAAATACGCAATAATCGCAGAACGACCAGGCTCTACATACTCTAAGCCTACTGTTATCAATAACGTAAAAAATCCAATCTGAAGTAAACCAATGCTAAGCAACAAGGGAATATCTTTTTTGATGGGCATCACAAGCTGTTTCGTAAAACCAAATACCGCAAAAATCACGCCAATCGCTATCGCCAATCGAATCACCACAAACCAAATGGGCGGGCAAAACTTTAATCCTTCCGCCATCACAGGCCAACTTAACCCCCAAATCAGAACCAATATTGCTAAAAGAACAACCATTTGCGCTGTTTTCGACATTGCTTTACTCTATCCTCACTATGGAAACTCGCTTAACAACTCTCTTTAGAATCGCTGTGACTGCACACCGTGAAGGCAATCTTACACGGGCGCAAATCCTTTATGAAGAAATTTTGACCAAATCGCCCGAGATGATTGAAGCGGCATACAATCTGGCACTCTTAAACATTACCCAAGAAAATCTCACTGCAGCCATCGCGCTACTTGAAAAAGTTCTAGCAATTAATCCCGGACATCACGACGCTTTAAATAATCTGGGTGCATTATTGATTAAAACAGAACAACTTGAACAAGCCCTTCAATGTTTTACAACATTGGTTACCATCGCACCAGATCATCTCGAAGCGCGCAACAATCTCGCTGCAACATTATTACAATTAGATCGCTATTATCATGCGGCACAACATTATCAATTTTTGTTGGAGCAAACACCCAATGATATTGGCGCACGGTATAGTTACGGCGTTGCATTACTGGAAAGTGATGATCTGCAAGAAGCCATTCATCAATTTGAAAAAATACTAGCCAAACATCCCAATCATCTTAACGCACAAAGTAATTTAGGCATTGCGCATTTAAAAAAAGGCAACATTGATAAAGCCAAAGCGATTTTTAATAAAGTACTAAAAGAAAATCCTGACCGACCGGAAATAGCATATTTATATAGCGCCTTAACGGGCGATACGTCTCAACCAAAACCGCCTAAAGAATATATTCAGCATTTGTTTGATCAATATGCCAAAAATTATGATTTACATATGACAGGCAGTTTAGCGTATGAAGCACCACAAAAATTAAAATTATTACTGGAACACCATTTTGAAATTAAAGATCTTAAGATTGCAGATTTAGGGTGTGGCACAGGGTTGTCGGGAGTTGCCTTTAAACCATGCGCCAGTTTATTACATGGCGTTGATCTATCCCCCAAAATGCTGGAACACGCCAAACAAAAAAATATTTATCACAAGCTAGTTCATGCCGATTTGTTGGATTTTCTGAACAGTGCCAACATACCCTACGATTTATTGTTGGCTGTCGACACACTCAATTATTTCGGTGATCTGACACCCGTTTTTCACGGTGCACATCATGCACTAACCCCCACCGGCTTACTGTTATTTTCATTGGAATCCAGCGACACGCAATCCGAACCGTGGCTGTTACAAAAAAGTGGGCGATTTTCACACGCTAAAAAATATATTCAACAAAAAGCAGTGGATCATGGCTTTGAAATTATTGCACTTGAAAAATCAGCGTTACGACGTCAAAATCATGAACCCGTGATGGGTTGGCTCTGTTTATTACAAAGGATGATCGCATGAAAAAGATTTTGATGTTGTTTCTCTTGATATTTCCCTTGGTGGTTTTTGCAAAAGACGAAGCACCTTTTCAAGCAGGACGCGATTACTTAGTTTTACCCGCAAACGCCTCTTCGCAAGCATTTAATCCTAAAAGCAAAGTTTCTGTTGTCGAATTTTTTAGTTTTGGTTGCCCAGCGTGTAGTCGATTAAATCCCACATTAGACAAATGGGTTGAAATACGACCGGCGAATGTAAATTTTGAGCGCATTCCCGTCATTTTTGAATCTGATTGGCATTTATATGCGCGTGCATATTACGTTGCAAAAGTATTTAATATCCATGAAAAAATTGCGCAAACCCTGTTTGATGGTTTACACAAACAACATTTAGATTTAGGCACTCCGGAACGTATGGCGAATTTTTTCCAGAAAAGTTTCAATATTAAAACGAAGGATTTCATGAATACGTATGATTCGCCCGTCATTGATGCCCAATTAAAACGCGATCAACAAATCACAAATAATTTTATGATTTTCCAAATCCCAGGTGTAGTGATCGATGGAAAATATAAAATTGATCCTAGTTTAGCGGGAAATAATCCGCAGCGATTAATTGACATTTTGAATTTCTTGATTCAGAAAGAGAAGAAAGAAAAATCAATCTAATGGCGGGGGCGCTACGAAGGGATGCGCATCTGCATACGTAATCACTTGATCGGCATAACTTAAACCTGCGGATTTATCATTCGTTTTATACATCGATAACGCGCAGGTTTGGGAACCGTTACACTCATTGAGTAATTTATTCAAAATTTGCGTCGCGACAACCATGTTTTTACAGGGGCGGAGTAATTCATTCATGCTTGCGGATTTATTGGTTACCCAAAAATCTGGGATTTGCATTAATCCAATTTCAAACGACTGACCTGCAGCTTTCAGTTGATCGACTTGGGCTAACGCTTGTTCACGGGTTTTATATGGCTGACCTGAAACCACATATGGATTGTTTTGGGAGTTAATTTCAACCATAGCATTGACAACTGCATTATTCGGATAAACACTGCAGGCTAAAACCAATGTTACTAAATCCATATGTCGGTCACCTCAAAAAAGAGAGATGATATGTTAATTCCCTTGCAAAAAACAACATTTATAAAGAGTGTCGCTAAACTCATTCAACTCCCCGAAGACGAAGGGAGTGAAGTCGCTTTTGCGGGACGATCAAATGCAGGAAAATCAACAGCACTCAATGCTATCACTGGCGTTAAAAATCTGGCGCGCACCAGTAAAACACCTGGCCGAACCCAGCTGATCAATTTATTTAAAATCACAGGCCAAATCAGATTAGTTGATTTACCCGGTTATGGTTTTGCGAAAGTCCCTCTTGAAATGAAAAAAGCCTGGAATAAATTATTAAGTGATTATTTACAAAATCGCGAATCGCTAAAGGGATTATGTTTAGTCATGGATGCGCGACATCCGTTAACCGAATTTGATATTCATATGTTAGAGTGGGCCTTGTCAGCGAATTTACCAACGCATATATTATTAAGCAAATCAGATAAATTAACGAACTCAGAAAAAAAACAATTATTAACGTTTATGAAAGAAAGTATAATTGACCCAGCAGAATTAATTACCTTTCAATTATTTTCCGCGTTGAAAAATGAGGGGATAGTTGAGGCGAGGAAGAAAATTATTTCATTACTATCATCTTGATTAGATCCTTCGCTCCGCTCAGGATGACACAATTTAGGAATCATAATAATGTCTTTACCCTATTTACTTGCTTTACTTCGTACCCCCAACATCGGGCCCGTTTCCTTTCAGGAAATTACCCAAACCTATCGCGACGATACGCTCAAAAATTATTTCACTGACTATAATATAAGTATCGATTGGCGCTCCGTTGAAAATGATCTCGCATGGGCTCAACACCCGGGACACTATATAATTACCCTTCACAGCAATGATTATCCTGAACGCCTTCGCGAAATTTCATCCGCTCCCCCCATACTATTTATACAGGGTAATCTCAGCATTTTAAAAAAAGCTCAAATTGCGATGGTTGGCAGCCGAAATCCCACTCCGTCTGGCGAAGATATTGCGCATCAATTTGCGAAAAGTTTTTCCAATGCGGGATTGGTTATTACCAGCGGATTAGCCCTCGGGATTGATGCCGCTTGTCATGAAGGTGCGTTGTCTAACAATGGCGAAACGATTGCGGTTATGGGAACCGGTCCTGATAAAATTTACCCGAAACGTCATCATGGGTTAGCGAAAAAAATTCTCGAAAAAGGCTGTATTGTGACGGAATTTCCGACGGGCGTGACACCCGTTGCTCAAAATTTCCCGCGTCGAAATCGAATCATCAGCGGATTAAGTTTAGGGGTTGTTGTGGTTGAAGCTGCGTATGCCAGCGGATCCCTAGTCACTGCAAAATATGCGCTGGAGCAGAATCGCGAGGTCTTTGCGATTCCCGGATCTATTCAAAATCCGTTATCACGAGGATGCCATTATTTAATTAAACAAGGTGCAAAGCTGGTGGAGACGGTGGAAGATGTGCTGGATGAATTAAGATGGTGTCATCCCGAACAGAGCGAGGGACCTCCTGCTAATCGTCAGGAGATCCTTCGACTCGCTCCGCTCCCTCAGAATGACAAATTCCTCCGCCACATGGGCTTCGACACCACCCCAATCGACCTCTTAATTCAACGCAGTGGGTTGACGGCAGAGGAAGTTTCCTCCATCCTCCTGGTCCTTGAACTAGACGGGCTTGTGAAAAGCGTGCCCGGCGGGTACGTAAGGATAAAGTAAATGGCCAAAAATTTAGTCATTGTAGAGTCCCCTGCCAAAGCAAAAACCATTAAGAAATATTTAGGCAAAGATTTCGAGGTGCTGGCTTCGTATGGACACGTGCGGGATTTAATCCGTAAATCAGGCGCCGTCGATCCCGATAATGACTTTTTCATGAAATATGAAGTCATCGAGAAAAATGCCAAACACGTCGACGCCATCACTAAAAGTTTAAAAGCTGCTGAAGCCCTCTATCTCGCAACCGACCCTGATCGCGAAGGCGAAGCCATTGCCTGGCACTTATATGAATTGATTAAAGCAAAACGTGGCCTAAGCAAAAAGCCTGTACACCGTGTCGTATTTCATGAAATTACCAAAAACGCGATCACACAAGCGATTAAAACACCGCGCGATATTTCAATGGATTTAGTGAACGCACAACAAGATCGTCGCGCGTTAGACTATTTATTCGGATTTACGTTATCACCGTTATTATGGAAAAAAATTCGACGCGGATTATCTGCCGGTCGTGTACAAAGTCCTGCCTTACGATTAATTGTCGAACGCGAAGAAGAAATCGAAAAATTTATTGCACAAGAATATTGGACGATCTCCAGTCAATGTGAAACAAAAAAACAAGAACCCTTTTCTGCGCGATTAATTCAATATAAAAACGATAAATTAGAACAATTCAGTATTACCACAGATAAACAAGCGCAAAAAATTCAAAAAGATTTATTGGACGCCGCAAAAGGTCAATTAACGGTATTAAGTGTTGATAAAAAACAACGTAAACGCCAACCTTCTCCGCCTTTTACAACCTCCACATTACAACAAGAAGCATCACGTAAATTAGGGTTCACCGCACAGCGCACGATGCGTACCGCACAATATTTGTATGAAAACGGTTTAATTACATACATGAGAACAGATGCAGTCTATCTTGCCAATGAAGCTATCGAAGAAATTCGTGGACTCATCAAAAAGCGATTTGGCGATGATTATTTACCCGATGAAATCCGCGTTTATAAAAACAAATCGAAAAATGCGCAAGAAGCACATGAAGCGATTCGTCCGACCAGTGTCGAAACCACTCCGGACATGGTCAAAAATTTAAATCCTGAACAAGCTAAACTATATGATTTAATTTGGAAACGAACCGTTGCCTGTCAAATGATCCATGCGTTATTGAATACCGTAACGGTAGATATGGATTGTGGTAAAAAAGGCATTTTTCGCGCAAATGGCTCAACGATTGCCCACCCCGGATTTATTGGAGTTTATACCGAAGATGTTGACGATGTGGTAAATAAAGATAACGACAAAGATCAGGGATTACTACCGGAATTAGCGGAAGGCGATATCGTTACCTTGAAAGATATTATTCCGGAACAACATTTTACAGAACCCCCACCGCGATATTCCGAAGCCAGTTTAGTCAAAGCACTCGAAGAATTTGGTATTGGTCGTCCTTCAACCTACGCGTCAATTATTTCAACGATACAAACACGCGAATATGTCATTTTAGAGAACAAACGTTTTAAGCCAACTGATGTAGGCCGAATTGTGTGTAAGTTTTTGAAAGATTATTTTACGCAATACGTTGATTATGAATTTACCGCACATTTAGAAGATGAATTAGATGAAGTCTCGCGCGGCGAAAAAGAATGGATCCCATTATTAAAAGAATTTTGGAAACCGTTTGATAAATTAGTCAAAAACATTGATGAAACGGTTCAGCGCAAAGATGTCACGCACGAAGAAATGAATGAACAATGCCCAAAATGTAGCAAACCGCTTTCGATTCGTTTGGGCAAACGCGGACGCTTTGTGGGATGTACGGGATATCCAGACTGTGATTACACACGTAATTTAGAAGAAGAAGCGGGCGCGAATGTTGAGCCAGAAATCGTTCCCGATCGTAAATGCCCCAGTTGTAATTCAGATTTAGTAATTAAACGCGGACGTTACGGAAAATTCATCGGTTGCTCCACCTATCCAAACTGCAAACATATTGAACCATTAGAAAAGCCAGCAGATTTAGGCATTGAATGTCCAGAATGTAAACAGGGTTCAATGTTAAAACGCAAATCCCGTTACGGAAAAATTTTCTTCTCGTGCTCACGCTATCCGGATTGTAAATATGCAACCTGGAACGAACCGGTTAAAAAACCGTGTCCGAAATGTCAGTGGCCAATTCTAACGATTAAAATTACCAAACGCCGCGGCAAAGAAGAAGCATGCCCACAAAAAGAATGTGGCTATACGTATCAGTTGGAACCGCCGGAGGGAAAATGACGCTATCAGCATCATCCAGGCGTATCGAAAAGTTCTCTCGATACATGTAATCTAAAGGAGCTTCTGTATGAACACTCTTATCGCTCTTGCCCTCAAAAATAACACGCTGACCCTTTTAATCGTTGGTTTTTTAGCATCGCTACTTTCTCTTGTTTCAAAAAAATCAATAACTAAAAGGGTAGTAGTTGAAGCCTTACTACGTTATTTTTTATTATTTTCGATTGGCATGAGTTTTTTATATAACTTTGTGATGCACTGTATTTTTGGTGACTACACTGCAGCATTTATTGGTTGGGCACAAAGTCCATTTCAATTTGAAGTCGGCATGGTCAGCTTAGGGATTTCGATTGCAGGATTTTTAGCCTTTCGCGCCAGTTATGCCTTTCGTGCCGCGACACTTATACCTCCCGTCATATTTTTATGGGGAGCTGCAGTCGGACATATTTATCAAATGATTACACACCATAATTTCGCACCGGGCAATGCAGGAACGATTTTTTGGACAGATATTTTTATTCCTATCATCGCTCTGGTTTTATTACAATATTCGAAGGACCCCTCATGAAACTCTACTACGCCAAAGGCGCCTGCTCCCTCGCAGTACGCATTATCATTCACGAATTAAATCTTAACGTTGAATTCATTTCAGTTGATTTAAAAACCAAGAAAACAGAACATGGCGAAGATTTTATTAAGATTAACCCTAAAAATAGCGTCGGCGCCCTGACATTAGACAATGGGGAATTACTTACCGAAAACGTTGCGATTATGCAATATCTTGCGGATACCAATAATGCAACCCATCTACTCGCACCCGTAGAAGATTGGCAACGTTATCGAACATTAGAATGGCTAAATTACTTAACGACAGAAATTCATAAAGGTTTTGGGCCGTTTTTTAATCCCAGTTATCCTGAAGATTTCAAACAGACCATCGTTCGTCCTATACTCGAACGAAAATTTCAGTTCATAGAGGATCATTTACAAAAAAATCATTATTTAATGGGCGAAAACTTTACGCTACCCGATGCGTATTTATTGGTCATGATCCGCTTTATGCCCTACGCCAAAATTAGTTTTGATCTATTTCCGAATTTGAAACGCTATTTTGAAGCGTTAAAACAAAGGGAAACGATTCAGCGATCATTAAAAGAAGAAGGCCTAAATTAACCTACCCCCCCCCCCCCCCCAAACCAAAAGACAACAAAAAGTTGACTTTTTATGACTCTTCAAAAATCACCATTCTTTTTTTGAATAAGAAAATTCACCCATGCACAGGATTGAGCTCTCGCGCCAAGCGCGAAAAGTCTATTTAAAACTACCGGAAACCGTGCGAAAAGTTATTTACGAAAAATTAAATCGGTTAGCAGAATCACCCTACAACCAACACCATGATGTAAAAAAATTAAAAGGTAACCAACCCTGCTATCGACTCAGAGTTGGAGATTGGAGAATTTTGTACCACATACATAATGAAATATTAACGATAGAAGTTATTACGATAGGACATCGAAAAGAGGTGTACAGATGAAAATACATCCACAGATTATTTTAAAAAATAAAACCCCTGTTTTTGCAATTCTTCCTTATGAAGAATACGAATCTATTTTAGAAAAACTAGAAGATCTTGCTGACATTGAAATTATTCAAGCAGCGCAATCCGACAAAAGTGAACGCTTCCCACTTTGGCTAATTGAGTCTATTGCCACCGGCAAAAACGCGATCAAAGCATATCGCGAATACCGAGAACTTTCTCAAAATGCGCTAGCGGAAAAAGCAAAAATCTCAAAGCAATATGTTTCACAATTAGAAAATAATGAACGTAAAGGAACACTGGCCGTGTTAAGAAAAATTGCAAAAGTGTTAAATATCGAGCTTGAAGATATTATTTAAACTCTTCCATCTGCGTCCAATCCGGACTGGTGACTTCCCAAATACGGTAAATTTTATTGTCTTTATATTGAGCAATTAATACAACTTCAAAATTAATATCCGTTTCTTCAGGTTGTTTTATGGTAATAAATACTCGCCCTGCTAATTTATCATTTTGTTCTACCCAAGCATGCTCATCGTATTCAACAAAATATTGTCGTGGTGTTTGGTAATACTCAACGTGGGCATCATAAAATTCTTGGTAGGTCTGTGTTTCACGGTTAGCGTATAACACAAACTCAGGATGATAATAATGCGGAATTAAATCAGCTTTTTTCTGAATAACCATATTCGAAAACATTTCTTTGAGGAGATCCTTCACTACGCTTCCCTCCGTTCAGGATGACAATTAAAACTCAAATGCATTTCTTCTCTCCGCATCAATTAATGCTGGCACCCACGTTTCAAATAATTTTTCGGTGTGATGATGCGTCACCAATGTCGCTTCAACTAACGGCTTATTTCCGAGAAAAACAAACAATCTGCCATGTTCTGTTAGTTGATGAATAAAATGTTTAGGTATTTCCAATACTGAAGAAGTAATAACGATTACATCATAATGTAAATTTTTTTTATAATTTGACACGCCATCCGCTAATTGCACAGAAACATTATGAATATTTAACTCCTCTAATTTTCCCGCAGCGGTTTCTGTAAAATCTTCAAAAATATCTATGGTATCGACATGTTTGGCTTTTTGCGCCATCAGGGCTGCGAAAAAACCACTGCCTGTGCCAATTTCCAATACCCTTTCATGGGATTGAATATGTAACGCGTCCAAAATACGCGCTTCTTGTTTGGGTGTTAACATCACTTGTCCATGCCCTAACGGTATGTGAGTATCAGAAAAGGCCACATTTTCAAAACGGCGAGGCACAAAATGTTCCCGAGGAACCCTATTGAACAAATTCAATACGGTGTCGTCCAATACTCCCCACGCCCGGCATTGTTGTTTAATCATGTTGATTCGCGCTGCTTGATTTGTCATAGATCTGATGCCTTCTGTTCAAAAAAGCTTTAAAATAGGCCACATTTTATCACGAGATTTTATTATGGCCCATGCGCACCATCATCACGACCACAACCACGACCATGATCATTCGCATGGCCATCATCACCATCATGGCGATCCGTCCAACCAAAAAGCTTTTTTTCTGGCAACGACGATTAATTTAGCCTTTGTTGTTGTTGAAGTCGTTTATGCACTACTCGCCAACTCCATGAGCTTGCTCGCCGATGCGGGACATAATTTAGGTGATGTGATTGGATTAATTTTTGCGTGGTTTGCGAATTATCTTCTCACCAAACCAGCAACCAAACGGTATAGCTATGGCTATAAAAAAACAACGGTATTAGCCGCCATGAGCAATGCGTTGTTATTAGTCTTAGCCACCGGCGTGATTGGTTACGAATCTATTTTGCGACTACTTCATCCGGTCAGTATTCATGAAAAGACCATTATGATTATCGCGGGATTGGGTATTTTGATTAACGGCGGAACCGCATTGTTATTTATTAAAAATAGCGATGATGATTTAAATGTCAAAAGTGCATTTATGCATTTGGCTGCCGATGCCATTTTATCGCTAGGCGTTGTCATCACTGGCGCAGTGGTTTTATTCACGGGTTGGTTATGGCTCGATCCGTTAGTCGGTTTAACCTTAGCAATTACCATATTAATTAGCAGTTGGAATTTAATGCGGGATTCGCTGAATTTAATTATTGATGCGGTACCGCGTAAAATTAATCAAGAAAAAGTCCAAGAGTATTTATCTAAAATCAAAGGCGTTACGGCGGTGCATGATTTACACATTTGGGCATTGAGCACCAAAGAAACCGCATTAACAGCTCATTTGGTTTGTCCGGACAGAGAATTTACCGATCATGATCATCACGTGATTAATGATCATTTAAAAGCGCATTTTAAGATTGCGCATGTGACATTACAAATTGAGCGTGGAAGTATTGAGAATCCGTGTGGGCAAGTGGAGAAGTGTTAAAGCCCTTTTGAAAGTGTTCTGATGGATTCTGATTCTGCCTCAATAAGGACTAAATCATTTTTAATCAGCTGTTGGAATTCTGGCGAAAGCTTACTCCAAAGCACAACTTCAACCCTAAAAGGCAAATTAGAATTTTCAAAATCTTCATGAATATGAGAAAGAACATTTAAGGGAATATTTTCTTTACTGCATACGTCTAAATCAGATAACGCTTGGGCTTTATTTTTCACACGTGAACCATACGCATAAAACCGATACGGATATTTACGCAGAATTTCGAGAACAATATGAAGATGTTGGGGCTCAATCTGAATCATTTTAATCCTTTAATTTGACTTACTAAACGATCTAAAGCTATCTTAAATCCTGGAAATAATTTTATCACATCATTTACATAATTTTCTTCATAGGTATGAGAAGTGAGATTTCGTCCTTCTAAAAACTCAAACCATGCCTCAACATTTTCAATTAAGTTATTCCTGCCCGCTTCTCGAAAAGCATCTCTTGGCGAAGCAACCTCAATACCTTTTTTTCGCAAGACTTTCTTGAGCATTTTCCAACTTAATTCATAGCAAAATTCAAATGCTTGAATAGCCCCTGCTTTTTCCTGATCAGTATTTAAATTCGCTGAAAAAACATCAAAACGTTTTTTTGCTTTCAATAAAGGATCGATATTAATTTCGCCTAAAATAATCATATTTATCTCCTGTTATTCCACCGTCACAGACTTCGCTAAATTCCTCGGCTGATCCACATCCGTGCCTTTTAATACAGCCACATAATACGCCAACAACTGCAACGGTATTGTATAAAGTAACGGCGCTAAGTACGGATCACTCTCCGGCATAACAAAAATATCTGTGTGCTCCATTTTAGCTATCTTGGCATCACTGTCCGCAAAAATAATTAACGGCGCGCCACGTGAATGAATTTCTTGGATATTCGATTTCAATTTTTCCACTAACTTATCATTCGGAGCTAAGATAATTACGGGCATGTCTTTATCAAGTAATGCTAATGGTCCATGTTTTAGTTCACCACCCGGATATCCCTCAGCATGAATATACGAAATTTCTTTGAGTTTTAGCGCACCTTCTAAAGCAATTGGATATTGCTTTCCGCGACCAATAAATAACGCATGCGACTTGTGCTCAAATAATTCCGCAAGCTTATGAATTTTTTTATCCAGCGCTAAGCATTCTTCGACTTTTTTAGGAATTTTACGTAACTGATCCAACAATTCCAGCTCTGTCGCTTCATCAATATTTTTACGGAATTTAGCTAATATTAACGTTAACATCCACAAACAAATTAATTGGCTCGTAAAAGCTTTCGTCGATGCCACACCAATTTCAGGGCCCGCATGCATTAATAATGATAAATCTGCGCCTCGTACTAAACTACTTTCTGGAACATTGCATATGGAAAGCGTCGAAAAATATCCTAAGGATTTTGCTGCTTTTTGTGCAGCTAACGTATCCGCTGTTTCGCCCGATTGTGACAACGTCAAAAATAATGTTTTATCTTGAACCACCGGAGTACGATAGCGCCATTCACTCGCGACTTCTACACTGCATGAAATTCCTGCGACTTCTTCAAGCCAATATTTTGCCACTAATCCTGCATGATAACTGGTACCACAGGCAGCGATTTGAATGTGTTTTATTTCAGAAAATATTTTTTGTGCGTTAACACCAAATATTTCCGGCGAAATACCGTGTCGACCTAAACGACCCTCTAAAGTAGTAGAAATAGCGTCGGGTTGTTCAAAAATTTCTTTTAACATGTAATGGCGATATTGTCCGCGTTCGGCGACATCATGCGCTAAATCCAATGTTTTAGTTTTACGCGTAACGGATTTTCCTTTTTCATCATAAACAACCACTTTTTCGCGTGTAACAACCGCAACATCGCCTTCTTCTAAATAAATAAATTTTTGAGAGACGGGTAATAATGCCAAATGATCTGATGCAATAAAGTTTTCGCCGATGCCTAAACCAATCACGAGCGGACTTCCTGAACGCACGACGATTAACTGATCCGGTTGCTGAGAATCCATTATTGCCAATGCATACGCACCTTCTAATTGCGCAATAGTTTTCATCACCGCTTTTGCAAGATCTTTTTCAGCTTTTAATTCATGGTGTAATAAATGCGCAACAATTTCAGTATCAGTTTCAGAATCAAACGCATAACCAGCGTCTAATAAAACTTCGCGTAATTCTTCGTGATTTTCAATAATGCCATTGTGAACTACCGCAATATGTCCATGTGAAAACATAGGATGTGCATTATCTTCACTGGGCTTTCCATGCGTTGCCCACCGAGTATGTCCAATGCCGGTCCTGCCTAACAAGGGTTTTGCTTCAAGTGCAGACACTAACTCTTTAACTTTTCCAACCGCACGTTCGCGAATCAACTTTCCATCGTCATTAATCACAGCAATACCTGCGGAATCATAACCGCGATATTCAAGCCGTTTTAAACCTTCTACTAAAATGGGAGCTACATCGCGTTGAGCGACAGCACCGACGATTCCGCACATAGTGTTTTCTCCACCGAATAGCCTGAAATGATAGCGTGCAGAATACAACTTGAGCAATGCTTTTCCACTTGTTAGGATGGGATTATGCTTATACTTCTCGCAATCGGACTGTTGGTCATAATCGCACTGAGGTGGCCTTCGCCTCATCGCAAACATGCCTCTCCTGATCTCATTCCTGTTTTTGCACTGTCAAACCCCGATCAGATTTTAATCAGTGACAAACCGCCAAAATTAGGTGGGAAAATCATGTCACTTCCACGCACTGAATTTGAAACACGAGAAAATATTACCTGGTCGAATTCGCCTGTTACCTACCTCAATACAATTCAACATTTAGGCATTAATCCTCAAAAAGATTCTCGTATTACTGATGGTTTCATGGATTTTGTAATTTGTGACATTCATCCCAGTGTGGGCAAAGGCGTATTTGCAACAAAACACATTCCTAAAGATACGATTTTGGGGATTTATACCGGCGTTCTGGAATTAGCCCGAGGACCGGGCGGCCATTATGCGTTGGATGCAAAAACACCTGACGGCCCCCGATTTTATTACGATGCGATTCATTTTCGTAATGCGACGAGCTATGTTCAACATGCGCCGGAAACAGCAGCATCGCCAGATATTGCTACGGCAAATGTTGAAATGAAAAATACTATTTATGGTGGTGTTACTTTAATGTTGTATATTACCTCGCGTGATATCGAACCGTATGAGCAATTATTAACCGATTACGGTAAAGGCTATTGGAAATGGCGAAAACCGAAATGGTTTGATACGCATGGGAAAATCATAGAAAATAGGTAAGTTCACTCTATTACTTAACGATTTTAAAAGAGGACTTTACGATGCAAGAAGAAGATTTAGACTTAAGCCAACTTCCTGAAGAAGAGCGGGTCAGGCTTTTTAAAGCAATGGCTCTTCAATTACTTGATAAAGCAGGATTCGACCAAGAATCATATCGAGCTGAACTTCGTCGTAAATTCGAAACGGCCCCCGAACCCCTTTTCTTTTCTACTCGACCTAAAACTATCAAGCTTGGCAAGTTAGGTAAAAAACTTTTTGAAATTCCTTTGGAAAAATTTGAATCTCACGCAAAAATTACCTGGAGCGATTCTCCATTACTCGGGCAAGAAATTCGGACTGAGCTTTTTCGTGATACTGATTTTCCACGGGGATTTAATGCTGCGATTGCAGAATATCTTCACAGGGACATCTCGAATTTTGCGATTTGCGACATCAATGAAACCGTTGGGAAAGGGCTTGTATTTGTTCCTTCCGCCGCAAAACCCACATTACCGGCAGGCACCGTTTTAGGTCTATACACGGGTATTTTATCGTCTGCACATACGGGCAACGATTTTTATGCGTACGGATACCGTATCGATAAAATACCCGAAACACCTACTGCTTTTTCAGCTTTAGGCTTAGGCAAACCTTTCTTTGATGCGGAACGCTATCGAAATATTACAAGTTATGTTCAACATGCACCTGATGAAAATACATTAAGCCAAATAAAAAATCTCCCTGATGAAATTAAAGCCTGCATTGCCCGTGCAAATGTTCTCGCTGCACCCTCCGTACACTGTGGAGTTGATGTGCTTTTATTCTGCACTTCACGTGACATTAGACCTGAAAAAGATCAAACAGAGTTATTGTTCTTGGATTATGGAAGTTATTTTGAAGGAAAATCATACCAATTGTTTGATATACAGGGAAACACCGTAGGCACAGTTAATGCAAATAATGAACTTGAAATAGCTCCTGGTTATATCCCTCCAGCGAACCCCAGAGAAACCCCTAAAGTTCTTCCTGAAAAAGACATTGTGAAAATAATCGAAAACGAAAGTCACGAAGCTCAGAATGTTTTAACGCTATATTTTTTTGAACAAGTCAAATTTGTTATCGAACTTTATCGAAAGCGTAACATCCCCGAGACAGAAAAAATATTGGGTGAGTTCATTCAAAATCTCGCAAAAATAAAAGAATCTGGCACAGCCCATGATCTTATCGATAAAGTGGTCACCATTGATAAAAAATTAGATCCTTATCCTGCACTTCACCCACTGAGACAAGAATTAATTTGTTTACTTCTCATGCACAACGCCTTCTTACACGAATTAATAAAATTCAGAGAACAGTTCCAAACGGATCCCAAAACACGCCCAATAAACTGGGGAAACAAAACCGGAAAGTGGGGACTCTTTGCCATAAAGGAAAAAGCCTGCCTTGGCTTGGTAGGAAAAACGACCGAATTAAATAAAGCTAAAAATGATTTAGCGCATTTAAGTCCATTCATCCTAAATTGGGGAAAAGAGGACCTTTTGGCGATTGCAGTTTCAGTGATATTTGCGAGGGAAGCTGAAAACCGAGAACATCCGTTGCCAGAAACACAAAAAGCTCAACTGAAATGAGATCCCTCGCTCCGCTCGGGATGACATTGGTCGTAGGCTAATGTCATTTCGATGGCTTCCAACTATCCACTGTCGTTTGCTTTGCACGCGATACGGTTAATTTATTTTCCGGTGCATCTTTGGTAATGGTTGAACCTGCGCCGATGTATGCACCGTCGCCAATTTTAACGGGTGCAATTAATTGCGAATCAGACCCAATAAAAACATTGTTGCCTATAACAGTTTGATGTTTATTTTTGCCGTCATAATTACACGTAATGCTTCCTGCGCCAAAATTAACATGACTTCCCATTACAGTATCACCCACATAACTTAAATGCGGAATTTTACTGCCTTCGCCAATATCCGACTTTTTAATTTCGACAAAATTGCCGACTTTAACTTTTTTATCTAACACAGTTCCGGGACGTAATCGTGCAAACGGACCTACAGAACATTCATCGCTGATAGTGCTATCTTCTATAATAGTATTAGGCTTAACTTCAACATTCCGGCCAATTTTAGAATTTTTGATTATGGAGTTGGCGCCAATTTTACTACCTGCGCCAATTTCAACATCTCCTTCGAATAAAACATTGTGACTGACTGTCACACCCGCCAACCTGAATTTCTTAGCGATTTCAGCTTGATGCACACACTCTAATTGATGTAGTTGTTCGAGATCGTTCACGCCGAGTCCCTCCTGTGAATTTTCAAGCGTCATGCTTGTAATACTTTTAGCCATGCTAACTATATCGGTTAAGTAAAATTCGTTTTGGTTATTATTAGATTTTATTTCGGGTAACCACTGCTGAAGATTTTTAACGGATGTTAGATAAATTCCCGAATTAATTTCGGTAATTTTTTTTTGTTTACTGTCAGCATCTTTTTCTTCGACTATTTTAATAATATTATTTTTGGCATCGCGAATAATACGACCAAATCCGAAGGGATTATCAAGATTCAGCGTAATTAAGCCTAAACTTTCTGGAGATGTCGACGTAATCAATTGATGCAATGTATGGGAAGAAATTAACGGCATATCACCATATAAAATTAATACTTTATCAGAGGGGTTTTTTAGGTGTGGGATAACATGCTTTACCGCATCTCCCGTACCCAATAATTTTTCTTGTTCAACCCACGCAATATTTTTATGTTTGTAATAATGTTTAATTAACTGGGATTCATGGCCCACCACAACAAAAATATTCGCAGGAGATAAGTGTTCAACGGTTTTTATTACGTGTGATAATAATGGCTTACCAGATAATTCATGCAAAACTTTGGGCAACGCAGATTTCATGCGAGTACCACGACCCGCTGCAAGAATAATAATATTCAAGCTCATACTTTGGCTTTCTTGCGTAAATCGCGAATAGTTTTTAACTGCGCAACCGCCTGTGCCAATTCAGCCGTTGCATGAGAATAATCAAAGTCGCCTTTTTCACGTGAGTGTAACATTTGTTCTGCACGCTCTTTGGCAGCCAATGCAGCGGCTTCATCTAAATCTTCACCACGCACTGCAACTTGCGCCAAAATTGTTACCGTGTGCGGTTGTACTTCCACCAATCCACCCGACACGTAAATTAATTGCTCTTTGTTGTCTTCTTGAATGATGCGTATATGACCGGGTTTTAATTTCGTCAGTAGGGGCGTATGACCATACACAATACCCAATTCTCCCATTACACCCGTAATGATAGCCATGGCAACTTTTCCGGAAAATAATTCCGCTTCTGCGCTGACAATATCGAGTTGTATGGGTTTATTACCGATCATCATAACGATTTCGCTTTCGCTATTGCCTCATCAATGTTTCCGACCATATAAAACGCTTGTTCAGGCAAATGATCACATTCGCCATTAAGAATCGCTTTAAATCCACGAATCGTTTCCGCTAATGGAACATATTTTCCGGGCGAACCCGTGAAGACTTCTGCCACGAAAAACGGCTGTGAAAAGAAACGCTGAATTTTACGTGCGCGACTCACAATTAACTTGTCATCTTCAGATAATTCATCCATACCCAAAATGGCAATAATATCTTTCAATTCTTTATAACGTTGTAAAACACCCTGAACGGCACGCGCAACATCATAATGTTCTTGACCCACAACTAAGGGATCTAACTGACGTGAAGTAGAATCCAACGGATCAATCGCCGGATAAATTCCCAATTCAGCAATTTGTCGTGACAACACAACGGTCGCATCCAAGTGCGCAAATGTTGTTGCAGGAGATGGATCCGTCAAATCGTCTGCAGGAACATAAACCGCTTGAACAGATGTAATAGAACCTGTTTTTGTCGATGTAATTCGTTCTTGGAGACTTCCCATTTCTGCTGCTAATGTTGGTTGGTAACCTACCGCAGAAGGCATACGACCCAACAACGCAGACACTTCAGTACCGGCTAAGGTATAACGATAAATATTATCAATAAATAATAAAACATCGCGTCCTTCATCACGGAAATTTTCCGCAATCGTTAAACCTGTTAATGCTACACGTAATCGGTTACCTGGCGGCTCATTCATCTGACCATACACCAGCGATACTTTGTCGAGTACGTTTGAATCTTTCATTTCATGGTAGAAATCATTACCTTCACGTGTACGTTCACCCACACCCGCAAATACAGAGTAACCGCTGTGCTCAACTGCAATATTACGAATTAATTCCATCATGTTGACGGTTTTACCTACACCCGCACCACCGA
>CAZLGL010000013.1:0-47977 GCA_964559315.1 uncultured Coxiellaceae bacterium
CAGAAGACTGAAAATCTTTGTGTCGGTGGTTCGATTCCACCTTCGGCCACCATTTCCCAATTGTCATCCCGAGTGTAGCGAGGGACCTCCAACTACTTGTCATCCTGAGCGAGCGAAGCGAGTCGAAGGATCTTCTTCTTTTGTGTAATATTTAATCTTCGCGTTGGGAGGCCGCTGTTTTATGAAAAATGAATCTCGTGGCCATCATTATATTTCTCAAATATATCTGCGCGGTTTTACTGAATCTGGCAAAGAAAAAATATATGTTCTTGATTCAATAAAAAAGGAAGTGCGCAAGACAAATATAAAAAATATAGGCAAAAAGAGAGATTTTTATCGCATAAATATACCCTCTCTTGCGCCTGACATAATAGAAAAAGAGCTGTCAAAAATTGAATCTGAGTTGAAAAAATCAATTAGTAGTCTTCAGGAAAAAAATAATTTTGTGGGAGAGGATAAGCAAAATATTTTGATGATAGGTATCTTTATCGCCAGAAATCCTGGAATGCGTGAGGCACGCAGAGATTTTGAAGAAAGAACAGCCAAAAATATGCTGTCTTTGTCATTTCGAACTAGAGAACAGTGGGATAGATATGTGAAGGATATGCAAGAGAAAGGTGAAGACTTGGCATCATTAGGAACGTATGAAGAAATGAAAGAGTTTATTGAAAATGAAGATTATAGGATGCGCTTACCTAATGAGCGTCATATTGGGGAGGAATTCAAATTAGTAAAGATACTTTTTAATTTATTAATTCAAAGAAAATGGGTTTTATATAAAACAGATGATTTGATCCCGTTTATAACTGCTGAGAGCCCTGTTTCTTTAATATGGGATGAGCCTGAAAAAATGGGTGAAATTTCGCCTGGTTTTGGCATGCCTAAAACAACAATTATTTTTCCTCTAACAAAAAATTTTGCATTAAAGGGTAGTTTTGAAGGTGAGGATAAAACCGTTGAGGCAACAATCGAAAGCGTTGCTGGGATTAACTCACTGTTTTTGGCTCAATCTTCGCAAATATATGCTCGAGATCTTTCTTTTAAGTGTATGGATGAAAAAATGCAATTGGTAGATGGAAACTCTTTTACAGATAAGCTTCACTTTATGAAGAAATATTCCATATGAAGTAGACGTAGTCCGTATGCAGCGAAGCGAAATCCGAGGGATAAATACTTTTGTATATTTTACGATGTTATGTGTGGTGGTCGCCTCTGTAATGTGTATTGATAAAACAACAAGTTAAACTTCAGGTGTTATGAGTGTTAATTATTTCATTCTAATAAGTGATATTAAAGGCGGTTGGGCCATTTGTTTTTCTATAATTTCTTTAAGGTCATCTGGTAATCCCTTTTTTTTCGGACGTTGAGGAATTGGTTTACCTAAACTGCGTGCAGCATATAAGCCTTTTCTGTTGGCAATTTGCTGAGAAAGTTTTTCCCGTTGCTGAGCGTCTTCTTCGCGCCTTACCAATTCCCCCCATTCCTTTGCTAAAGCACTTCCTTTCTCTTGGCTCAACAACCCGTGTTTTTTAGCAAGCAAAATAGCAAAATTAAGAGATTCGCCTGTAATCAAAATGGTTGTGTCACTCAATGTAATCTTGTGGTGAGTTGGTAAACTTTCTTCGCCAAGTCGTCTTTCCTGGAGCTGCATATCTTGCAGGACTCTGAAAGTATTAGCTGCTTCTTTTGAAGTGTTTAGCTTGAGTTCAAGCGTGTTTGTATCTCGTACTGAAATGGCGTCAATCATCGCGAATCTCCACATTGCCTCGTTTGACAGGTGTTTTTATGGTCTATATTGGAAGTATAACCTACAAACCGCTGTTTAAGGGGGTGTTACCCTAGGACGAAGCTTCAGCATGATCCGGAAGAAGGTGGTTTGGTGTCTTGTGGTGTGATTTGTTTAGCGCTCTGAGAATTTTTTGCAGAAGAAGAAAATTTAAAACGATTGGAAGAAGTTAGCGATGAACTTGAAACCAAAAAAGCTCTTACGGAGGATGATACTAATTTTATGTACAATCATTTTGACTTAAGTAAGATCTTTTCCAGTCTTGTTCCTCCAGAGGCTGTGAATTATCGAAGTTGTTTAGTCGCTTATCGTGCTAAATTTTACGCTCTACTCCATGTGCTTGATGAATCTCAGCTTGAAGAATTACGTGAAACTGATAAAGAGTTGTTGGCGCTTATCCAAAGAGTGGATATAGGAAAGGAGCGAAATGGCCCCAGTTTTCATTAAATTCGTGGAGTATCAAATTTAGCTACCTTTGGGCACCATTCGTCGGAAATTATTTCTTTGCCTGTCGCGCGGTACCGCGTCTTGGACGTTGGAGTGGTTGAGGGGGCGTAAGAACAAATTGCGTGGTGTCAAGGCAATTATTGCCAAACCATTCATTAAAGTTTTGACCAATATTCCGTGCCATTTCATCGAGATTACTTCCAGCGTTAATATTTTTCAATTTTAACCATCGCTTTATGAGTGCGCATTCAGAAGAAAACAGTGTTCCAAATCCTTCATTGGTTGAATTAAGAGATTCTTTCGAGCTATCAAGTGAGTAAGGGAAAATTATTCCGTGAGTATTTTTAAAGTAACTATTTAAACAACGTGCGCGTTTTATGCTATCGGAATCTGCCATAGGCATTAAAGGGTTTTGAGTTAACAAGGTTTTCCAAGAAATTTCAGGATCTTGTCCTGAAATAATGAGATCTAACATCATTTGATTGACTATAATTGTGCCAGGATTTCGAGTTACCTCACATCCGAATAGCAAATATCCTATTGCTGAAATGCGTTCGAAAATGATGTTTCTCACATCTCTATGGTATGGTGTGATCATTTCTGTCAAAGTACCTTTAAACCATGCGCGGAGTAATAAACCAATCGCTTTATCATCATGTGGGTTTCCTGCTGTACTAAGCACTTGTTGCATTTTTTGAAGATTTGTAAAAACCTCGGCGTAGCTTCCCGCATTATCGACTAATGTAGCTCGAGTCCCTGTGCCTGCATTTACTGTTTGAGTTTCAAGTGCAGGGACGAATGGTTTTTTAAAAAAGCTCCAATGAAAGTGAACCGTTTTGGGGCATTCACTTACATACACTTTTCGAGTATATGAATCGCTTTGAATATTTTTGAGTTCTCTTTTTATGGAGCGATGGGCTAAACGAATGTTACACAGAAAATGTACCGGATTTTCTGAACTAAATGTATATGTGCTTCCTAGTGTTGGTCTATGAGCAGAAAAAAATCCTTTTACGACTTCTGAAGTATATTTATTAAGATAAAGTTGAATGAGATGTCTAATTCTCTCGTCTGTTAATCCTAAAAAATCAATAAACCACCAGCTGTGGGGATCTTTTGTTGCTTCTCTCCAAGCCCGTGTATCAAGAGGTTTATCTGGAGTAGCATTATCCAAGTCGATAATATCTTGAAGATACAAAGGGATGAGATTTTGTTCTTGGAGAGAAACAACTTTTTTGGGATTTCTTGTTCCATTTAAAGGGCTTACTAGGTTCCATGTAAAATCTCTTACGCGAATAAGGTTGGTCGTAAGCGGAGCGTTTCGATGCGCGTCGCCATTGCTGTAACATTTATCATGTGAAACGATGCGTTCTTTTATAGTGTCTAAAGCAATCGTTACAATAGTTGAAGCGAATCCTGCACGTCTTTTGGCAAAATATTCATCAGTTGAAAATGCTGCTGGACCAAGGGGAGCCGAATAGCAGTATATTTCAGCGGCGTTAGCCTGTAATGGATTGAAGGGAATTGTATCTAAGGCCACTTTGAAAATAGCCATGATTGCAGCTAAAAGTTCTTGGTGAGTTTTTATTTTCAGACACTTCAATTGCTGAAAGACCGCTTCAGTTATCTCTTTTAGATCAAATTCCGCAAATACATCTGATTTAAGATCGTTAAGGTCTTCTTCTGTTAGTTCTCGATCGTCTTCATTGATTAATAGATAAGTAGAAATGTCATGAATGACGGCGTTAATAATTTCTGTTAATAATTGTTGAATATCACCACATGAAGTATTTTCTTCTTCCTTCAGCTTAGGTTTCGCTTGCTGATAATAAATACGGTTAACTTCCCGGGAGTACAATACACGGTTGGCTAATACATGAACAAGCCAAAAAATGCGTTGTTCCTGATTGCCCAAGTGATCATTGCCGTATTCTTGGTGATAATTTTGCTCGTAATTAATAGCAGTGGTTTTTTGTGCTAAATCTTCTTCATCGGATGAATCGTCGTAGTCACGAAAAAATTGCCGTTCTGGCTGATACCCTGCGGCGTTGAGGTTTACACCCGGTGCTGCTTCTGTATCTTCCTCCATATAGACAAAGCCCCATAAGATTTATATCGCTCATTAGTAGTAACTTTGCCTATAGTAGATACACAAATCAATATTAAAATATATGATTCAGCAACCAAATAACCGCTAAAACACTAACAGGAACTCCCAGTAACCATGCAATCAGATATTTAACGTTCATAGCCTTCTCCTCGTCAAAGTTTACCTTGTTATCTTACTTGCTAGGATACACTTAAGAACCTGCGGAAATTTCTAAGAATATGCGGGGGCAAATAGGAGGTGTTTTTTAAGGTTTCACAAAAGTCATAATTTTTCCAACACCCAACCCTGTCGCGCCACAATTTCTAATAAGGAAATATCGTAAAATTTCGATGTTTTATCGTTATCAAATGTCACAAAAGCTGGTTGGCAATGTTCGCCATGATCTTTGACGCCCGTTAATACTTTTTGGTGATGTTTAATAAATTCAGGTAACGATTTTCCAATCACAACACCAATACTTTCTAAGCCGCTGGGATACATATGAACAAATCGTGGCGCAGGTAATTCAATAACATCGGTTTCAAAATTATCTTCCAATTTTAAAGGTTCTTTGAGAACGAGAACGGATACCGCTCGGCCATTGAATTGTGTTTCGACGAATTCGCGACAAAATGTTTTAAGTTGATCGCGTAGATTATTGTATTCGGGCAGTGTTTCTGTGCGATAAAGCAAGTGGCTCATTGGCATTTCAGTTATATCAATGCCAATTTCTTTTTGGCGTCGCAATAAATCCGAAAAAAATGCTTGGTAGTCGCCGATGAGGTTTTTGATGGGATTCATAAACAGTTCTCCAACATTGTTTTAAACCTCCCATAAATTAGAGGTCTGTTTGTGAATATCTTATTGTATCGTAAGCACAATAGATTTTCACAGTCAGGAGAGAGGAATATGAAACATACGCTAATGCTTGTAGGTATAGTTTTTATTATGTTGGGCGGTTTGAGTCTTGCTTATCAAGGATTTACCTACACGCAACGCGAACAGGTTGCGCAAGTCGGCAGTGTAAACGTTACGGCAGATACAGAAAAAAACGTTTATTTCCCTCCATATTTAGGTGGTTTGGCTATCGCGGCGGGAATTGTTTTAGTGATCGCGGGTAGAAAAAGCGAAGGGTAATAAAACGCTGTGTCATGGATTAAAACGTCCTTCACAAAACTTAAATATCGCGTGTAAATCCATCAATAAGCAAGTGAACATAAGGGGCTTTATGTTATTTGCAGCGGCGAATATAAAACCCGCAGTTGCAACGCCAAATTGTAAACTTGCCGCAAGTTTTACAGTGTTGGATTCAGATAGGGACCAGAAGGATGAAGAGTTGCTCATGGTATGATCTCTCTTGTGGATTGGTATAAGTTAAGAAGCATGGACAAATGTAACAAAAGCATAGATGATTCGCTAGCAATTTGAACACTATCATAAGATTTTCTCTTGTTTTATTTATTCGGAGAGCTCTTATGAAAAGAGTCGTATTATTTTTGGGGTTTTTATTGTTACCTCTGGGTGTTTTTGCTGATGAGATTTCTGTATGCTTTACGCCCGGACAAAATTGTACCCAACAAATCGTCAATGTCATTGATAACACACAGAAAACTTTATTAATTCAAGCCTATCAATTTACGTCTGCGCCTATCAGCAAAGCGGTTGTGCTAGCGAAACGCCGTGGTGTGGATGTGAAATTAATTTTAGATAAATCTCAATATTCTCAGGGTAAATATTGTTCCGCATTATTTTTTTCGCATGAAGGTGTGCCAGTGTGGATTGATTACAAGCCTAATATTGCGCATAACAAAATTATGGTATCCGATGATACAAAAATTATTACGGGAAGTTTTAATTTCAGCAAAAATGCCCAAGATCATAATGCCGAAAATATGTTGGTGATTACGAATCCGCAATTAGCGTTGAAATACACACGAAATTTTGATCGACGGTTAGATTCGTCGGTGCCGTTGGAGAATTACTGCCCTGGAAAAAAACGTAAGTCACGAAACGTATGGTTTAGCTAAGGCTCATGAATATCCGAGATGCTACTGACAAAGACATGAAAGCCATCTGGGAAATCTGGATGCAAGATCATGTAATTAAATACATGTCGTTTGAGAAGATGTCGCTTTCTGAATTTGAATCGTTGTTTCGGTATTTTAAGGAAACCAGTCAGATTTATGTCATGACTAAACTTCAAAATGATAAAGCAGAAAAAATTATTGCCGTTATACGTCTTGGTTTTGGTGAAGGAAATCGATCGCATGTAGTTGGTTTTTATTCCCTGGGATTGCATAAAGATTATTTAAATAAAACATATGGCTATCGTATTCATGAGCAGGTTATTGAATACGTTAAAACAATGCCGAATGTTAAGAGAATTGAGTTGAGTCAGTCAGAAGGAAATCGTGTAGCTTTTCGGCTGGTTGAAAAATTTGGCTTTAAACTCGAAGCTATATTTCCTGGTTGGTTGCATGAAAAATTGTATGAACGCTACATGGCATTGATTGTAGATAATAGTATTCTCAGCAATATAGCCAATGCAGAGTTAATTTTTACTCCCTCCCAGAATCTTCACGTATATTCAGGTCATCCTGTTCCGATTGAATATACAATTACGCGTGGTCCAAGCGTGATTAAACATATTGCTTTTTTGACTATCGTTTTGAAATCTTCTGATGATTTGAATCATGCCGCAGATTTTATGGAAGATGTAGCGAAACAACTTGCGCAGGAAGGCATTAAAAAAATTGAAGTTTTTACCCACGATTCACGCGTGCTTACATTATTGGCAATGCTGGGTTATCGCTACCGCGGGAGAAAAATAGCTTCTCTCAAAATACAAAATAAATACTATGACGAGATAGGCGCTGATTTAGCTATAAAATGACCCAATTAAAGCAAAGATAATATAAATACACGCAATAATTCCCATGAGTATTGCGCCGAATAACTTTTCCCGTTTGAACCTTTTTATGGCAGCAATATTCGCGTATAAATACGGGATTAATACGCAGAAATTAGACAGGGTAATTAACAACGTAAATTGTGACGTTAATAATTTAGAGTAATTCATGGAGAGTAATGCCGTCATCATAATCGACGAAACAATAACGGCCCAATATGGCGTATTTTTTCGTGTAACCTTGCTTAAAAAACGCGGCAATAATCCATCGCGTGCAGTTGCCATGATGGTTTGCGTGGTAATAAATAAAAAGCCCATTACCGTTGAAAAACAGGCAATAATTGCCGCAATCGCAAAAGTCTGATTCGTAAAGTAACCAAATATAATTTTTCCCGCAGATGCAAAAGGCGCCGGATCTTTGGCTAATATATCAGGTGCAAACATTCCCATGAGTGCAATCGTACTTAAAATATAAATAATGGCTGTGATTAACGTTCCCCCTACGCTGGCGCGAAAAATGTTTACTTCTGGTTTATCAATATTTTCTGCAGGAATCGTTGCAGATTCTAATCCCGCAAATGCAAAGAACGTCAACATGGCAGCATTGGCAATTGCGACCAGGTTGTGATGGGAGCTGACATTAAGATGAGATAAATGTGTTATGTTGATATGAAATAATCCCACACAAGAAACTAAAATAATGGGAATTAGTTTAATAACTGTTGTGATGACTTGAATGATTTTGACTTCTTTAATTCCAATAATATTTAATCCCGCAATAAACCAGATGATTGCAGCACCTACGGCAAATGAAAGTAAATGATTGGTATTTATCGCCGGCCAGAAAACAGTGAGGTAGGCTAATAATGCAACGACAGTTGCGGCATCGCCTATGATATTTCCTAGTATATAAAGTATGCTGGTTTGAATGCCAGCGGAACGTCCCAGTTCATGTCGAGCGTAAGCATAAAGTCCGCCAGTGAGCGGAAGTTGCTGACTGAGTTTGCCAAAGATTACGGCAAGTAAAATCGATCCGACCGTGGTGATAATCCAGCCGGCTAAACTGATACTTCCGATGGCGGCAAGTGAAGCGGGTAATAAAAATATACCAGAACCGATCATGTTTCCGATGACGAGAGAAGTACTTGAGAATAATCCGAGGGGACGTTTAGGGAGCATCTTTCCTCCGGGAAATAGAGAGAGTATGTTACTATAGCGTATTTTGCTGGAAAAACCATGATTCAAATACACCAACTCCATATGGCGTACGGCCAAAAATTGTTGTTCTTCGACGTTAATCTTATTTTGAATGATAAAATGCATTATGCGCTTGTGGGGGCAAACGGTGCAGGAAAATCCACGTTTTTTAAATTACTGACGGGTGAAGAAGAGCCTTTAGAGGGTAGCGTTTCGATTCCTAAGGGTGCAACCGTTGGCTGGTTAAAGCAAGACCAATTTCGTTATGAAAATGCCATTATTACGGATATCGTTTTGCAGGGTAAGCCAAAATTATGGAAAGCATTACAAGAAAAAGAAAAATTGCTGCAATTAGCAGAGCATGAATGGAATGACGATATTGCGCATCAATTAAGCCATTGCGAAGAAATGATTGCGGCGCAAGATGGGTATCGTGCACTCGCATTGGCGGAAAAATTACTGACGGGTTTAGGTATTCAGCCGGAAAATCATCACAAGCCCTTAAGCAGTTTGTCGGGTGGATTTAAATTGCGTGTATTATTTGCACAGGCGTTATTTGAAGAACCGGATATTTTACTCCTGGATGAGCCGACCAATCACTTGGATATTATTTCTATTCGATGGCTGGAGAAATATCTCAAAAACGAATTTCAAGGTTTAGTGTTATTTATTTCCCACGACGTCGAATTTATTAATCGATTGGCAGATAATATTTTAGATATTGATTATGGTGAAATTCGTCAATACAGTGGAAATTACACAAAATTTCTCACAGAAAAGAAAACCATTGAAGAACAAAAATTACAAGAACAAAAAAGTGTTGAAAATAAAATGGCAGATTTACAAAAATTCATTGATCGTTTTCGTGCGGGTACGCGTTCGATTCAAGCGCAATCGCGTGTGAAACGGCTGGAAAAAATGGAATTGCCGGATATCAAGCAAAGCTCGCGTGTTTCCCCGCATTTTCACTTCCAGTCCAAGCGCCATTCCGGAAAATTAGCGTTGCGCGTAAAAGCGCTTTCGAAAAATTTTGGTGATAAAAAATTGTTTTCGAATATATCGTTTGATGTATCACGTGGTGAAAAAATAGCCATTATTGGTGAAAACGGTGTCGGAAAATCAACGTTAATTAAAATTTTATTGAATCAATTAGAGCCTGCAGAGGGTAACGTTGAGTGGGGCTATGAAACACATATAAGTTATTTTTCGCAGGATCACCATGATTTGTTGAATAAATCCATGACCGTCTTTGATTGGCTGAAGGATATTGCGCAGAGCGCGACGGAGCAAAATGTCCGTAAAGCATTAGGCCAGGTGTTATTCAGCAAAGATGAAGTAGATAAGGATATTTTAGCGATCAGTGGTGGTGAGGCTGCCCGATTATTATTAGCTAAAATTGTATTAGAAATGGGAAATGTATTGGTGTTAGACGAGCCCACCAATCACTTGGATATAGAAGCGACGGAAGCTTTGGTTAAAGCCTTGAATCATTTTAATGGGACCGTGATATTTGTAAGCCACGATAGAAATTTCATTAAGAAAATCGCGAACCGTATTCTCTTTATTCCGAAAGATAAAAAACTGATCGATTTTCGTGGATCATATGAGGCTTTTGAAGAGAAGCATGCGGATTATGTTTAAGGTTTGTAAGTTAACTTTTTACTTTATTGGGGCGCGACCTTTGGGAGTTTCTAACGCTGTAACTGGAAGAGCTTTCTTTTTTTCTTCGTAAGCTGTGTTCACGGGGGAAGAATAAAGTAATTGCACTCCCATCGCATAAGCTAAGAAAGAATAGCCTTCCGTATCAACAGTGGTGAGATAAGAAGTTTTTTTACGGCTATCTTTAAAATTATCTAAACTGGCCTCTAAATCATATTCTTCAAGGCGGGTTGCAGTGTCTTCTGCATCCGATGAGTCATCTGCGTCAAGGTCAAGCATGATTTCTCTCCTGTTTAAAGGTTGCAGTTGTAAGCAATATAGTCCTGCGAAAATGCTATGTCTAGATTTTTGCTAAGTTTCTATTTTTTAGATAATGCAGGAAATTGCGTGGAATCGTTCAGGTTTAATTTTTCAGGTTTTACAGCAGAAGAAGGTTTAGGAAGCGCCCAAATCATAGCAGAAGATTTAGAGTCTAGCGCAGCTTTATAACTTTTTTTCGGTGGAGTTTTTTTTACAGGAGCGGTTACGTTTTGAATGGGGCGGTTAGGTAAAGCAGGAAAGGGATCCGCAATAAGTTTAGTGGTAGATGCTTGAGGTAATTTTTTTTCAAATTCTACTTTAAGCATTCCCACTAAGCATGCTTTTATTTTAAGATAATCTTGTTCACTATCTGCCCACATAGCCCCAATTAATGCTTCCATATGATCAGCGAGCCTTCGCGAATTTGTGCGCAATCCTATTTTTTCTTCGCCTTCGCCGATGATTAAGCATTTGCCTATATTTAATTGTATTGCTGCATGGGGAAGTACTGTTGCATTGCAAACAATTTCATCAAATAATGGGTTGAGAAAATCAGATTCCATTGAGGGAAATTTATTGCTTAACCATTCTGCTACAATACAACCTAAGACTTTATCACCGAGAAATTCGAGTTTTTGAAAGCAAGTTGTTGCCGAAATAATATTTTCTTCAAGTGCTGATTTTCGTGTTAAAGCGTTTAGTAGCCAGCTTCTGTTCTTAAAATTATACCCAAAAGCTCCCTCTAAATATTCAAGGCTAGATGTTCGAAGCAGGCCTTCAGGTAATTCAATCACAGGACTTAAAAGAGCTATGGGTTTTTCTAAATTAAAAACGCGGTTAAAAACTTCAGTAACGGTGACATAGCTGGCATTGCTATCCATCCACAGCGCGCCAAATAAAGCTTGCATATGTTCGAATAAAACCTTGGCATTTTGATGGATAGCATTTAATGCTTCTCCTCTGCCAAGAATGAGCGCGTTCTCTAGCATAATATCTTTCGCAGCAGAAATAACCATTCCATTATGACTCAGTATATCTTTATGAGCATCCGTCAGTTCTTCTTCCGATGTGTACAAAGCAGTTGAAAACAAAAAGTGGCTAATTAATAAGCGTAAAACGCGTGTTCCGAGAAATTTTAGTCCTGAGAATGTGGTGGTATGTTTGATGGGGTGAGCGATGCCCTCTAATATTGCGGCTCTTCGTGTGAGAACAATTAACAGTAACGTGGGATCTTTAAAGGTATATTTTAGTTTGTGTTCGAGTATATTGGATTTGGGATCATCCATGATTTTTTTCTGCATTTAATATATGTTCTGAGGTGCCGCCATCGGTGATGCTTTGAGCGTCCCATTCCACTGGGGATAATTTACCTAAATAATTTTTAATTTTCGAGGAGAAAACTCTGCCTCCTACGCGGTTTTGCGCTTCAAAAATATCGGCATGTATTCCCGCTTGATGTAAACGATAAGCGGCCGTTAGCCCAGCAAGTCCTGCACCAATAATTGCAATTTTCATAGTTATTCCGTAAAGAAATCCATAAATACTTTAATTTTGGGATCACGGTAGCGTTGATATTCATAATACGCATAAATCGGAAAACTTTGTTGCGTATGTTTTTCTAAAAACGATACCAGTTTTTTATCTTTTAAGTGCTGGTTTACCATATAACAATGTGTCCAAATAAATCCTAAATGTTGTAATGCTGCTTCTGTCACAAGCCATGCATTATTAAAGCAAAATTTGGGCGGAACAATAATGTCTTTTTCATTATCCAGCATAATTAAGTCAGGGCGTTTTCGGCCGCTATGGGTAATAAAATCATGTTTTAATAAGGCGCAAGCCGTATGCGGGGTTCCGTGTTTTTTTAAATATTCAGGCGAAGCGCAGAGCACATATTGTGTAGAGGAAATGGTTTTTCTAACTAAATGTTCGTCGCCCATCATCGAGCTGCCAAATAAAATATCCATTTTTTTTGTATTAAAATCTGGTTGTACTTCGGCAATATCAAAAATCAATTTGAGATCCGGATACTGTTCTTTGAATTGTTCAATTTTGGGGATGATAAAGTTTTTCGCGAAATATTGTCCCGTGACAATTTTTAATTCACCCCGCGGTTTTTCTTTTGTGGCTACGACAGCCAGCTCAGCTTCTTGAAATGTTTTGAGCGCGTTTTTTGCTTCGTGATAATAGCGTTGGCCCGCTTCGGTGAGTGACAAACCTTTTCTGTCGCGTGTGATTAATTGCACGCCTAAGTGTGCTTCGAGTTTGGATAACTTTTTGCTGACTGCTGCATTGGTTTGATGCAATTTTGTTGCCGCTTTGTGAATGGCGCCATTGTCGGCAATCGCAATCAGAGTTTCAGCCAGTTCGAGTCGGTTCATCTTTTACCTTAACTTAAAGTTAATCTGATGTGATTATATATCAATTTATTTCTGATTATTCAATCTGTAATCTCTTCAAAAAGGAAAGATTGAGGAGAGATTTGTGCTATTTATCAGTTTGTTTTTATTGATTTCATTCGGATCAGTATGCGCTGTCATGTTTACGCCTGCGTTGCCTCAAATCACAGCGTTTTTTGGTATTGAACCTACCAGCGCTCAGTTGACTATTAGTTTGTATTTGATTGGATACGCCGTGGGTCAGTTGATCTATGGCCCGCTGACATATGCCTATGGTCGTAAAAAGACTCTCTATATAGGTAGTGGCGTAGAAATTATTGCAGCACTGTTGTGTGCCATGTCGGCGTATGTTTATTCATTCGGATTATTAGTTTTCGCGCGTTTACTGTTGGCATTAGGTGCGAGTGTCGGTGTCAAAATGACATTTACGCTGGTTGCGGATTGTTATTCGCAGGAAGAAGCGACGCGCATCATTTCCCATTTAATGATGGCGTTTGCGATTGCGCCAGGATTGAGTGTGGCATTGGGTGGATTTCTCAGCCAACATTTTTATTGGACCAGTAGTTTTTATTTTTTGACGATATATGGGTTTTTAATGTTGTGTTTAGTGACGCAGCTACCGGAAACGTCAAAGGCATTGGATAAAGACGCGCTGAAATTTTCTAAAATTATTACTGAATATAATGCTGTTGTAAAAAAATCAACGTTAGTATCAGGTGGGTTTTTGTTGGGTTTAAGTAGTAATTTTATTTATCTCTTTGCATCTGTTGCGCCTTTTATTGCGATGAGCGTCATGCATTTAAATCCAACACAATACGGCGTATGGAATTTATTACCGCCTGTTGGACTTGTTGTGGGTTCACAATTGTCAGCCTATTTTTCCAATAAACTAGTACCGCAAAAAGCAATAGTGATGGGTATTGGGATTACTGCGCTGGCGACAGTCATTATGTTGAGTGGTTTTGTGGCGGGATGGGTATTGCCCATTTTTTTATTCATACCATTAATGTTAATTTATTTCGGCTTATCGTTTGTATTTTCCAACGGCTCGATGTTGGCATTGAGTGCTGTCGAAGATAAATCCAGCGGTTCGGCGATGATGAATTTTATTAATTTGGGTACATGCGTGACAGGTGTCGTTCTTGTCGGGTTTATTCCGTTTTCGCCGCTTGTGTTGCCAATCATATATGCTATTTTAAGTGCCTTGATGTTTTTGATTGTTAAATTTCAGTAGGGACACTTATGAAGACTCTTTATGTAACGAAGCACGCTCAAGAAGTTGACGATATTAAATTGGATATTGTTGACCGACCGCAGCCGAGCATTAGTTCCGATCAAGAATGTTTAATCAAAGTTGTGGCCTCTGGAATAAATCCATCTGATGCGTTAGCCGTAAAAGGTTATTTTCATCATGCGGTATTGCCTCGTATTCCTGGCAGAGATTTTGCAGGTATTGTTCAAGAAGGCCCCAAAAATTTAATCGGCAAAACAGTATGGGGAACAGGCGGTGCGGCGGGAATATCATTTGATGGTACACAAGCTGAATTTATCAAATTATCTTTAGAAGAAATTGCGGAAGCACCCAACAATATCGATGCAATTGTTGCAGGTGCTCAGCCATTACCGTATGTGACGGCTTACTGTTGTTTAGTTAAACGCGCTCGCATTCAAAAAAATGAAACCGTAGTTGTGGTCGGTGCATTGGGTCAGGTTGGATCCGCTGCAATGTCGATTTGTCAGTGGAAAAAATGTCATGCAATTGCGCTAGTGCGTGGCAAAGAAGCGGTTAAGCAAGCCGAAACATTAGGATGGATTGCCATCGATACGGATGAAAAAAATCTGGCAGAAAAGATTATTGCGGCTAATCATGGACAAAAAGTAAACGTTATTTTAAACAGCGTGGGAAATATTTATTGGCAAGACTATCTTTCGTCGCTCGCAGAATTCGGTCGAATCGTAACGATTGGTGCGCGAGAAGGTGTGCGTGATGTGACGATAAATCTTTTTGAATTATATCGGGCAAATCAAGATATTCTGGGTGTGAATACAGTTTCGTTTAATTTTGCAGAAAATGCCGTATTTTTAAATGAATTGAAACCTGGTTTTGAGTCCAAACACTTAATTCCGTTAGCAGTCGATCCTCAAGATGTTTATGCTATGGAACATGCATCGAAAGCGTATCAAGATGTTTTGCGTGGTTCCACAAAACGCGTGGTGATTAAAATTCATGAAAAATAATCGCGAAATTGAAACATTTACGGATAAAGTCTTATCTGCTTATGTATCGATTGATAATCCTCGGATTAAAAATATTCTTCAATCTGTAATTACACATATGCATGCCGTAGTAAAAGAAACCCAACTTACAGGGCAAGAATGGGAATTTACGTGGCAATTTCTGGCAAAAATGGCAGCTTTTACCTCTGAAGAACGTAATGAATTTTTATTATTAGCAGATGTATTAGGTGTGAGTCAGCTTATAGAGTTAATGAATCATCAGCGTGATCACAATGCCGTAGGATTTGCATTAGTCGGGCCTTTTTATCGCGCCAATGCGCCATTTCGAAAGCGAGGCGAGTCCATTGCTTCATTAAATACACAGGGCGAGCGAGTTATTATTACAGGCAAAGTAGTAGATATTTCAACGGGCAGACCTATTTCTAATGCGGTATTGGATATTTGGCAAGCGGCAACCAATGGATTATATGAAACCCAAGATGAAAATCAGCCTGACATGAATTTGCGAGGTAAATTTACAACAGATGACAAGGGTTCATATGAATTAATCGCATTAATGCCGACCCCCTATCCGGTTCCAACGGATGGTCCAGTAGGTGAATTGTTGAAAATTGCGCATCGCCATCCGAATCGTCCGGCGCATATTCATTTTGTTGTTTCTGCGCCGGGTTATGAAACGTTGGTGACACAAGTCTTTGTCGACGGTGACGATTTAGTGAAAACTGATGCGGTATTTACGGCCAGTGAAAATATGATAGGGCATTTTCGTAAAGATAAAAGTAATTATGTGCTGTCGTATGATTTTCAATTGGCAAAAGGAAAATCGATCATTCCGCGAGCACCTATTCAATAGGAGAAAAATATGCAAGACATAAAGCAAAAATTTGTAGGGACATGGTCGCTCGTTCATTCCGTTGAAATGGATGCGCAGGGAAATAAACGCTATCCGTTTGGTGAAGATGCGATGGGTTATATTATGTATGAACCTACGGGAATCATGTCCGTTCAGATTTTTCGAAAATCACGTAAATTATTTGCTTCGAAAAATTTTGTAGAAGCCTCGGTCGATGAGTTAGCCAATATACCCAAGGATTATTTAGCGTATTGTGGGCGGTATGATGTCGATATGCCCAATCAGTTAGTGCGACATCATATCGAGGGTCATTTGTTTTCAAATACCGTAGGAAAAATATTGGAACGTAAATATTTTTTCTATGATGATAAATTATCACTTAAACCAAATGATGGGACGAATCGTGAGATTTTGTGGAAACGAATTAAATAATTTTTTCGCTATTGGTAATGTTGTCTACAAGAAAGAATGGTTAGGGTTTCTTTCGCGTAGGAATATACAATGCGATGCTCTCGATCCACTCGGCGACTCCAATAGCCTTTTAAGCTGTGTAATAAAGGTTCAGGTTTTCCGATTCCCGTAAAAGGTTCTCTATCAATGGCTTTGATTAATTCATTTATTTTTTTTAGCATTTTTTTGTCCTTTTCAATCCAGTAGAGATAATCTTCCCAGGCGTTGCTATGCCAAAGGATTTTATTTTTCATCGATGATCCTGTGAGAAGAAACTTTTCCTTTTTTTACATCGACAACCGCATCGAGCAATCGTTTGGCCATTGCAGGATTTTGAAGAAGATAGGCTGTTTCAACTAAGGACTCATAATCATCATAGGAAATAAGAACGGCTTTTCTTGATTTATGTGAAGTAATAAAAAAGGGTTCGTGCGAAGAAGTCGTTTTATCAATCGTTTTCTTTAAGTTTTGTCTCAATTCACTGTATGAAATTTCCATCGGAGGCGCCCCATTATTTAAGTACAGAAAGATTGTACTTAATGGAGGTGCAAAGTCAATTTTTCCAGCAAAAGAGGGCAATACGGATTTTTGAATGGAGGAAGTATCGTTGAAAGGAGCGATCGGTTTATGCATAAAGAAGTATTCCCATAAGGTTGTTATTACAAGAAAAAGGATAATTACATTAGTTGGAAATAAAATCAATAAGAATAATTATTCAGTAATCGGCATATTCTCAAACGCATGATGCAAACACGGTTTATTGGTTTTTGTGTCTATACAGCAAAGATAATTCTTCGCTTCAAAACAAATTTCACCCGTCTTAGTATTTGTCAGGGTTTGTTGCATCAAAAATTTAAAATGGCTGATGCGAGATAATTCACTTTTAATGGTGAATTTATCGCGAAATCGAAGCGACTTTTTGAATTTTAAATTCGTTTCAAAGATAACAATATTAATGCCTTCGTGGGCAATAGCGACCACATCATGTCCTTGGTCAAGAAAATATTCAGCACGCGCTTGCTGTAAATAATTTAAATAAACGGCGTTATTAACAATTCCTTGAAAATCGATTTCATAATCCCGTACTTCAGATGACCAAACATGTTTTTCAGTTTTCATGCGTATTTTACCTTGGGAATAATTTCATCAAACATGTTAAAAATACGGTTTTCTTCAATATGCGGTAATATGCCCACGTCTGTAATTTTGTGGATGACACGCGCATTAGCTTCACATAAATACACTTTTACATGTTTTTTTGTATATTCTTCTATGAGCGCACTGAATGTTTCTAGGCCCGTCATGTCCATAAAGGGGACGTTTTTTAATCGAAAGATAATCACTCTCGGAGCCAAATTTAATGTAGTTAACGCCCGCTCTATTTTCTCTGCAGCACCAAAAAAGAAAGGTCCTTGGATGGAGTAAATCATAATATCGGAGGGTAAATTCGTTTCTTGAGGCGATTCGGGAATGACATTGACCCATTCATACATGCGGCCAATGAAAAATAGCATCGCTAAAATGACGCCGACATTTACTGCAATGACTAAGTTTGTAAATATCGTTAATAAAAATGTGATCAGCAATACCAAAATATCATAATAGGGTGCGTGTTTAATAGTATGGGTAAAATGTGGAATATCACTCATGTTGTAGCAAACCACAAATAAAATTGCTGCCAATGAGCATAGTGGAATATTAAAAAATAATGGCGCCAGAAAAACGACTAAGGCTAATAACAATACCGAATGGGTAATAGCAGAAAGCGGACTGTTACCCCCTTGACGAATATTCGTTGCTGTTCGGGCAATGGCACCGGTAGCTGCAAACCCACCAAATAAAGGCGAAATAATATTTGCCAAACCTTGGCCAAATAATTCTTGATTCGAATGGTGGCGTGTTTTTGCCATACCATCGGCAGCAGTTGCAGATAAGAGTGATTCAATGGCGCCCAATAATGCAATCGTTAATGCCGATCCCATTAAGTGCTCAATTTTACTGAATGACCACTCCGGAAACTGAAAGCGCGGAAAATGTTGCGGAATTCCTCCAAAAGTACTACCTAACGTAGCGATTCCGTTAAAATGATAAAGACTTTGTAATAGCGTTGCGATAATCATAGCAACCAGTGGTCCCGGAATATGCTTAATAATTTTAGGTGTAATAATGACTAACGCTAAACTCAAACAGCCTAATGCGGTTGTAGGTAAATCTAAATGAGGCAATGCCTGTACGAGCGTCGCTAGTTTTTGATAAAAATGTAAATCAATAGGCAATGTAATATTTAATCCAAAAAAATCTTTCCATTCGCCCACAAAAATAAGTACGCCAATGCCGCTGGTAAATCCTACAATCACAGGTTCAGGAATAAATTTTATAACATTGCCGAGTCTTACTACTCCCATGAAAATTAAAATAAATCCTGCCATGAGCGAAGCCAGTTGTAATCCTGATACACCGTAATGTGCGGTAATGCTAGCTAAAATGACAATGAAAGCGCCAGTGGGACCCGCAATTTGAATTCGGCTACCGCCAAATATACCGACAATAAACCCGGCAAAAATCGCGGTATATAATCCTTGCTCAGGTTTTACACCCGAAGCGATCGCAAATGCCATCGCGAGCGGTAATGCAACAATACCAACAATAAGACCCGCAATAATATTGCGTATCCAATATTTAGGCTTTAATAATCCGGCGCGGTAAGCTTCGGTGATGGCGAACATTTTTATGCTCCGAAAGTTTGAATCATGAATGAAATATGATACAACTACTCGGGTAAGTTACAACTCATGGAGGAGCAAGGACGATGAAAATTTCTGACGCAATGATTCAGCTCACGGTACTCAGCATTCTCGTTTTAAGCAGTACGCATGCTCTTGCCGCAACGAAATCTAAAATGGAAAAATGCTATGGCATTGCAAAAGCCGGCATGAATGATTGCCAAACAGCAACAGCCAAGTGCGCCAGTTCTTCGACAAAAGATGGTCAGCGCGACGCGTTTATTTTTCTTCCCAAAGGTATTTGTAGCCGTATCGTCGGTGGAAATTTAACCGACAAGTGAAGCAATTTCAGCACGATTTCATGCGCGTGATTTTAACCGGTGCGCATGAAATTTATCATAATAACTTTATTACCACTCATACCAAAGCATTACGTGAAATTTATCCTGCTATCTATACACTCATCGGCGAAGACTGTTTTGAAAATACAGCCGCGGTGTATATTCCGGAGCATTTATCCACTTCATATAAATTGCAAGATTATGGCCAAGTATTCCCTGAATTTTTAGAAAATTTTACGCCGTTAAAAACAATCCCGTATTTGGCGGATGTCGCGCGTTTAGAATGGGCCATACATGAATTGTTTTATGCTAAAGAAGATGCTTTATCTTGCATGCGAATTGTATCATCGCGTTATCCTGTATTGTCCATCTGGGAATTATGCCGTGATCCCAACACAGAGAAAACGATCGATCTGTCAGTGGGTACTGAAACAATTTTGATTCAACGTAAAAATCGTGAGATGATTTTTATTCGACTGGAGGAAACATGATGAAGCGCATTATTTTTATATTATTGATGTTATGGGCGGGTTCTACTTTTGCTGCAACCGAAAATTATACGTTAGATCCCAGTCATACGTATGTGGAATGGCATATCAGTCATTTTGGATTTTCTGAACCTTCTGGAAAATGGATGATCAAAAGCGGAACCTTAGTGCTCGATAAAGATAAACCGCAAAATTGCAAAGTGGATGTGACGATTGATATGAATGATCTCGCTACGGGATTGGCTGAATTGGATAAACATTTAAAATCGCCGCTATTTTTTGATGTTGCAAAATATCCAATCGCAACATTTGTCAGTAATAAAATCGTGTTAACGGGTAAAGATTCTGCAAATGTCCAAGGCGTACTGACATTTCATGGTGTATCGAAATCGGTGACATTAAAAACCAAATTAAATAAAGCCGGCGAAAGTCCGTTAACCAATAAACCGACGGTAGGATTTAGTGCAACCACAACCATCAATCGCTCTGATTTTGGTATGACGGCGTATTCACCGGGTTTAGGTGATACCGTTCAATTAAATATTCAAGCTGAGGCTTCACGTGCTAATTAAAAATACAGTAACGCAATACGGTATCGTCAATAAATTTTTGCATTGGCTGATGGCGTTAATTATTATCGGCATGGTAATTTTGGGTTTATATATGAACGATTTACCCATCAGCGAAGAAAAATTGCGCTTATATGGTATTCATAAAGAGTTTGGATTATTAGTTTTATTTTTGGCGATGTTCAGAATAATATGGCGAATCGGAAATATTGTTCCTTTATTGCCGAATACGATTCCCTCATGGCAAAAATTTGCAGCACACGCAGTTCATTGGGCATTGTATGGATTTATGTTTGCAATGCCAATCACAGGATGGATGATGACATCGGCGGCAGGATTGCCGCCCTCCTTTTTTGGTTTATTTGATATGCCTAGCCTCGTTTCGCCGAATCTAGATTTACTTCACTTATTGATTCAAGTGCACACCTGGTTAGCCTATGGATTAATTGTGACTTTCTGTGGTCATGTGGGTGCGGCATTGAAGCACCACTTTATTAACAAAGATGATGTTTTGAGGAGAATGCTATGATGAAAAAAATTGTAATAGGATTAAGCTTAATCCTATTTCCGTTACTGTCATTTGCAGCAGTTCCGTCCTGGAAAATTATTTCTAGCGAAAGTACGATTGCATTTGCTGCTACGCAAAATGGAGCGCCGGTGAAAGGGGAATTTAAATCCTTTACAGGAGAAATTCAGGGGACACCTGCGGATCTCAAAGACAGTCACGTAAAAATTGTTGTTGATACGGGTTCGGTCAGTACTTCATACGGTGATGTGGCCACGACATTAAAAACGCCCGATTGGTTTAATGTTGCTCAATTTCCCAAAGCTGTTTTTACCGCCGATCATTTTACTCAAACCGCAAAAGATTCGTATGCGGCAACGGGAACGTTGACTATTCGGGATAAAACAGTTCCGGTAACATTGAATTTTTCATTAAAGCATTATTCGCCAGAGGGATTTGTGGCGGTGGGGTCGACTACAATACAGCGGCTTTCTTTTGGGGTTGGACAGGGCGACTGGTCTAAAACTGACTCCATAAAAGACAATGTACAGGTAGAATTTACGTTAAAAGCTTCAAAAGCATAGATTAAAAAGCGTATAATAGCGCGTCTTTTGATGTTTATGAATTACAATGAGAGGTTGCAATGTCAGTCACCCACGATAAATCGCACGAAAACGCAGGTCTTCACAAACATGGTATGTTTGCTGAAGAGCAGCATGCGATTAAAACCTTAAAATCAGAAATGGCGTATGTGTTCCAAGTTCAAGATCGTCGTCATCAAACACGCTCGCTTTATTTTAATCAATTGTGGGATACCAAAGACGCAGTCATTGCTAGCGCGATGTTAGCGTTTTTTAATGCGTCTTCGGCAATGCGTGCCATTGTTGAAACTGCGGTTGATGGCCATGATGATGCCGTTAAAATTCAGGCGGTATTGATTGGATTGTTAGCCGTTACGCTGATTCAAAATTCGCAGGTTATTGCTCGTTCTCATGTCAGTGATAGTTTAATTGATCGATCGACAGCACCTGAACAAATTATTACGGGGTTAATTACCGAAAAATTTGGTCATGATGCAAAGTTGAAAGAAGGATTAATGCCGTTAGCAAAATATACGCAGGCCGCATGCAATAAGGCACTGAATATTAATACATCGCCAGCCCCAGTTGAACAAACTACTTCTTCACAGACTCCGTCATTCTCCTAGTTAAAATATGGGTTAATAACGATTCCAATGTGGGTGAAATATTTTTCAAAATGATTTTTTGTTGAAACCGTTCTTTGCCTAATCTTTCCGCTAAAACCCCTAAACATTCATCTGCAAATGAAACGGTAATGTGGGTTTTGGCAAAATCCAATGTGAGGGATGAGTGGGAGTTTAATAACTGAAGTAATTTCTCGCGTGCTTCAATGCCTTCTACGCGTGTAGACGTGAATGGAAATGTCTTGGAAATGCTAAGTTTAGTCGTCGAAGTCTTCATTAGTATAACCCTTGGGCAATGGCCATTTATTAAAAACATCCGCGGAGTCCAAGGCGCGGTCCGTATTTAGCTCCATGATGATAAGCGTACCATGCCAAGGAAGTTCACAGTACTGTTTCTGCCCTTTTTTTTCACAACTTTGAAATAATTCACTTTTGGAAATAATAATTAAATTTCCACCGTTTTGCTCAATCAAATCTCTGGCTAACGTTAATCCATATCCGGTATGACCTTTTTCGGGTTTACCGGTAATACCATATTGAGTAGCGAGTTCGCAGCAATTTTCGCCATCGAGTCGCGATCGTAATTCAGGATTTTGGCCCAATGAATTTCGAATGCCAATTCCACTATCAACTAATGCAATTTGTGCGAGTTTTCCATTGCTCCACGGCTGTGCGCAGACTAAACCATGCAGGCCCGTTTCGATGGCGGCGTGGGCAAAGCAATTTTCGAGTAATTCTAACAACATGCAGCTTAAACTTTCTGCGGTATTTTTATCGACACAATGGGATTTTAAAATACCCATAATTTTTTCTGCGCTATTTTGCACGGTATGTAATGTTTTAAGGGGTTCAATGGGTAAGAAGGTTGTTGCGCGCTTATTTTTTGAAAGGGGTACGGGAGACGGAAGTTCGATGGCGTCCCATAATCCCATTGTTGCAGCGTAATTCGCTAATTCGTCGGGAATCTGGAGATCTTTTTCTTGATAGCGTTTTAATTCCAGCGCGAGCGTGACGAAGTGGTAGGGTTTCAGGAAGTTGGGGGCGAAACAGGCACCGCCGGTCAATCCGTTGTTGATATTTTCAATCCATGATGTGATGTCGCGTACGGAGGTTTTTTGCATCCGTAAAGCATAGATTATTTTTTATCTTTTTTAAACTTTTTCTTAAACGGTTTTTTGGAGTCTTTGTTGAAAGATTTTCCAAAGTCTTTTTTAGCGAAGTCGCGATTGCCAAAGTTTTTCTTCGGTTTATCATCAAAGTTTCTTTCGAATTTATCACCGAATTTTTTTTTGTGCTTGTCGCCAAAATTCCCACGTTCAAAGTTTCCGCCAAAGTTTTTCTTGGGTTTATCTCTGAAATCACGTTTTTCTGAGCGGTCGTTGAAATTTCTTTCAGGTCTATCGCTAAAATCTCTTTTGAATTTATCGCCAAATTTTTTCTTGGGTTTGTCGCCAAAATTACCGCGGTCAAAGTTTCCGCCAAAGTTTTTCTTGGGTTTATCTCTGAAATCACGTTTTTCTGAGCGGTCGTTGAAATTTCTTTCAGGTCTATCGCTAAAATCTCTTTTGAATTTATCGCCAAATTTTTTCTTGGGTTTGTCGCCAAAATTACCGCGGTCAAAGTTTCCGCCAAAGTTTTTCTTGGGTTTATCTCTGAAATCACGTTTTTCTGAGCGGTCGTTGAAATTTCTTTCAGGTCTGTCACTGAAATCTCTTTTGAATTTATCACCAAATTTTTTCTTTGGCTTGTGACCGAAATCTCGATCAGAGTTGCCGCCAAAGCTACGTTTGGGTTTGCCACCAAAACTTTTCTTGGATTTATGGCTAGATGATGATTTAGGTTGTGAATGCGGCTCTAAACCTTTAATGGTACTGTGTGGAATTGTTTGTCGCGTAAAACGCTCAATTTTCTGAAGTACATGTCTATCATTTGATGAAACAAATGAGATCGCAATACCTTCCCGTCCTGCTCGACCCGTTCGACCAATCCGATGTACATAATCTTCTGCAAATTTTGGCAAATCATAATTAATAACATGAGATACATCATTAATATCAATACCGCGTGCTGCCACATCGGTTGCCACTAAAAATTGAATTTTGCCGGTTCTAAAATCGGCAATCGTTCGGTTACGCTTTTTCTGGTTCATATCCCCATGAAGCGCACCCATCTGTAATCCTTCACGCTCTAAATCACGCGCTAATCTATCCGCGTTGTGTTTTGTGCCTGAGAAAATCACAGCTTTGAATATATTTTCAGCGGTTAATAAATGCTTCAATAATTTAAATTTATGTTCATTGTCATTCGCAATGTGGATTCGCTGGCTAATATTATCCAGTGTGACATTTTCATTTTTGACTTCAATAAATTGCGGCGACTGTAAAATATTTTTTGAAAGCGAAATTAAGCGATTATCCATCGTTGCGGTAAATAATAACGTTTGGCGTTTTTTGGAAAGCTTCGAGGCGATAAATTCAACGTCTTCGATAAAGCCCATGTCGAGCATGCGGTCTGCTTCATCTAATATCAACAGGGAAATTCGGGATAAATCTAACGCGCCTTTGCGGATGTAATCCATTAAGCGACCCGGCGTTCCAATAATAATGTCATGCGGCTTCGACAGCTTTCGTTGTTGATCGCGATAGGGCATGCCACCCAAAATGCTGACAGGCTTCACGTGAATGTCTTTGCCGTAGTCATGGATAACAGCCGTAATTTGATTGGCCAATTCACGGGTTGGTGAAAGGACTAAAACTTGGGGCTTTTGACGGTGTTCGGATTCTGCAATTTTATGAAGCGCAGGTAACATAAACGCGGCAGTTTTGCCGGTTCCTGTAGGGGCTTTCCCAATGACGTCTTTTCCCGACAAAATGACCGGGATGGCCTGTTGCTGAATAGGCGTGGCAGACTGATAACCCTTAACTTTGAGTGCGCTCAGAAGAGACGGCGAGAGGTGAAGCTGACTGAATTGCATTATTAATTCCAAATTCGAAGATGACTAGACTAGTCATCTTCGGCGATTTGGGTGAAAAAAGCAAGGAAAAACGGTGGTTTATTCCACGTTACTTGCGGGAACGATGGTGCTGACCGCATGTTTGTACACCATCTGGGTAATTGTATTCTTCAGATAAAGAACTTCTTCATCAGCGGCGACCAAAATCCCTGTCAATTTAATGCCGTTACGCATAAACACAGATACAGGAGTTTTTGCAGCGATAAGCTTATTGATAAAATTTTCTTCAGAATGACCTGCTTCATTAGACATGATTGTTTCCTCCTCAATGTTAAATTTATATCATAAAATTTCTTTAATCGCATCAACAATTGCTTTATTTCCCTCAGGAAAAATCAGCTGATTGAGCTCTGCGAGATTAACCCATTGAACGACTTGTCCTTCTCGTCCATAAGGGGTGCCATCATAATCTTCTATGCGCCAAGTATCCAGCGCGACTTTGCGATCACCATAATCATGATAAACGCACATCCACGGCCTGGCTTTATTCAGCGTAATTCCAATTTCTTCCTCCAGTTCACGCTTTAATGCGTCAAATGCATTTTCATGCGATTCGAATTTTCCACCGGGGAATTCCCAGAATCCTGCATAGGGAGTATTTGTTCGGCGTAACGACACTAATACTTGATGGTTATCGTTAATAATAATGCCGACCGCGACATTTAGGTAACTGTGAGCTGACCGTGACATTGTTTAAATTTTTTCCCAGAACCACACGGACATAAATCATTGCGACCAACGAGGGGTGCAACAGGTGGTGTTTCATCTTGAGGTTGTTGTAAACGGATCATGCTTAATGTGCTTATGACTTGATATTTTAAGGTGCCCAACATGCGTGTGAATAATTCAAATGCTTCGCGTTTATATTCTTGCTTCGGATTTTTTTGCGCATATCCGCGTAAATGAATACCTTGGCGTAAATAATCCATGTGGGCTAAATGTTCTTTCCAGAGAATATCCAATTGTTGCAACATGACCGATTTTTCAACTTGGCGAAGTGTTGCGCTGCTGAATTCGGCTTCTTTTTGCGCATAGGTATTTTCAATTTCAGTTAAGATTTTTAGGCGTAAGGTTTCTTCATGCAATGCATCATCGCGTTCCAGCCATTCTTGAATGGGAAGTGATTGGCCAAAATCTTGCGCAATTTGTTTTTCTAATCCCGGAATATCCCATTGTTCTTCTAAACTTTCGGGATGAATATAAACATCAATTGTATGTTTGACGACATCTTCGCGAATATTTTTAATGGTTTCCGAAATATCATTGGATGCCATTAATTCCGTACGTTGTTGATAAATTACTTTACGTTGTTCATTCGCCACATCATCGTATTCTAATAATTGTTTACGAATATCAAAGTTTCGGCTTTCCACTTTGCGTTGTGCGTTTTCAATCGCGCGCGTTACTAACGGAGAAATAATTGCTTCATCTTCTTTCATGCCCAATTTTTGCATAAGACCGGATAATCGATCTGCCGCAAAAATACGCATCAAATTGTCTTCGAGCGATAAATAAAATCTCGTACTTCCCGGATCACCTTGTCGACCGGATCGTCCGCGTAATTGGTTATCAATGCGGCGTGATTCATGACGTTCAGAACCAATAATGTGTAATCCGCCGGCTTTAATTACTTCATCGTGACGTTGTTGCCAGATTTCTTTATTTTCAGTGTGATCGGCTTTTCCGCCTAATACAATATCTGTTCCACGACCAGCCATGTTGGTGGCAATCGTTACCGCGCCGGGTCTTCCGGCATCAGCGACAATTTGCGCTTCTTTTTCATGGAATTTTGCATTTAATACTTGGTGAGGAATTTTTTCTTGGTTTAATAAATTGGATAAATATTCTGATGTTTCAATGGATGCGGTACCGACTAATACAGGTTGATTGCGTGAACGACAATCTTTGATATCGTCAATAATCGCTTTGAATTTGTGCGGCATTTTTAAGAAAACTTGATCCGGATTATCTGTACGATTTACACGAACATTGGTCGGAATCACAACGACTTCTAAGCCATAAATATGTTGAAATTCATAGGCTTCGGTATCAGCGGTTCCTGTCATTCCTGCTAATTTGTCATAGAGACGGAAATAATTTTGGAACGTAATAGAGGCGAGGGTTTGGTTTTCTTGTTGAATTTGCGTTTTTTCTTTGGCTTCTACTGCTTGATGTAAACCATCAGACCAACGACGACCTGGCATCGTTCGTCCAGTGTGTTCATCCACAATAACGATTTGATCATTTTGAACAATATAATCGACATCACGTTGAAATAAGTGATGTGCTTTGAGTGCGGCATTTAAATGATGCATTAACGTAATGTTTTTGGCATCGTATAAACTTTCATCTTCTTCAATTAAGCCGTGTTGAATCATTAATTTCTCAACGGTTTGATGTCCGGCTTCAGATAACGTGATTTGACGGGTTTTTTCATCAACGGAAAAGTCACCGTCTTCGTTTTCTTTGCGTTGTTTTTTGAGATGTGGAACGAGTTGATCAATTTTGTGATATAAGTCAGAGCTGTTGTCTGCTGCGCCTGAAATAATCAATGGCGTGCGTGCTTCATCAATTAAAATCGAATCTACTTCGTCAACAATTGCAAACGCTAATCGACGTTGTACTTTATCTTCGAGCGTAAATGCCATGTTGTCGCGAAGGTAATCAAATCCAAATTCGTTGTTAGTGCCGTACGTGATATCACAATTATACGCATCGCGTTTTTCATGCGCGGTCATATTTGTAAGAATAACGCCGACCGATAAGCCTAAGTAATTATAAATGGGCGCCATCCATTCTGCGTCCCGTTTAGCGAGATAGTCATTTACAGTAACAATATGAACGCCTTGACCCACTAAGGCATTTAAATATGCCGCGAGAGTTGCCATCAAGGTTTTACCTTCACCGGTACGCATTTCGGCAATTTTGCCTTCATGTAAAACCATTCCACCGATTAATTGCACATCGAAGTGACGAAGGCCTAAGGTACGGCGACTGACTTCACGGATAACGGCAAACGCTTCAGGAAGAAGACCAGGAAGTTGTGCACGAATATCTTCGATAGATTTTTTGCCAACGCCTAATCGTTCACGAAATTCACGGGTTTTGCCTTGTAGCGCTTCATCAGACAAGCCTGTGAGAGAAGATTCCAATGCATTGATTTCTGCAACGCGTTTACGTAAGCGTTTGAGAATGCGTTCATTTCGACTGCCAAAAACTTTGCCAAGTAGTTTAACTATCATAGATTCCGGTCACTAAAGTTAGATCGGGCACTTTACTAAATTGGGTTACCCGAGGCAACTCAAACAAAGTGGATCTATAAAGAGTGAGACGTCTTTTAAGTGAAGATTGTGTGGAATAGTGCTTTCTTTTCCTTCGAGCGGATGCAAAACGTAGGTTAAGGTTTGGTTTGAGTCATTATAACTGGGTTGAGTTAATTCGGCTGGGAAATTGATGAGTTTATGTTCAGAAACACCTGAAATACTGGCATTTGGGGCATCTTGGGTAAACCCTTTATTCCAGAAGTTTAGGAAAGATTCGAGTGTCATGACGTTGCTCGTACGGCTAGGTCTATCCGTAAAATAGGTCGCGTAATGCGAGATGTTTTTAAGGGCTAATTGATAAGTATGCGGTTGAGCAGACTTCGAAATAGTTGCTTCGGGCGCGGTTTGGACGAAAACATCCATAGTTTGAGAAGCGGCAAAAGCAGTTAATGAAATGGAACTTAAGCAGAGAAACGACAACGTAAAGATGGTTTTTTTCATTTTGGTCTCCTCTTTATAAAATGGCCGTGAGTATATCATGCCTTCCTTAAGGAAACCTTAAGGTTTCCATGTCATACTCGAAAAAATTAATGAGATTGGAGATGATAGATGGAAGACGGTAGACTACTGCAACATCCACGTACATTGCCTCACTTTATCAGCAGCGAACAATTTGTTCTCATGCTGCGAACCCTTCGTGCAGCAGCGCCTACATTAATTACGTTGGAACTTATCGAAGCATTTGAAATTAAATCATCTACTGCATTTTCAGTCGCTATTATAGGCGGTTCTGTCTATATTATTGGTTCAGCTATACATTTTGCGACATTAACCGAGGAAAATAAAAAAACATTTTTGCGTAAGGCATTTTCATTTGCAGATAACTTTTTGCATGCGAATTGGATGTCATTGCGATTGGTATCGAGTATTGCTGTAACCGGAATTGTTCTCGCGACAAAATCAATGGGTCCCATTATTGTTCCTGATTGGGTGATCATTCCTTTGGAAATCCCTGCCGTTGCTATAGCGATAGGGTATGCGATTACACAAGCGTTAAACATAAAAAATAAAGCGACGGCGGTATTAGATAGTGTATTAGTTGCTGCGCAATTATCACGATTATTAAACATGCCGACAGATATTTTAGCTACCGCTGGAAAAGATGTAACCTATTTATATCGAACTGCAACGATTATTGCTTCCTCAGGGACGGCAGTACTTTTAAAATTACTGGAAAGCGGTCGGCCCAATTTGGAAGTAGCCCAAAAAGTTATTCAATACGCTAGCTGGATGACGTATCCAGTTTCAGTTGTATTAGATAATATCCAATTAAAATCTATCGTATGGCCTGTACCCACATATCTTTCCCAAGGAATTGCTGCAACAGGAGTAGCAACAGCAGGTGTTGTTTTAGCGAAAAAATATTACGACAGTACAAAATCTGAGGAAGAAGTAGCATTGGTGTCTTCGCCAAAAAAATCAGAACTCGGTTGTTTTTCTCGCTTAAGAAATTGTTGGGCTAGCTGGTGGTCACCGGCGGCGTCGACTGACAGTTCGAATTCAAGGTCTGCGCAAACGGGTCAGTCGGCAGAAACTTATCAGAATTCAGGATCGCTTTCATCAGCCCTTGTAACTCCGATGAATTAAATTGGCAATATAAAACATTCGCTGCTTCAGAAAAATTCACTTGGCATTCTTTCTGTTTCCATCCGAGAACGGACATTGTGATATTCACTTGCGCGTTATTGTGAAACATTACGCTAAATAAATCATTGCCACTCGATGGAAGAATCGTGTCGCCTTTGACGCAATTGCGTAAAGGGGAATCATAATTTTTCCATTTAGTTTGTGTATTTTTTGAAACCGCAACATTGTCAGCTTGTGACGGTGAAACTTGAACTTGTGCTTCTGGTTTAGACGGGTCTGTGTGAAAAGCAGGAGGCGTAGATTGATCAGCGTATGCAACAGAAGCAAGTAAACATAAACTAATTCCAGTTAATAATTTCATGTCTTTCCTCCCTGTAAAAAAACAAAAAGCAGAATGATGTTGTCATCATTCTGCTTCTGAATACTTCACCTACAATTTAGGTTGAAGGTGTTGTTGCAGGAGCAGCCGGTGCTTGCGGAGCAGCAGCGGATTGATCCGGTGTTGTTGCAGGTGCTGCAGGTGTCATTGCAGGACCTTGAGGTGCAGCATTATTCATTGATGGTGCTGCAGGCGCTGCAGGTACGGAAGGTGCAGGTGTTGCAACGGATTGATCAGGCACGCCCGGTGTTGCAGGAGCCGCTGTGGTTGGAGCTGCAGCTTGTCCAGGTACAGCAGATTGATCTGGTGTTGCAGCAGGAGCAGCAGGTGTTGCAGGAGCAGTTGCTGCACTGTTGTCTGTTGTTGGTGCCGGAGAAACACTACTAGAAGATTGACCGTTTGAGCAACCTGCTAGTGCCATCGCGACGACAGCAACGAGAGAAAGTTTTTTCAACATAGGGAAATATCCTTTAACGTATATAAATTCGATAATAAAAGCGATATTACTGTATGAATAATAACGCCACCTCTGAAAGGCCTCGAGTATAACAAACATTATGCTAGAATAGAATATTCCCAAATAACAGTTGGAGTGTGTACATATGAAAGAACTTGATCGCGTCGCTGCAGTATTAAAACCGTCAGAGGTGATGCTCGAATGGATCAATCAACACACGGTGGAGAGCGATCGTCTGGCACTTCCAGAAGTGCAAACGGATTGTACTGTTATTTTATTGCCCACGTTTGATGATGAAGATTCTGCTGAAGCCTATTTAAATGAAATTTATGATGATTTATTTGTCAGTGAATTAGCCAGTTGGCATGATGATGAAACATTGTGGCCAGCCAATCGTTCACTGGATTTATTTTTACAATGGTTTGAAGTGGAATTTCATTCTATGGTATTTGATGTTGCTGAAACGGTGACACACCACCGTCGTGATATCACTATCCAGTAATTTTTAGAGGAATATTTATGCAACTCTGGAGAATCGTATTATTTTTTGTGTTATCAAGTTTTTTAACGGTTGCGTTTGCTGAAAATAATTCTGCTGATTTTACGTCAGCACAACAACAAGCCATTCAAAAAATTGTGCATGACTATTTGGTGAACAATCCACAAGTGTTAGTGGAGGTCGCGCAATCGTTACAAAAACAAGAACAAGATAAATGGAAAAAAACCGCCAACAAAACAGTTCCCGAAATCGCCACGAAATTATTTGATGATAAATTAGCCCCAGTTGCAGGAAACCTGAATGGTGATGTAACGATAGTAGAATTTTTTGATTACCAATGTCCGCATTGCAAAGAAATGTCTGCGTTTGTAACGGATTTGTTGGCGAAAGATAAAAATCTTCGTGTAGTATTTAAAGTATTACCCATTTTTGGGGATGATTCAAAAATAGATGCTAAAGCGGCGTTAGCGGCGTATGTACAAAGTCCGCAAAAATTTCTTGCTTTTCATGATGCGTTAATGAAATTGAATCAGCCGCTGACGAAGGATGTTGTCATGAAAGTCGCAAGCCAAGTAGGGTTAAATACAACACAATTACAAGCGGATATGAAAAATCCTGCGTGGGATGTGGAAATCAACGAAAATGATAGCTTAGCAAGAAAATTAAATTTAGCTGGAACACCCGCATTTGTGATGGCAAAAGTGAAATACGATGCAAAGCAGAATATGACATCATTTAAAAATCCTGTATTGGTTCCCGGTGCAGTCGATGAAGCAACCTTATTGAAAGCAATTACTGAGGCGCGCGGTGGATAAAAAATTTTATTTTCAAAATATTTTATTGTCGCTGCAAGAATTTTGGGCAGATCACGGTTGTGTAATTTTGCAGCCGTTGGATATGGAAGTAGGTGCAGGAACGTTTCATACTGCAACGTTTTTGCGTGCAATTGGGCCCGAGCGATGGAAAGCGGCGTATGTGCAACCCTCGCGTCGTCCAACGGATGGGCGTTATGGTGAAAATCCCAATCGCTTACAACACTATTATCAATTTCAAGTGGTGATGAAACCCTCTCCCGATAATATTCAAGAATTATATATTCAGTCATTAAAAAAATTAGGCATTGATCCGTTAAAGCATGATTTGCGATTTGTCGAAGATAATTGGGAATCGCCGACATTGGGTGCGTGGGGTTTGGGCTGGGAAGTGTGGTTGAATGGCATGGAAGTTACCCAATTTACGTATTTTCAGCAAGTCGGTGGATTGGATTGCAAACCGGTCATGGGCGAAATGACGTATGGATTAGAACGTCTGGCGATGTATTTGCAAAACAAAGAAAGTGTCTTTGATTTAATTTGGACAGACGGTGTGACATACGGTGATATTTATCATCAAAACGAAGTTGAAATGTCCAAATATAATTTTGAAGAAGCGAATGTCAAAGAATTGTTTGCGCAATTTGATGCGCATGAAAAAAGTGCGCAATCTTTAATCGACAAAAAATTGCCATTACCTGCATATGAACAAATGCTCAAAACATCCCATGTGTTTAATTTATTGGATGCGCGTCATGCAATTTCGGTCACCGAACGTCAGCGTTATATTTTACGTGTGCGTGCATTGGCACGTGCCATTGCGGCAGAATATTTTGCTTCACGTGAAGCGTTAGGATTCCCTCTCTCATGACAGCCAAAGATTTTTTACTGGAATTAGGATGTGAAGAATTACCCGCGCAAGGTTTAAAACCGTTTGCGGATAAAATTGGTCATGAAATTATTGAGCGTGTGAAAGAGCATGCTTTAAGTTTTATGGATTATGAAGTGTTTGTGACACCTCGCCGTATTGCAGTATTGATTAAAAAGCTTAGTTCATCTTCGCCTGATAAAAATAGGGTTAAAAAAGGCCCGGCGGCTTCTGCACCTGAAAAAGCGAAAGAAGGTTTCGCAAAATCCTGTGGCGTTGCGTTGGATAAATTATCTATCGACAATGATTATCTTGTTTATCATTACGAAGAAAAAGGACAAACGACGGAAAAATTATTGCCCGTATTAATTTCTGATGTCGTAACCAAAATCGCGGGTATTAAAACCATGCGTTGGGGAAATCATCCCGTATCGTTTTTGCGTCCGGTGCAATGGGTAGTGATGCTATACGGCAAAAATGTTATTTCAGCAGATTTATTTGGATTAAAATCAGGTCGACATACGTATGGCCATCGTTTTTTATCCCTGCACAAGATTGCTATAGAAGAACCGGCTGAATACGAAAACCTATTAGAAGAAGAGGGTTTTGTCGTAGTGGATTTTGAAAAACGTAAAGCTGAAATTCATGATCAAATTACGCAATTAGCGAAAAAACACAAACAAAAATTAGAAATCGATGCGAATTTATTAAATGAAGTAACAGGATTAGTAGAATGGCCAACTGCTATTTGGTGTGAATTTGATAAGGCCTTTCTCGCCTTACCGAAAGAAGTTATTATTTCATCGTTGCAACATCATCAGAAATGTTTTCCGGTTGTCGATCAGCATGGTGCGATTGCACCGTTTTTTATGACCGTCAGTAATATCAAAAAAACCAATGACATCATTTCGGGTAATGAGCGTGTGGTACGCGCACGATTATCCGATGCTGCGTTTTTCTATGCACAAGATCAAAAACAAGATTTTGAAGAACGGTTTGAATTACTCAAATCGATTACGTTTGCGCAAAAATTGGGAAGTGTCGCAGATAAAGTCGATCGCATTGTTGAGCGATCAAAACAAGTAGCGGAATTAATGCATGTGAATCCAGTTCGCGCACAAGCCGCAGCCAGTTTATGCAAAAACGATTTAACGACATTAATGGTCGGCGAATTTCCTGAATTACAAGGTGTGATGGGCGAATACTATATTAAAAGCAGTAAACTCACGGGAAATCGTGATGAAATTGGCATTGCCGTCCGTGAACATTATTTGCCGCGATTTGCGGGTGATGACTTACCGCGTCATGCATTAAGTTGTGTGATTGCTTTAGCCGATCGGCTCGATACCGTAGAAAGTATTTTTTCTGCGCAGGGTGGGCCCACGGGGGATAAAGATCCGTTTGGATTGCGTCGTGCGGCGTTAGGTATTATTCGAATTATTATTGAAAAAGAAATTCAGCATGTGTTGTTATCTCAGCTTAATTTACGTCAAGACGTTCAGGATTTTATCTTGGATAGATTACCGTCGTATTACCAAGAAAAAGGTGTAAATTCTGAAGTATTGCAGGCGGTGTTAGAAATCCAAAAAGATGATTTACTGGATATTCATCAGCGTGTATTAGCGGTACAAGAGTTCAGAAAATTACCTGAAGCCGCGCATTTAAGTGAAGCCAATAAACGCGTCAAAAATATCCTGAAAAAATATCCGGATTCCAAAGGTAATATTGACAGTAAATTATTTGATCATGCGGCTGAAAAAGATTTATATAACATCATTTCGGGATTCCCTGAAAAACTAACCAGTTATACCGAGATTTTGACGAAACTCGCACTCTTAAAATCCCCAGTGGATGATTTCTTTGAGCATGTTATGGTAGACGTAGAAGATGAAAAAATTAAGCTCAATCGCGTATTGTTGTTGAAGAAAATGCGTGAACTCTTTCTGAAGGTGGCGGATATTTCAGTATGTTAAAACTGGTTATCTTAGATCGTGATGGTGTCATTAATGTTGATTCGGATGATTATATTAAATCACCTGAAGAATGGCATGCGATTCCCGGTAGTCTTGAAGCCATCGCGAAATTAAACAAAGCAGGCTATAAAGTTGCGATTGCAACCAATCAATCTGGTGTAGGGCGTGGATATTATTCTCTCGAAACATTAGAACAAATTCATAAAAAAATGTTTACGTACATGGAAAAAGTCGGTGCTCGAGTGGATGCCTTATTTTTCTGTCCGCATAAACCCGATGACAATTGTAATTGTCGCAAACCGAAGCCAGGTTTATTACAGCAAATTTCAGATTTTCTAAAAATTGATTTAAAAAACGCTATTATGATTGGCGATACGGATAAAGATTCGGGTGCGGCAGATGCTGCAGGTATTGGCAGTATTATTGTGGGTGAAGAAGGTGAAGTTCCTGATTTGGCGCAAGCCGTAGAATTAATTTTGAATTTAAAAACCGATTTCAATCAATCCCGATTTAAAAAAAAAGCCAATTAAAGTCTGAATTATTAGCCAAAGCCGTTAGCATTAAAAAAGATTATCTTCCTACTGTATTAGATCTCAGTGCAGGATTAGGGGCAGATGGATATCTGCTTCATCAATTAAACTGTCCGCTTATATTATTAGAGCGTTCTCGATTAGTTTATTTATTGCTCAAATTAAACTTAAGTTTTACGGATATTAAAATTTATAATATTGATTCAAAAGACTATTTAAAAAAATTAGATATAGAAAATTATCCCGATGTTATTTATTTTGATCCCATCTTTCCTGAAAAAACCAAAACAGCATTATCTAAAAAAAGTTCGCGATTATTAAAACAAGTTGTGGGTGATGATTTAGATTCGGCAGAAGTATTTGAATTAGCTTTAAAAAAAGCCAAAAAACGGGTTGTGGTAAAAAGACCAAAACATGCAAATACAATTACAGCATTAAAGCCGGATATTGTTTTTGAGGGCAAAGCCGTAAGATTCGATGTATATCTTACTTTCGCTTAGTTTCCGGCACATATTTGCGTTCTTTCGGACCCGTATACAATTGTCGCGGACGACCGATGCGATGATCGGGTTGGCTGATCATTTCATTCCAATGTGCAACCCAACCGACAGTTCGGGCTAGTGCAAAAATTACGGTAAACATATTGCTGGGAATGCCGATTGCACTTAATGTAATTCCCGAATAAAAATCAACATTCGGATATAATTTACGTTGAATAAAATATTCATCTTCCAGCGCAATTTTTTCGAGTTTTAACGCAATTTTAAATAATGGACTGTCATGTGCGCCTACGGCGTCTAATACTTCATGACACGTTTCACGCATCACTGCCGCGCGGGGATCATAGCTTTTATAGACGCGATGGCCAAAACCCATTAAGCGGAAATTATCGTTGGGATCTTTTGCGCGTTTAATGTATTCCGGAATGCGAGATTCATCGCCAATTTCTTTTAGCATATTTAATGCAGCTTCATTTGCGCCACCGTGTGCAGGTCCCCACAATGCTGCAATTCCTGCAGAAATACACGCAAATGGATTGGCACCTGTTGAGCCGGCTAATCTAACTGTGGAGGTTGATGCATTTTGTTCGTGATCTGCATGTAAAATAAAAATTCTTTCCATCGCACGAACTAATGTGGGATTTGGAATAGTATTTTCTGCGGGAGTGCTGAACATCATGTGCAAAAAGTTTTCTGCATAACCCATGTCATTTTGTGGATAAATAAACGGCTGGCCCACACTGTATTTGTAACACATCGCTGCAATGGTGGGCATTTTTGCAATTAATCGAAACGCGGCGGTTTCGCGATGTTCAGGATTTTTAATATCGAGTGAATCGTGATAAAACGCCGAAAGTGCCCCAACGACGCCAACCATAACGGCCATCGGATGTGCGTCGCGTCGAAAACCATTAAAAAAGCTGCGAATTTGTTCGTGCACTAACGTATGGCTGTTTATCACTTCAACAAACTGTGTTTTTTGCTTTTTAGTGGGGAGTTCGCCAAATAATAATAAATAACAGGTTTCTAAAAAATCGCCGTTTTTTGCGACTTCTTCAATAGGATAACCGCGATAAAGTAATACACCTGCATCCCCATCAATATACGTAATTTTAGATTCGCATGCAGCGGTAGACATAAAGCCAGGGTCATAAGTAAATAGCTGATTTTTTGCAAGTTGCGTTACATCAACACAATTTGGCCCCAGTGTGCTTTCTAAGACAGGAAGTTCAAGTGATTTTTTTTGATCACCGCTAAGCGTGAGGGTGGCTTTGGTAGACATGAAGCATTTTCCTTTGAATTTCCAGCGAAATTGCGATTGCAATGCTATAGAGCCAGGTGGGGGTTGTCAATCAAATGACAGGACGTTAAGATGCCTTTCAATCGTCAATTTTACAGGAAATTTATCGACATGGACGACATCATCGAGAAACGGCGGTTTTTGGCAGCAATGCTACCTTCTTCAGATCAATTTCCTTCGCTTCACATTGCAGGCCCACGTCAAACAGGCAAAACGCAATTTGCCAAATATTTTGGTATTTCTGAAAAAAATACTCCCTCAACAGATAATAATAAATTGTATGAATTATTTTCGCTGACGTTAGCGGAATTAATGTCAGATAAAAAAAATCCGTTACGATTTCCGTTGTTTGATCGATTATTGCAGCGTCAAAGTTTTGAAAATATTTTAAGTACAATTTCAGCCGTACTACCTCATGCAGAAGAAAATGCCCGTAAATCAGCACAGGACCATATGTTGGCGTTTGGCGGTTTTCCGGCGCTTTTGCATTTATCTGAAACTAAGCGCTTAAAATGGCTTAAGTATTATGAAGATAATTATATTGATCATTTATCGCTCGCAAAATTAATTCATTCTGCGCATTTATTAAATTATTCTGAATTAGCGCGCGGTGCAGGTATTTCAGTGGACAGTGCGCGTCGCTATATTGCAGATTTGCGTGAGCACTATCATATTGAATTACTGAAGCCATTTCATCGTAATCTAACGAGCCGGGTCGTAAAAACCCCAAAAATATATTGGTTAGATGTGGGTGTTGCGCGAATTATTTCAGGATTGCATGAAAAATTAAATCCGGCGTTATATGAAACCTTTGTGGTCAGCGAAATTGTCAAATGGGTTCGTACTTCAAAACGTTCTGCGAATTATTATTTTTACCGTACGCGCAGTGGATTAGAAGTTGATGTCTTATTGGAACTTCCGAACGGAATTATGGGTATTGAAATTCAATCGCGTGAAATGATCTTTGCAAAAGACATTACACCCTTAAAAGAATTAGCTGAAAATTTACAGTCTGAATGGTTAGGCGGATTAATTATTTATAATGGCAATGAGATAAAAAAAATGGCAGAGCCCAATATTTGGGCGCTGCCATCGTGGCGATTATTTACGTAGAAATTACAGTTGTTCTGCATTCTCTTTTAAATAATTTGCAACACCGGTGGGCGAAGCTTTCATGCCGGCTTTACCTTTTGACCAATTAGCAGGACATACTTCGCCGTGTTCTTCGGTAAATTGTAATGCATCAATTAAACGCAATAACTCATCCATGTTGCGTCCAATCGGTAAATCATTGACGACTTGTGCGCGCACAACACCTTTTTTATCGATGATAAATGCCCCGCGGAATGCAACGCCGGCGGTGGGATGTTCAACACCGTAGGATTGGCAAATGCTGTGATTCATATCCGCAACTAAAGTGTAATCAACTTGGCCTATTCCGCCTTTATCGACAGGCGTATTACGCCATGCGTTATGAGTGTAATGGGAGTCAATAGATACGCCAACGACTTCAACACCGCGTTTTTTGAAGTCATCCATACGGTTATGCAATGCAATTAATTCCGAAGGGCATACGAAGGTAAAATCCAACGGATAGAAAAATACGAGGGCGTATTTATCTTTAAACGCTTTTGCAGAACTAAATTCTGATATGATTTCGCCGTTGCCTAATACAGCAGCGGAAGTAAATTCAGGGGCTTTTCGACCGACTAATACGCTCATGCTTTTTCTCCAGAGACTAATGTTTGTAATTCTCCTGATTCCAGGAGTTCCATAATAATATCGCAACCGCCAATTAATTCGCCTCTTACGTACAGTTGCGGAAAAGTTGGCCAGTTGGCGTAGTGTGGTAATGTCGCGCGAATATCAGGATTCGCGAGTACATCGACCGTTGTAAATTCAGCTTTGCATGCTTGAAGGGCGCGAATAGCTTTTGAAGAGAAACCGCATTGTGGGTTTTCGACAGTACCTTTGATATACAAAATAATAGGATTGGCTTCGATTTGGCTTTTAATCTTAGCGAGTGTTTCTTGGCTCATTGTTTACCTTTCTAAATCATAAAAAAACATGGCTTAGTCTAGCATAAAACTTTACTATTATGAGCGTATTTTGACCCCTAAAGGAGAGTAAAAATGACTATAGAATTACCCAAATTGCCTTATGACATGACGGCGCTGGAGCCCCATATTTCCAAAGAAACCCTCGAATATCACTATGGAAAGCACCACAAAGCTTATGTCACCAACCTTAACAATCTGATTCCGGGCACGCCATTTGAAGGCAAAACCTTGGAAGAAATCATCAAATCCTCGACAGGGGGCGTATTTAACAACGCGGCCCAGATCTGGAATCATACTTTCTATTGGCATTGCTTAAGCCCGAAAGGTGGGAATGAGCCGACGGGTAAATTAGCCGATTTAATTAATAAATCTTTTGGTTCTTTTGCGAATTTCAAAGAGCAATTTACGAAAACCGCCATTGGAACATTTGGATCCGGATGGGCCTGGTTAGTAAAAAATTCAGATGGAAGTTTGGCGATTACTTCAACCAGTAATGCAGGCACACCGATGACAGAAGATAAAAAAGCCTTATTAACCTGTGATGTGTGGGAACATGCATATTATATTGATTATAGAAACGCTAGACCGAAATACGTTGAGCATTTTTGGAATTTAGTGAATTGGGAGTTTGTGACAAGTAACCTGTAGTTTATTTTAATATTAAGGTGCGACTTTCAGGTCGCACCTATGACCGTCTGCCTAAACTAATTGTTTAAAAAAATCTTTTCTCTAATTATTTTTTTTATCTCCCTGGTGTTCTAGAATATCTCCAGGTTGGCAAGATAAAAATTTACAGATGGCATTTAGGGTTGATAACCTGATTGCTTTAGCCTTTCCCGTTTTTAATATCGATAAGTTTTGTTCAGTAATTCCTACTGCTTCTGCTAATTCCTTCGAGCGGACTTTGCGTTTTGCCAACATGACATCTAAATTTACAACGATCGCCATATAATTTTCCTATACAGTTAATTGCTGTTCTTCGCGTAATTTATAACCTTCTGTCATAATCCATGAAATCAAAATAATCATCACGGATATCACGATAGTCCTCAGATTTGTTCCATTAACGGTCACTGCGATCATTCGTTGTCCGGGTGGGTTTCCTAGCGTCAACACTAAACCCATTAGCATTTCATAAAATGGATTTATCAATTGGCCCACTAATAATGCGTAACCAATATTTCGAATATAAGCAACATTCTTAAGCGAAAATATTTCCCCCTTTTCATACAGGCTAAATAATTTAACCAGAAACCCTAGCGCTAATAAGTTGATACCCAAGGGAATAAGATTTAATAAAAACCCACAGAATTTTTCACCAAAACCTAGGGTGTGCAAAACCGGGTATCCTAGTTTTGAAATGCTGTCGAATACTATTATATTGTGCATCAAAACAATCGGTTTTGGTGCTGCGATCCACTGTATTAGGGCGATGATTGGTAATACCACTATTATGATTTGAAACAATGTCCTTAAATAAAAACTAACACGTCTGATTCTGTTCATTTCTTTCTCCGTTCAGTTTGTAAGAGCGTTGATAATAATTCATTTATTATCGTTTTACAACAATTATTATATCTAAAGCGATGATTTAGTGTGTTTTTCTCATTTGTTTACATTGTGCACACAAAAGGCATACAATAGGCTCATGTTTAATCATCAAAAATATAGCTTTTCAAATGAGAAAAATCTGCAGCTCATTATTGAGCGCGGCATCAGTTTTGAAGAAGTAATAATGGCAATAGAAGATGGCGCACCTCTGGATATTATAAAAAATCCAAATCGTGAAAAATATTCTAATCAAGATATGTATATCGTTAATATCAACAACTATGTTTATGTTGTGCCTTTTGTACCGCAAGATGCAAATCATGTTTTTTGAAAACAATATTCCCACATCGGAAGTTAACAAAATTTTATCTAGGAGAAACAAACCATGACGACTAAAAAGCGAAAAGTTCGAGAAGTTAAACTTGATAAAGATGAACAAGAAATCAGCGATGCTTTGGATAAAGGAAAAATTGAAAGAGCAGATAATATAAAAGAAAAAATGCGCTTTGCTAAAGAAGCTTCTAGCAATTATTTGCGTAAAGATGCTAGGGTGAATATACGAATATCAGGCGTTGATTTGGAAAAACTTAAACAAAAAGCTGCATTTAAAGGATTGCCTTATCAAACATTTATAGCAAGTGTTTTGCATGAATATGCTTCTGGGCATTTTGTATCAAAAGAGTAATTGTTTTATTTCCTCTCCAACACCGCCATCGTCAACGTCGTTCGGGAAATGATTTGATTTTCTTTATTCGTAATATCAATGCTCCACACATGCGTTGTTCGACCTAGGTGAACCGGAGTTGCTTTTGCATAGACAAAGCCAGATTTAATGGAACGAATGTGATTGGTGTTGATGGATAATCCCACTGCGTAATGCGTATTAATATCAATAACCGCGTTTGCTGCCATACTACCAACCGTTTCAGCTAACACACACGATGCACCACCGTGCATGATCCCAATGGGTTGATGCGTTCGGTGATCAACTGGCATTTTCGCCATTAAATAATCATCACCCATTTCAGTAAATTCTATACCTAAATGCGTAAGCATCGTATTTTGACCGCGTGTTGTAAACGCATCTAAATCCGTTTTATTTTTCCAAATCATGATGTTTCTCCAGTAATTTCTCTTGTACCGCTATGCTATGTGTTTTTTGCACTAAATAATATTGACCTTCGCTGTTTAATTCCCACCGAATAATATCGTCATCCAAGTAATATTTTAAGCTTTCCGTTTCAACGCGAAGGGCTAAGTCTTTATCTAAAATAGGAAAACAGATTTCAATGCGATGATATAGGTTACGCTCCATTAAATCTGCGCTGCCGCAATAAATTTCTCGCTCGCCGCCATTGTGAAAATAAAATACCCTCTCGTGCTCTAAAAAACGTCCAATAATAGAACGAACACTGATGTTTTCTGACAGATCTTTAATCCCTGGTTTTAAACAGCACATTCCGCGGATAATTAAATCAATTTTGACGCCTTCTCGAGAGGCTTCGTATAAATGCTGAATAATTTTGCGATCGGTTAGGGCATTTATTTTGATAATAATTTTGGCTTTGTGTTTATGGCGTGCAAAATAAATTTCGCGATCAATAAGTTCTGTTAATTTATCAAATAAATTAAACGGCGCTTGAAATAATTGTTTTAGTTTTAAGGTTTTACCTGTTCCCGTTAATTGCTGAAAAACATTTTGGACATCTATCCCAATGACAGGATCGGCAGTCAATAAACCATAATCCGTATATAATTTTGCGGTTTTCGCGTGATAATTTCCCGTGCCTAAATGGCAATAGCGTTTTAATTCGCCCTTTTCTTGCCGAATGATTAATAATAGTTTTGCATGAGTTTTAAAACCCACAACACCATATACCACTAAAACACCGGCTTCTTGTAGTTTGTTCGCTAATTTAACGTTGGATTCTTCGTCAAAACGGGCACGTAATTCAATAACGGCGGTCACTTCTTTTCCGGCGCGCGCTGCATCCAATAAAACTTTAACAATTGCAGAATCACTGCCGGTGCGATAAAGCGTTTGTTTTATCGCAATGACAGCAGGATCTTTTGTGGCTTCTTGAATTAAGTGTGTAATTGCACCGAAACTTTCATAAGGATGGTGTAACAAGATATCTTTGTCGCGAATATGGTCAAATGACGCAGAACGAAAAAGAGGTGTGAACGGCTTGAATTTTAAATCCGCGCGTTCAATTAAATCATATAATTCCAAATAGCGGCTTAAATTGACGGGGCCGTTGGTTAAATAAAGCGATTTGGATGTTAGTTGATGTTTTTCCAATAAATAATCAATCCATTTTTGTGGACAGTCATGAATAATTTCTAAGCGCACGGCATTCCCATACCGCAACGCGTGCAGTTTTGTCATAACGGTCATGGCTAAATCTTTCATTTCTTCTTTGTCCAGCAATAAATCGCTGTTGCGTGTAATGCGAAATTGATAACAGCCTTTAACTTTTAAGCCGGGAAATAATTTATCGCAAAAAGCATGAATAAGATTGCTCAGAAAAACAAAATGATAGTGTTCTTTGTGTTTTTTCGGTAATTGAATGATGCGCGGCAAGGCGCGCGGGGCATGAACGACGGCTAACTGACTTTCACGACCAAACGCATCTTTGCCTGATAATTCCACCAGAAAATTTAGGCTTTTATTAATTAAGCGAGGCATAGGATGTGCCGGATCTAAAGCAATCGGACTTAATACCGGCAACACATGTTCGACAAAATAGTCTTCAAGCCATTTGGACTGTTTATCAGACCATTTTTTCGGCGCAATAAAATCAATATCATGCTTTTCCAAAGCGGGAAGTAAAGCGTTATTTAAAATATCATACTGATTTTTAACAATCAGTTTTGTATGTTCACGAACGGATTTACGGAGAAGTGGGGGAAGACTGCCAACACGAATTTCAAAAAATTCGTCTAAGTTGTTTGAGCAAATACATAAAAATTTTAAACGCTCGAGTAAGGGATATGAGGTATCGCGTGCTTGTTCTAAAACACGCGCATTAAATTGCAGTAAGCTAATTTCGCGATCGAAAAAAAGATCTTCGCTAGAATTTTTCATTTTCCTCATGCATCAACCATTTCGCAACGTCTTTGGCAAAATAGGTGAGAATGGCATCTGCACCCGCGCGTTTAAATCCAACCAAAGATTCAAGAACCACTTTCTTTTCATCTAACCAGCCTTGTAATGCAGCAGCTTTTATCATGGCATATTCACCACTGACTTGATAAACAAAGGTAGGAACAGTAAACGCGTCTTTTACGCGCCGGAGTACATCTAAATACGGCATGCCGGGTTTAACCATCACCATATCCGCACCTTCTTGAATGTCCATGGCAACTTCATGAATCGCTTCATTTAAATTTGCGGGATCCATCTGATAGGTTTTTTTATCGCCTTTTAATTGGCCAGAGGAAGCAACAGCATCTCTGAAGGGACCGTAAAAACTTGAGGCATATTTTGCTGAGTACGCTAAAATTTTGGTATTTTTGAGATTATTTTTTTCAAACGCGTCGCGAATTTTTCCAATGCGTCCATCCATCATGTCAGACGGTGCGACGATATCAATTCCGGCTTCAGCATACGAAACGGCTTGCTTCATTAATATTTCGTTTGTTTCGTCATTGAGAACTTCGCCTTTTTCATCGCATACACCATCATGGCCGTGGGTCGTAAACGGGTCTAATGCAACGTCAGCAATTAATCCTAAATCGGGAAAATATTTTTTTAATTCGCGCGCGGCAGTTTGTAATAACCCCTTTGGATTATAAGCTTCTTTACCATCATTGGATTTTTTGGAAATATCCAATACAGGAAATAATGCAATCGCGGGAATATTTAGTTGTGTGAGTGTTTCTGCTTCTTGAAGCAGCATATCTATACTCAGGCGTTCTATACCTGGCATTTTTCCTATGGGTTGAACTTGATTTTTACCTTCGCAAATAAAGACGGGATAAATTAAATCATCGACAGTCAGATGGTTTTCTTGCATCAGACGTCGCGTGAAGGGTTTCATGCGCATACGACGAAGGCGTGTTTGCGGAAAAGTACGTTTAAGAATGGTGTTTGTTGTCATGGTACGTTATTTGCCTTTTACGGTATTAATCAATCCACCGGCTAATACTACCCGAATTTGACGTGGGCTCATATGGTGTTCGCAGGTATACGTCTTATTTCGCGTTTTATTAAACACGCTAATTTCCATGCTTTTTTGGATATTTTCGCGGATGTTGGTAATTTCTAAGGCATCGCCTTGTTGGATATCGTCATAATCTTTAGGGTTTTTAAAATATAAGGGGACGATGCCAAAATCGATCAAGTTTTGACCATGAATACGCGCAAAGCTTTTTGCAATGATGACTTCTACGCCTAAATAACGAGGAGCAATAGCGGCATGTTCACGACTGGAGCCTTGCCCATAATTATCTGCGCCAACAATAATACACCCTGATTTTTGATGCGGTTTTGCACGTTCGGGGAATGTTGTATCAATTTGTGCAAAGACAAACTCACTGATAGCGGGAATATTGCTGCGATATGGCAAAACTTCTGCCCCAGCCGGCATGATGGTATCGGTTGAAATATTATCACCCACTTTAATTAATACGGGCCCAGAAATATCGTTTTTTAATTCCGGAAAATTGGGAAGCGGTTGAATGTTTGGGCCTTTTTCCAATTGAATTTTACTTCCATCACGCGGAGGCGGAACTAGCATCAGAGTATTGATTTTAACTTTTTTGGGTTCGCGGAATTTTGGATAGGTCATATTGAGTGTTCGGGGATCCGTAATCACACCCATTAAGGCAGAAGCCGCTGCTGTTTCAGGGCTGCATAAATACACTAAATCATCTTTGGTTCCCGAGCGACCTGGAAAATTGCGTGGAACTGTTCGTAAGCTGATTTTATTAGTAGCGGGAGCTTGTCCCATTCCGATACACCCATTGCATCCTGCTTGATGAATGCGCCCACCGGCACGAACTAATTTTTCTAAATATTTATGTTCAATTAAGCTTTCTAAAATTTGGCGCGACGTAGGATTAATATCAAACGAGACTTTGTCGCTGATTTGTTTACCGTCTACCATCATCGCAGGAAAGGCAAAATCACGCATGCCAGGATTTGCGGAAGAACCAATCATCACTTGATAAATTTCTTTTCCAGCCACTTCTCTAACAGGTACTACATTCCCAGGTGAGCTGGGTAATGCAATTAAAGGCTCTAATTGAGATAGATCAATTTCTGTATATTCATCATATTTTGCATTTTTATCCGCGGTGAGTTCAACCCAATCTTCTTCACGACTTTGTTGTTTTAGAAATTCGAAGGTGATTTTGTCAGAGGGAAATACACTTGCGGTTGCGCCTAATTCAGCACCCATGTTGGCAATAACATGTCTGTCCATGGCAGATAAATATTTTAATCCCGGACCGTAATATTCCATAATTTTTCCGAGTCCGCCTTTGACATCGTGTCGACGCAATAATTCTAAAATAATATCTTTTGCGCTGACCCAATCCGGTAATTTACCAACTAATCGGATGCCCCAAATTTTTGGCATTTTGACGTGAAAAGGTTTTCCAGACATAGCCATCGCAACTTCAATTCCACCAGCGCCCATGGCTAACATTCCCAATGAACCACCGGCACAGGTATGACTATCCGAGCCTAATAATGTTTTGCCAGGAATTCCAAAACGCTCCATGTGAACCGGATGGCTTACGCCATTTCCGGGGCGGCTAAACCAAATGCCGAATTTCTGACATGCAGACCTTAAAAAAATATGATCGTCGGCGTTTTTAAAATCAGTTTGGAGGAGATTATGATCAACATACTGAACAGAAACTTCGGCTTTTGTGTGCGTTAACTTCATGGCTTCGCATTCCAGCATAACCATAGTACCTGTTGCGTCTTGGCAAAGGGTTTGATCGATTTTTAAACCGATTTCTTCACCCACCTTCATTTCACCCTCGACTAAGTGCGAGGCGATAAGCTTTTGCGCAACATTATGTGCCATAATAACCTCCTTGTAATATATCGGCATTCTAGCAGGGGATTGAGGATTTTGAATACGCTCTCGACTGATCTTTATCAATTTACGATGGCTTATGGTTATTGGAAATCTGGCATGGCAGATCATGAGGCTGTATTTCATGTGATTTATCGACGTAATCCGTTTAAAGGCGGATATGCGATTGCCGCTGGGTTATTAAATGTCATTGAATATATTGAACAATTCAAATTAGATGCTTCAGATGTTGAATATTTATCTCAGTTTTTCCCTCAAGATTTTTTAGACTATTTAAAAAACATGAAAATAACCGTGGATGTTGAAGCGGTTGAAGAAGGAACGGTGGTTTTTCCGCAAGAACCGTTGGTTCGTGTTAAAGGGCCGTTAATTCAATGCCAGTTATTAGAAACAGCCTTATTAAATAGCATTAATTTTGCGACATTGGTGGCGACAAAAGCGTCGCGTATTTGTTATGCCGCAAAAGGCGAACCCGTCATTGAGTTTGGTTTGCGGCGTGCACAAGGACCGGATGGTGGATTAACCGCAAGTCGTGCAGCGTACATTGGCGGATGTGTTGGAACCTCCAATGTGTTAGCCGGAAAAAAATACCACATTCCTGTGAGAGGAACACATGCGCACAGTTGGGTTACGGCATTTTCGACAGAAGACGAAGCGTTTGAAAAATTTTCCAGAGCCATGCCAGGCAATTGTTATTTATTAGTCGATACTTTTAATAGTCTTGAGGGTGTAAAAAAAGCCACTAAGATTGGGAAGAAATTGTTAGGTATTAGGCTTGATTCAGGTGATTTAGCGTATTTAAGTATTAAAGCGCGAAAAATATTAGATAAAGCCGGATTAAAAGATACGCATATTATGGGTAGTAATGATTTAGACGAATATATTATTCAAAGTTTAAAAGAACAAAAAGCCAAAA
>CAZLGL010000014.1:0-41908 GCA_964559315.1 uncultured Coxiellaceae bacterium
AGTAATGATTTAGACGAATATATTATTCAAAGTTTAAAAGAACAAAAAGCCAAAATTGATGTATGGGCAGTCGGGACAAAATTAGCTACAGCGTATGATCAGCCGGCGTTAGATGGCATTTATAAATTAAGTGCAATTCGTCCTAAAAACGGTGAATGGGAGTATAAAATCAAATTATCTGAACAAAATGCAAAAATTTCTACGCCAGGGATGTTACGTACGCGTCGCTATTTCAACAAAAAGAATGGGGTGATGGGTGATTGTATTTATGATGAATTATCGGGGTTGCCTGAAAATACCGTGATTGTCGATATTTTAGATCCTACGCGGCGCAAAAAAATTCCGAAGGATGCAAAGTGCGAAGAATTATTAGTGCCCATCTTTAAAGCAGGTAAAAAAGTTTATACCATTCCGCACATTGATGTATCGCGCGAAAGAACAATGGCACAATTAAAATTATTTCATCCTGCGATTCGACGCTTTTTAAATCCCCATACTTATCCTGTGGGATTAGAGAAAAGTTTATGTGATTTACGTTTAGCGTTAATTTTGAAGATGAAAAATGGCTTATTAATCTGACTTTACCGCTTGCCTTTCTCTCCAGGCTCATTGACATGTTGTGCTACAAAAATATTTTTTCCAGTGAGCGGTTCTGTCGGATGTTTTGCTGACCACCAGTTGAGCTATACTAATATGAAGGTGAGCTAATATAGTTGATAAGGATATAGTATGGGGCAAAAGTATGAACCAAAGCAGGATTTGACCTCCAAAGAAATTTTGGGAAATCCCGCATTTCAGTATATGAAGACGATTGACGAGATTTCCCAGTCTTTTTTAAAAAATATGGATTTACATTTCTTTGGTCATGTCACGGCCTATCCGACGGGAGAATTTTCGTTTCTCTGTAATAAACATGGATGGGCCGAGAAAATTTTCGCGGATGAAAAACTGCCTCCCATTGGTTTTGTTTTTTATGACCAACTTGCTGATGGAGTTGTTTTTCCTAATATGGATAAAAGCAATATTTTTGGTTGGTCTGATGAAGTCACCGTAAATTCCAGGGATCAATTTAATATTTTAAATCCTATGCTGATCATGCAAAAATATGATGACCACTTTGAAGGGTTTGTGTTTGATATCCATGATAAAAATGCTTACGAAAAATACGTCAGAAACCTCGATGTTTTTGAAAAATTTATGCATTATTATAAAGATAGTGCAAAAAAAAATGCTTGCACATGTCAGGCAGCAACCGCTACACGTCGCGCGTCAATATTTAACGCACAATATAAATATGAAAGAAACTTCTTCCTCATTAAACAATGGTTTTTCTGTTTCGCCAGCAGTAAAGCGCTATTACATAAAACACGGAAATAGTGATGTTGTGATATCCAAAAAAGAATATGATTGTTTATCGTTATTAGCGCATGGTGTGCAGTTAAAATTCATTGCAGAAGAATTAAATATTTCTCTACGGACTGTAGAAACCTATCTGGAGCGGCTTAAGAAAAAACTCAATATTTTAAGCCGTAATGAGTTGGTTAGCCTGTATTGGCGAAATCGAGTTTTGTCCGAGAAAATCCCTGGTATTTTTTCCTAAATAACATTTATACAATCGCCTCCCGTTATGCGACAACATAAGGAGATGATTATGGAAATACAAAGCCGCATTGAAGAACAGTTTTTAAAACCCTTAATTGACAACCAGGTTCAAGTCGCTATTTTTCTGAAAAATGGGATTAAATTAACGGGAAAAATTATTGCCGTAACAAACGAAAATATTTTCTTAGGCGAACCTATAGTACAAATGATATATAAAAAATATATCAGCACGATAGTTGAGCCCGCCTCAGCATTATAGGTTTAATATTATGCCGCACACGTCTCAATAAAACTCTTAAATAGCGGATGTCCGTCCCGTGGTGTTGAAGTAAATTCGGGATGAAACTGGCACGCCACAAACCATGGATGATCTTTTAATTCAATCATTTCAACTAAATTCGTTTCTTTGGAAATTCCAGCAATATTTAAGCCCGCAGCTTTTAATTTAGGTAATAACTCTTGATTGACTTCATAGCGATGACGATGACGTTCTTGAATTTCATTTTTTCCGTAGATTTTTTTTGATAAGGACGATTCGTCTAATATACAGGTTTGATTGCCCAGGCGAAGTGTTCCACCTAAATCGGTTTTACCAATGCATTCCCCGGTTAAGGCAATAACAGGATGGGGTGTTTTCGGATTAAATTCCGTACTGTTGGCTTCCGCCATTTTCGCAACATGGCGTGCGAACTCAACTACCGCAACTTGCATACCTAAACAAATACCTAAATACGGAATTTTATTTTCACGCGCATATTGCACGGCTTTTATTTTACCTTCAATGCCACGCTGGCCAAATCCGCCAGGAACAATGATTCCTTGAACGTCTTTTAATAAAAGTTCACCCGTTTTTTCGAGCTGCTCTGCATCAATGTATAAAATATTAATTTTTGTCTGTGTCTTAATGCCGGCGTGTCGAATCGCTTCCGCAAGTGATTTATAACAATCGGCCATACCGACATATTTGCCTACCATCGCAATAGTTATATTTTTCTTGGGATTTCGTTCGGTATCGACCACATGTTTCCACTCTTTTAAATCTGCCGGCTTTGTTTTTAAGTGTAATTTTTCTGTAACGAGGTCGTCCAGCTTTTGTTCGTGAAGCATTAACGGTATTTCATAAATGCTGGGTACGTCAGGCAAAGAGATAACACCTGCTCTTTCAACGTTAGTAAATAATGCAATTTTGTTTTGTGCTTCTTGTGGAATACTTTTTTCAGAACGACAGATTAAGATATCGGGTTGAATACCAATCGAGCGTAATTCTTTTACGGAATGTTGCGCAGGTTTGGTTTTAATTTCGCCGCTAGTGGGAATATACGGTACTAAGGCAAGATGAATAAATAATGTTTGTGCAGAGCCGAATTCAATCCGCATTTGTCGAATGGCTTCTAAAAAGGGGAGTGATTCGATATCTCCGACGGTACCACCTATTTCGACAATCGCAACATCGGCATTTTTAGCGGCATTTGAAATGCATAATTTGATTTCGTCGGTAACGTGTGGAATAACTTGAACGGTGCCACCTAAATAATCGCCTTGGCGTTCTTTGCGTAAAACATTAGCATACACTTTCCCAGCCGTGAAATTATTTTCCCGTGAAAGGGTAACACGCACAAAACGTTCATAATGGCCTAAATCTAAATCCGTTTCTGCACCGTCTGCTGTCACAAAAACTTCGCCATGTTGAAGGGGGCTCATGGTGCCCGGATCGACATTTAAATAGGGGTCTAATTTGATTAAGGTGACGGATAATCCGCGTGCTTCTAAAATCGCACCTAATGACGCAGAGGCAATTCCTTTTCCTAAAGAAGAAATAACGCCACCTGTAATAAAAATATATTTGGTCACAATTCCACCCATTCTCTTGGTTTTAGATAGTAATCTGTTAATTGGGCTTCTGGGCTCCCGGGTTCGGGATGCCAGTTGTAAACCCAATTGGCTTGTGGCGGTAGAGAAACAAAAATAGACTCAATACGGCCTCCGAATTGTAACCCAAATAAGGTGCCGCGGTCATAAATTAAATTAAATTCTACGTACCGACCTCGTCGATAAGACTGAAAAGCCCGCTCTTTTTCACCGTAAGGACTGTCTTTGCGCTTTTCGACAATAGGAATATAGCCGGCTAAAAAAGCATCTCCAATGCTTTGAGTTAATCCAAAACAGTGATCAAAGCTTTTTTCATTGAGATCATCAAAAAATAAACCCCCGATGCCTCGCATTTCATTGCGGTGTTTAAGGTAAAAATATTCATCGCACTCCTTTTTGTAGCGGGCGTAGATCTCTTTTCCGAAAGGATCGCACGCCTCTTTTGCGATTTTGTGCCAATGAATGCAATCTTCATCGAATCCATAATAGGGCGTGAGATCGAAGCCACCGCCAAACCACCACATGGGGTCTGCGTTTTCTTTGGTTGCCATAAAAAATCGGATGTTGCAGTGCGTTGTAGGGACAAAGGGGTTGCGCGGGTGAATGACAAGCGAAACGCCCATGGCATCGAAGTGTCGTCCGGCCAGATCGGCATTGCGAGCACTTGCGGCTTGAGGGAGATGGTCGCCGGAGACGTGAGAAAAATTGACGCCGGCTTTTTCGAAAATTCGACCGTTTTGCAACACGCAGCTTTTTCCGCCCCCCCCATTGGGGTGCTTCCAGAGATCGATATGAAAAGGTCTTCCTTCTATTTTGGATAACGCATCGCAAATATTTTTTTGTAATCCAATCAAATAATTTTCAACGTCTTTCATTCATAAAATCCCTAAAAAAATTAATACACAGAGTATATCATTGCTTGACTGTTAAAGATGACCGGCTACAATACGTCCCCTGGTTTACGCGGGAATAGCTCAGTTGGTAGAGCACGACCTTGCCAAGGTCGGGGTCGCGAGTTCGAGTCTCGTTTCCCGCTCCATTTTTTAAAGACACGCTGTAGGCTGGGTGTCAGAGTGGTTATGTAGCGGCCTGCAAAGCCGTGTACGCCGGTTCGATTCCGGCCCCAGCCTCCAACATTTACTCTATATATATTTTTTATAGAGCAGAAGCCCAGGTGGCGAAATTGGTAGACGCAAGGGACTTAAAATCCCTCGGAGCTAAAACTCCATGCCGGTTCGATTCCGGCCCTGGGCACCATCTTAATATTATCATTATCCAATAATATTTTTTCATGAAAAAATAATTCTGTAGTTTTATTTGATTAATTAATTTATTGGATTTTTAATTAATTAATTTTCAAAGAAATTATTTTACAAATAAATTAATACCAAATAATTTTTATCAAGACTTGACAAGCCATTGATTTTTCGAAATAGTTGCATTCTCTTAAACACAGCCGCTTAAGGAGTTAGTTGCATGAGATTAAAGCCAGTAGTAGCTTCAATAGTTTTATTAGGACTTAGCGGTACTGCGTTTGCAGCAACCCAGTCAAATGTCGCGATGCAAAATCAATTGAACAGTATGCAAGTTCAGCTCAACCAATTAGAGAAATCCATCAACCAAAACAACGGTGGAACCACAACAGGTGGTGGCACAGCGTTACAAAAACGTTTAGCGTCATGTCCAAATTGGTATGATTCTATTACCGTCAGCGGTTTATTGAATGTTGATGGCATTTTGGCTTCACGTGACAGAAATGTCGTTAGAAATCCTGGTACTCATGTTTGGTCAAATCGCAGTGCTTCTGATTTGGCACTAGATAATGCTGATTTATTTATTGACGCTCGCGTTAATTCTTGGACAAAAGCGCATATCGGTATCAATTATCAAGATAACAACAACAATTATAACTATGATAACCCAAAGAGTCTCAATGTAACTCTTTCTAATGAATCATTAATTATTAAACCTGTTATGGGTAGCTTGATTGATGAAGCATATGTAACGTTTGGCGATTTTTGCCGAAATCCATTCTATTTTAGAGTTGGTAAGCAATATGTAAATTTCGGTAATTACGATCGTTTTGCAACGATTCCGACATTTACTCAATTGTTGTCACAAACCAATGAAACGGCTGCTACATTAGGTTTTGTTTCTAATGGATTTTATGGTTCTGTTTATGGGTTTCGTGGTGCAACCTCTGTTTCAGATAACAGCCCACAAGTAAGATCTAAAAATGTAAACAACTGGGGTGCAAATCTTGGGTGGTCCATGAAGAGCCGTAATTCCAGTGTAAATCTTCAAGCCGGCTATCTAAATGGTATGCAAGATGTTGACTATGTTAATGTTACAAATGGTTTCTTCCCCGTTTTTCCCGTGCAAGGCTATGAAAGACCAGTCAATGCTATGTCGCTTGATGCATCTGGTTCATATCGCATGTTTGATGCATATGCGCATTTTGTAAGTGCAATTGATCATTTCTCTACCAATGAAATCCGTGCTCAATTGGATAACAGTCAGAATGATGGTGCTCAACCTTCTGCATTAACGGTTGGTGGTGGAATTACAACCAATGTAATGAATCACAAAACACGTTTTGGTTTAGATTATCAATATTCCTGGGACGCAGTCTTTGTGGGATTATACGGCATACCGCAAGCTCGTATGGAAGGAACCATTGATATGAACATCAACAAAAATGTTGTTGTGGGTCTTTATTTAGATCACGACCAAGATTACAACGTTAATCAAGGTGGTACAGGTAAAGCAGCAACAACGGGTGTATTGCACCTAGGCGTGATGTTTGCGTAATTTGTGTCAGTAAATTGCTACAAGGAAAAGCCCGTCTTCGTGACGGGCTTTTTTTTGATGAATTAAATTAAGTTGATATAAAGGAGAGTGTGTATGAAAAAGCAATTGTTTTCGTTGATGGTTGTGGCCAGTTTTCTTTCTTTTACAAAACCCGCATTGGCAGATGACAGTGATGCGGCGGTGCAAAATACTGAAAAGATGATTCAAAAAATGACGTTACAAGCTCATGCACTTCAATCACAAATGCATGATTTAAATTCCCAAATTCGTGAATTAAAAGCAGAGCAACAAACCTTAAAAACACAAGTCAAAACAGAAAAAGCAGCGGCACAACAAATGCCTGCAAAGGGACAAAAAAGCTTAGTTACAAAATCCTCTACGTTTTGCCCTATACCTACGATACTAAATGGTACCCCCGTGTTAGTGGCGGCTTACTTGGGAAATCATACAACGTTTTCACCGTTTGATTTAGCTGTAACCTATACCGATTACATGGAAAACCTACGTATATTGCAATTACGTCAGGCATTATATGCGCGTTATAGACGACATGATGTTGAAGGTCCCGCAGGCCCGATGTTGATGGTGAGTGGTAAAGTCGAAGGTCAAGGAATTTATTCGAGTACATTTAATTCTACCCATACCAGTAAGATTGATCTTTCTGCGGCAGAGTTAGATTTAATTCCTATTATTAATTCTTGGGCGGGTGGTTTTGTATCATTTAAATATGATAACTCACAAGCACCGAATATGCCTTTGACGAATAATTCTCGCGTTCATGTGGATCAAGGTTATTTAACGTTTGGTAATCTTAATCGTTCACCCATTTATTTAACCATCGGACAATTTTATATACCGTTTGGAAATTATTCTTCATTGATGATTTCATCTCCGATGACGCAGCAAATTTTCCAAACACGCGCACGTGCTGTCGAATTAGCGTATCAACATCCCGGCAATCAAGGCCCGTATGCGCAAATTTATGCGTTTAATGGTGATACAAATACGAAAAATAACGATAACATCAATAATTTAGGTGGAAACATTGGTGTAAGTTATAGCAATGGCGATGCATGGAATATTGACGCAAGCCTCGGTGTTATTGCGAATATTGCGGATTCATTGGGAATTCAGCAAACCAATTTACCTGTCGGTTTTCCGGGGTTCAGTGTTGGGAATACTGCAGTTACTGAAGCATTACAGCGTCAAGTTGCCGGTGCTTCTGCCCATGTGAATTTTGGTATTGGTAATTTCGGTATGAATACGGAATATGTGACAGCGACTTCTGCATTCGCTCCGCAGGATTTAATGTACAACGGACAAGGTGCTCAACCCGCAGCGTTAAATCTCGAAGGATATTACAATTTCCATATTGTTAATCATCCCAGTGCTGTCGTTGTAAGTTATGGTCAATCATGGGAAGCGCTAGCATTGGGGGCGCCGCAATATCGCTACGAAGCATCTTTCTTAACATCGATGTGGAGAAATACGTTGCAGCAAATCGAATTTCGCCATGATATTAATTACAGTGCGCCGGATTCTGCGTCAGGTGCAGGTGTTGCAACACCTGCTTCCGGAATTGGCGGAGCAAGCAACACCGTGACATTGTTATTAGGCATTTACTTCTAAAATAAAATATTTAAAGGAGGGGCAAGTATGTCGCTGGATGCATATTTGCCCGCTCTTTTGGATTTTTTAAAAACGCTTCAACCACAATTGCTTGAACTTTATCACCAGGCAGTTATCGAAACGCAAACGAAATCAGATAATTCTCCCGTTACAGCTGCGGATTATGTCTCTCATAAAGCCATTTTAAAATTTCTTATGGCTTTAACGCCTGATATTCCTGTTATTTCGGAAGAATCTGAAAATCCCATTCATGTCAGTAGCAATAAATTTTGGCTAGTGGATCCGTTAGATGGCACCCGTGAATTTATTGCGAAAACTGATGACTTTAGTATTAATATCGCGTTGATTGAAAATAATCGTGCAGTTTTAGGAATTATTTATGCGCCCGTTTTTGATGCATCTTATTATGCCATTCAAAATCAGGGAGCTTTTAAAAAACAGGGTAATCAACTTCCTGAAAAATTACAGGTGAAAAAAATTGATAAAAATAAACCCGTTGTGATTGCCAGTCGTCGACATGCGAATAATGAAAAATTACAGCAATTTTTTGCATCGATTGGATCCTATGAAAGAATTTCGCGCGGTAGTGCGATTAAATTTTGTTTAATTGCAGAAGGTAAAGCAGATCTTTATCCTCGATTTGGCGAAACTTTTTTTTGGGATACCGCTGCAGGTCAATGTATTGTCGAAGAAGCAGGTGGCCAGGTTATAGATGCAAAGGGAAATGCTCTACGCTACAATGGGGCGCCACCGTATTTGAATTCATATTTTTTAGCTGCGGGAGATGGCACGGATTTTTTTCATTTATTTCTTTAAGGAGTAGTGTTGTATGAGATTAAAACCGATAGTTATTTCAATCATTTTACTAGGATTCAGTGGTGCCGCATTTGCTGTTACATCTTCAAATACAACTATTCAAACCCAAATGAATAATTTGCAATCTCAAATTAATACACTTGAAAAAAACATCAATCAAAATAATGGTGGAACGACAAGCGGTGGTGGAACCGCATTACAAAAAAGATTAGCGTCATGTCCAAATTGGTATGATGCTATTTCTGTCAGTGGTTTACTCAACGTTGACGGTATCTTATCTTCTCGTCGTGCGGATTTTATGACGCGTACGGAAGGTCCAACATTAATTCACTTTTTTAGTGATCGTAGCGCATCTGATTTGGCTCTCGACAACGCGGATTTATTTGTCGATGCACGTGTTAATTCCTGGACGAAAGCACATATTGGACTAAATTATCAAGATAACAATAACAATTATTCGAATGATAATGTCAAGAGCCTCTATAATTCGAATTCTAACCGTTCGTTAATTATTAAGCCGTGGTCAGGTTCATTCATTGATGAAGCGTATGTCACGTTTGGTGATTTTTGCCGCAGTCCGTTTTATTTCCGCCTCGGTAAACAATATATCAATTTTGGTAATTATGATCGTTTTGCTACGGTTCCTACATTTACGCAATTGCTATCACAAACGAATGACACAGCGGCTACATTAGGTTTTGTATCCAATGGATTTTATGGTTCTGTGTATGGATTTCGTGGAATTCCATCAATCACTGACAACGGATTTGGTACGAAAAACATTAACAATTGGGGGGCTAACATTGGTTGGACGGTAAATCGACGTAATACAGGATGGAGTCTTCAAGCCGGTTATTTAAATAATATGGCAGATGTAGATTATGTCAGTGAATCCACTGATTGGCTTAACACGGCTAATTTCCTTTCAACAAATGGGTATCATACCCCTGTAGGAGCCTTAAGCTTCGATGCCACTGGTCGATATAAAATGATTGATGGTTATATCCATTACGTAACAGCACTAAAGGAATTTAATCCAAACGAAATTATTGCTGCGGATCTTGACCCGAATGGTGTTTTAATAAAAACACACGGAGCAGAGCCGTCTGCTATCGATCTAGGTTTGGGATTAACGTCAAGTGTAATGAACCACAAATCTCGTTTTGGGATAAGTTATGATTATTCCTGGGATGCTTATAACGTTGGCTTGTATGGTATACCTGAAGCGCGTGTTGAAGGTACGTTTGATATGATGGTGAACAAAAATGTGGATGTAGGCCTCTATGTCTACCGTGATCAAAATTACAATATTAAACCTTGGTTCTTTAATGGAAGTAATGCAGGAAGGGCTGCAACCACCGGTATTCTTCATCTTGGCGTTATGTTTGCGTAGTTTGTTTTGCTTCACAAAAAACCCGCCTTTATGGCGGGTTTTTTTTATGTGATACTTCGCCCCTTACTCAGGGGGAACGGTCATGACAACGAAACCAACAAAACATATTAAAGTCGCTATCACTGGTAGCGCAGGTCAAATTGGCTATGCGTTATTATTTCGCATTGCATCCGGACAAATGTTTGGGCCAGATACTTTAGTTGATTTGCAATTGCTTGAATTAGAAGCAGCATTGCCATCGTTAAATGGTGTAGTAATGGAATTACAAGATTGTGCTTTTCCTTTGTTACGCAATGTTATTGCGACATCTGATGTAAATATTGCCATGAAAAATATTAATTGGGCGGTATTAGTCGGTTCTGTTCCACGCAAAGATGGCATGGAACGTTCCGATTTATTAAAAATAAATGGAGGAATTTTTAAAACGCAAGGTAAAGCCATTAATGATCACGCTGCAGAAGATGTTCGTGTATTTGTCGTTGGAAATCCCTGTAATACCAATGCATTAATTGCGATGCATCATGCGCCCGATGTGCCACGTGATCGTTTTTATGCCATGACCCGATTAGATCAAAATCGTGCACAAACACAATTAGCAATGAAAGCAGGTGTAAATACCGATGATGTAAATAATATTGTCATTTGGGGAAATCATTCCTCGACGCAATATCCAGATTTTTATAATGCGAAAATAAAAGGCCAACCTGTTATTGATGTTATTGACGATAAAAATTGGCTTGAAAACGATTTTATTCCCATTGTACAAAAACGTGGCGCAGCCGTGATTAAAGCGCGTGGTGCCTCGTCAGCGGCATCTGCTGCAAATGCTGCAGTTGATAGTGTTTATTCACTTACGCACGATACTCCGCCTGGAGAGGTATATTCCGTGGCATTATGTTCGAAAGGTGAATATGGCATCGATAAAGATTTAATTTTTTCTTATCCTTGTCGCACGGAGAAGGGGCAGGTGATTGTTCAAACAGATTGGAAGCATAATACGTTTGGGCAAGAAAAAATTGATGTAACGCGCGATGAATTAAAATCTGAGCGAGATGCAGTAAAGGCATTGGATTTAATTTAGAAAGTAGTGAGTTTATCACATGCGTGAATTTTTCAGACATAATGCGTCTGCGTCTGGACATAAATTCGTTCCTAATCGCTGGGATGTTTTTGCTGTTTTATTAGTTTTTTCCTTATTTTTGTTGGCATTGGCAGCTAAACAAATGTCAGTGCCGTATCAATTAGGTCAGCCCTTAGCGATTTCACTGGCGCCATCTGTTTTACCCAGCTATGCTTTGCAAAGTATCTTTAGGATGTTTATTGCGTTATTTTTTTCATTGTTATTTACGTTTACCGTGGGAACCCTCGCGGCAAAAAATAAACATGCTGAAAAAGTATTAATTCCGATTTTAGATATTCTTCAATCTATTCCAGTGATGGGATTTTTATCGATTACGGTTGTCGGGTTTATTGCATTATTTCCGGGAAGTTTATGGGGTGCGCAGTGCGCATCTATCTTTGCCATTTTTACCGCGCAGGTCTGGAATATGGTATTTAGTTTTTATCAAAGCATGCGGACCTTGCCGACAGAATTACGCGAAGCGGCAGATATGTTTCATTTATCGGCATGGCAACGTTTTTGGCGTGTTGAAGTTCCGTTTGCGATGCCCGGATTATTATGGAATATGATGTTATCAATGTCGGGAAGTTGGTTTTTTGTGGTGGCATCGGAAGCCGTTACCGTTTCTAATCAAACCATTACATTGCCAGGTATTGGATCCTATATTGCGTTGGCGATTACGCAACGAAATATTCACGCCATTTTATTAACCATTTTGACGATGTTTATGGTTATTTTATTGTACGATCAATTATTGTTTCGCCCATTAATTAAATGGTCAGATCGGTTTCGTATTGAACAATCGACGGGCACGCAAGCCAAAAATTCTTGGTTAGGAAATTTATTTCATAGAACCTTTTTGATGAAATACGTGGGAATTTTTCTCAGTTATTTGGGTGATAAGTGGATAAACATTAAGTTGTTTCGTTACCATCCTCATGCGTCGGCGAAACATTTTTCAGTATGGTATGCCCGCATTATAGTGGGATTATGGTATGCGGTATTATTTTCACTGCTGGGGTTTTTGATTTATTTCTTGTGGGATTTTGTTGGCTCAGCGGTTTCAGCAGTTCAATTACGTCATGTGTTTATGTTGGGAATTTTCACGGCCTGTCGTGTATTTGCGATTGTATTAATAAGTACATTGATATGGGTGCCGTTGGGAGTGTGGATTGGATTACGCACACGCTTAGCGGAAATTATTCAGCCTATCGCCCAATTTTTAGCTGCGTTTCCGGCAAATTTATTATTTCCGTTTATCGTCGTGTTAATTGTTCACTATAACTTGAACGTCAATATTTGGACAACGCCGCTCATGTTGTTGGGTACGCAATGGTATATTTTATTTAATGTTATTGCGGGTGCATCCGCGATTCCGAAAGATTTGCGCCAAGTGACAGATAATTTAGGCGTCACCGGATGGTTGTGGTGGAAAAAATTAATTTTGCCCGGAATTTTTCCGTATTACATTACAGGGGCTATTACCGCAGCGGGAAATGCATGGAATACGAGTACGTTGGCTGAAGTGGTGAGTTGGGGAAATACGACCTTAAAGGCAGATGGATTAGGAGCCTTCATTATGAATTCTAGCGCAGTGGGTAATTTTGCGCAGCTGGCCTTGGGAATTGGGGTAATGGCGTTATTCGTCGTGACATTTAATCGTATTTTATGGCGACCGCTGTATAATTTGGCTCAACGCAAATATCAATTGGACTAAACCATGGCTGACGACAACGTGATTATTCAAGTCAACAACATTACAAAGTCGTTTCAGAAATCTGAAACGCAAGATTTATTGGTATTAGACAATATTAATTTCACCATGCGTCAAGGTGAAATTGTCGCGTTGTTAGGGCGATCGGGTTCAGGCAAATCAACATTGTTACGTATTATTGCCGGATTAATTTCACCGAGCGCAGGTGAAGTGATTTATCGCAATCAAAAAGTAAAGGGGCCTGCGCAAGGAATTGCGATGGTGTTTCAAAATTTTGCGTTAATGCCATGGCTAACGGTTTTGCAAAATGTAGAATTAGGTTTAGAAGCGTTAGGTGTACCAAAAGCAGAACGGCGTGAACGTGCATTAAAAGCGATTGATATTATTGGGTTGGATGGATTTGAATCTGCATTTCCGAAAGAAATTTCCGGTGGGATGAAACAGCGTGTCGGTTTTGCGCGTGCACTTGTGGTAAATCCTGATATTTTATTAATGGACGAGCCATTCTCGGCGCTCGATGTTTTGACCGCAGACAATTTGAAAAGCGATTTATTGGATTTGTGGCAGGAAAAAAAGACCAATACCAACGGCATTTTATTTGTGACGCATAATATCGAAGAAGCAGCATATTTGGCTGACAGAATTATTGTGTTCGGCAGTGAACCTGGATTTGTGCGCGCCGAATTAAATGTCAATTTACCGCATCCCCGAAATGAACAAACTGATGCGTTCCGTAAATTAGTCGATCAAATTTATACCCTTATGACAACGCGTCCGCAAGATGAAAAATCTTTAATTAAACGTACGGTAGCATTTAAGAAAATTGGATTGGGGTATCGTTTACCGGATGTAGACGTTTCAGAATTGTCGGGTTTATTGGAAACGCTGGAAGCTGAAGAACACAAAGGACGAATGGATTTGCCGGATGTTGCAGAATATTTGCACTTGAACATTGATGATTTATTCCCTATTACTGAAGTGTTGGAAATTTTAGGATTTGCCGTGGTTTCAGCGGGTGATATTGAATTAACCCGTGCCGGAAAAGAATTCGCCAATGCGGATATTTTGGACCGTAAAAAATTCTTCGCAAATCATTTGTTAAAATCCGTGCCCTTGGTTGAGCGCATTAAAGCCGTATTAGATGAACGTCCTAATCACCGAGCAAACAAAGAGCGCTTTATTAATGAGCTCGAAGATCATCTCAGTGAGGATGAGGCAGAACGAACGTTTTTGGTGGCTGTAGACTGGGGGCGTTATGCGGAAATCTTTGCCTATGACAGTAATACGGGTGTATTGAGTCTCGAAAATCCGCATTAAAACAGCCTCTTTTCTGTTAAAATAGCCTCTCTTTAAATGAGGATATTAATAATGGAGCAGACCTACAGTTGTTCTGAAAAGCAAAGAACGATGGCAGAATCCGTGGGGATTTGCTTTCCGACTATTTTGCCTTTATTCAAATCCCCCCCCAATAAACGTGAAGTTGAAGGATGGGTTTCGGCCCATGAAAAATTACACCCAAAGCTGGGACGTTTGGCGAGGATATACGTAGATAATATTAATTATATTTCCTTCGAAGAATTTCTCGCTGAATTAAAAGTCGTGATGAGCGATTTCAATAAAAAATCGCAAGGCCAGCCCTATGTATTATGGATTCCTAAGCAAACTATTCCCTCGGGTGGTTGTTCTGATTTATGGGTAGCAGGACTTGCATTGGAACATGCAGGATTACGTTGGCCGGAAAATATTTTAAAAACAAAAAGTGTGGTGGATTATCTTTTAGCGCATCCGGAGATTAAAACGGTTCTCGCTTTAGATGATTGTCTTTACTCAGGAAATCATATCGGTGAAGAACTTTCTTGGTTGTGGCTGAACTTTAATCAATCAAGTGAATGGAAGAAACGCACTGAAACTCTCAGGCTGTATCTTGGTATTCCGTTTCAGACGAAAAAGGGTAAATCAAAATTTGAACATTATATCCCTTTGTTTTCTAAGTTAAATGTAATCCTTCTTCAACTTCCCTATCATCATATTTATACAATAGGAGAGATGCTCGATAAAGATATGCAGGATTTTGCTAAGAAGATGCGCCTTCTTGCTAGTGTTGAGCGAACGTTGACGTATTTTGACCATGTGATGCCTGATCGTCTATCAACTGATCCTGTTCTTCAAGAAGCGGGTGAATATTTAGCAGATAAATTTCAATTATTGTGGCTAATTGAAGGCCGTACAAAGGTGGGATGCGCATCCCACCCACATTATGATTTTTTACGTGAAGTGTGTTCGGATGTTACAGAGGTATCTGAATCTGAATGGGAGTTGCTTGAAAAAAAAGTATTTAACACCGGTCACCGATTAATTCCAGCCATTATTCGTCCGTATCGTTTATCAGAACAATCCTCTCAAGAGGGATTGAGGGAAGCATTGAAAGCCGAAATAGTAGGAGAATATTCGGGTGTTGCGATCCCTAAACGTTATTCGGATATTCCTAATATGCTATCGGTACACATAAAAAAACATGCCGATAACCAAAGAAAACAAGAAATAAAATATGGTTGTTGCTTTAGTTTTTTTAGACAAATACGGAGAATAGTTCAGGATTTATCCCCTATAGAAATTACTAGGTCTGAAAAAATCAAAAATCTATAGGTTGAGGAATAACATTCCGCAAGTCTACTGCGCAATCCCTGTCAACAATCCCTGAATTCCCCTCCACATAATTTGTAATCCAATACAAACGTTTATAAATGCCGCTAATCTCATGATGACACTGGAACCCGATTGGCCTAATTTTTTCGTGATGGATTTTGCGTAACGATAACAAATCCATACTGTCATCGATGCAAGCAATATTCCTACCGTTGCACTCGCTTGACTTAAAACCGTATCAATTAATTTTTTATGCGTTTCATGTGCAGAAATCGCTAATGTCACCGCAAAACATCCGGGGCCTGCCGTTAAAGGCATCGTCAACGGAAAAAATGCCATGTCTTTTACCGCTTTATCATTTTCGATGGGATTATTTTCACTGGGATCGCTCACAGGTTCGTTTAAGACGGCCCACGCTAAAAATGCGACAACAAATCCGCCGGCAATTTCCACAATCGGAATCGTGATACCAAAAAACGTTAATATCCATGATCCCGTAAATAGCACAACAACCAATAAAATAAAGGTATTTAATGCAACTTCGAGTGCTAATTTATTTAACAACGTGCGTGGTGCGCCTCGCGTTAAATTTAAAAATATCATCGCACCGGCTAACGGATTCAATACCGGAAAGAGTGCCGCAAACGTAAATAAAATAATTTGAGTGTTGGTTAACATAATTTTCTCCCAAGAAATCTTTGCGCGATGTCGAAAATAAAATTAATTTTTTTGAAATATTTTTTTCTTCATAACATAGTTGTTGACGTAAGGGAATCTTTTTGAGTATAGTTGCGTCTTACATCACATGAGTGGTGTAATTTTTTTTCACTTAGGGAGAACATCACATGGTAAAGCGTCGCAAGAGAGCAGTTGCAAAGAAAACCACCGCTAAGAAAACAACTCGCCGTAAAGTTGGCAGACCACGTAAAGCTAAAGCTAAAAAGAAATAAGTTTTTGTAAAGTCATCCCCACTTTTGAGTGGGGATGACAAGTTAAGTTAGTTGTAAAACAAATCAATAATTAAACAGAAAGGGTAGAAGCATGAAGTCCATCACATGTTGTATTCATCGTATTAAATCACTGTTTACTTTCTTGAGTTTTCTTCTTACCAGTTGTTCTTTTTCTACGGTTTCTCTGACGGTTACTGCCAAGCAACACTTAAATCATGACGCCTATTATCATGCCTTGCCCGTGGTGGTTCGTGTGTATGCCTTAAAAAACCCCGAAACGTTTTCCGATGCGACGTTTCGGGAGTTATGGCACAACGATAAAAATATACTGGGTGAAAATCTTCTCTCTCGCCAAGAATTTACCCTTGTTCCGGGAACTACATTACATATCACGCTTCCTAAAAATAGTTCTGCGCAATATTTAGGGGCTGTCGCATTGTTTCGTCATCCTGTTCATAACCAATGGCGCGCAATTATTCCGATGCCGTTGTGGTATGCCTCACTCACATTATCAGGAAATCGGATAGCGCTATGAAAAAAATCGTGTGGGCAGAAGGGGTTTTATTAGGACAACAACATCTGCAGCAATGGGAAAATTATCACGATGCGCAATATAACTTTTTAGCGAAATTGATTTCTCCCTTTTGGTGGGGCGTCAAAAAAATAGCCTGGGACGAAAATAGTCTGTTGTATGGCCACTTTGTCCTTAAAACCTGTGATGTCATTTTTCCCAATGGTGTACGCGTAAAATATGATTCGCGTATAAATACGGCGCTCGGTTATGTATTTACTGCGGAACATGAAAATAGCGAATCTATTTATCTGGGTGTGCCTTTATCTACACAGGTAAAAAATATTACGGGTTATCCCTTACAAAGTGGTTTATCGGGTTGGATTGGACATTATGAGTGTGTATTAGATGAATACGATGATACGCGTGAACGTGAAGTCTTATTTGCGCATCCCAATCTCGTGCTGCTGTCCTCTAAAGACGATAAAACTGCTTTTTGTGTGATTAAAATAGCCGAACTTCGTCGAAAAAATGTCGGCGAATTTTTTAGCGATCCGAGTTTTATTCCCGCGTGTTTATGTCTGGATGCGTCAGATACATTAGTGCGTTTCATACAGCATCAAACAGAATGGCTTTCTTCTAAAATAAGTGTCTTGCCTCCACGTTATGAATATTTGCCGCTCTTAAATATGTTTTTAATGGAATTGCGGATATTGAAAAGCTGTTTATCTTTGCATCCCTTTGAACTTTATCGATGGTTAGTGCGTTTGTGTGGAGTTTTTAGCCAGGCAGAGCTGCCCGCGTATGATGTTGCTCAGTTGGGAACAGTATTTTTGAAATTAGGCGAAACAACACAGAAATTAATTAATGGCGCGATTCCCGCTCAATTTACGTCATTGGAATGGATTCGTGAGACAGAGTTTTTATATACCGCACGTCATATCTCCAACCATCATTTTAAGCAGTCTTTTTATTTGGCGGTAACACATGATTTGCCGGTAATGGAATGGTTGTCGCGATTTACGGCTCAAATCAAAGTTGGTCCACCTTCACGGATTGAATCCATTATTGCGTCAGCACTGAGTGGTGTAAGTGTTATTCACGTACAGCGTCCGCCAAGCAATTTACACATCAAATCTGGTTATGAATATTTTTATATTGAACCGAAAGGTTTTTTTTGGGAACACATTAAAGCCGAGCAAAGTTTATCGCTCTTTGTGTCTCGCGATTTTTCTATGGCCTCTATCGAATTACTGATCATCAATGAGGATAACGAATGACCTCTGCAATTTGGACAAGCTGTCTTCCCATTATAAATTCGCTAAAGATTTTTTTAGCGCCAGAAAAAGGTGTGAATGCTCCGCACGATTTTCGTGCGACGCTTGTTAAGCAATTCGAACAATTCGAGAAATCTGCAGCGTCGATAGATTATCCAAAACATAAAATTGACGATATTAGATACGCATTAGCTGCATTTGCCGATGAGTGTGTTATGCATTCTGACTGGAAAGAAAAAGTATCGTGGATGCGATGTTCGTTGCAATTACAATTTTTTGGAGAACATTCTGCTGGCGAAGGTTTTTTTAGACGATTAAGTCATTTGAGGCAACAGGGCGTAGTGGCAGTTGAGGTATTGGAAATTTATTTCCTGTGTTTAGTTTTAGGATTTAAAGGTTATTACCGTTTTGATGACACTGTGCAGTGGGAGACTTTTGTTACAGGATTGGAGAATCAAATAGTCTTATTGCGGGGAAAATCCGAGTGGGATGTTTCTCCTGTAAGTGAAGCTTCGGTGAAAGCTGAGCAATACCGTGATATTCCGTTATGGTGGATAGCGCTGGTAACGGTAGGTATCATTTTTTTTATCTGTGTGGTCTATAGCATTGCGACCCAATTTCAGCTTACGCATGCGGTGAATCGATTAAATACAGGATTGATTTATGTCAGCTGAAATTATTCACCGTCTAAAAAAATCGGGACTTTCTTTTTATGATTTGCCCTGGATTATGATTTTTGGGCCACGCGGGTCTGGAAAAAGTACTTTGTTAGCACAATCCGGATTACTTTTTTCGTGGGAGTATGCCGAAAGTGATTCCGTGCGGTGGTTATTTTCAGATAAGGCTATATTTATAGAAGTCGATTTTGAATCAGAAAATTCTGTGCTCTCGTTTTTGAAAAAAAACCGACCTAAATTGCCAATTAATGGTATTTGGTTGGTGTTGTCTTTGAAGGAAATAATTGCCGCACAGCGTGTGCGTGAAAAATTAGCCAACGTGATTGATGCCTTGGGTTATCTTTTTCCTGTGACAACCATTTTTACGCATATGGATGCTGTTGTCGGATTCGATGCTTTTTTTCAACATCAGGCGCCGGATATATTTCCCTATCGCCCAAATACATTCAAAAAATTGAATACACATGTGTTGGGATTATTATCTTCACAATCTGCAATGGAATCGAAATTTGAAATAATCAATTTTCCAGAACACTTCCGTCGACATCAATTAGTAATTGATAGCATGATAGACGAATTAACGAAAAATACGCCTTATCATGAGTTGCCAGATTTTCGCGAAGTATATTTCACGGCGCACCATTATTTTGTGAAAGGCATATTTCAGCGCATTTGTGAAAACTATTTAGGTGCCGCGAAAAAAACCCGTCGACTTCGGGGAATCGGTCGTTGGTTTACGTCATTAAGTTTAGTAATAGCAAGTATTCTAGTGCTTGCGACATTTTTAATCGCAAGCGCGTCATTTGCGCGAAATACGCTGCGTATTCAGCGCGGCATACATTTAGGTGAATTAACCGAGAACGCCTCTCAGGGCGAAGATTTTATGCATTTAACGGATTATTTACTTTCCAATCCGCCAGCAAAGTTAATTCCGCCACTAGAAACTATTTTGATGAATGGCCTAAAGCAATATGTGATGCCAAATAAATTTGCGCAGGTCGAAAATCAATTGGCGTTAATGCAAGAGCAGTGGGCATTAGCGACGTCGCAAGAAGCGGAAGCCATGAGAGGAAATTATTACAACCAATTAAAGCTGTATCTCATGTTTGGCGAGCCGCATTATCGATACGCTGCGTTTTATCAAGATGATCTGATTATGGCCTATTATTTAAATCACAGTCACAAAGCATGGCCGATTCGGCCTGATTATATTCAACTCTCGCGTCAGCAATTACTGTTACCGTCGAATAGTGAAAATGTCTACGCCGGATTTAAGGCGTGGGGACAAAAACAATTAGGCGATATTTCGGCCAGCGATTTACTGAGTTCCAGTTTGGATAAATCTGTCACGTTGCCGCGATTTTTCACCGCGTCTGGATTTTCCCATTATGCATTACCTGAAATCGCGCGGTTAACCAAAGAAAATGCAAAAAGTAACTGGGTTATGCAATCCCCTCACGAAATCCTACACGATAAATTATTGAGTTCATATAAATCCGATTATCGTCAAGCATGGTTAGTATTTTTGCAGAATATTAGGCCGGCGGTGGGTGAAACCGTCACTGAAAAAACCGTGCGGAAAATTATGGCTATTGCGCATCAAAATATTTTATTTAAAGACACAGATTCTGACCCCCAGGTTAAATTGGCTATTCAAAATATTCAGTTATTGCCGCAGTTAACAAAAATCATGGCGGGGATTGAAGCAAGTTGGCAGTCGTCGGTATTTGAATTTTATCGCCAGCATATTGCAATGAAGTATCCGTTTTATGATTCGTCTGATGACGTCATACCCGAAGATTTTCAACAATTTTTGGGTGCGGTGACGAAGTTTGCGATTCAGCAGGGGAAATCAAAATGGGCCTACTCGCAAGATTATGTGAAAAGCATGGCGGTGGCGCAAGCCATGTCGACATCGTTTCAGTTTGAAATTTATCCTGAACCCACATTGGGATTAAAAGAAATTCGGTTAATGACAAATCATCAGACATATCGCTATCGAAATGATCCGCAAGAATGGCAAAGCATGGGATGGAAATTGCCTGAAGGGGCGGATGAAACGTCGTTAGAAATTATGACGTCGAGTGGCAGTGTCGGAAGTATTGAGTTTGAAAGCCCGTGGGGGTTATTTCGGTTATTTCAAAAGGCGGATCTTACACCGATATCGGAAGATGAATTTCGCGCGACGTGGAATATTCGTGCAGATAATGGTCGAAATTATCGTGTAGATTTTTTAGTGAAGACAGGACAGGGAAATAATTTATTGAAGATGGTGTTATTTGAAACGTTCAGGTTGCCGGAGAGAGTTTTTTAGTGCGCGGAGTTTTGTCATCCTGAGCGAGCGGAGCGAGTCGAAGGATCTTGTTTTTTAGGTATGGTTTATCGCAGATGTTAGAACAAGATCCTTCGTCGCGAAAAGACGCTCCTCAGGATGACATAGAGAAATGCACAGGCAAAAAACATTAATATTAACCGAGGAGACATAATGATTAATTATATTCGTAGAAACAAAGATCCCTACAGTTGGTCATATCACGATGACTTAATTGCCGCGCGTGGTGAAAATCTTCACTATCACATGTCGTTAGGTGTCGGTGCTGAATTCGATGTTTTTCTCGAGAAATTCCACAGTGTGGCGCCGAAACAGTTTAATGCCATTAATTTCCTCAGTGCATCAGAAACAGAATCGCAATTGCCGATGATTGGAATGATTTCCCCGCATTTTGCTATCTTGCGTGTACTGGAACATCCCATCGCGAAAGAATTTGTGAGTTACATACCCTGGGTGTATCGCGAAACGTTTTTTGCCATGAAACAATTAGTGCGTCGCATACAACCCTCAGAAACGTTGCCCGATATTTATAAAAATATTGAAGATATTCGATGGGTCGATCACAAAATTGCACGACGCAGTATGTTGGAAGATGTGGTGAATTTATTACATCAAGTGCGTGTCAGTCGATGTTGGGAGGCAATCCCTTCCGAAACGAGCTTTGAAAAATGGATTCTGCAATTGTCACACCACATTCGTCGTGTATGTTTAGGTGAGGAAAAACACGTGGAATTACCACTGCCGCACAATGAAGAGTTGCGCATGCCCATGACTGTTTTTTGGATGCAATTATTAGATGTCGTTTTAGGTTATCGCTATAAAAAATGGAAGCTCTACTGGACGGAGGAAAAAATGCTGCTCATGAATGGTTCGCATGATCCCGCTGAAGTCAGTGAGCTTTTAGGGGGCAAATCGACGGAAAATCGCTTGTGTAAATTAGGTGTGGCGTGTGAAGTGGGGCCGGATCTGACATTAATGCAGCTTTTATCTTGCTGGGGCGCGAAGCTGAAATTACAATAAAAGGCTATGTTTAACGTAATTTTATATCAACCTGAAATTCCCCCTAACACGGGGAATATTATTCGACTGTGTGCCAACAGCGGCGCGCGTTTGCATTTGATCAAACCGATGGGGTTTGAGTTGGAAGATAAGGCCTTACGTCGTGCTGGATTGGATTATCATGAATTTGCGGATGTAAAAGTTCATGACAGTTTAGAAGCGTGTATTTCCGTATTAGGAAAAACGCGTGTGTTTGCGTGTTCAACGAAGGGCACACAAAATTATGCTGATATTGAATACCAAGAAAACGACAGTTTTTTATTTGGACCCGAAACACGCGGATTGCCAATGGAAATATTAGAAAAATCGACAGTCATCCGAATTCCGATGCAACCGAATTGTCGCAGTTTAAATTTGTCGAATTCGGTTGCGGTGATTGTGTATGAAGCGTGGCGGCAAAAAAGGTTTAATTAATTTTTTTCCGCAATCAAAATCGTTCCTTCTGCACGAATAATTTTAACCGTCGTGCCTTCCGGTAAATCTTGATCACATTTTACTGTCCATGTGGAATCATCGACATGAATTTTTCCGCGGCCATTTTTTACGGGCTGAATTAATTCAAAGCGTCGGCCCACATACTGTTCAGCGCGACGATTTAGTTTCGGATCATTGGTTTTGATGGGACGCTTTTGTAAATATAACCACCAGCCAAAAGAGGTCAGTACTGCGCATGCACTGAATAACATCATTTGCAGTGTCCACGACAAAGGCAATAACCAGCTTAATAAACTGACCATTAATGCGGAAATGCCAATCCATAATAAAAACCCACCGCTGACTAATACTTCGAATATTAATAATAAAACAGCGATGCCTAACCAGTGCCAGGAAGTGAAGGGGAGGAGATGTATAGTACTCATATCGAATCCTTTAAGCTTTAAGGTTACTTGCTAAATGCTTCTTTCGCTAATTCTGCAATTCCACCAATCGAGCCAATCACGCTGGAAGAATCTACCGGCATTAAAATGACTTTTTGATTGGGCGACGTTGCAAGTTTTCCTAACGCATCCACATATTTTTGCGCAACGAAATAATTAATGGCTTGAATACTGCCTTTGCCAATGGCTTCCGAAACCGACGTTGTTGCTTTGGCTTCTGCTTCCGCTAAACGCTCACGCGCTTCGGATTGTCTAAACGCTGCTTCTTTTTCACCTTCGGCTTTTAAAATTACCGCTTGTTTATCACCATCAGCACGTAAAATCGCGGCTTGTTTTAAACCTTCTGCTTCTAAAATGGCAGCACGTTTGTCTCGTTCCGCTTTCATTTGTCGTGCCATCGAATCGACCAGATCTTTAGGCGGTGCAATTTCTTTAATTTCAATACGCGTGACTTTGATACCCCATGGCGTCGTTGCATCATCAATGACATGTAATAATCGCGTATTAATGTTGTCGCGCTGAGATAACATGGCGTCTAAATCTAACGCACCTAATACCGTACGAATATTGGTCATGGCTAAATTGCGCATGGCGACTTCTAAGAATCGCACTTCATAGGCTGCTTTGGCGGTATCCACTACTTGGAAAAATACCACTGCATCGACACGTACCATCGCATTGTCACGGCTGATGATTTCTTGCGGAGGAATGTCTAAGACTTGTTCCATGACGCTTAAGCGTGCACCAATGGAATCAATAAACGGAACAATTAAATTTAAACCTGGACGCAGTGTTTCGGTATAACGGCCGAAGCGTTCGACGGTCCATTCGTATCCTTGCGGAACTTGTTTAACACCGGCGTAAATGACAACTATCGCTAAAATCACAATCAAAATCACGGCAGATTCGAAACTCATGTTAAACTCTCCATTATGAAATTACCCGATGAATTCTTAACAATACTGGCAAAACATACGGCACAAGGCCAACTTTTTGTCTCACCTGAAGATTGTGCACGCTATAGTCACGATGATAGCCGACATGAAGGTTTGGCGAAAGCGGTCGTATTTCCCGAGTCTCACGACGATGTCGTACAAATTATTTCCGCTTGTCATCAATTCGCCATTCCGGTTGTTGCCCGCGGATGGGGAACTGGTACGCCGGGTGGTGCTGTTCCCATTTATGGTGGTGTCGTTTTATCCCTCGAAAAAATGAATAAGATTATTGAGTTTGATCCGGATAATCGCTGGATAAAAGTTCAAGCGGGAATTTTAAATCAAGCGGTTCAAGACATGGCCGCGACAAAAAATTTCTTTTGGCCGCCAGATCCGGGCAGTGCCGCTAATTGCACGGTCGGTGGAAATATTGCCTACAACGCTGCAGGTCCTCGTGCGGTGAAATACGGTGCAACACGTGAAAATGTTTTAGGGCTAACCGCGGTTATTGGAACGGGTGAAACCATTCACACTGGATGTTACACGACAAAGTCTGCGGTAGGTTACGATTTAACGCGATTATTAATTGGTTCAGAAGGGACCTTGGGCATTGTCACGGAAGCGATTTTAAAATTAATGCCGTTACCTGAAAAAATTATGACGTTATTAATTAAATATAAAGATATTCCGTCAGCGACGTTGGCTGCGACAAAAATTATGGCGCAGCCGCATATTCCGAGTGCACTAGAATTTTTAGATGAATCTGCAGCAGGTTTATTAGGCATTCCTGCAGGAGCGATTTTATTAATTAACATCGAAGATGATCGAGCAGAATCTGCTATTCGCGATGCGGTGACTAATCCCGGCATGATTGAAATGGTTGTCGCCAAAACGGAAGTAGAGCGACAAAAGATCTGGGCCGCGCGTAAATTATTATCGCCGGGATTAAAAACCTTATCGCCGCATAAGATTAACGAAGATATTGTGATTCCGGTTTCAAAAATCCCGGAGTTTTTAGAATTTCTCAAAACGATCAGCGAAAAATATACGATCAAAATAGTCAGTTTTGGCCATGCGGGGAATGGCAATCTTCATGTAAATTTATTAGCGCCGCGCAGTGAAGAATCGCAAGAAGCCTTGGGTGGAATATTTCACAAGGTTATAGAATTACGCGGAACGTTGTCGGGTGAGCATGGGATTGGTTTGGAGAAGATGGATTATATTAATTTAGCGATTGATCCGGTGAGTTTAGACATCATGAAGAATATTAAAAAAATCTTTGATCCGAAAGCTATTTTGAATCCGGGTAAAATATTTCCTTGATTATATGTCATCCTGAGGAGCGTCTTTTCGCGACGAAGGATCTTGTTCTAACATCTGCGATAAACCATACCTAAAAAATAAGATCCTTCGACTCGCTCCGCTCGCTCAGGATGACAAATCTCAGACGCGCTCCTCAGGATGACAAATTCTCTGGGTAAAATATTTCCCCACCCGTAACTGGCTTCGCGACTCCAGTCGTTTCCGGAATCGACAGCGGCAATTTTTTCATGCTTCGCACGGCAAGCCATGCAAATAACTCTGCTTCCATGTACGTTGTACTCCAACCCATGTCGTCAGCTGTTTTAATTGTACAATCGGGCAAATAATTTCTGAGCGCATTTAGTGTCACTGGATTTTTTGCGCCACCCCCACACAGCACAATATTTTTTATGGGTGCGGGAATGCTTTTTGAAATCGTCAGTGCCGTAAATGCGGCGAGTGTTGCACAGCCATCATTTAAACTTAACGTATTTAATATTTCCGGATAAAGAATATCTTTAATATCCAAGGATTTTGGAGGAGTTTTTTCATAATAGGACTGATTAGATTCAAATAATATTTTTATGACATTTTGATTAACGGTTCCCTGTAACCCAAACTTTCCATCCTGATCATATTTTTTGTCAGAATATTTTTGAATAAATTTATCAATCAGAACATTGCCTGGACCTGTATCAAATCCGCCTAATATTTTATCTTTGGTGAGAATACTAATATTAGCAATTCCACCAATATTAATCACAGCAAGATAATCTAATTTATCGCGCATCATTAATGCCTGATGATATAGCGGCGCGAGCGGTGCACCTTGCCCGCCATGATTCATATCATTTTGGCGAAAATTAAATACGACGGGGATATTAAATTTGTCCGCAATAAATTGCGGATTGCCAATTTGAATCGACTTTTTTTCCGCAGGATTGTGATACGTGGTTTGACCGTGATAACCAATAACATCTATTTTTAATTTATTTTTTGTGAGAATTTTTTCTATCAGTGCAACATGTAATTTAGCGGTTTGTTTCAGAATCTCATCTTTGGATAAATCGCCATACGATAAAGATTCATAGGCGAGTGGTTTAATTTGAAGTTCACCATCAGTTTCGACGAGAGCGGCATCGATACCATCCATCGACGTGCCGCTCATCAAACCGAGTGATATCATGCATCAAGGTCCTTCTGATGAACTGTATGCCATTTCGAAATCATTCTCTTGTTCTGAAACGAGCGGAGTGCGTTCTGAACTACGGAACCAGTTAAACGCTTTACCCCAATTACAACAACGGTTTTTAGGTTCATCATCCTCTTGAAGAAGTGGATGATCATCGGAAACATGGCGTCCTGTGCCACGATTTTTTTCTACGACTTTTGTTTTTGCATCATCAAGAAAATCTTTTTCTTGAACCGCTATGAAATTATTTAATTCGGGTTCGCGTTGAAGTTGATCCCATACGTGCTTAGCACCTTCCCACATATCTATTCCAACCTCATCCCCTACTTCTTCCTCTAAATCTGAACCAGGTTGTGGAGCTTGGCGTTGTGGTTGATTAATAATTTTGTCTAATTCTATTTTTTCTGCCGGAGATAATTTTTTGTCTAAAATCGCAAAAAGCTGTTGTGCAAGATGGGTGTATACATAACTTCCATCCGAATGTTGTCCAATAGGCTTAAAAATTTTATTCAGCATTCGGGCAAATTGTGTGGGATCTGTGCTTTCCACTCCTGATACTATGCCTCTGAACATTTTAACAAGCGCAACCATTTCTTGGGTTTCTTTGTTGGTACAGCCGTGCTCAGCAAGATATACCGTGAGATTATCTGTCATGAGTAACCAATAAAATAAATTGGTAACGGGTGCACCAATCATTCCGACCATAGCATATAAATTGGCCACAAAAATCGCAAACCATGTGCGTTGATCAGGACAAACTTCGCCTGTGGTTGAGTTTTGGAAAAGAACAGTTGCTGTATGTGACATTTCATCACTAACCGTTTGATATACCGATGTAAAAATAGGTGCTGTATAGTTTTTGAATAAATCAGTCGCATTTACTACGGTTTGATTGAAACATTGTTGAGCCGTGCCGGTTAACCAAGAAATAACTTGATTAGCAAAAATTAAGTTCAGTAACCAGTTGGTAAATCCCGAACCTGCGGTAAATGCATATCCCGCTCCAATAAGCCCATAGCGTGTATATTTAAGGAAAGACGTTTTGATCAAAGACGCTAATGAGGCTTGATCAGAAAATAATTCTGCACCCACACGATTTGCTGCGCCGGTGCTTAATCCATAAAAAGGTGGAAGAGCAGAGAGCGTGGCTAAAAATCCCATTGCAAGTTGAACATAAAAATTTTTGAACTGACTGTATACGCCGTAGGCGACGTCATAAACATAACCACCGATACTCGATACGCTGATACCATACACAATTTTAGCAAACAAACTTCGTGCAGGTGTTGGCTGAGTTTTTTCTAAATATTCTTTAGGTGCGCTGGTTAATGGGTCAGATGATGTGAGGCTTAAAGCAAGATAAAGAAGATCCAAATTTTGGCGGAATTTAACATGTTCATCATTCTCTTCATTTTCATGAACCTTTGCCATTTTGTCAGTATATTCTTTCAGACGTCGAAGTCTTTGCATGCCTTCTTCGGGATCAACATCCAACAAATTCAAGATGGGTTCAAGTTGACTGCGTTTTAGGTAATCAACAACGGTTTGTTGTGCTACGGGAAGTTTGGGATTCAACCAGCTTAAACCGGAAACACCGAGACCATTCGCAGCGGCGCCTGTAATAAAGGTTGGAATACCGTATTGTTTTGCCAAGAAATAATATACGCCTGCAGAGGAAACGGTGAAAAATACTTTGCCTGTTATACGTCCAAACGTTTTTGCAAGACGCCAACGTCTTTCACTGCGAGTTTCATCTGGATTGTAAGAGAGCGTATCTATTAACCCCAATTTTTTAAGCGTTTCCTCGCTTACACAGCTTCTACAGTTTTTTGCCGCAAATTTCGTAGCAACTTCTTCAATGGTTTTTTTAAAATCAATTCCACCTTCGGAGTTCAATACAGCATTCGAGGCAGAGCCTTCGATATCCGCAAGAATTGCGAGAATTTTTGCCCAAATGATCGGTAAGTGCCATTCTTGTTGCATTTTTAGACCGGCAGCGGTTCCTGTTCCCATGTATAAGAGGCCAGTGAAAATACTCATAAATCCTGTAATACCTGCTCTTACCAGGATATCGAAAATAAACAGTGCTTTTTCACTTGCGGAGAGATCTTTCCAGGCAAATAATTTTTGGGCGCTTTTAATTTCTTCGCGAATAAAATCGTCTAGGGCTTTCAGTGCTTTGTTAGCTTTTTGTTGCTCATCAGGATCCACATTCAAGGCTTCTAGCGGCAACGTCTTAGGCGCACTTGAATTTGATGATGTTAGCTGAGCTTTACGAGCAGAGGATTGACGAGGTGAGCTCGCACGTTTTTGTTTGGATTTCGCTTTTTTCTTCGAATAGGGAGATTTATTGGCAGAGTCTAAGCCTTGGAGAGATTTTATGTCCCAGTTGAAGTCTAGTTTCTCGGTAACGACTGGAACTAAGCCTGCCTCTTCCATTGTTGTTCTCCTCTTTTTCTGACAAATATTTTTTGTCTGGGTTAAAAGCCAGTGCTTAGCAAAACCTTTGCTGGGAATCGTCCTCGATAAAAGCATGTGTGATTGGCTTTATAGTATTGTATAGTCCCGATTCTATGAAAATTCTCTCTCCAAGTAAAACCTTTTTAGTGGGTGAATACGCTGTTTTAACAGGCGGACCGGCGCTTTTGATTGCTACGCCTCCATGCTTTTCATGGGATAATGAAGGTTTTTATGATCCTTATGACGGAAAAGGTGGTTTTGGTGCCTCGGGGGCTGAGTTTGTCATCAATGCAAAACGCCAAGGGATGGTGGACCCCTGGAAGGTAGTAGACGCCTATAAAAAGAAAGGATTTTCAGGCAGCGGGGCAGATATTGTTTCGCAGTGGATGGGTGGTCTCACGTATTTTTTTGCACGCGAAAAAATAATTCAGAAAATAAATTGGCCTTTTAGGGGTTTATATCTGGGCTTGATTCATACGGGCAATAAATTAAATACGCATGAGCATCTGGAAAAATTAAAGCCCGCCAATTTTGAAAATTTAGAGAAAATTGCAAAAAATTGTTACGACAGTATTATTCGTCCTAAACAACATAACTTTATTAAAGCTCTTTTGGATTATCAAGAGAACTTGGTTGAATTGAATTTGGTTGCGGATACAACCAAACCACTCTTGAATAAATTAAGCCACAATACAATGATCTTGGCGGCAAAAGGCTGTGGGGCTATGGGTTCCGATGTGATTTTAACGGTTATTGAAAAAACGCAAAAAGATAATTTTGAGCTGTTTTGTGAAAAAGAAAATTTAAATCTCGTGTATTGTGATAATGAATTCGCGGAAGGTGTAACGCAATATGACTGAAGTGTCGATGCCAACGAATATTGCTTTAATAAAATACATGGGCAAAAAAGATGCAGGGTTAAATATTCCCGATAACAGTTCTTTTTCCTATACCCTGGATCACTTAACAACGACAGTGTCATTGACGCCGATTGAGGGAAATCACGATCAGTGGGACAGTACGGAAGATAAAGCCAGATTTATAAAGCATTTGGATTTCTTGAGAAATAAATTCGGCAAAAATAGTTTTTATCAAATTAAATCAGACAATAATTTTCCGTCGGGATGTGGATTAGCCAGTTCAGCTTCCAGTTTTGCGGCACTCACAGAATGTTTTGCTCAAACAAATAACTTAAATGTGAGTACGGATGAAAAATCCGCATTAAGCCGTCAAGGATCAGGCTCGTCTTGCCGTTCTTTTTATAGACCGTTTACGTTATGGACTGAAGATGAGGTTGTGGCTATTGAATTGCCTTATAAGAAATTTATTCATCATGTGATTGTCGTATCCAGTGAAAAAAAAGCTGTCTCATCAAGTAAGGCGCACAGTTTAGTTAAAACCAGTTTATTATACGAAAATAGAAAAATTCGTGCTGAAAAACGCTTGACGGAATTGCTGGATAGTTTTAGAAATCAAGATTGGCAAAAAAGTTTTGAAATTGTGTGGCAAGAATTTCAGGATATGATGGCGTTATTTGAAACCGCCGAAAATCCATTTAGTTATTTAACATTAAGTTCGCATTTTGTATTGAATACGTTAAGAGATTATTGGCATACGCATCACGATGGTCCGTTAGTGACGATGGATGCAGGACCCAATGTTCATTTATTATTTCGTGATGATCAAGAAGGCATGGCAACACTCTTAACTGATGCTTTTCGTGAGCGATTTAAAGTATTGTAGGGGCGCGATATATCGCGCCCGAGAGGACGAGGATCTATGATAGAAAACAAACCGCTGAAAGAGTTTACGGAACACGCTTATTTAAATTATTCCATGTATGTCATTTTGGATCGGGCGCTACCGCATATTTCCGATGGATTAAAACCCGTTCAACGCAGAATCGTTTATGCGATGTCAGAGTTAGGGCTAAAAAATACCGCCAAATATAAAAAATCCGCACGTACCGTCGGTGACGTGCTCGGTAAATTTCATCCGCACGGTGATGCCGCCTGTTATGAAGCCATGGTATTAATGGCTCAGCCATTTTCCTATCGTTATCCGTTAGTCGATGGGCAAGGAAATTGGGGGTCGCCGGATGATCCCAAATCATTTGCGGCGATGCGTTATACCGAATCGCGATTAAGTTTATTTGCGGAAGTCTTATTATCAGAATTAGAACAAGGGACTGTTAATTGGGTTCCAAATTTTGATGGAACCTTAACCGAGCCGGCATTATTACCTGCACGATTACCGCACATTTTATTAAATGGCACGACCGGAATTGCGGTCGGTATGGCGACGGATATTCCGTCGCATAATGTCAGAGAAATTGCGAAAGCCTGTATTCATTTATTAGAACATCCGAAAGCGACCATAGAAGATATTTGCGAATTTGTTCAAGCGCCCGATTTTGCAACCGAAGCCGAAATTGTGACGCCGCGTGCTGAAATATTGGCGATGTATAAATCGGGAAATGGGTCGCTCAAACAACGTGCCGTTTATACGACAGAAGACGGTGAGGTGGTCATTACGGCACTACCTTTCCAAGTATCTGGTGCAAAAATATTAGAACAAATTGCGGCACAAATGCGTGACAAAAAATTACCCATGATTGAAGATTTGCGCGATGAATCGGATCATGAAAATCCGACGCGTTTAGTGATTGTTCCCCGTTCAAATCGCGTTGATATTGAAGCCATGATGGCGCATTTATTTGCGACGACAGATCTCGAAAAAAGCTATCGTGTGAACTTAAACATGATTGGTTTGGATGGTCGGCCACAAGTTAAAAATCTCAAAACGATATTGTCCGAATGGCTGACATTCAGAGTTGATACTGTTACTAAGCGCTTAAATTTTAGATTAGATAAAGTTCTTGCCCGATTACATATTTTAGACGGTTTATTAATCGCCTATTTAAATATTGACGAGGTCATCCGAATTATTCGTTATGAAGATGATCCGAAAGCAAAATTAATCGCAAAATTTAAATTAACCGATGATCAAGCCGAAGCCATTCTTGAATTAAAGTTACGTCATTTGGCGAAACTAGAAGAAATGCAAATTAAAGGCGAACAAGCAGAATTAGCCAAAGAGCGTGATAGTTTGCAAGAAATCTTGGGCTCTGAAAAATTATTAAAGAAATTAATCAAAGATGAAATTAAAGCCGACGCTGAAAAATATGGTGATAAACGCCGTTCGCCATTAGTGGAACGTGAAGCCGCCGTTGCCATTGATGAATCTGAATTGGTTTCAACAGAACCTGTTACGGTAGTGCTATCTCAAATGGGATGGGTGCGTGCTGCGAAAGGTCATGAAATTGACGGTGTAAATTTAAGTTATAAAGCGGGCGATGGATTTTTAATGGCCATGAAAGGAAAAAATACGCAGCAAGCGGTATTTATTGATTCCACGGGAAGAACGTATTCACAAGTGGCACACACCTTACCGTCTGCGCGAGGACAAGGAGAGCCATTAACAGGAAAGTTCAATCCGCCGGCAGGGGCTGTTTTTTCCGGTGTTTTATTGGGTGAACCGCAACAAAAAGTGGTGTTAGCCTCCACGGCGGGCTATGGCTTTGTGGTAGACTTAGAGAACTTGTATTGCAAAAACAAAGCCGGAAAAGCTGTATTGAAAGTGCCGGAAGGATTTGGAGTGGCAATGCCATGGTTAGTCAATGATGACAATACGGATGTATTGGCAGTTGCAACGAATACGGGGCAGTTATTAATTTTTGCGCTGAAAGATTTACCGCAATTACCGAAAGGAAAGGGCAATAAATTATTAGCGATTAAAAAAGACGAAACTGTTACCAGTATTGCGGTGATGTCCGTAACACAATCATTAGTGATATACAGTGGTTCACGTCATTTGACCTTAAAACCGAGTGATTGGAAAAATTATCGTGGTGAGCGTGCGCAACGTGGGGGTAAATTACCGCGTGGTTTTGCAAAAGTGGATAAATTAGATGTGGAACAAAATTAAATCAATTAAAGCAACGTTGTGTTATATCGTATTTATCATTGCGATAAACTCAAGCTATATTTATTTTCCATTTGTGACGGTTTTTCATACGCCGTTTTCATCGGGAGATTTACTCGTAGGCGCGATATACATTTTTCGTGATTTTGCTCAGCAAGAAATTAAACATTATGTCATCTTAGCTATGATATTTGGTGTAATCATTAGTTATTGCTTTGCAGATAAAACGATGGCGGTGGCGAGTGTATGTGCATTTACCGTTGCAGAAACGATTGATTGGGCCATATTTACGTTTACGGGTAAGCCATTATCTCAGCGATTATTTTTATCATCAGCGCTAAGTGCGCCTGCAGACAGTTTTGTTTTCTTGTCTATCTATGGTCCCTTGAATCTAGCGGGGATTTTTGTGCTAACACTTTCCAAGGTATCAGGGGTGCTTTTAGTCTGGTGGATATGGAAGAAGCGCCAATCAAAATTAAAGGTTATGGATAATTCTGATAATAACCAGGCTATTTCGCCTGGTATCGCTTAATACTTGCGGTAATTTCTTCTTTCGCAAATTTCACGTCTTTCCAGCCGTCAACTTTGACCCATTTATTTGCTTCTAAATCTTTATAATGTTCAAAGAAATGCGCGATAGTTTCGAGCGTGTGAACAGAGACATCTTTATAGGATTTAATATTTTGATAAAGCGTGGACAATTTATCGATAGGCACGGCGAGTAATTTTGTATCGATGCCATTTTCATCGGTCATCGCTAACATGCCGATGGGGCGACATTGAATAACGGATCCACTGATTAATGGAATAGGTGTGAGCACTAATACATCGATAGGATCACCGTCTTCAGAGAGGGTTTGGGGAACGTAGCCATAATTGCAGGGGTAATACATGGCGGTGGTGAGAAACCGATCGACGAACATAGTTCCGCTGGCTTTATCGACTTCATATTTTACAGGTCCGCTGTGTGATGGAATTTCGATGACGACATTGATTTCGTCGGGCGGATTTTTGCCAGGGGCGATTTTACCGAAGCTCATGTTTGGGGTTCCTGTTTGAATAACTGTAAGGATTATACCGTAGATAGACGGGATGTCATCCTAAGTGAGAGAGAGGATGTCATCCTGAGGAGCGTCTTTTCGCGACGAAGGATCTTGTTTTAGGGTTTTGAAAGGAAAGGCTTTGCTATCTATATAGATAAAATTACGTAAGTTTTTTGCTATATTTTTTTAACCAGGAAGTAAGTTCTTCAGAAGAAACTTTCTTTTGAGCAATGTCTACCATCATGTCAGATGCTACAAGTGGTTCAGTAAAAAATTGATAGCCGTTTAGCAGCAAAAAGTTATGGGTAGTAATAAGAGCAGTACGTTTATTGCCATCTAGAAACAGATGTCCTTGGGCTATTGCGATACATAGTAATGCAGCGGCTTCGAATAAATCAGTCATGCCTTCATAAAATATATGATTTTCTATTCGTAATAGAGCTGCTTCAAGAGATTTATTTGCGCTAAGACCAGGTAAGCCACCGATTTCTAATAAAATATTATCGTGAGTGGCGATGACTTCTTCAATTGCAATGGTTTTCATAGGATTGAGGCAATATTTAGCGGTTCGCTAGATCTTTAAGTGCCGTTCTAAAGAGAGAAATTCCTTTTTGGGTAGCTTTTTTTACTTCGCTTTTTGATGCGCGAGATTTTTCTGCAGTACTTTTTGTATTTTGCTTTCTTGATTTAGCAGTAGCCATAAATTTCTCCTAAAAAAGAATTGTGCCATATTTAATAAGTGCGTTCCATTTTGGAACATACTACGTAGCAGGAGATCCTTCGACTCGCTCCGCTCGCTCAGGATGACACCGAGGTTCTCTCATCAAACACAAAACATTTCCCTTCATAATGCGCATTTCCGCACTGTTGGAAATATTCCAAAATACCATTTTCTAATTGATACACATCTTTGAAGCCATATTGCTGTAATAAAACAGCGGCTTTTTCACAGCGAATTCCACCCGTACAAACGGTTACGACCGTTTTATTTTTTAATTCTTCCGGCAAATTTTTTGCGGCTGTGGGAAAATCTCTAAAATGCTGAATATTTAAATGCTGTGAATTTTCAAATTTTCCTTCGGAAATTTCATAATCATTACGCGTATCTAAAATATAAATATTTTCGTGATTATCTAATTTTTGTTTTAATTGTTGCGCTGTAATATACGGCGCTTTTTGGTGAACCGGATCTACGCTGGGAATTCCAAATGCAATAATTTCTTTTTTGATTTTGACCAATAATTTTTTAAAAGGCTTAAGTTCGCACAGGCTTTCTTTATAATAGAGATCTGAAAATTCAGGTTTGGTTTTCAGGTAAGCTTGAAATTCACGCACGGATTCGGTTGGACCTGCCAACATAATATTAATCCCTTCGGTACTTAAAAGTACTGTTCCACATAAGTCACGTGCCGCAAATTTTATGTCTTGCTGAAGCGTGGGTAATGCGTCTAAGCTTACAAACTTATATGCTGCAATATTAAGGAATGTCATATGGATTGCCTTTTTTGTAAAATTGCGCGGGGAGAAATACCCCCCAAACTTCAATATCAGGATGAAAAGGTTGTCGCTTTTGCGGACATCAATCCTCAAGCACCTATTCATTTTCTCATTGTTCCCAAGCAACATATTAGCACGATAAATGAATTAAATGACGCGAATTCCGCACTTGTGGGGCATATGATTCGGGTGGCTACGCAATTAGCAAAAGATTTGACCATCGATGCCGAAGGCTATCGTGTAGTCATGAATTGTAATGCGGGCGGTGGACAAGCTGTCTATCATATTCACTGTCACTTATTGGGCGGTCGACAAATGACCTGGCCCCCGGGGTAGCTCATGATTCAAACCAAAAAAATTATTTTTCCGGAAGGATTGGTTATACAGCCCAGCGTATTTAAAGATCACCGCGGTACTTTTCTCGAGACGTTTAGCCAAACACGTTATGCAGAATTGGGCTTAAAAAAGCCGTTTGTCCAGGATAACGTTTCACGTTCGACGCAATATGTTTTACGAGGTTTGCATTATCAAGTCGATAAACCGCAAGCAAAGTTAGTGACGTGCCTACGCGGCGAAATTTTTGATGTCATGGTTGATGTTCGGAAAGGTTCGCCGACATTCGGAAAATGGCATGGCGAAATTTTAAACGACGAAAATCGTTATCAATTGTATATTCCTGAAGGTTTTGCACACGGATTTTGTGTGTTATCTGATATTGCCGATGTGGCATATAAGTGCACTGATTATTATCACCCGCAAGGTGAGTGCGGTGTGCGATTTGATGATCCACTCGTCAATATTCAATGGCCCATGGATTTATCTAAAGCGATTGTTTCGGACAAAGATAAAGTATACCCAGGATTGAAGGCATGAAAATCTTAGTGACCGGCGCAAAAGGCCAAGTCGGAAGTGAAATTATCAAACGTTTTCCCAGTGCTTTTGCTTATGATCGGGATGAATTGGATATTACGGATTATAAGCAAGTCAAACAAAAAGTCGAAGAACATATCCCGTCAGTAATCATTAATTGTGCAGCGCATACGGCAGTGGATAAAGCAGAATCCGAACCTGACTTAGCGTTTGCGATCAATAAAACGGGCACTGAAAATCTAGCGAAAGTGGCTCAAGACAATAATATTTATTTTATGCATATCTCAACAGATTATATTTTTGATGGAACTAAATCTTCTCCGTATGTAGAAACTGACAAAGCCAATCCACAAAATGTCTATGGTGAAAGTAAATGGGAAGGCGAAGAAGCGGCGCGAAAATATTGTGAAAATCATTTTATTTTGCGTGTCAGTTGGGTATTTGGCGAGTACGGAAATAATTTTGTCAAAAGTATGCGACGTTTTGCGAAAGAGCGTGATGAATTACGCATTGTTTCTGATCAAGTGGGTTGCCCGACGTATTCAGGTGATATGGCAGATGTTTTATTAGAAATCAGTAAATTACGCAAATCGGGAACGTATCATTATCGTGGATCGCCCGTCACTAATTGGTATGAATTCGCGAAAATTATTTTAAAAGATCACCCTATAAAAATTACACCTATTAAGACGAGCGAATATCCCACGCCGGCAAAACGGCCGTTAAATTCAGTCTTAAATTGTGATTTGTTTACCAAGACCTTTAATATGGAATTACGCGAATGGCAGAATGGTTTGATGCATGTGAAGTGAGAGATGTCCCGCCCGGTGAACGTCATGTTGTTCAATCTCCTGCGGGATTAATTATTATTGTAAATCTCGATGGCGCGTTTTATGCGCTGCAAGATATTTGTACCCATGATGGCGGAATTTTGTCTGATGGACCTATGATTAATAATGAATTAGTTTGTCCCCGACATGGTGCACGATTTGATGTGAAAACGGGTGAAGCGATGTGCGCGCCTGCCTATGAACCCATCCCCATTTTTCCTGTTGAGATTCGTGATAAAAAAATTTGGATTCGCATTGATTAACACTCCCGACTTTACTATACTTCGCGCGACTTAGCGGCGCGAGAAAATTATGGGCAAAGTAGTTCTCCCCATCACACGAAAAAAAATGTATCGGGGGGTGTTTTTTTCCCTCGGAAGTGTGGTACTAATCAGCTGTTTTGCGATGTTATTTCAGAAACAAGCCGGGTATTCTTTTTTATTGGGCGGAGTCCTCTGGTTTTTACCCGAAGTGTTCCGCGTCTATCGCTTGTTTCATCGCATAGAGATGGACCCTCAACAGGCAGTGATGAAGTTTTATCTTGCCGAAGTGGTAAAACTGCTAATGGTGGCGCTGTTATTTGTTCTAATGGTTAAACTGTTTTCAGTCAGCTTCCTGTGGTTAATCGCAGGATATTTTGTGGCACAAATCACGTTTTTTATAAAAGGTATTCATTGATGGAGCAAACACCCTCTCCTGCAGAATATGTTCAACATCATCTCGGTCACTTGATGCTGAACCTGCATACTCTTAAATTAGGAGATGGCGGTTTTTGGACAATCAATCTGGATACTATGCTTATTTCCCTCTTTTTGGGGTTACTCTTTGTAGGGATTTTCTGGCACGTCGCGAAAACCATTCGCCATGATGGGACGCCCACCAAATTTCAAAACTTTATCGAAATGGTTGTCGAATTCGTTGATAAAACCGTCAAAGAATCGTTTCATGGCAAAAATGACTTAATCGCGCCGTTGGCGTTGACCATTTTTGTGTGGATATTTCTCATGAACTTGGCGGATTTGTTGCCGGTCGATTTATTGCCGACATTGGCCCATTTACTTGGATTTAATCATTTCAGGTCGGTCCCCACGGCAGATCCGAATGCAACGTTTGGTATGTCAATTGCGGTATTTTTCTTAATCATCTACTATAACTTGAAAATCAAAGGATTCGGCGGTTTTGGTAAGGAAATATTGACCGCTCCGTTTGGCAAATGGTTATTTCCCATCAACGTGATATTTAAAGTGATCGAAGAAGGCGTTCGACCGATTTCGTTAGCACTGCGGTTATTCGGGAATTTATTTGCAGGCGAATTAATTTTTATTTTGGTGGCGTTATTACCGTGGTGGATACAATGGACAATCGGTGGAGTATGGGCCATTTTCCATATTTTGATTATCGCTATACAGGCATTTATTTTTATGATGTTGACCATAGTATATTTAACAATGGCGCATGAATCGCATTAATTACTGAACGAAAGGGGGAGTTGGAATGGAAATAGCATCATTGGTCGCAACGGTTCAAGGGTATTCTGCTGTAGCCGCTGCATTATTTGTGGGATTGGCTGCGCTCGGAACTGCAATTGGTTTCGGTATTTTAGGCGGAAAATTTTTGGAAGGCGTTGCACGTCAGCCAGAATTAACTGGCATGTTAATGCTCCGCATGTTTTTGATGGCGGGATTGGTCGACGCATTCGCGGCAATTTCGATTGTGATGGGATTGTATTTAATTTTTGCGAATAATCCCTTTGTGGCTGCGGTGTTAGCTGCTGCAAAAACCGCTGCACCTGCTACGGGTACTCACTAAACTATGGAAATTAACGCAACGCTATTAGGTCAATTTTTAACCTTTGCTGTGTTGGTATTGTTCACCATGATATATGTGTGGCCACCCATCATCAAAGCGTTACACGATCGTGAAAAACGCATCGCGGATGGATTGTCAGCAGCGGAGCGTGGTGTGCATGAATTAGAATTAGCGCAACATAAAGCACTGGAATTGTTGCGTGATGCAAAAATTCAAGCCGCAGATATTTTAGATCAAGCGAACAAACGTTCTGCACGTATTATTGATGAATCCAAAGAGCGGGCACGTGAAGAAGGCGAGAAGTTAATTGCCTTGGCGAAATCTGAAATTGAAAGCGAAATGATTGCTGCGAAACAACAATTGCGTGAACAAATTGCACACATTGCCATTTCCGGTGCGGAAAAAATTCTACAGAAGCATATCGATGTTAAAAGCGATGAACATTTACTCTCTCAATTAGTTGAGGAGATTTAAGATGGAGTCGCTCAAAACACTCGCGCGTCCGTATGCGAAGGCAGCTTTTGAATATGCGTGTGAACACAAAAAATTGAAAGACTGGTCAGAATCCCTTGGACAGCTCGCGACAGTGGCAGAAAACGCGGATGTTAAGCCATTGTATGATGATCCCAATATTAGTGCAGAGCAATTAAGCAGTATTTTTATAGGGTTTATTAAAAACAATGAAAACCTTAAAAATTTTATTTTACTGTTGAGTGAATATAACCGCTTGTCCTTATTACCTGAAATTGCAGAATTATTTGAAGAAGAGAAAGCGGAATATGAAAAGATTTCAACGGTATATGTGACGTCTGCTTTTCCTATGGATGCAAGCACTACGAAAAAACTACAAGCGTCATTAACGACGCGTTTAAAACGTGAAGTGAATTTAGAATTTGAAATCGATAAAAATTTATTGGGTGGTGCGATTATTCGTGCGGGGGATTGGGTTGTTGATGGTTCTGTGCGAGCAAAACTCGAGAAATTGAAACAGGCTGTAATTATGTAGGAGCGCGATATATCGCGCCCATACGATTAATATGAGGAAACACTATGTCATTAAGTTCATCAGAAGTCAGCGAACTCATTGTTGAGCGCATTCGCGATTTTAAACCGAGCGCGCAAATTCATACGGAAGGAAAAATTGTCAGTATCACCGACGGTATCGTTCGTATTTATGGACTTCAAAATGTGATGTATGGCGAAATGATTGAATTTCCCGGCAATATTTTTGGTGTAGCGTTAAATCTTGAGCGCGATTCTGTTGGCGCGGTTGTATTAGGCGATTACGAAAGTTTAGCCGAAGGCCAAACCGTAAAATGTACGGGAAGAATTTTGGAAGTCCCGGTAGGTGAAGGACTACTCGGAAGAGTAGTGAATGCATTAGGTATGCCAATTGATGGCAAAGGGCCTATTAAATCTTCTGCGCTATCTCCTATCGAAAAAGTTGCACCTGGCGTTATTTTTCGTCAATCCGTGAGTCAGCCCTTACAAACTGGAATTAAATCCATTGATACTATGGTGCCAGTGGGACGCGGGCAGCGAGAATTGATCATTGGCGATCGTCAAACTGGAAAAACTGCGGTTGCGATTGATGCCATTATTAACCAAAAAAATACGGGTGTATTTTGTATTTATGTTGCGATTGGCCAAAAAGCATCATCCATTGCAGCAGTTGTGCGTAAATTAGAAGAACATGATGCGTTGAAGCATACCATTATTGTTGCGGCCAGTGCTGCGGATGCGGCATCACTGCAATTTATTGCGCCGTATGCGGGTTGTGCGATGGGCGAATATTTTAGAGATAAAGGTGAGGATGCCTTAATTATTTATGACGATTTAACCAAGCAAGCGTGGGCCTATCGTCAAATTTCATTATTGTTACGTCGTCCACCGGGTCGTGAAGCGTATCCTGGCGATGTATTTTATTTACATTCACGTTTATTAGAGCGTGCCGCGCGTGTTAACGAAGAATATGTTGAAAAAGCGACGAACGGAAAAGTGAAAGGCAAAACGGGATCATTAACGGCATTGCCGATTATTGAAACACAAGCCGGTGACGTGTCTGCCTTTATTCCCACCAACGTTATTTCTATTACCGATGGACAAATTTTCTTAGAAACAGATTTATTTAATGCGGGTATTCGTCCTGCGATTAATACTGGCTTATCTGTTTCGCGTGTGGGCGGTGCAGCACAAACGAAAATCATGAAAAAATTGGGTGGTGGTGTGCGTTTAGCGTTAGCACAATACCGTGAATTAGCGGCATTTGCGCAATTTGCGTCGGATCTTGATGAAGTTACGCGTAAACAATTAAATAAAGGTCAGCGATTCACAGAAATTATGAAACAAAAACAATACACTCCATTAACCATTGCAGAAATGGCATTGAGTTTATTTGCCGTTGATCAAGGGTTTGTGGACGATGTGGAATTAAAGAAAATTGTTTCGTTTGAACGTGAATTACATGCCTATTTCCGTCAAAACTATACTTCACTGATGGATAGCATTAATAGCAATCCGGATTATAACGATCAGATTGCAACACAATTACGTGAAGTTGTGACGAAATTTAAAGAAACTCAAACCTGGTAAAATCGAATGGCCATTGCGAAAGAAATCCGTACGAAAATTCGCAGTATTAAAAATACGCAGAAAATTACGCGTGCGATGGAAATGGTCGCTGCGAGTAAAATGCGTAAAGC
>CAZLGL010000015.1:0-19423 GCA_964559315.1 uncultured Coxiellaceae bacterium
CTTCCGAAGCAGGTTAATGAACCATGACTAATTACACAATCTTATTTACAGATCCTCACGCAAGAACTTCTGGGCTCCCTTGATTACCTCTTCCATATCATCTGGCATCTTTTTCACCTCATTATCTTTTAAGATTTTTTCCAATGCTTCTTCTGGAGACAACTTAAGATACTCTCTCTCTGTTGGCATCTTATTTAGTTTTTCAACAACATACCGAAGATCCACTGCCTTAACTTTTTGATTTTTAAGAAGTCCGACCCCTAATGCATCAAGTAAAGTATTATTTTTAAGCTTTTTGAGTTCCTCCAAGCATTCCTGCATTCGCACTTGACGATTTTCCTTTTCATGATAACTTCCTGGGCAACTATAAATTTCATTTCTAAAATTTTCTGTGAAATCCTTTAACCTCTCTTGGAATGTCATCCTCTGCTGAGAACCACCATACCTAGCAGTTCTTTTTGTCCACTCTTCTACGTATTTGATCTGCAAATAAGACAGAGATCGATCCTTACTTATTTTTGTTTCATACGGGTCAACGTCAAGTACTTCCCACGTTTTTTGAAGGACGCTGTTTATTTCGCTTGAGGTTACAAATGATGGCAAGTCTTTGGCGGTTTTCGTTAATGCTTCGAAAAACTCTTCCCACGTTGGCCCCTCTTCAAACATAACTTCTTTCTCGCTACCGTCTCTCATGACACGCCCTCCTTTTTCATCACATAAGGTAAGTATAGGTCACGTTTTACCAAATGGGTGAAACCCTCAAAGAGGAGCATGAGCCGAATAGCCCTTATAATCGGCTCAAATAATCATTGTTTTTGAGCCGAATAACCCCTATAATCGGCTCACCATGACATATAACTGGCAACTCAAAGACTGGCCGCACTTCCGCTATGACCTATCGGAACTGCATAAAACCCTGCTTTCCATTGCAGAAAAAACAGGGCTCATTGCCGGAAAAGTAGCCCATCTCGCAGAATCTCAACAAACCGAAGCCATGATTGATCTCATGGTAGACGAGGCCGTCAAAACATCCGAAATTGAAGGGGAATATATTAATCGCCCTGATGTGCGATCGTCTATTCAAAATCAACTGGGATTAAATCCTGAAAAAAAACCGGTTCACGATAAACGTGCACAAGGCATTGCCGAATTAATTTTAGATAATCACGCGCATTTCAAATTACCGCTTACACAAGAAATGCTGTTCAAGTGGCACGCCATGTTATTACCCCCAGAAATAAATACTAAACTCACCGTTGGTCATTGGCGAACCCACAAAGAATCCATGCAAATTATTTCCGGGCGGTACGGAAAAGTCGAAGTTCATTTTGAAGCACCGCCGTCTGAAAAAGTTCCGGAAGAAATGAAGCATTTTATTCAGTGGTTTAATATCACTGCACCCGGCGAATCGCAGGAAATTAAATTCGCCCCCGTTCGCGCCGCTATCGCCCATTTATATTTCGAAAGTATTCACCCGTTTGAAGACGGGAATGGACGTATTGGACGGGCGATTGCAGAAAAAGCACTGTCACAAGGATTTGGTTATCCCGCGATGATGAGCTTATCGCAAGCCATCGAATCAGATAAAAAGTCGTATTACATGGCATTAAAATTAGCGTCAACCGCGAATGAAGTTACGCCATGGGTAGAATATTTTATTAGCGTTATTCTTCAGGCACAAATTACATCGGAAGCACAAATTAATTTTATCTTGAAAAAAACAGCATTTTTTGATCGCTTTAAAAATCACTTAAACGACCGCGAATTAAAAGTCGTCAAAAAAATGATGCAATCCGGTGAAAAAGGATTCGAAGGCGGCATGAGCGCTAAAAAATACATGGCGATTACGGAAGTTTCAAAAGCAACAGCAACCCGTGATTTACAGCATTTGGTTGAAATTAAAGCGTTCAAGCCTTTAGATGGCAGCGGGCGAAGTACGCGGTATGAATTAAATCTAACCTGAGTATTAACCTATGGCCATTTTATTAGACAAATCTAAAATCAAAACGGATATTCCGATAGAAATTTTTGAGTCGATTGATTCGACCAATGATTATTTATTGCATTATGCGCGTTATGATAAACACATTTGCTTAGCCGAAACACAAACCGCAGGTCGTGGGCGTGAAAATCGCGCGTGGTATTCACCCGCCAATGAAAATCTTTATTTTTCGATTCGACTTCCCGTAAAAAAATTCTTAGGACTGAGTATTATTACCAGCTTGGCCATCATTAAAACATTAAATAATTTTGCCCCTGAAGCAAAATTATTTGCCAAATGGCCTAATGACATTATCCATGACAATAAGAAATTAGCCGGTTGTTTAATTGAAATTCAGCATAATACGCACGCCATAATTGGCATTGGTTTAAACATTAATATGCAACACAATTTATGGGCATCTTTAAAAGATATTACTCATACGGATATTGATCGCAATGATATTTGTACAATATTGATTACGACGTTAGTAGATTATATTCAGGAATTTGAGCGTAAACCATTTGAAAGCTTTATTCCTGAGTGGGATTCGGTAGATTATTTGGCCGGCAAAAATATTACGGTTCAGAATACGGATGGCATTGCAGAAGGCATTAATTCACACGGAAATTTATTATTAAAGCTGCCAAACGGAAAAATAATAAAAATAATTTCGGGGGAAGTCCCATAAGACTGTTCTAATACAACTCTCTTTTTGATAGAGTAAACTGTCCACACCATAATCAAAGGACTTACCATGATTCCCATTACATTTGATACGCTTGCCTTATCCAAACAACTTAAAAAAGCAGGGATACCTGAAAAACAAGCCGAAGCCTAAACTGAGATAATAGCTGAGATGATGAACGAGACTGTGACACATTTTGCAACAAAACATGACCTGTATACCGAAATCGGTAACCTCATAACTGAACTCAAAAAAGATATTACCGATCTGCGTATAGAAGTTAAACAAGATCTTTCGAATCTCGCACTTAAAATTGGCTTCATCATGGTAGGAAACGTAACAGTAACCGTTGGGTTACTTACTTTAGTTTTAAAATTAGCGGGTGTCATTTAAACTCACTCTATGACCAACGTCGACCCAAACGAAATTCACAAATTTAACGAAATCCAACACGATTGGTGGAATCCCTTGGGACAGTGCGCACCACTTCATCATATCAACCCGCTTCGACTTCAATTCATTCAAGATCGCGTTAATCTCGCAGATAAAAAAGTCGTCGATATTGGTTGCGGCGGCGGAATTCTCACCGAAAGTTTAGCAAAAGCTGGCGCATTCGCCACCGGAATCGATTTGTCACACACCGCGCTCGACGCCGCACATAAACACAGCTTGGAACATAATTTACATATTCATTACGATTGCATCAGCGCTGAAGATTTTGCGAACAATCATCCCGGCGAATTTGATGTCGTCACGTGCATGGAATTACTGGAACACGTTCCTGATCCGCAATCTATACTTCAGGCCTGCCATAAATTATTAAAACCCAATGGAAAATTATTTTTATCCACCATTAATCGCAATGTAAAATCTTACGCATTTGCTATCATCGGCGCAGAATGGATTTTAAATCTTATTCCACGCGGCACTCATAACTACGCTAAATTCATTAAGCCCAGTGAATTAAGCCAATGGGCTCGCAACGCGGAATTACATCTCAACGATTTTACGGGGATGACCTACAATCCCTTTACCAAAAACTATAAACTGAGTGACGATATTTCTGTTAATTATTTAGCGTATGGCGAAAAATCTGCATGACGGCATTAAAATTCAACGCTGTTCTTTTTGATTTGGATGGAACCTTAGTCGATACCGCTCCCGATCTCGCTAGTGCATTAAATCGCGTATTAATTAGCGAAAATTTAGCGCCACTGGATTTTGATGAAATACGGCATGTAGCATCGGATGGCGCAAAAGGATTATTAGAGCTAGGATTTCATATTACGGAAAAAGATTCGCGCTTTCCTGAGTTGCGAAAAAGATTTATTCATTTTTATTTAGACCATATCGCCGATCGCTCTGCCTTATTTGAAGGCATGGAAGAAATATTACAGTACATCGAAGCCAAACAAGTTCCGTGGGGCGTTGTCACGAACAAACCTACCAATCTCACCACAAAATTATTGCAGCAGCTGGGATTAGATAAACGGACGAATTGTGTGATCTGCGGTGATACCTTGAAAGAACGCAAACCCCATCCTGAACCCTTGTTGTATGCCGCAAAATTATTAAATGTAAAACCCGAAGAGTGTTGCTATGTAGGTGATGCTGAACGCGATATTCAATCCGCTAACGCTGCAAACATGACATCCGTTTTGGCTGCTTACGGTTATTTACACGCAGAAATCAATCTTCATGAATTTCACGCAGATTATCTTATTCATTCACCGTTAGATTTACGTTCCGTCTTGGGATGGTAAATTTTGTGTTTTACTTTAGGGTGACGGTAATAAATATGGCGATAATGATGTACGCGCCGAACTGCATTTTCAGTGCGTGGTTCATGCGCTAAATGCCATTCCGCATCGGGCGTTAACACCTCCATCACCTCACGAATAATCGGCAAATCAGGACGTAACAAATAACCGGGGTCGCGATTAATCGTTAACGCCAAGTAAATATCGCTTTTTGGAAACCACATGACGATTGCTTTGTATCCTGCTGTGCTTCCATTGTGCCACCAAACAGGACCTAATTTTTCATTACCGTAGGATGTTTCAATAACACCTAAACCATAACCGTGCCCAGTGGCTTCATTCCATAATGGTGGAATAGGTTGACCCACACGACACGCGGGAGAATTTCTTTCACACACGATACTTTTTAATTGTTCCATTTGCGACCGCGGCAAAATATTGCCTTGAAATAAATCATGCCACCACGTTAATAAATCTTGCGTCGTTGTCACAATGGCTCCCGCAGTAAAAGCCCACGACATATTGTCATACGTCACATCTTCGCCGCGTGAATTATATCCATGCGCCATATGTGATAAAAATCCATTGGGGTAAATTCCGGATAAATAATAGGTGTTTAATAAATCCAAATGGGTATTGCTGCGTAAATAATCATTCATGATTTGCGCAGCAGGCTCACCCGTAATTTTCTGAATTATCATTCCGGCTAATACATAATTAGTATTAGAATATTTCCACCCCTGCCCGGGGTAAAAATAATCACGATGTTCTGCAGCTAATTGAACTAATTGCTCCGGCGTAAATCCCGCTTGAGGATTGTCTTTACGAATATTATTAAACTGCCCCGATTCTGTATAATTAAAAATACCGCTGGTGTGATTTAACAATTCGCGAATCGTAACATTTTGCCAACGAGAATATTGTGGCAAATAATTGGTAATAGGATCATCGATATTTAATTTACCTTGTGACTCAAGATCCAACATAATCATGGAGGTAAATGACTTAGTAATACTTCCGGCTTGAAACAGCGTTTGACTGTCGATGCTTTCACCGCCACGAAACTGCGTCGTTCCACTGGAAATATTAATAGGATAGGCATGATTAGGAAGATAAATACTCAACGCTGCGCCAGGAATTCCGGAGCGTGCGCGCCAATTGCTTAATATCTGCTGAATTTCGTGTTGGTAAACGGGAGGGTTGGGACTAACCTGTGCGAATGCTGATGTCGCGAACAATAACAGCCCCATCACAGAAAAAAAAATTCTCATCTAAATTTTCCCACCTTATTGAAAAACAACGAGATTAAACCATATCTTCTGGTTTTACTGCCTTGTCAAACGCTTCGCCTGTCATATACCCTAATTTAATACATGCATCACGTAAAGACGTTTTATCATGCAACGCAGTATGCGCAATCTTCGCCGCTTTATCATATCCAATCGACGGGCTTAATGCTGTCACCAACATTAATGAATGATGTAAAAAATAATGGATTTTTTCTTTATCTGCTTCTAAGCCTTCAACCAAATGTTTTTTGAATGAGACACACGCCTCTGCGATTAAATTTCCCGAATGTAAAAAATTATAAATCATGACGGGCTTAAATACATTTAATTCGAAATTGCCTTGCGAATTAGCAAAACCAATTGTCGCATCATTTCCCATCACCTGTACGCATACCATGGTCATGGCTTCGCACTGTGTCGGATTGACTTTCCCTGGCATGATTGAAGAACCGGGTTCATTGGCGGGTAAAATTAACTCTCCCAATCCACAACGCGGACCTGAACCTAACCAGCGAATATCATTCGCAATTTTCATCAATGCCGTTGCAAGGGTTTTCAAGGCCCCACTGGTCATGACTAACGCATCATGCGCTGCCAATGCCGCGAATTTATTTCCTGCTGACACAAACGGCAATTCGGTTTCTTTTGCAATAAAACTCGCCGTTAAGTCACCAAATTTTTTGGGCGCATTTAATCCAGTTCCCACGGCTGTTCCACCAATAGCCAATTGATATAAACCCGCTAAGGTTTGTTTAATCGCACTTAAGGCGAAATCCAACTGCGCAACATATCCCGAAAATTCTTGCCCTAAAGTTAATGGAACCGCATCTTGTAAATGCGTGCGGCCAATTTTAATAATTTTGTTAAATTCTTTTTGCTTTTTATCTAACCCTTCTCGCAACATCATCACTGCAGGAATCACCCGATGCACAATATTCTCAGCTGCCGCGATATACATCGCTGTAGGAAACGTATCATTGGAGGATTGCGACATATTTACATCATCATTGGGGTGAACGGGCTTTTTACTGCCTAATTCGCCGCCCGCAATTTCAATCGCGCGATTGGAAATCACTTCGTTGACGTTCATATTGGTCTGGGTACCACTTCCCGTTTGAAACACTCTCAGCGGAAAATGATCCGCATGCTTACCGTCTAAAATTTCATCGCAGGCTTGAACAATTAATTTGGCTTTGTCTGTGGGAAGTAATCCTAATTCTGCGTTTGCTTTGGCCGCGGATTTTTTCAAAATGACCATCCCGCGAATGACTTCCTTCGGCATGTGGTCCCCAATAGCAAAAAAATGTTGTGATCGCTCGGTTTGTGCCCCCCAATATCGATCCGACTGAACCTCAATGGTTCCCATGCTATCGGTCTCTTTTCGCATTTTGCTCCCCTTGTATTAATCTTACGGATTTCACCATGTTATCTTTGATTTGCAGAATTTCAAGTAGATAACCTGAAATTCGCACACATACGCTGGCTGGCGGAATCATTTCCAGATATTCGGTAATCAATCCACTTAACGTCTTAGGCCCGTCTATCGGAAACTGCGTATGCAGCGTGCGGTTTAACACCCGTAAATTAATGCTGCCGTCTAAAATATAATCACCCGACGGTTCACGATAAATATCTTTCTGGATCACAGCAGCGGTATCCGTCGTAAATTCACCCACCACTTCTTCGAGAATATCTTCAATGGCAATCATGCCTTGAATATCGCCGTATTCATCCACAACCAATCCCGTTCGCGTTTTGCGGCGTGAAAATTCCACTAATTGCTGGCTTAACGACGTATGTTCAGGAACATAATAAGGCGATTCTAAGCAATTTTGTAAGCTCGCTTTGGTTAATTCATCTTTCGCTAATAAATTCAGTGCATCACGAACATGCAAAATGCCAATACTGTTATCAATATGTTCTTCATATACGGGTAAGCGCGTATGTTGACTGGTCGTCAATTGTTCAAGAATTTCGGCCCAGGGTTTGCTGACATCAATCCCGACGATTTCGTGCCGCGGAATCATAATATCTTCGATAGACGTTTTTTCCAGACTTAAGAGCTGCAACAACATGCGCTGATAATTTCCAGGCATTTGACGGCCTGCTTCCGTTAATACCGTCCGCAATTCATCAATCGTAAAGCTATCTAATTTCTTTTGCTGAGACCGCACACCAAATAACCACAAAAAACTATTCGACAATAAATTAACCAGCGCAATAATCGGCGAAAGGATTTTTAATAATATCCATAAGGGATACGCAGAATTTAAGGTAATTTTTAAGGGATGTAATGCGGCGAGAGTCTTCGGCGACAATTCGCCAAAGATCAAAATTAAAAATGTTACGACAACCGTCGAAACAAAAACACCCCACTCACCGAAATAGTGAATCGCCAAGAGGGTTGCAATAGCCGACGCTAAAATATCGGCAAACGTATCACAAAATAAAATTAAGCCTAATAATTTATCTGGCCGCTCAAGTAACATGCTCGCGCATTTTGCACGGCGATTTCCTTCATGCGCCAAATGCCGTAATCGATAATGATTCACAGACATGTACGCTGTTTCAGCAAAAGAAAAATACGATGACAAGAGGATTAAACTGACAAGCGAAATCCAAAGGCCTTGGATATGCTGAATAACATCAATATGTAACATAAAACTCCATCATCCGTGATATTTTGCGCTGAGGGAATGCACAGCATCTATCAATGCCGCGACATTTTCAACTGGAACATCTTTGGGAATTCCGTGACCTAAATTAAATACATGCCCCGGATGCTTTCCATACGCGTTTAGAATAAATTCGACTTCTTTCTGAATACGCTGTGGATTACTGTATAACAACATGGGATCTAAATTACCTTGGAGAGCTACGCGCTGATTGATCTGTTCACGCGCTTTACCTATATTTACGGTCCAATCTAATCCTAATACATCGGGCTGGATAGACAACATATCTTCAAGCCATTGGCCACCTTGTTTCGTGAAAAATATGCAGGGGATTTTTTTGCCGACGTGTTCTCGCTGTAACCCCGCAAAAATTTTCTTGGCATATTTCAGCGAAAAATCATGGTAATCCCGGGTCGTTAATAATCCGCCCCACGTATCAAATAACATTATTGCATCCGCACCTGCAGTAATTTGACCGTTTAGATATTTAACTGTACTTTCCGCTAATTTATCTAATAATTGATGCAATAATTCGGGTGACTGATACAGCATTTTTTTTGCGTCAGCAATAATATATGTCGCAACGGTCCATGGACTTCCCGCGAAACCAATTAAGGGCGTTTTATTATCTAACGTTTTTTTCGTAATTTTTATTGCTTCTAAGACATAGCTTAATTTTTCGTCGGGCTCAGGAACAACCAAATTTAAAACATCTTTTTCGTGCTGAATCATGTGTTTAAATCGGGGGCCTTCATTTTCAACAAAATGCAATCCTAATCCCATCGCGTCAGGAATCATTAAAATATCCGAAAAAATAATGGCGCCATCTAACGGAAATCGTTTTAAGGGCTGCAAGGTAATTTCAGCGGCGATCTCGGGATTTTTTGCCATTGCTAAAAATCCGCCGGTTTTTTCTCGTAATTGGCGGTACTCAGGAAGGTAACGGCCGGCTTGGCGCATTAGCCACACGGGTGTTTTATCGACGGGTTGTCGCAGAAAAGCACGAATTAATCGGTGAGGCATTGTTGTATTCATTTCAGGTTATTTGGCGTGAGAGAATGATTTAAGGGGAGGCGGCAAAGGCGTCACGTGATTCATTGCTCTTCCGGGTAATGCTCTATCAAATTTCTTTAATAAATCATCGACTTCATTTCGATAATTAGTCACCGTTCTCGAAAAATTGGCGGTTTGTTGTTCAAACTTAGCTTGTTCTGCTCTACGTGCATCAACAACGTATTGCGCCGCTTTTAATACGGGTTCAATTTTCGACGCACTTTTTTCAATCACTTCTGCCGGTAGTTCCGGTGCATTTGGGTCAGCACGTTTAACACGATCAAGGATTTCGCGCCGTAAAGCTTTCATATCTTGTGTGTGTTTAGCCAAAATAGCATGGAGATCTTTTCGCACTTGCGCATCATCCACATGCGCTTTGTCTGCATAAAACGTTGTGATATCAGTAACTTGTGCATTAACCATTTCATCCATACGTCTTACATACGATGACATCTCATCGCGAAAATCATTGATTTTTTCTTGATCCATCTCCGTTAAATTATCTAATTCCGTTTCTAATTTTTTAAGTTCGCGCCCCAGATTTTTAAGAATTTCGGCTAATTCTTGGCATTCATTGGCATATTGTTCTGAAGCTTCAGGAGAGGTGGTTTTTTCAGGGGAAGGATTATTTTTTTCGTTTGCTAAAACCGTTGCACTGCTCATCAAGGTTTGTTTGAATTTATCCACTTGTTCTTTTAATTCAGCCAGACTGTTTGTTACACCCACGTTTCGACAGGCAACGGTGAATTGGACTTCGATAGAAGCTGGTCCGGGATGTCCTTGTATGGTTGAGCGTGTAACGTCAGTGTAAGTTGGCATAAATTTCTATCCCATAGAAGGTTTAGTTGAAAAAGGCTTTCTCTGTCTTGCCAAAGCAGGTGATACGTATTCATCTAATTTGCTTTGCTCAAGCTCAATACCTTTAACAAGTTTAAATGTCATTCGCATTGCCGTTATTTGAATTTCTATATGTTTTATTTCCTGCATTCTCGCATAATTTTCTTGTTCAGCTTTTATATACTGATCAATAAATGTTTTATACGCGTCAACCATTCTTTTAATTTCTGATGGTTTAAAGTCAGCTCCTAATAATTTTATAAATAATTCCATTTCTAATCCAACTGCTGCTCGATTTTTGACTAATTTTTCTACCGTTTCGGCAGATTCTGTTTTGAGTTCTGATGGTAATGCTTTCTGTGTTTGTTCAACAATATTTTCATAGGACTGCGATAATGCCTTTTGTTGTGTTTTTGTTAATTGATGTTGAGGTGGCATCGCAGCATTAAATTGATTCAACTGGGCTTCACAACAAGCTGATAATGTTGACAACGCACTATTTAGTATCGCCATTAGACTATTTAAGGCTTTCACTAAAAAGTTTTCGGCTTCTTTAACATTCGTAGATACTTTCACCAAATCAGAAGGCAATTGATCTACAGGATATTCTTGGTTATCGACATCTTCACTCACCGCACGACGCGGATGATCCGCTTCATATTTCAAAATGGCATTCACCAATTGGATTAAGGCGTTTTGTCTCGCTATTTCGGTAGCCGCCGTGATAAACCCCGCAAACGCTTTATAAAACAGCGAATTGGAATCTTTGAGCAATTCAATGATGTCTTGTGACGATAACGCCCAGGTAATACCACTTATGGATACATTCGCCATGACAAGACTCCTTAGAATTGACCTTTAGAAGTGACCTATATAATAGTATAGCAAAGCTTTAGTCGAACGCGACTAGTTCGGGCGGCTTACCTGGGCTCACCACCAAGGCTCCGCCACGCTCATGCCAGGCTGGTAAGACCATTCTGTCAGGAGAAATCATGGGTCGATGGGTATGGCCATGGACAATCCAGAATACCTTATATATAGACAGCCAGTCTTTTACCGCAGAAGCCGTAACATCCATGCTCGACGCACTGGCTTGTTTTACATATTTTGAACTTTCTTGACGCATTTTTTCCGCAACGCGTTCTCTAAAACTCAACGGTAAACACAAAAACAACTTTTGAATCCATGCTTGACGGACAATTTTACGGTACCGCAAATAGGATTTATCCTCTTGGCAAAGCAAATCCCCGTGCGTAACCAGCGTCGGCGTACCATATACATCAATGACAGTCGGATCCTTCAACAGTATTGCATTAGTTTTTTGGGCAAAAACATGGCCAATGAGAAAATCTCGATTGCCATGCATAAAATATAACGGCTTAGGCCAGTTTTTTAGCGCAGTAATCACCGTTTCCGTAAAGGGATTTTGGATATCATCCCCAACCCATGCTTCGAATAAATCGCCCAAAATATAAAGCGCATCCGCCTGAGGTGCTTCACGTTGTAAAAACCGGATAAAACATTCCGTCATTTCCGGATGGTCGGCGCTGAGATGCAGATCTGAGATAAATAGCGTGACGCTCATGTTGTTTCCTCTCCGTTCCGCATAGTTTATCATGCGTTTTTCTAAGGTAACTATATACGATGAAAAGTAGATTCTCTCCAAGTCCAACAGGCCAAATGCATTTAGGCAATGCCCGAACCGCTCTCTTTAGCTACCTATTAGCGCACCATCATAAGGGTAATTTCTTGCTTCGCATCGAAGATACGGATGCAATGCGCTCAAAAGAGGAATTTACGGAATCCTTATTTCAAGAATTAAAGTGGCTGGGACTGGAATGGAACGAAGGTCCTTATTATCAATCGCAACGCCAAGCTATTTATAAAAAATATTATGATGAGTTACTGTCTAAAAATCAGGCGTATGAATGTTTTTGCACAGATGAACAATTAGCCCTTTCACGCAAAATTCAATTATCCCAAGGCAAACCACCTCGCTATCCAGGCACTTGCGCACATTTATCCCCAGCTGAAGTGAGCGCTAAGAAATCTCAGGGGCTGCATCCAACATTACGTTTTAGAGTACCGGATGGCAAAGAAGTTAATTTCAATGACCTCGTAAAAGGCTATCAAAAATTCAAAACCGATGATATTGGCGATTTTATTATTAGACGCTCCGATGGCACTGCAGCATTTTTCTTTTGTAATGCCATTGATGATTCATTGATGGGTGTTACGCATGCCGTTCGTGGCGAAGACCACTTAACCAATACACCACGCCAGATTTTAATTCTGCAAAGTTTAAATCTAGCGGTTCCCGAATATGGTCATATGGCATTAATCGTCGGAAATGACGGGCAAAAATTATCGAAACGTCATGGCAGTAAAGATATTAAAACATTACGAGAAGAAGGTTTTCTTCCTGCAGCCATAAATAATTACATGGCGCGGTTAGGTCATAGCTACGAAGAAGTTCATTTGATGGATTTAAACCATTTATCAAAACATTTTTCCGTAAAACATATTGGTCGCACACCGGCGCAATTTGATTTAACCCATTTATTGCACTGGCAAAAGCATGCGGTCATGGAATTAACAGATGAAGTATTTTGGGAGTGGTTAGGTGCAGATATTCAAAAAGCCGTCCCTGCCGATAAAAAAACTGATTTTATTGCATTTATGAAACCCAATATTATGTTTCCTTCTGAAGCCCAAGAATGGGTGAATATTTTATTTGGTAACATTACCTTTTCAGATACGCTTAAAAATATATCATCAGAATTTATTCAAGCGACCCATGAAATTATTGAATCCGAAGGGTCGGATTATCCTTCCGTGACAAAAGCTATCCAAAATAAATTAGCGGTTAAAGGTAAGGCTTTATTTCAGCCCTTAAGAATTATTCTAACGGGCCAAGATCATGGGCCAGAATTGCATAATATTTTTCATTTATTAGGTAAAGACGGTTTATTAAACCGTTTAAAAGCAGCGGAGAAGGCTCGTGCTGCAAATCTTTAACACCCTCACCAAAGAAAAAGCTGAACTCCACACTTTCGAAAAAAACAAAGTTAAACTCTATGTCTGCGGCATGACCGTCTATGACTACTGCCATATTGGCCACGCGCGTGTTTTAGTCTCCTTCGATGTCATTACCCGCTATTTGCGTTATTTAGGCTATGATGTCGATTACGTGCGCAATATTACAGATATCGACGATAAAATTATTCAGCGGGCCAATGAAAACAAAGAAGATTTTCATGCCCTGACTAAACGCTTTATTGACGCGATGCATGAAGATGAAAAACAATTAAATATCTTGCCGCCCACTCACGAACCCAAAGCCACAGACTTTATTCCTCACATGGTTTCCATGATCGAAACCCTTATCAAAAATAAATTTGCGTATGTCGCACAAAATGGCGATGTTTATTACGCTGTTAATAAATTTAAAACATACGGCGAATTAGCCCACCAAAGCACAGATAAATTACGCGCCGGTGCTCGCGTCGCTGTCACCGATGCGAAAGCGGATCCGCTGGATTTTGTGTTATGGAAATTAGCCAAACCGAATGAACCGTCATGGGACTCCCCATGGGGCAAAGGTCGGCCCGGTTGGCATATTGAATGTTCTGCGATGTCGTTGGATTGTTTAGGCGAACAATTTGACGTACATGGCGGTGGATTTGATTTAATTTTCCCGCACCATCAAAACGAAATTGCACAATCCGAAGGCACAACAGGTAAGCCGGTGGTAACACAATGGATGCATGTCGGATTTGTCACCGTCAACAAAGAAAAGATGTCTAAATCATTAGGTAATTTCTTTACCATTAGAGATGTTCTCAAAGAGTATCCTGCTGAAGTCATTCGGTACTTTATGTTAACAAGCCATTATCGAAGCCAGTTAAATTATTCCAAAGAATTATTAGAACAAGCGCAGACGTCTCTCGAGCGTTTATATTTGAGTTTGCGCAATATCGACATTCCCTCCATTAAGACGGATGTCCAAAATGACTATGTGATGCGTTTTCATAATGCAATGCAAGATGATTTCAATACACCCATTGCATTATCTGTGTTATTTGATTTAGCGCGCGAAGTGAATAAAACACAAGATGGATTATTGGCAGGAATTTTAAAACATCTCGGAAATTTATTGGGAATTCTCGAACAAGACCCTGAAAAATTCTTAAAACAAAATCAAAATGATGTGGCTGAAATTGAAAAATTAATTGCTGAACGTAATCAAGCGCGGGTAGAAAAAAACTGGTCGCGCTCTGATGAGATCCGCGACCAACTACAAAAGATGGGCATCACGATAGAAGATTCCGCTGCAGGAACCCGCTGGAGAAAACTCTAGCGTAAATATTAAACTAAACCCGCAAATCAAATCACTGCTAAAACCATTTTCATTTTTAAGTTATACTTCATTATTAGTCATGGAGTGATGCGAGTATGTGCTTGTTAAAGTGCGCAAAAAAAATACTGATTACCTCTCCTCTTTTGTTTTTAGGCTTGCCTAAAATAGCAAGTGCCGGTCCCGAAAAAGGGCATATCGTTGAAGGCAGCGCTTCTATTACCCAAAATGGCTCCCAAACAATCATCAATCAATCTTCTCAAAAAACCGTCATTGATTGGCAAAAGTTCGATACGGCAAAACATGAATCTGTTGTATTTAACCAACCCAACTCAAATGCGATTGTGCTCAATAGAATTAACTCCGGTCTGCCCACAGTTTTTGCGGGTGTTTTAATCGCAAATGGTCAAGTGTGGGTATTAAATCCAGCAGGCGTTCTATTTACGGGTAGCAGTCGTATAGATGTCGCAGGATTTTTAGCCACGACGCATAATATTTCCAATAAAAACTTTATGTCTGGAAATTATCAATTTCAAATTTTATCCGGTTCAGAATCCTCAAAAATTATTAATGACGGCTTAATTACGGCTAAAAACGCAGGGATTGTCGGGTTGGTTGCACCGATTGTTGAAAATAATGGAATTATTGTCGCGAATTTAGGGCAAGTACATTTACGGTCAGGCCTAGGATTCACAATTGATTTATATGGTGATGATCTTATTCATATTGGAACACATCCTCCTGTTCAACATGGCTATGTTTCCAATTCAGGCAGGATCACCGCATCAGGTGGAAAAGTTTATCTCACGGCAGAATCTGCGGGTAACTTGGTTAAAAATGTTATCAGTATGTCAGGTGTTATTGAAGCTCGCTCAACTGCTGCTGCAAAAAATGGCTCTGTCATTTTACATGGAGGCCACGAAGGAACAGTAAAGGTAACAGGCAAAATAATCACTTCAAACAAAGAAGAAGCAAAAGGTGGATTTATTGAAACATCAGGAGCTAACCTTGATATTGCTGAAGCGATAATTGATGCAGGAATGGATGGTCACTGGCTAATTGATCCTTATAACATTACGATCAGTAGCGGCTCAGGCTTAACGAATAACAGCGGACCCGCTGCTTATAATCCCACAGGAAATAATTCTGTAATCGGTGCAAATTTAATTGTTAATCAATTAAATGCCGGAACGAATGTCACTATCAGTACTGGGTTAATCGGTAGCCCCGGTGCTCAAGCAGGAAACATTACGATAGGCAGTAGCATTAATGCTTCACCATCGACATCGGCGACATTAACTTTTATCGCCAATGGAACTATCACTTTTTCTGGAGCAGGCACGAGTATAACCTCCGGAGGTAGCACTCCATTTAATGTTGTGATGAATGCAGGCTCCATCGCCCTAAATCGTCCAATTAGTATTGGTACGGGTACTCTCACACTGAATACGTCAGGCGCGATTACACAAACATCTACAGGAGCTGTTACTGCAGGCACAATAAATGCTAACGCTGGAACAGGAATTGGATTGAGTGGCGCAACAAACTCTATCAGTAACTTTAATGCCACAAATACAACAAGTGGTGCAATTTCACTGACTAATGCAAACCCATTAAATATTACAGGAATTTCTCAAGCGGGAACTAATTTAACTATCACAAATACAGGTGCTATTACACAAAGTGGTCCTATAAGCGTTCTTGGGACAACAACCTTAACTGCAGGAACATCAAATAATATTATATTAATCGATACAAATAATGCATTTACGGGAGCACTAAGAATTATCAGCGGTAACAATGTAGCTATTAATAATAATTTAAACTTAATTTTTGGCTCAGGTACATCGACAATTAGCGGAAATTTAATTGCTTCCACAACACCTGCCAGTAATCGCTCTATTACCCAAACTGGCGCATTATTTGTAGCAGGAACGTCTACTTTTAGTGCAGGCTCGAACGTTATTAGTTTAACTAATACCAGCAATACTTTTACGGGACCAGTTTTTGTTTCGAATTTGGGCGCAAATACGGTATCAATTAGAAATAATACCGACTTGGTTTTAGGAACCTCCACGATAGGTGGTAACTTTTCTGTTAGCACATCTAATAAATCGATTTCTCAAATAGGCATCCTAACCGTCAATGGTAATTCTTCTTTTACTGCTGGTACAAATTCCATTAATTTATCTTTAAATAATTTATTTGGCGGTACCGTCGCATTTTCTAACAGCGGGATAAATAACGTCGTTATTAATAACACGCTTCCATTAATCTTTGCGATATCTTCTACTGGCGGTACGCTTACGGTAAACTCTAATAATAATCCAATTAGCCAAATAGGAACCATTACGGTTACTGGCACATCCAGCTTTAACGCAGGAAATAGTACAATTAATCTTGCCACTAGCAATAATGGTTTTACGGGGGCAGTAACGTTATTAAATTTGGGTGCAAATAATATTAGTTTAGCAAATAATATTGCGCTTAACTTAGGTACTGTCACCACCACGGGCAATTTAACAATAGCAACTACCAATGATGCTATTACTCAATCCGGTCTATTAACAGTTGGCGGAACCTCAAGCTTTAACTCAGGTACAAGTTCAACTACGTTAAATAGTGCTAATCTCTTTTCTGGACCCGTCATTTTTTCAACCTCAGGTACAGGCGCAGTGAGTATTACAAATGCCCTTAACCTTGTACTGGGTACTTCAGTAATTGGTGGAAACTTAACCGTTTCAACTGCGGCAGCTAATAAAGCAATTTCTCAAGTAGGTTCTCTTACTGTCGGAGGAACATCAAGCTTTAAGTCAGGTTCAGATACCATCAATCTTTTAGCAAATGGCACTTTAAATGCGTTTACCGGAGCCGTAGCATTAAACAGCTCAAATAATGTCAGCATAAACAACAACGCTAACTTAATTCTGGCAACTTCTACCATTGGCGGAAATTTAGTTGCCTCTACAACATCTGCAAGCAATCGTTCTATTACCCAAACGGGTGCACTCTCAGTATCAGGAACATCTACCTTTAGTGCAGGTTCAAACGTCATTACGCTGAACAATACAAATAATGCTCTCCTGGGATCTGTTTTTGTTTCAAACACAGGAAATAATAATGTCACGGTTAGAAATAATATTGGCTTGGTGCTTGGAACATCTTCAGTAGGGGGAAATTTTACTGTAATCACGTCTAACGATGCCATTTCTCAATCCGGAATATTGACCGTTAACGGCAACTCCAGTTTTACTGCAGGTACAAATTCAATTAATTTACCCTTAAACAATTTATTTGCAGGCACTGTCGCATTTTCTAATAGCGGTCTAAATAACGTCGTCATTAACAACACGCTTCCTTTAATATTGACGACATCTTCTACAGGCGGAACACTTAACGTCACCTCTAACAATAATCCAATCAGCCAAACTGGCATTATTACTGTTACAGGCGCATCGAGTTTTAATGCGGGAAATGGTGCAATTAACCTCGCCACTAGCAATAATGCTTTTACGGGGGCAGTAACCTTAAACAGCTCAAATAATGTGAGCATACATAACAATCTTAATTTAATTTTAGCTGCATCGAATATTGGAGGAAATTTGATTGCCTCCACAACACCCGCCAGTAATCGCTCTATTACCCAAACGGGTGCATTGTCTGTAGGAGGAACATCTTCATTCTCAGTAGGTTCAAACGGTATCACCTTAACCAATAGCGGCAATGCTTTCACTGGAGCTGTTTCGGTTTCAAATACAGGGGCACATGATATTTCAGTGAGAAATAGTATTGGACTGATTTTAGGCACTTCAAGTGTAGGACGGAATTTCAATGCAATAACTTCAAATAAAGCGATTTCTCAAATAGGCACGTTAACAGTAGCTGGGACATCAAGCTTTAATGCAGGCACAGCACCGATTACACTTAATAATCTAAATGCTTTAACGGGAGCAATTACGTTAAGTAATAATGGCGCAACCAACAATGTTACACTGAACAATACACTTAATAGTATTTTGAATGCATCAAGTGTGGGAGGAATATTAACAGTAACAAGCACAGGTAATATTATCCTGAATGGCTCATTAACTTCCGGAGCAACTTCTGGTTCACGAGCAATTATTTTGAGTGCTGTAAATTTAATTAATAATGTAGGCGCAAATGCATTACTTCCTGGAATAGGCAAATCATATGTTATTTATCTTAGTAATGTCACCGGAAACACTTTTAATAATTTAGTCAGTGGGAATCAAGCTATTTGGAACACAACCATCGGGACATTATCACCAAGCAGCGTGCCTGCCGGAAATCGTTATATTTTCGCTAATCAACCTTCTGTTACCGTTACAACAACTAGCACATCAAAAACATATGGCACAGATATTACTTCAACTGTTGCAACATTGTTTAATGTCACAGGTTTTGTTAATGCAGCAACGTTTGGAAATGTTTTTGTACAAGACACCATCGCAAATGCATTACTGAATGTTGCGCCTAATTCACTAGGTTCTTCAGCGACAGCAACCGTTAGCGGAAGTCCTTATGCTGTAACGAGTGCAGCCGCGTCAACTAATGGATACGCGGTTATTTTAAATAACACCGGGATTCTTACAATTAACCCTAAAGCCTTGACCATTACAGCTAATAATCAAATTAAAACTTATGGTGATACCGTAAACTTCAATGGTAATGAATTTACTTCTAACGGCTTAGTTAACTCAGACGCTGTTTCTTCTGTTGATTTAAATAGTTTAGGTACTGCACCAACTGCAACTGTTGCAGG
>CAZLGL010000016.1:0-18986 GCA_964559315.1 uncultured Coxiellaceae bacterium
TTTCGTTCAATAATTATAATAAACTTATGTTTATCGCCCGAGATCATCAACAAAACTGGCAGAATGCGGTATTAATTGGGTCTGAAGAAATTAAGGCTCTTCGTCGGCGAACAGAGAGAATTGCATCACCGTCACAGCGTATATATTTGACTACAGTGAAAATTAAGTCCACAATGTTAGCCTGACTTTTAATGATTTTTTAGCATCATTTGCATAAGGATATGTTGATGCCCCTACCACGGTTGATCCAAATAAATTATCCTCTGTCCAGCGAACGAGAAAATTTTTCCATTTGTTTTTTTAATCTTCACCAAAAAGGAGTGTAAAAATGAGAGATCAATTTTATAAGCGCGGTACACAACCAAAAAAAAATGATGACCACGCTGTTGAATATATTGACGAGCCTTCTTTCTGGGGAACAGCGGTTTCTAGAGCTTCTTACGTTAGGGCAATCGATCTTTTTGATGGGTTTGGGAAAATATTCGGTTCTGGGGAATCTACTTTTCCTGGGTTAGCTATGACACTTTTTGGAGGGGCGTATAGGGGGATTACTCGAGTAGTCGTTCCGATTTTAAACCTTGGAATTGAATGTAATAAATCAACTGTTTATGATGCTTCTTTAAATGCTTTGGATTTCGTTACATCTACTCTTTCTTTCGTTGCTTGGATTGTTTCTAATACCGGTAGTAGTTATGCAATTAATGCCGCGGATATAGAGAAATACTTGCTATTTGCGTCTATAGTGCTTCATGCAGCTAAAGATACTGTGCAAAAATATCACTCAAGTAATGCAAAATCGCCAGAGCAAAAAAATATAGAATTAATGGAAAAAGGCATATTGAAATTAAATGAAAAGCTTGCAGTGGCAGAAAGAAGGATCGGGAGTTTAGAAGAAAAAGTTCCCAACTTTGATAATGCTGTTTCTAAAAACGCTCAACCGAAATTAGTTACAAGAACTTTAAAGCAATGATGTGACTCAATAAAATTTATTTAGCTTTTTATTGGATGTCTTCAACAAAAACTTGTTTCATCATTAACACATCGTCCATGCTGTGTCCGCCAACAGAGAGAATAGCAATGGCGTGGTTAGGGTCAAGATTTCGAAAAAGTTGAGGGCTTAATACGGGTTTATCAACAAGCGTAATGGTTTTTGTTTCCGATTGCGTTGAAGAGCTTCCCGCAGATCCTGTGGTGTAGCTTTTTGTTTCACGCTCAACTTCTACTCTGTCGGCTAAGCTATTGAAGTAATTCAGTGTAACGGTATCTTCTGTTCTAAAGCAGATCTTTTGCCTAAAATTTTGGAGGAGGGCGTGAGAAACGTCTCTATCTCCGATGGCTGCATAAAAACTTGAAACGGCTTGGGCCGAAATAATTCCTATTGTTTTACTGCTTCTTGACTTATCCCAGAAATTTAAGTCAGATAATCCGTCTTTATTTGCACTGACAATTTCTTGAAACTCGTCGCACATGAAAAACACAGGGCGATTTTGATCCCAGTTTTTCTGTAAGTTTCTTTTTTGCATGACATTGTAAAAGCTAAGTTTTATGAAGCTGTAGACCACTTTTCCCGCCAAACCCCACATCGAAAGTGGAAGGCTAACCAAGTAAATATCTCCGTCTAATGTCGAAGAAAGTTTTATCTGGCTTCTTTCGTTTTTTTCATGCTCGTCTTTTTTATGGTTTACTGTGCAAAATGCTTCCATAAGTGTTGGATGTGTAAAGGGGGATAAGACTTGGGCAACAGTCGCGTTCACGTTGACTTGTACCTTTTCATCAAAGCGTTCAAAGATACTGGTGTGGTAACGCGCGTAAGCGGCCATTAATGTTTTTTGATTCTCATCAAGTGTTGGGAGAAGCGATTTGACCTGATAATCGACATCTTTTCTGTATTCTTCATCAAATAAATAGCTATAAAGACCCTTTAACGTATATTTTTCTTCAAAGAAAGACAAAACGCCGAGAGTGTTTCGACAAAGCTCAGTTGCTGTATCAATCCAAAATGAATCGTTTGCGCCTTTACTATTCAACAAAAAGATGGATTTAAGAAAGGAGGAAGCGATTTCAGGCGTAAGATCAGAAATTAGGTTAATTTTTTCAAAATTTGGTCCTAGTGTGATTATATTTCGTCCTGTTTTTTCAGAAAACGACATCACAGATTCAAAAAAATTACCTTTTATGTCGAAAATAAGACCGCCGCATTCTTGATCCATTAACTGGAGAAGAATGGGATTAATCGCTCTTGTTGTTTTACCCGAACCAATCCCGCCAAGCACGATAATGTTTTGTGCAGCATCTTCTATTGAGAGTGAAATATTTTGCCTGGCTGCCATGCTTGCGCCGTGTGAAACTTCCGAAAGCATTCCTGTTGAACGTCCGAGCCAAAGCTTAAAGGGGGATTCTTTTTTATATGGTTTTTCGATGGCTTCTAACTGATTTTCTCTTTTTTGCAGATACTTACCAAATCGTTCAAGGAAACTGCAAACTAAAAGCAGCATGACAAACCATGTGAAAGCCCATACATAATTACTCTGAATTAGACGCGAATCTGATTTGTGGGGAAACCCCATCTTGTGTCGCTGTTCTATCCCATCAAATGCTTTACTTCGTTTAGTTAAGTGTTTTCCCATATTTTTTTCAAGGGAATCGACGGATTTTAGTTCGGCGTATTTTGTGGCTACATAATTTTCTACACGGTAATAATTGTGATTAAACCCATAAGTCGCAAGCCATGCAAAAAATAAAATGCTAAAAAGTTTATGAAAAGGCGAGAATTTATCGAAAAATGTCGATGGCGGTACTTTTAGATTCTGTGCGAAAGAAAAAAGCCACGCAAGCAGAGGAAAGGTTAGATACAAACCCAAACCTATGGCAGCTCCAATGGATGCAGATTCTGCGCTATCCCTATAAATACCAGAACATATCGCCCCAAAGAATAGGCAAGCAAACCCTATCAAGAGCTGAGCAAAAAGAGAGTCAGTGAAATCTTCTTTCGGGGCATTTTTGGCACGGATGATTTTTTTGCTCTGTTCCCGCAATTCCCTCAGGTCATGAATGGCTTTCATTATGAAACAGATTCTGTTTTAGACGATTCTGTTCTTTTTGATTTTTTGGTGTGATTGGTTTTCTCTAACGCTATCCCAATATCTTCACCATCGAATAGCTTCTTGTCGCTGTCTCGTGTTAGGTATTCTTCCATAATTTTTTTTAGTTCATGGGTCGAACCGTTTTTGATGGCAAGATCAAGATAGTACGATCCAATGAGGATTTTACGTCGCGTGTCTTGTTTACGTTTCGTGACTTTGACTCGTGCTTCGGCCGATTGAATTTGTGCGTCGAGTCTTTCGCGTTTTTGTCTCAATCTTTCGATTGAAGATAGCTTTTGCATGAGATCCCCTTAATATTTTCTAAAGGTTATTAAAAATTCTATGAGACCTTTTTGCGCTTCTTCGGTCAAGGCGTGTGTTAAGGAAATTGTGTTTTTGATCAAATCTGATGAAGAAATAAAAGTCGATTTATCTTCGTTTGCTTTTTTTGCAACGTCGATAAAATTTGTGATTCCAATTTTTAGCGATTTTTCATTTAGAGAATTTTGATCAAGATTCAGTAGGTAGTGAATGGCAAAAGCGGCGTTCCTATAATTGATAATATTTTCTGGCTTTAGCATTCATGCCTCCATTGATCCATTTAATTTGAAAAATTTAAAGCACATATAGTCTTGTTGTAAAAATAATATCGTGTGCTAGAATCAATGTCAATAAAAAGACACACTGGCGATTGAAGTGCGCGCTTATACGTTGCTCCGCAACGTGCGCTTTAAGATATAAAAAAATCAAAATCTAAAAATGAAATTTTTTAATTTACGCACATGATTTTTGAATTTTTTTAACAGGACTAATTGAATATGGCGATTTATCATCTTAGCGGAAGTGTGATATCGCGTAGCCAAGGAAGAAGCGCGGTCGCGTGTGCAGCGTATCGCTCGGCTTCAAAGTTGATGGATGAAAGGTATGGTAAGGAACACGACTACACGAATAAACAAGATGTTGCTTACACAGAAATTTTTTTACCCGAAGGTGCTGATAAAAAACTTTCAGACAGGGAAACGTTGTGGAATGAAGTAGAGCGCTTCGAAAAACGCAAAGATGCTCAATTGGCTCGAGAAATTCAAGTTTCGTTGCCTCGTGAATTAACGCTCGATCAAAACATAAAGCTCGTCCGTGAATTTGTGCAAAGTGAGTTTGTCGATAAAGGCATGATCGCAGATTTGGCACTCCACATGGATAAAGCGTCTGATGGAGAACTCCAGCCGCACGCGCACATTCTTTTAACGCTTCGTAAAATTGATGAGTCAGGTTTTGGGCCAAAAGAAAGAGGCTGGAATGCTAAAGAAAATCTTTTGATGTGGCGTGAGTCATGGGCAGAAACCACAAACCGTCATTTGGCTATTAACGGTCACGATATTCAAATTGATCATCGTTCTTATGCGGAACAGGGCATTGATCTTGAGCCACAGTACAAGATTGGAGCCACTGTTGCACAGCATCAAATGGCGCGACTTGCGGATCATCAACGCATTGCTTACCAGAACGGCGAGAAAATTTTTGCCAATCCTGAAATTGCTTTAGATGCGCTTACCCGACAGCAGTCTACCTTTACTCATCAGGATCTTGCGCGTTTTGTTAGCCGACAGACTTTAGATGCGGATCAATTTTCAAAAGTGTATGAAAAAGTGAAGTCTTGTGAGGCGATTGTTTTTTTAGGGAGGGATGTTTTGGGAAGAGAGCGGTTTACGACCCAAGACATGCTTGATACTGAGCTGAGAATGGTAGATCACACAAAAAATCTATTAGGTAGCGACGGGCATATCGTCAGCGATAGAGTAATTGCAAATACCGTTAACCCTTCGCTCAACCCTGAACAAAAAGTAGCGTATGAACATTTAATTTCATCAGGGGATATTAAGAGTGTTGTGGGTTACGCCGGAACCGGCAAAAGTTATTTATTAAATGCCGCACGAGAGACGTGGGAGAAAGAGGGTTACACGGTAATAGGGGCTACATTATCAGGAATTGCGGCAGAAGGTTTGGAGGCGGGGAGTGGAATTGAAAGTCGGACGATTGCGAGTCGGCTGTATTACTGGGACAGAGGGCGCGAACTTTTAGATAAAAACACTGTTTTAGTGATTGATGAAGCCGGAATGTTGGGAACTCAAAAACTAGAGCGCATTCTTGATGAGGCACAACGGCATCATGCCAAAGTGGTTCTTGTAGGCGACCCACAGCAATTACAGGCGATAGAAGCGGGGGCGGCATTTCGTGCGGTTTCTGAGCGCACGAATTACGTTGAGTTAACTGAAATACTGCGCCAAGATAAAAAATGGCAAAAGGAAGCAACGCGTGAATTTGCGACGCATAAAACACCCGAAGGTTTGTCGCGTTATGAAGCGCATGGGTGTATCCATGAATTTGAAACAACGGCCAATGCTAAAAAGGCGATGGCTGAGATGTGGAATGATGTTCGACTTTCAGACCCTAACAAAACACAAATTATGTTGGCTTATACCAGAAAAGATGTCAGAGAGTTAAATGACATTGCGCGGGATATGCGGCGTGAATTAGGTGAATTAGGGCAAGATCATAAACTCATGACTGATCGTGGTGAGAGAATTTTTGCAGAATCAGATAGGGTATATTTTCTTAAAAATGACAGGAGTCTTGGTGTCAAAAACGGAAGTCTGGGTACGGTTGAAAAAATTGATGGTCATGAAGTAACCGTGAAGCTTGATAGAGGTTCTGTCTCATTTGGCTCAAATCCAGAAGAGCAACCTCGAGTTAAATTCGACATAAGGAACTATAGCCATATTGATCACGGGTATAGCGCCACGATTCACAAAACACAAAGTGTGACTGTAGATAGAAGCTACATTTTGGCATCCAAATACATGGATGCTCAGTCAACTTATACAGGTATGAGCCGACATCGAGAAAGTGCTGATTTGTTTTATAGCCGTGAAGAGTTTGCGAATGTACGAGAGTTATCGCAATCATTAAGTCGTGATAGGACAAAAGATGTCGCGATTGATTATGGCGTTTTGAAAGAAGGGTTTGCAGAGCGTCGAGGTATATCTTCTTTCAGGGACGGTCGTGAATTAAATGATGTCGTTAAAAAAGAATTAGCGCCAGAACATAAAATCGAACAAAAATCGGATCTGATGCGAGAACTTGGTATTAGCGAAAAAGAGATGGCTAGATTTGAAAGTATGTCTTACACACAGAGTAGTGAAAAAGACGACCTGAAGCGTTTTAAAGACGCTTTTGAGCGGGAAAATCCTGAGCTTTCGAAAACGCTTTCAAAAGAGGTCAGAACAGATTTTGAGAAGCGAGTTGATTTAGTTGAAAAACAATTCGAAGAATTAAATCAGCGGCTTCAACAAGATCCTCGTGACAGAATGGCAAATCGTGAAATGAAAAAACTTATTGCGAGTGTATCGAAAGACAGGCTCGTTATGGAAAAAATTAAGGAGCATTCACAAGAACGCGGTCAGAAAATACAAGCCTTAGTAAAACAGCACGAGCGAGAACTGTCGTATGGACGTAGTTTGTAATATTCTATTTGCAGATTTTAGTATTAATAAAACCACTTATTTTACTGGAGTGAGGTGAAAAAATGTCTAATGAGCAAGATGATGTTCAGCTCGGATCTGAAGATCGCTTAAAAGCTGTCTTGTATCAGTATATAAAATTGTATGACCGTTGGTCGGAAGACCGTCAGGTGTTCATGAAGCATTTATCAGCCTTAGACGAAGCTATTGAAAAGCTAGATAAAAAAGTGGCGAAATTTGGTTCGCTTGGGGTGGATGTTCGTGACGAGTTAGTCAGCAGCATTCGAAAGGAAATAAAAGAAGCGTCCCAAGGAATTGGCGACAAAATAGGGGAGGTCGGATACAAAACGCTTGAAAAAACATCGGACAGCCTTAAAAAGGCGGCACAGGAGGCCTCATCAGCCTTAGAAGACCATCAGGCTGAAACAAAGACGAGTCAGCTTAAAATCATTGCTATCGCGATAATATCGTCAGTGTTATCCAGTATTCTTATCACAAAAGTTATTATGCCAGCCCCCTTGTTACCGCTTTCAGACCGCAATGTAAATGCTCTGGGGGGAGGGTTGGTATTAATGGATATCTGGCCGAATGTTCCTCAAGGAACAAGGCGAGAGCTTAATAATTTGGCTAAACGGACGGCGAGTATGGAGTTTCCTTTGCCGTTGTCCAAAAAAGAAGATGGCTAGATCGTATATGGCGTCGCGTCAGCCATTGTGTATTGGCGCTATAAATAATGGGTTAGTAGGATTTATTCCGTACTGCTTTTTCAGCGGCGGAAACTTCTTCGAGCAATATGTTATACAGTGCGTTTGCTAATTTAGTTTCCTCGCGTTTAATAGCACTTTCCAAACGGCCACAAACAGCTTGTAGTCTGACTGCTCCGCAATAACTAGCGCCACCTTTCAATTTATGGGCAATCTCTCCGACAGATTCCCAGTCCCCATTTTTATGGGCAGCCTTAATTTTTTTAAGTTCTCCAGGAATCTCGTTGGCAAGCATGGCAAGTAATTGATGCAATAATTCTTCATTTTCACCTAATTGTTTTTTTGCACTTTCAAAATCAACAACTTTTCCTTCTATTTCAAGAGATTCGCTTGTAGATTGAGATTTCAGCTTCACCGACGCTCCAGACCTTTGCTTTCTGTATGGAATAAAAGCATTGAGGAGATCTTCTGCTTTTTCTTTTTCGAGCGGCTTAGAAATAACAGCATTCATTCCGATCTCAAGACATCGCTCCTTATTCTCTTCATCTACATGTGCAGTGAGCGCAATAATTGGAACGTGCCTGCCATTTTGCAATTCGTTCAAACGAATACGCTTTGTAACCTCATAGCCATTCATATCTGGCAGTCCAATATCCATGAAAATTAAATCGTAGTTATTTTCTTGTGCTAGTTGTACTGCTGTTTTTCCATCGGGCGCAACATCAATCTGGCAATCTAAGTTAAAAAGCATGCTTTTTACGACCACAGAAGCTATATGCTGATCTTCGACAACTAAAATTCTATTTTTAGAAGAATTAAATTTTTTATTGGTGGTGTTTTTAATAATATGATTCTCTGAAATAGAATCAGGAGTCTTGCGGAGGTTGGAGGAAACGATAACATCATCACTTCCAAACTTTTCATCGAGCAGCGCTTTTTTTAAGGGTAATATGCACGTAAATTTTGATCCAACCCCCTCTTGGCTTTCTACATAAATTTCGCCATTCATGTCATCTAAGAATTTCTTAACGATCGTGAGTCCTAGCCCTGCACCTTTGTATATTCCCTCATAAGACGGCGTTAATCGTTTAAATTGAAGGAAAATTTCTTGTTGTTTTTCAGGTGCAATGCCAATGCCCGTATCTTCTACTATTATTTTTATAATGATTTCACGCCCATTTTTCTTCGACACATGTGCACTTAATTTAACTTTTCCTGTATTAGTAAAATTAAGCGCATTGGCAACCAATTCTAAAACTATTCTGTGGAGTCTTGTGGAGTCGCCAATCACATAGGTAGGAATTTTTTTGTCATAATCAAATATTAAATTAACTTGTTTCTGACGAGCCTTTGCCTGATTTAGATTGATAACATCAAGAAGTCTTTTTTTAAGATCAAATTTCTTTTTCAAAATAGGAACTTCGCCAGAGTTTACTTTGATAACCTCTAAAATTTCGTTTAATAAGTCCAGTAGTGCGCCACACGATGCGGATAAATTATCTGCATATTCTTTAATTTTTTGATCTTTCACTTCATCGGCAATCAGGCTTGCAAAACCTGAGATGCCTATTAACGGTGTGCGTATATCATGCCGCATATTCTCAAGAAATTCTGTTTTAGCTTTATTCGCCGCTTCCGCCTTTTCTTTTGCAATAACTAACTGTTCTTCGGCTTTTTTCCGCTCGGTAATATCAATCGATATACCTGCAACACCAACAACCTTACCTGTTTTATCAAATAAAGGAACACGACTGGTTAAAAAATATAATACTCGCCCATCTTTGTGATGAATGGGAGGCTCTTCAATACTTAGTTTTGGTTCTCCCGTTTTAATGACATCTTCCGTATCTTTTTGGAAGGATTCTTTTGCTTGTTTTGTCCAATTTCCAATTCTTGCCATATCATCAAAAGTCATTCCTCTAAAGTCATCTACTGACCGAAAGCCAAACATATCTAGTACGTTTTTGTTACACCCCACAGTCACACAATCCTTGTTAAGCCAATATACGTTTCCTGGCATAACAGAAATAACGCTCTCGTAGTAACCGATAATGTCTTCTACAATTTTTTCCAAGGGAAGCGCTTTCGATGTGATTTTTGATACGATATCTTGATAACTTGCGGACAACATCTGAGAAAATCCATTTAAATCTATTTTATCCATTAAATCCTCGTATAATGTTATATCTTTCGGAATCTACCATTTAGGCTGACGGGTAGCAAGGACGTCTTGCAATGGAAGTGTGGCTTCTCCCTGTGCTAAACGGGCAATATTTCGTTGAGCTTCTTTTAAGAAACTATTTCGTCCAATTGTTCCCTTTTTAGCGTGATAATTCTTTGTGCTTAGCTCAGATAACGTTCCTCTATTGAGAGTTGTGAAATAGAATACCAACCCTTTTGGTCGATTTGGTGCGTAACTCAATAATGGATCAAGCACAGTCATGTTGAGAACGGGTGGATATCGATTCATTTTCTTGGAATATCCTGCATATTCTACCTGTATTTGCTTCTCCGAGAGAGGAAGAAGCGAACATGTTTCATACTTTTCTTTACCGCTTGATGCCATGGCTATCATGATGGCATTGGCTATTTTGAATAGCTCTTCGAGAGCTTTTGGCTGTTCATTATCTTCAAGACATCTTAAAAAGTTTTCCCACACATTACGCTGTTGTTCGTTGAATTGATTTCTTCTCAATAACTGAATACATTTTTTCACAAGAGCTTCTTCTTTTATTTTTTGTGCTTGTATGTCAAGCAATCCAAACTCGGTCTCGCTCTGACTCAAACCCAGCGTTTCAAAAATTTTTTTAAGTGAAGGTTGTTTTCTCGATTCAAAAAAATCTCCAAAAAGATTGTCAAATGGAGAAGAAATACTTAATTCAATATTATATTTTCCAGCGATTCTCGTTAATCTTTGTTTCTGTGCGGTTGCTTCCGCGAAGATTGCATCAGAAAACTGTAAAAGAGCTTCCTGCGTCATACAACCACGCGTGTAAAGCTCCACACCAAATAAAATATAGTCCCACGTAGGAAGGTGATAAAGTAATTTAACTGGCTGTTTACCCTGGCGATGAGAATTCATCAATTTACAAAAACATTTAAATTGCTCAAACAAAGCCTGTGTATACGGATTATTTTTTGCATCGTATTCGATACTTTCTATCTTTGCATTGAGCTTAATATCATGTTTAATCAACCCAATGCTTGATGAATTTTCATGACAACCAACAATGTTGGGCCCAAAAAGACATCCTGCGCTAACGTACTGTTTAATTTCTAGAGATTTAAGTTGCTTTACCTCTGCAGCAGTATTCGATGACAACCAAGGGTATAAATACATTCCCACATCAATTTTATAACCACCTTCATTTTGTTCTCTTAGAACAACGGGGGAAAATACTTCATCTTTACGCGCAGGGTTCGCGAGTACTAATTTTGCAGTCTTTGGGATAGTGACATCATTAGCCCGGCATTTTCTTGGAGAAATTTCCGCCGGACTTGAAGACAAAGAATCTGGGGACGTTGAAAAACTACCATCTTTTGATGATGAAGAGCGATCGCTCTCCGTATCATCGCAATAAATTTTTGGCGATTTTCTCTGAAGCAAGGCAATCAATTTTTTATGTTGTGCAGAAAGCACAGAAGCATCTCTAACAACTAATTCTCGACTTCCTAATGGAAATCGTTGCGATGTCACATCGCCTTTAAATATATTTTGTCTCGCTGCTAACAAACCTAAATTAAAAAGCCCTTCGTGAACATCTATATTGTTTTCATAAGATACCCACTCGGTTCCGAGACTACCGCTTCGCTGTTTTTTTGCTTCGCTTTCTTCACTATATTGCATAAATTTACCTTTGCATCGCTGCTTTTTTCAACTCATTAACAAAAACTCAATGTTTAATAAAACAGAATAAAGATTAAGGCGGGAGTTTTTTTATGGTAATTATTCTATGATTTGTAAGCTTTTGGCTGGTTTAATACTAGCATAATCCTTACAAAATAAAGAGTATTTAAACATCTCACGGTACACAAAACACGATTTTTTGTGTCATCTATCTAAATTTGGTGCGTGCAACTTTGATATATTGCAAACTTTGCCTTTGATCGGCCATTCATTTTGGTGCGGATTAATGCATATAAATCAATAAACATTTATTTTTATATAGTAAACAATTGGGGGTCAATTAGGGAACAATAAGAGAACGAGCATAACTGTCAGGGACTCGCGCATAAACTGTAACGGAATAGTCATTCCCGTCTTAGCTTGTGTTCACTTTGTGTATAGCATCATCAGGTAGATAATACTAGAGTTCGATATAAACTATGTGAAGCCCCGTAGCTTAACCCCTTGAAACCACCTACTACCACCACCTCCTCCGAAAATATGAACTATACTCTAGGTATAATGGTGTGTTTGATATCTTATTGTGTGTATTTGATAAAAAATCAAGCAACAGGAGTCATGAAATGGAACAAGGGTATTCCACGAATAGTGAGCCAAGAGACAGAATCACAATTAGCCTATTTGGCACTCAGCAAGAAAGCGAAAAGGCTGTTGGGTTTGCAATCAAAGAATTTGATAATATCAGGATAATTAACCAAAAAATGGCTCAAGCGGCTAGAAGAGCAGGTCGACAACCCCCGCAAATCGTTATCTCAATATTAATAATCCCAGATTGGGAAAAAGGGTATCATTACGGACATGATGACTACATCATCGCAATGAGAAAATTTTTTGATGATCTAAATAGACACTTTACGGAAAATTTTAAATTTGAAAAAGATGAGGATGTTAGAGTTGAAAATTTCTATACTGATGCAAATCTGGTTGATGTTGAAAAAGGGTATCTCGAAGGATTGATAGCAAAAGGCAGTAATGCCGATATGATAAAAAATCATGCCATCATTCGTGACGATAATATCAAAAGGCGCCATTTACAAATGGACAGTAACACAAAAATTTTTGACTTCGAACTTTTATATAATGAAACATTTAATAATCCGCTACAACAAGATGCGCTTAATGCTTGTTATTACGATCGACAAAATCAATATGTATCCGCACATAATAAAATAGTATATTCGGCGGTATATACTCCCGTACAAAGCCAGTTTGCCTTTACTTTAAAAAATGTTCATATAAATTATTGTAGACTTCATAAAGATGATCATAAAGATCTCAATAATCCAGCTAAGGTTGCTGAAAAAAAAGAAAAAAATTCTATTTACTCTAAAGACTTTGTTGTGGCATTAGAACAAAGGGGGCTTGCTCAGAAAAAAACACTTCGTGCTGAAACTGATAGCCCACAAGTCGTCTACTTAGCAGTCATGGACAAACCAGAATATCGGCTCACAAAATGTGTCGCTACTGCGGTAAATATGAGTTGGTCAACTGGTAATACGCAAGGTGATGCAGATGCAATAGCTACTCAATCTGCTCTAAAGCAATTGCCTTCCGTACAGATTAAAGATGCTCTGTGCGACTATGTTTGTTTTGCTAACGCGGTATTAAAGTACACTGATGAGTTAGCAAATCACGGTGAAGACGCTTATGATGATACGCTAGCTCACAGCCAACTGCTTGCTATTTCAAATCAAACATTGGAAAGAGAAATGATAAGAAAATTTCTTGAGCAAGTTAAAGAAACAAAACCAGAAATGCTAGAAAAAGTTCTCGATACCATGAATATTGCCACAAAGCGAGGAAGAAATTTTTTTATTGACGTTTTTGGATGTAAACCAGAAGACTATAAAGAAGTAAGTCAAACTAAAAAATTTAAACAATAATGTCAAAAAAATTTGAGATTGAATCAGTGACCTTTTATAGAAGATCTACTAGGCACGCGCCCTGAATCTAAAAAAGAATTTCTGTTGCTGTTATCGTCTGATACTTTAGCTTTTTTATTTGGCATATCTTCAGAGAAAGACACTGAAGATGCTAAAGTGTTTTCAATAAATTTAATCATCTCTTGATTTTCATGTTTATTTGCCCATCCCATAACAGTACGACCCGCACCATCTTTCATATCAAGTACTGCTCCATAATTCACAAGTAGCTTTAAAAGCCGAAGATTATTTTTGCTTGCGGCTAAAATTGCCGGAAAAGTACCCAACTTATTTGTTTGATTTACATCATACCCCGGGGAGTCTCTCAATACTGCTTCGATAGTGTCAGTTTGCCCTAAAGCAATAATATCTAAGAAAATCTTTATATCCATATAAGGCAGTTTTTTTTCCTGTGACATGATAATAACTCCACGTTGAATTGACCAAAAAATTATACGCTATAATCAATAAAAATGTAAGTTTTTTTTAGTAAAAAATGCAAAAAGTCAATGTTTTATATCATTTTATAGACATCCAAATCATTCTTACAGCATTCCATAAATTAGTAGTGGTATCGGCACTGAAATATGATTAGCTCACCCCTTCTAATCTCATACACAAGGCGATGCTCATCGTTAATTCTTCTTGACCATTTCCCAGCCAAATCGAATTTTAAGGGCTCTGGCTTCCCTATTCCTTCAAATGGGCTACGTTTAATATCTTTGATAAGCTCATTAATTCTTTTCAGTATTTTTTTATCTGTAGCCTGCCAGTACAGATAGCTTTCCCAGGAAAGATCAGTCCATGAAATAAGCATCATTATTCAATGATACCCCTGTGTTTATGTTTTCCTTGTTCATATTGCTTAATGCTATTTCTTAAGTTTTCGGCATTAGCTGGGCTACGCAACAAATAAGCAGTTTCTTGAATAGCGTTATAGTCTTCAAGAGACATCATAACGACAGAGCGCGAACTCTTCCTTGTAATGATAAGTGGCTCGTGTTCATCGCAGACGCGCTCCATAGTTTGCACGAGATTTTTTCTCGCCATGGAATAAGGTAAAGCATCCATTGTATTTCTCCGGTCATATATTGTACATTTAATTGTACAATATAATTTATTGGTGCGCAATAGGCATTAAATTCCACAAAACGGTCGTTTTGCGAACTTACTACCCTACTCGGTAAAATTATTGGTTTTTATTGGCTATTTTGTCCGTTTACTTTATCCGTAAATCAAAGTACACTTTTATAACTTAAAGTTGAGTTTTTGAACTATTTTAGTCAAAAATTCAAAAGGAATCATACTATGCTCATAGGCTACGCCAGAATTTCAACGCAAGATCAAAATATCGACCTTCAAGAAGATGCTTTAAAAAAATCTGGGTGCGAAAAAATATTTCAAGATACTGCCAGTGGATCAAGAACAGACAGGCCAGGATTAAACGATGCCCTTCAATTCGCAAGAAACGGCGATACCATAGTTGTTTGGAAGCTAGATCGCCTTGGGAGGTCTCTACGGAACCTAATAGACACTATTACCCTGCTCCACCAACGTGAAATAGGTTTCAAAAGTATTCAAGAAAACCTAGACACCACTACAAGTGCCGGAAAAATGGTTTTCCATATCATTGGCGCACTTGCCGAGTTCGAGCGAGACATCATCCGAGAGCGAACTCGGGCAGGACTTATAGCCGCTCGTGCACGCGGTAGAAAAGGCGGACGACCAAGGGCGATGAATGAAAAGAAAATCGCTATGGCGAAGACACTCCATAACGATAAAAGTCTGAGTGTTTCTGAAATTTGCAAAGCGCTCGGTGTTAAAAAAACAACTTTTTATAAGTATTTAAAATAATAATAATTTTTTATTTTTTTCTCTGTCGAATATTTTGCGCGCTACCTTGTGGTGTACTACCCTCCTCCTCGTTGTTTTTTTCATTGTATTTATTGGATTTTTTTAATGTCTCTTCATTTTTTTTATTTGCATTTACAATTGAAAGTGGTATTTCAGGTATTGGAAAAATTTTACTTTTCGTCATTAAAAATCTCCGTGATATTAAAAATTTTAATCCATAAAATAAAACTTGCTGTAAAAAGTGTATAAAAACAATCCAAGTCGATTTGACTCAGGCCATATGCAGATAGTAATGGGTTTACCTGCTGCTTATCCACAGAACCTGTGGATAAATTTTGACCGCAATCATTTATTAACAGGAATAGGCAGACTCCTTAGAAATGGGTTCTTGAACCCCTTTTTATTGGGGAACTATTGGGGGTCAATTAGGGAACAATTGGGTTTTTATTTTTCTTAAAACCATTAAGCAATTTTTTTGTTGGAAGAAAAAAATAACTAGTTTTTCATTTTATTCACATTTTACATGGATTAATTGGAGAACAATTAGAGGTCTATTGGGAAACCATTGAGGAACAATTAGGGAACATTTAGAGAACACCAATCTTTTAATAGGGAACAAATGGGAAACAACAATAAAAGTCATTGCACTCAATTAAATGAACATCAAATTCTTTAACAAAATGCGCTTTTAAAAAACATTATAGGGGGACAATTGGGCGTCAATTGGGGAGCGATTAGGAAACAATAAGAGAACAATAAGGGAACAAAAGAAATAATTTTTTATGTTGAAGCAAAAAAACCACATTCAACTTAATTAATAATTTCAGCATTGCAGAGGAGAGTGGGCTGTAATCCAATTAATTGGCTTAAACTTGTATTCCGTTGTATTGCCTTTAAGAATTTTCAAAAAATATCGGTGTCAAAAAAAACCTAAAAAGTATTGCGGTTTAAGTTTTATGTGTTATATTTTTGTTTTCTTAAACCTTCGGCGAGGATTTGTATGGACGCAAGGATTACTGCAACTGAAGCAGCTCAACTTCTGGGTATTTCTGTACAAGCCATTCATAAAAAACTCAAAACACAAGATCTTCCGTTTGAAAAAAGTCAAAATCGCGTCTTTTTTGGCCATAGCACAGCTAGAAATCTTTTTAATTTCTCCTTTAAACCCAAAACAGTAGCTGTTGAAATTGTGAAGGGCGGGGTAGGGAAGACCACCCTTGTGCAATCCATTGCGGTTAGAACTTCTCTATTCGGGGGAAAGGTATTGTGTATTGAACTGGATCAGCAAGGAAACCTAACGCAATCCTTCAACGTAAACCCTGATGAAAAACCTGTAATGGTCGATATAATCAAAGAAAAGTTAGATATTAGAAGCGCTATAGTCGAGGCTTATGATGGAATCGATTTAATACCAAGTAGAATAGAAAACGCCGTTCTAGACGCAACCCTTATGCTTGGCGGATATCCGCTTGATAGGATTTATAAGGATCTTATTGACCCTATTAAGAGTGAGTACGATTTAATTCTCTTTGACTGCCCACCAGCACTAGGGCAATCAGTTGCCGCGGCAACTTTAGCCTCCGATACTGTAATAACCCCAGTAACTCCTGAAAAATTTTGTTTATCTGGCCTAAAGGTTACAAGCCAAGAATTAGCAAATCTTGAGCAAATATATAAAAAACAAATTCCCATGAGAATTGTACTTAATAAATACGACAGCAGAACGTCTTTGTCTCATGAAGTACTAACCAGTTTGGTAAAACACCCAACATATGGTGAAAATATGTACAAAACCTATATTAGGGTTAGCCAAGACTTTCCAAATGCTGTCGCACGCAGTGAATCTGTATTTGACACGCTTAAAACAACCAGCGCAAAAGAAGATATTGATCTTTTGACGAGAGAAATAATGGAAATAAAAGACAGAAATGCCGATATGGCGGGAGTATCTCTTGGAAGCCTTGAAGAATTCCAAGAAGAGGATGCCGTCGAACAAATCGTTGTTTAGCTTAAAGGAATAGCGCCATGCCACGCATTGATGATCCTGTACCTTCAGTCAAATTCAAAAAGAAATCTTACCGTCCATGGGGAGAAAACCTCTTTGGGGAATCTCCTATTGCAGCGGTAAAAACTGAGCCCCCGCATTTTTTACAGGAAAAGCAGGATAAACCCGAGGAATCACTTCTTAAAACCGTTTCGGAAACGACAGGGTTGAACACTCTTTTAGAAAAAGGAAAGGACAAACCTAGCGTAACTAGCGATGAAAGAAATAAAATCAAATTAGGGAACAATAAGGGAACAATAAGGGAACAATTAGACAACGAATTGGAAAACAACAAGGAATCAATAAGGGAACATAAAGGAAACACAGGAAAAACCGATAAGGGAACAATAAGAAAACAATTAGGAAGCGAATTAGAGAACAATTGGGAAACAAAAACAAACGTTCAAGTCGTTGAATTTGAAACAATAATCGAGCGTGTTCAAACCATCACAGGACATCAAAAGAAAATACTATTTTTTATCGTTGACGATTGTATATGTGTTGGTGAGCTAACTACCGGGCAAATATCAAACGAAACTTTAAGAAACCTTTTAAATACCGATTCAAGTACAGTAAAAGAGTCCGTTAAAAGGCTCATAAAAAAAGGGCTAATTGAAAGAAAAGGTGGAAAAAGAGGGCGGGGTGGCTTTGCCAGATATACATTGACTGATACTGTGAAAAAAGCGGTTATTCAGGAAAAGAAAAAAATTTCTATTGGGAAACAATTAGGGAACGAATTAGAGAACAATTGGGGAGTAGATAGGGGAACAAACGCTTCTAGTAGTAGTAGTAATATATTTAAAACAACAACTACTATAGAATCACATATTCCGGATGATTGGAAGAATGTGGATATTGAGCCTTTAAAAGAAATTAACTTTACGGTAGGCCATCTCAAACAAATTATCTCACAACAAAAACTCTCTCTTGAGCAAGTCCAAGTTTCGATCTATGCCTTTGCTTTCGATTTAAATGAGAATGGAAAAGCAAAAAAAATAACGACAGACCCATTGTCTTTTTTTATAGGCATTCTCAAAAAAGGAGATCCGTACAGCCCACCAAGCAATTATGTGTCTCCTCGTGATAAGGCATTAAAATTGTATAACGAGAGGATGAGAGAATTGAATGCAAAACGTTCTGTGGAAGAACAAACTGCTCAAGAATACGCATTTGCGGAATGGTCAGAGACTGTTCCAGAGCAAGAAATAAAAAAAATTTCGCCAACATTTTCAAAAGGATCAACAGGGTTTATTTCCGTTTTAAAAGATTTTTTCCTAAAAAATATATGGCCACAAAAAAAGCAAGAAATAATGGGGTTGAACCAATCGAAACTGGAAGAGACATCAAGTTAAAAAATCGGATGACGGATTTTTTAGTATGGCATAAAATAAAAAATAAAGCCCATGGCGCGGTTTTATTTTCTCAATACTAAAAATATATAATGAAAACAAAAAAAACGCCGCCAGGGCCAAAATTTTCGGTTTTAAGTCCTGCTAACTAAACAAGTTTCAAAAGTGTATCTGTGTCATATTTAAAATATCATCGTAGCTATTTCCTGCGATCACTAAAATTGCGATTGCTTGGGCCTGATCTAGTGTGCGTATTTGCTGTGAATCAAGAACGGGTCTGCTAACGCTCGTAATATTTTCAGTCCTCGAACGATGATAACTTCCGCTAGAATCTATTGATCCACTACTGGATGCCCCGGATTGTCGGCTTACAGAACGCTTTTCAACATCCACATTTCCAGTTAGTCGATTGAGAAGATCGAGCGTTGCCTGGTCTTCGGTTCGATAAATAATTTTTTGCCTAAAGTTTTGGAGGAGAGCGTTTGCCATATCTCTATTCCCGATAGCTGCATAAAAACTGCTAACGGATTGCGTGGATATAACCCCAATCGTTTTACTGCTGCGCGCTTTATCCCAAAAATTTAAGTCAGACAGACCGTCTTTGT
>CAZLGL010000017.1:0-17473 GCA_964559315.1 uncultured Coxiellaceae bacterium
AAATCCACTCTTCATCCCCGCTGCAATTTCTAATCCTTGTTTTGCTGAATCTAATATTGCGGCTGATGCGGCTGCCTCGGCCATCGCCGCTTCCAATCCATACGCAGCACCCTCTATATTTCCTATCGCAACAGACACAACAACAATCACAACATCTATGATTTCATCAAACCAATCTCCACTATCATCCGGCTGCGGCGTAATTAATTGCGGATATAATTGCTGCGTTACCGCTGTAATAAATTTATCAAACTCTTCCGTAGTCCCCACTTGATATTTTTCTTGAATCCACTGCGGAATTTTTACAATATTTCCATTTTGTAAGGCATTACCATTTAATCCAGGATTCGCTGCCGCTAATGCGCCTGCCGCCTCTACTGAACCCATGGTCTGGGCGATACTCTCAAAAGTATCACCGTTTTTTGCTTGTACAATATCAGCTGACATCGGCGGATAACTTTTATCCACCGGATTTACCATTTGTTTTCCAATGTCAAAATCCGTGCTTTGATTTATTATTTTACCCCGCGGTGCTAATACACCTTTTACGCCAGGCTGCGTATAACTCGACGAAACACTATAGGTGGTGGGACTATTTAAATCACGCGTGACACTCACACTTCCCGCTAAATTACCTGAGATATCAGATAAATAGGAATGCTCTGTTACTTTCGTCGCTGTATTTGTTTGAGGATTAATAAACGGAATGCTTGTTCCTTGAAAATCCATCCGTGATAAAAATTCTTCCGTTAAACAATCTTGTTCAATATACGACGCTGAAGATAAACTCATGGTTTCATCTTGGCCCGTTAATTCTCCTGGATTGGGACCTTGATAATCTTCTGCTGCATTGTACGGCGATTCACCATCGGAATCAGTTCGTGTTCCACCTATAACAGCTTCTTCCGGTTCTTCACGATCCACATAGGAATCTTGTAAATTATCTGTAACATCATCTTGATTCGTTTGCTTATAAACAGTTTGCTGAGACGTTGGCATTCCGTATGCATTTAATGCGCCGTACGTTGTGTAAGCTTGAGTATTACTACTTTTCCAACCAATAATAGGAAAATTTATCCATTTCAAACTAAACGAATACGCATTCGTCAAATTTCCATCATCATCAAAAGTAGTACCTTGAGTATCTTCATTCCCATGAGGATTATTTGGAAATGTTTTACCCCACGCTTTTGGACGATAGGCTGCATCATATTCCCACTTCATCAAGGAGCTATCTGAACCGGCTGCACTATCCAATAATTTATCCGGCGTATAGGACAACGTCTGCGTTAATACTGTTCCATCTGCGGCTTGGCTCGTTTGCGTTTTGCGCATTCCATTTTCACTGGTATACGCCCACCCTTTTCCCGGTTGAATTTTAATGACGCCGTTAACTAACACGCCGCCATAAATTGTCACGAAATCATTTACATCAAACGTATTCCACGATTCATTTACAACGGGATCTCCTTGCGGAGGATAAAGCGTTACTTTACGGTACATAATATTTTGGGTTGCATCGTATGATTGCTCAACCATTTCTTGGGTACCAAACGTAACTAACATACGACTTAAGGGATCATAAAAACTTCCAATTTCACGAATTAAATTTCCTTCCCGCTCCGCTCTAAAATACGTACGACGACCTTCAGTATCTACACCCACAGTTGTTTGTCGTGCTAACGCTAAATCAACGCCTGTCGTTAATACACCATCTTCCCGATAACCTAATACCATATTTTGATCTGGCGTGGGTTCTGTAGAAATTAAATAATACGTCCCCCATTGATTAGAATATCCCCCACCAAATTGATTCGGGATTCTGCCTTTTTGTTTCGTATAAACTAATGCCGTTCCGTGTTTTCCGCCTTTGCTTTGGACGCTCGTCGGTAACATCATGAAATTATACGTTCGCGTCACTTGCGCACCGCTGAGATCGGTATGACTAAGCACATTGCCAAAATAATCCAACACCCAAGCTAACGAAGAATTATCTGAATTTGTTTGACTAGTGGGCTGGTTGGTTAATAAATCATTAATATAGGCTGTGACTTTACCCATGGCAGAAATAAACGCCGAAATATTATTGTTAATATCTCGCTGATAAAATTCCGTTTTGCCGGCGACATTCGTGTAACTTCCCAAACTATTTAATTCGTTGTACCAAAATAATTCAATTTTGCCGGACGGCAATTTACGCCACACCATATTATTTCGGCGATCATATTGGAGCGAATATTCCTCTTGCGTGCTATCTAAAAATTTAACCATTTGTTGCAGGGCATTAAAGAGTTTTTGTTCAGTAACGGTACCATCCGCTAATAGCTTTTTAATGATTTGGCCAATTTCATCAACTACAAAACCGCGTGTATGATTATTTGCATCGGCTATACCAACTTTGTTTCCACGAATATCATAGCCTTGTCTTGTCACAGGTTTCTTTCGAATTTTTGTGCCGTCAGACTGCATGACATCAACTTCCGGATCTTCCGTAACCATTAATTTATTACGCCCATCACGCCGCATATTTTTTTGATAGCCATACGTATCTGTTAATTGATCGATGTTATCGAAATTATCATGGTGCATCGCACGCACCGCTTGTTGTATTGTCGGCGCACCTAATTCTTTTGTACTGGAAAATACCATTGAGCCTTGCGCGACAGTAAATATTCCATCGATTTCGGGATCAGCATTTTCGCCGTGAAATTCTGCGGTTAATCGACGACGCTCATCGTCGAGGTGACGCTTTCGAAGATCAGCAAATGATTTCGCCATTTTGAAGGGATAATTGCCTGGCAATAAAGATGAAACATCTATCACCACCCCACTATCTGTCATTCCCACAGCATCAATTATGGTCCACTTCGAATCAATACCTGAACTAGTATCAAAATATTGAACCGCAGGAAGTTCGGTAAATTGGGTGACTGGCGCAATATAAATAGAGCGGGTATTCGCAAATTGAAATTGTCGAATAACTGAGTTTCCATCTCCACCTGTCAGACCTATGGGCGCATAGGCATTACAAATCGTCACTTTATTTTTATTATCTAATTTAACTGCTACAGCCAAAGAAACCATTACAATTGGGTATTTTTCAAACGGTTCTATTGTATTTACACAGGGCAGAAATAGATTTGCCGTTAATTTAGCTCCCTTTGTATCTGTAAACGTTCCCAGATTTGTTTGGCGTGTTGTAGACGAGGAATATATAACGGTTAAAAATTTAGTTTCATCCCACGGCTCCACATTCTCTAAGGTATATTCAAGAACAACCTCAATGGGCAATGAATTATAACGCTCATCAGAAACTGACCAGTCTAACTCGACATGATATCCTTGCGTTTGAGGATAAGGAGCGTTGTTATATAAAAACTTCATGGCAAATGTTGAATCTAATTCCAATCCTAACGGTTTATCTGATAACTTATTGGTAAAAATGGTAAATGGTAAACTCGGGAGTAAATTATCCTGACCTGTAACTATGGGTTGAACGGTATAAATACCAGACTGATAGGCACTGAGATCAATTAAATGATTAGCCGGAACCGGAATATCTTGGCCCACCGGTAAACCATTTTTTAATAATTTCACCGCTGTAAGGTTAGTTGTGTTACCCGTTAAAAATAACGTACCGTCATTTTGAACTTCGACCACTAATCGCGTACTACCCTGTAAAATACCGGTATCACACTGAAAAGTCCCTTCGGTTTGATATAAAATTCTTGGATCATCATCAACTAAATGATCCTCCATTTCATAGCCATACACATCGGTCGGCAATGCAGATAAATCCACACCAAATCGCGTAGCGGATTTTTTAACGGGCATAACGGTTTTGGCATCCGGATTGGATAACGGCCAAATCTTCATGCGCGGCTCAATAATGGTCACCGCAGGATGCGCCCAGGAAATACTGACGGTTCCAATATCCGAATATTGTTTTCCGACAACCATACTTAACGGAATATTTTTAGGCTGCGTCGGATCATCACCGGAAAATTGCGGTAAATATCGCTGCGTTTCGCGATTCGCAGAATCGCGAACAATCCACGTTTGCATTAAATCTGCACTTTTGGCGCTTTTAACTAAATCAGGAATGTCTGCATATTTAAGCTGCATTAAATCTTGCGTCATGGAATTTAATTCTACGCCAATATGCCCACAGCCATTTCGAATCGTAACCGTCGCAATACCCTTTCGATTATGTCGCCAGGAATGTCCTGTGACATCCCAATCCGTAAATTGGAAAAATTCTGGTTGGCCTTGCTTATTAATAAAACCTTGCGCGGTATTTTCTTCAAATAAATTATATTGCGCCAATGTGGTTATCTGCGTAACGCCATTGACTAATTTGGTTTGGGAGGTCGGTTTCTTAAATGCTTCAAAACCAAAACGCGTTTCAAACATTTGTAAAAATAATTGAGGCTTGTCGCTATGATCTTTATTGGTTAACCAACGGAATGTCCGAACAATTTGTCCTGTTTCATTGACGGTAAATCCGACGAGATTTGAATCGCCATCTTGCACTTCTAACGGATGGCCTCGAGAAGCATCTAATAATTTCAGGGTTAATTGATCGTTCTGCGGATCGGGATTGACAGGAGGCGGTGGCAATACTGTCGGATTCGAATTTACGGCGCCATTAACATATTTCAAACGACCCACTTCTTCTTTAAAGGCATTTCGACGAATTAACGTAAAGGGAATTCGCTTATTTCCATCAATACCCGTTTGAGGAACTCCCGTTTCAGCGATTTTAACTTGACGCGCATCGTAATATTGACAGGCGGTCCCACCATTAGCATAGGTAGTAGCGACAATATTATCTAACGCATTTAATACATAGAGCGTCATCACTCGTTGTGGCGGAAGATCTTTTAAATAAGGTCCTAACAAAGGATTATCTAACATTAATTGCTGAACAATAATATTGTCTTGGCCTTCACCTGTTTTTTTGCCACGAATATTAAATTGGATAACATGAATACGATCAGGAGCATTGGGATCAGCTTGATAATAACTGCATAATTGACGAAACGTTGTGGTGTGATCGGGCTTTTGTTTTAATTGCCCTGCCCATTGAATCATTCCCGTTGCATCATGAAACGGATTTGTATAACCACTTAAATCCACACGACCATTGGTATTACATAGTGCTATTTCTTTACCCGCTTTGTTATACCATTTAAATTCTTCAGATAATTGTCCTGGCGACTGTAATTTGCCTGTATACGTTAATTCGCCAAATGCGTTGTAGCTAAAATTGGATTGCGGCGACATTTTATCCAACACTTGCTTGCCATCGACAACCGTGGCAAACAATACCTCGCCTTCCGTCGTTTGCTGAACTAATTTTCCATTGCGATTTCTATTACTTTTAATTGAACGGTTTAACGGATCCGCTAATTTATTTGCCATCGCTTGATCGACAATATTCACAGGAATACCCGTTTCTTGATACGGTGTTAAATCAATATCAATGCCTTGATTAAAGATTAACGTCCGCTCTATTTCTCCAAACGCATTGCGGTCTTGTTTGTGAACGGCTTTGGTTGGCAAAATTCGATACACTTCTTTGCCTTCGCTGTTATACACATAAAATGTCCACAAACCCCGCTCATCACATTCTGCAACTTTTTGATTACGAACATTATTTACAGTTCGTTTTTGCAGTGTTTTTGCAGTAACGGGAAGCGTTGCAAAACTCGCGGGTTTCGTTAAATCATCAACCGGAACATTATCTGTTTGCATGCTGGTTAATTGCTGATTTTTATTATAACTAGACGTCACTACACGCGGATTTGGCGTATTCACCCCCACGGTAACCGTTTTCGGTTTTCCCGAACCGTAATATTCTGTTTTTGTTTGCACGGCGATGGTTTGAGCATCATTTAAATTTAATGCGCCATTATTTGCACGACGCACATCAAACACGGCCACTTCGGGATCCGTGGTTAACGTCTGACGCTTTGCGCCATCATAATCGGCGTGCCATGAATTCCCCATTTTATCCGTACGCTTTTTTGTTAATCCAATGGAATTAATTTCATAGTGCTCGTTAAAACCTAATCCATCTGTTTTTAAATATAAACGGTTTGCGCTATCAAAACATTGCGTATCAATATTATCTTTTTTGGGATCAGGCACTAATGCATTGACGGCAGTGACTAATGCAGCATACGTATCTGGAATGGTAAATTTATTCGCAAATTTACAGGTTTGCGTGGGATTATTATTTTCATCATAGCTGAACTTTGTTACGCGACCATTGGCATTCTCAAAATCAAACGTTTCAACTTCGAATATTTTACGGTTTAAATTGTCATAGACCGCATAAATTTTACGGTCGTTGTCGGAATCAGGAACAGGTATTTGATTGGGATCAGAAACTTTATTGGCATATTTGGTTATAACAATGGGCTTGCCGACCGCATTAAATTCATACGCAATAACATAGCCTTCACCATCAACAATTCGACTCGCTTGCCCTTTCGCATCACGAATATAATATTTATTGCGGTCATTTGCGGCATCAGGTTGAATTAATGCGGCTAATTGCGCAGTTGTTAAATTTGGATTTAATTTCGCAGGATCAATAAAATTGCTATAGGAAACAGTCTGAATGACTTTGGGTGGATTCGCACTATTAAAAATAGTGTGTGCTACAGCACCCAAACTATTGACGCGATAAGCTTCGTTACCATCGGCATCGTAAAAATAATACAACAACGCATCTTGATTTGAAGCAGCTTGCGCAGCTAATTGTTCAACTTGCGCAAGCGTTGTATTTTCATTAACGGTTACGCCATTAATATAAACACGCTCATATTTTAGGCGTAAATTATCGTCATAAAACCGTTCTTTTACACCCCCTTCGGGTGTGACCGTAAAACGCAACTGGCTTAAATGGGTAAAATAATGGCGGGTAGTATTTCCCACTTCATCTGTTTCTGAAATTATATTATTGGCAGCATCTAATGTTTGTATGGTTTGTAATTTCAAACCATTGGGATCAACAATTTTGCCATACGCCCGATTAAATCCATCCACAAGATTTTGTTCAACGTATTGACTAGGATTTTGGGTATCGCCTTCTGAATAAAGTGTCTGCGTTCCTTGCGCATTACGTCCATAGGTTTTAGTTAACTGCAATCCGCCAAAATCCGTTACTAATTGCTGAAGATTATTATTTTTTGTGAAGTTTTGTTTAGAGGTAACGTTGCGCGGATCAACAATAACGGTAGGATTGCTAAACGCATCCGGCGTATAATTAACAGCTTGAGGTTTTGCGCTTTGTGCATCATTTGCAATTTTTTGAACAGCGCCGACGGGGCTGTAGCCAAATTGTGTTTGAACGGCCAATGCATCGGTATAGGTTTTTTTCTGCGCAATCAAATCAAATGCTTGGACGGTATTATTTTTTAATTGATCGGTATGGACATTGACTTGTCCATCAGGAGCATGGGTTTTCTCAACTGCATTCGTTAAAGTATCAGTTGATTTAAGCTCTTGATTAAATGCACTTAAATTAACTGTTGTAACGGATTTTCCACTAGGCGACGTAATCGTATGAGAATGATCGGCGCCATAGGTATGTGTGGTGGTATTTTGGTAAGCATCAGATTCTGTTGCAATGCGATTCACAAAATCATAGGTGTAATTGTTTCGAACTATATTTTCAGATTTTTTGGTAATAATATTTCCTAATAAATCATGCGCTTGCTCTTCAACGCCACCCAATGTATTAGTATGTTTAGTTTGCTTGTTTAGCGGAGTATTAAATTCCCAGGATTCTGAAATAGATTGGTTAGTTAAGAGATCCGTTTTAACTAAAGAATTTTGATTACCGCGCGTATCGTACCCATGCTGAATCTGTAAGGTGGGATTAGGGGAATTAACCGGCAATAATTCGGTATCAATTTGACCAAATGCGCTATATGTTTTTTGAGAGATATTATTTTCAGCATCGGTTATTTTAATAATATTACCGCGCTTACCCCGCTCATAAGTGATGACATGATCTAAATCACTTTGCAGCGCCTGAATTTTAGTTAAAAAATCTGCCGTTAAAGGCCCGCCCGTCAAAGGGCCTATCGACATGTCATAAAAATTCGCATATTTGCGATTTTGGATTTCTTTACCAAAACTATCGAGCACACTTTCTTCAATGCTTAAGTTTGCATTGATTTTTAATACGGGACGTCTGTCTACATCATAATAAATATAGGTAATATTTCCCAAGGGATCGGTGGTAGACAACAACAAACCCGTTGGGTCGTATTTATTGCGTTGGCTTTGCGTGTCCCATATCGTTTTTATTTTAACGGGATCGCCATTGGCTTCAGCAAGTAATTGTCCTACATAAGCATTTGCTTGGTTAACAACTTGACTCCAACCGTCGTACTGCGATTGTGTTTGACGTAAATTATCACCGTCTGTTTTGCCATTCGCGCTACTATCTAAACTATTATTTAAAATAATTTTTCCCATGACATTAAATTGGACATTATCAATACGATTAAATGGCGCGGTGGTTTTTATTTTGCGTCCTAATAAATCATATTCATAGGACGTTAACTGATCCAAAACACTCGGAACAGGTTTAGATGGAAAACCGCCCTTAGGTTTATTCGCATATAATTTTGCCGATAATCGCAAACCATTTGGCGAATAGGTATATTCCGTGTAATACCCTTCGGGATTTAATTTTGCGATGATTTGTCCGCGGGCATCGTATTCATAAAAATTGACGCCGACTTTACCCTTTGAAACTATTTTCAAAATATCATCAAAGGTCGAGGTTAAATCTAAACTGGCTTGAGTGTAATAAACGACTTTGCTGGTAATTCTTCCACCCGCATCTCGAACCAGTTGGGTGACATAACCCGCCGCATCTTGCTTGCCAATTAATAAGCCATCGTTGTCATAAAATGATCGCGTTAATCTGTCTTTGGAAAAATCTTGCGATAGATTAATTACGCCGCCTTGTTTTAAAGCATTTAAATTCGCATCTGATAATTTTGTTGCGTATTGAATTGTCGCAACACGGCGATCTAAATTCTCATAAAGATATTGGGTAATATAATTGTCTGCATCAACGTCGTATATTTTTCGTCCTGAGAGATCCAAAAACGTATATACTGAACGATCATGCTGAGGATCTTGAATTTTAGCAATCTCGCGCATCAATGCGCTGGCTTCTGGAGTTTCACCGGGCTTAGGTGGATATTTAATCCATAATTTTGTTATATCCACTTTATTCGCATATTGTGTTGTTTTTTGATAACGAAACTGCGCGTTATAATCTTGCTGCGCAACAATTCCCAAAGCAGTAACAGTATATCCCAAACGATTTTGTCTATCATAATAGGTTAAGATTTGTGATTTATCCGCCAGTGTCGTAATGGCAATACGTCCATCCGGATCTCGCGTATATGAAACATCACGTATTTCAGTTTGATTGGCTAAATTTAATGCCGTCGAATGCGACGAGATGGTTAATCCGCGCGGATTATTATTTTTTAATACGGTACTTTGATTCGCATACGTAATTTGGCACTGCGAAGTTTTGTCTCGATAATCATATTTTGTCTGGTTTTTTAACGCATCCGTTGATAAACGTAAGCGCAAAACTTCATCAAATTGCTGATCGGTTTCTGCCGTTTGGGTTGCTGATTGTTTGACCCTACGCTTCAGCGTTAATCCGTAACGATTATGGGTATTTTCCTCATAGCCTGTCGTATCGTTTTGGATACCGTTGCCATTCGCATCAACTTGCGTAAAACGCGTGGTGCTAAATATTTGGTTATATTGATCGTAGGTATAGGTTGATAAGCTGACGTGATCTTGAGGTTGCGCAGCAGCCCATTGCTGTAGAGTATTTAAATCAGGTGAAATTAATCCTATAGGATAAGTATTTTTTAAATATGATCGCTGCGAAGCGATATTTCTCCTATTGGTATCGCGACGAAATTCTGTCACCCGTCCTTCAGGGCTAATTTTAAATCGTAAAAATAAACTCGTAGTCGAACCATCATTAATGGTTTCGTATACATAGCGCGTTGCAACGGGGCTTTGCCGATTTGCCGCTAAATAGTGGATTTTTGCACTGATTGCAGTGGCATCAGCTACACTTATATAAACATAATCTGTTATTTGTCCGTTTGGCTGCTCCATTGTTTTTATTACATTATGACTTGCTGGATCATAGTCGCGATGCGTAATTCCACTTCCCGCATTTACGGTATTTTTTAATTGATGATTAGGCGTATATAAATAATGCGTATCGTCTGTAATTTTAGAAACCCGATTAAATCCATTTTGGCGTTGAATCAAAACAGTATCTTTATTATCGTCATACGAAATTGTTGTTTGATAACCCAACCCGTCTTGAATCCATGCTTGATTGGGATGCGTATTATCTGCATAAGTAATTCTGGCAGTAGAAACACGAGATGGATCGGTACTGCCTTGCTGTCCTTCACCAGTCACAATAACAGTGACGTTATTCTGGCTATAACCAAAACTTAATTCGCTGCCATCGGTTTGAGACGCAGATAATAATAATCCCGTGCCTTCTTGATATTGATATCCGGTTAAATAACCATCCAAAGTACCACTTGTTAACAAACGGTTTTGTGCATCCAAGGTATACACTTGTAATTCAACTGCATTTTTTGGATCGGTCGCATCATAAATCCCAACATTCCTATCATTACGTCGAATTTCATAACGGCATTGCGAAGTCACAACAGCACTTAATTGTTGTTGAGTATATTCATAAGTAAGGGCGCGTCCGCGGCGATCCAATTTTTTTCGTAATAGTCCTTGCGCATCATAATATTCAACGTGACCTGAATCGGGATCACGCAAAATCCAAAATTGCGTGGATTGATCAAACCGCATGAATTTTGTGCCGGCTACAGATTCTTGAGCCAAATAATTGTTTGAGTCTTGGGGATCTTGTTTATAGGTAGTTAAATGCCCATCAGCTTCTTGTAATATTCCAGAATTTTTTCTATTGGGTAACGAAACAAATTTCTTCTGGCTGAACTGCCATGCGTTTGTTTGATCCGCCGCTTGGCTGTTATACACAAACCCTAACTCAATAATAAAATCGCCATCGACAATTTTTAAGGGCCTGTCTTTAAAAAATAAATTTCCTGTCGCCAAATTAGGATAAAACGTTAATCCCGCTGCACCAAAACCTTTTTGTGGAAACACAGAGCCTATTTTTTTCAGCGATGAATAACAACTTCCCAATCCATTTCCAGTTATTGGTGTATAAGGAAAATTTATTTCTTGCATGAACGTACTCCTTGGTAACCACGATAAATGCCGTATATCAATAAAAGTAATAAAGCCGCGGGAATAATGCACCACGCCATCGACAATCCAGCGGCTAATTGCGCACCATTTGTCGAAACTGTTCTTCCTCCTATTGCAGGCGCAGGAGGAGAAAATAATATTTGCGGAGAATTTCCTAAGCTGGGAATAACTTGGTCAACAGCACGCTGACCTGATTTTCCAATATTATTTCCTTTCAGATTTAATCGCTTTAATTTTGTTCCTGGCCCGACTTGTCGAAGTGCCCTTGCTTCATCAATACTTAAATCACTACCGATTTGTTCTGCATCCGGCGTCGGTTGAGGTAAAGCACTCAGAATTTTTGTCGCACTGTCCGGCGATAATTTCGCCTCTCGCAAATCCAAATCTTTATTCTGAGTCAAGGGTAGATTTTCAACTAAAACCTTGCTTGAACTAGGCCCCATCGTATTTCCACCTAAATTGGCATATTCAGGTAATTTATTTAACAATGGATTTAATGCGCCATCGCGTAAACCATTATTCGAAACATCGACCGATGTGTAATTTTTTACCGCAAGATCCGCCACACCTTTCGCAGTTAATCCTGTATTAGCTAACTTAATGTCTTGAACATTATGGGGAGTATTAGCAAGTACCGAAGCGACTTCGTCACCTTGATTATTATTTGACGCATCAAGGCTTTTTAAACTGGGCTGAGAAATTAATGTTTTAACTCCCGTAACAGTTACATCGGTTCCCGCCAATCCCACTGCGGTAATATTGGTTTGATTTAACCCTTGCGCCATACCCGCTGCACCCACATCGGTAATACCCGGATTATTGTTTAATTTTACAGATTGCAGCGATGTTCCTTGTGCGGCTTCTACAATATCAATGGCCGCAGAGTCTTGTAAATTATTACTAGAATAATCCACGGATGTTACTTTTCCGTTTTGGGCCCCCAAAATAAAATCTACCGCTTGAGAACCATCTAACTGAGTCTGCGATAAATCAATATCACCTACGGTACTGTTTCCAACAGATTGACCAAACGCATACATATCCGCTTGCGAAAAATCATGTTGAGAAACATCTATTTTTTTCACATTTCCACGTGGAAGCGCATTGCCTAAAACAGCTAATCCTTGTTCATCCATTCCTGTATTAGGAATCACGACCTCTTCTAAGACGCTTGCGTCATTAGAAATTTCATTCGCAATAATTTGTATACCTGAATTGCCGAGCGGATTACAACCTACTTTTAATTTTTTTAGCTTTTGTGTGCGGCCTACCATAAATTCAGTATTATTTAAACCCATAGACGAAACATCTGCTTCTGAGAATTGCGAAAATACACGCGAAAGTTCTGCTGTATCCGCAGTACCGATTTGTTGATTATGCGCATCAAATACTTGAGCATTCACACGTTCAACAAAATCAACTAGCAATTTAAATCGACCATCCTGAGGAAAAGTTTGATTAGACGATGCAGCTGAAGCATTCACTGTCTTCAACGAAAATATTTCAGATAATGCCAATAAAAATTCACGCCATTGTTCTAATGACCACTCTGGCCAATTAAGACTAGATAGATCCAATTGTGTCAAATTAAAAAAACCGCTGAGATCAGGCAATTTGGATAAAATAAATTCTGGATCTTGACTGTATTCTAATAATCCGTCGAAGGCTTCTTGTGAACTAAGTTTTTGATAATCTGCAACAAATGGCCAATCTACCAATGCGCATTCGTAGTTGCCGTAATCCCCCAAAAAAATATATTTTTTATTTTGCGATGTACATGCTTGCCTGGCATCCGCATATTGTTTTAATCCAATAATTTTGCGTATCCATAACTCTAATAATCGCTCATTGGCATAAAAAACGCCTAACGTAATAACCATAAGAGAATCTTTTACAATAGGACGTGGTGATGTTTCTTCATTTTTCCATTTTTCATATGCAGGAACACCCGGAATTTGTTGCCACAGAGCATTCACTGCATTCCTAAATTTTTTATTCAACCAAAACAATGCGCCGAATGAAACACCGGCTCCAACGATTGCAGGTCCTACCGAATATAAAGCAGTCCCCGCTAAATCATTACCCAAATTGCTAGTCAATGTAATTTGATTCGTTGCAACACCCCCTAAAATTTGTCCAAGGGTTGTGCCGTAGCGATCACGGGGATTTGCAAGATAGGCAATAACATCATATAGAAGCATGAAATAAAACGCGGGAGACCAAACTTTATTTAACAGAAATACAAAACCCGCGGTGTAATTTTTTATATATTTTGGGGTTTTATCTGAAAGGTGATGAACAAAATCTCTCGCCAGAAATGAAACAACAGAACGATATGCAGTTAGCGAAGTCCTACCACGACGTCCAAATAAAGGACTGGCTTCTGTTGCTTCTTCACCAGCAGAACGATCATCCGAAGCGCGATCACCTGCGAAATGACCCGCAGCATTCCGAATACCTGCAGCCGTTCCTTCTCCATTGCTAGATAACACTTGAAGTGGAGTATCAGCAGAGCCTCGCTCTGCTTCTTCATGAGACACGCAAACCTCCTGTAACACTTAATTATGTCGTTAGTTCTTCGTCCTTAAATTTATTGCGCGAAATTTCGGTAGACGGAGATATTGTTCATCAATCAGATAAAAAAATCAAATGCCTTTTTTTATGCAGATGTACGGGTCCCGTACTAAAACGTATCTATCATCACCTTAAACTGCCTGATTTTTTCCAGGCTGGACAATAAATTATTTTTTAGCGCGGGGAATTCGGAAGCCATTTTTTCAATACTTGCAATATTGCGTTTAGTTGTTTGCAATAAATGTTCCGTGAGCTGTTTTTCTTCATTATATTCCTGAAGAATTTCATTAAACAATGAAAACTCGTCTCGCATGTCTTCACTGTATTCCGAAGGATAATTAGTATCGTCAGGTTGTTTACGTTGCTTTTCTAAAGCGTGTTTTAATTTTTCAACCTTTGCTTCTGCGTCGTAATACGATATTAAATACTTTTTGCGCTGCTTAAATTCAACTGAAAACCTGTCAAACAAGCCACTCAAACCCTTCTTACCCACAAGCCTTTTCACAAATTTATGCAATGCTTTTTTGGCGGATTTATCTGATTTGTTTAATAACGACAAGTAATAATTATAATTATCTTTATTGGCAATACTGCTGCGCATTTTCTCCGGCAATTTATTTAACAGCTCACTATTGCGGCGATGCAAGCGGCGCTCAAAAGCTTGGATTTTACGGGTTATTTTAGTTTGTATTTCACGGCTTTTATTTTGCAGTCCATTAACATCTTCTTCATACGCATGAATACATTGAGACTGCTGAGTCAACAGGGATTGAAATTGCTGTAACATAACATCAACCGTTTTGGTTTGTTCAACGACAAATTTTTCAACAGTTATTTTTAGTTCTGTCGGAAGTACTACGCGAGGTACTTTTAGCAACAAATCATTTAATGTCGTTAAGAATTCCTTTTCACGATTGATAAAATCAGGCAACAAGCTTGATGGCAACGCGGATGTCAGCATTTCACTTTGCAGAGCTGGAATTAATAATTCACAGACTTTTTGTAATCGCGCCGCAGAACCTTTGGGGGGAAGCTGGGGCTCATCAAGAATAGCTGCATATTTAGACTCATCCCCGTTTCGACATTTTTCTAAAGCAGAATTAAACCGATCCCATGCCGCATGAATTTCTTCCGTTAAATCACCGCTCATCTCATCCCTCCTAATATAAGCGCACATGATAGACAAATTAGGAATACTTTGCGAGTTACTTTACCGCAGATAAACTTTAGGACGTAACCTATACCCATTCAATTCGCACAGAATCTTTTCCCGCAAAAGGATTCATATTTTGCGAAACGATAATATGATTAAGGCCTGTTCTAACTTGACACTGCAATGCCTTGAGCAATAACTCAGAAAGTGTAGTGCAATTTAATTTATTTCGCATCGTTTCGATATACCCCTCCACGGTACGAGGCGATATCTTAATTATCTTTGCGATTTCTTTCGCGGTATGCCCCTCAAACAAATAAAACAAACACTCTGTTTGTCTTTTTGTTAAGCCCATCGAATAAGCGTTTTCAACCGAAAACATATTCAAAATATGAGAGATCACTAAAACACCTTTAGGTTTTCCAGCGGAATCATAAACGGGTTGCTTAAATGTTAATAAGTCTAATCGGTAAAGACATTTTATCGCCCATGACTGAAAAAATTGCTTAGGCAAGCCAGTCTCTAATACTTCTGCATTTTCTTTGGTGCACGCCTGCGTGGGATTGAGGTTTGCCTTTTCAAATAACTCATTGCATTTTAGTCCGATTAATTTCTCACAACCGAGCAAATCTCTAAAAAAATTTTCTGCCAGTTTATTAGCCACGAGAATATAGTTATTGACGTCAACAAAATAAATATGCACTCTTCCCCTGACATCACATAATCTGTTGATATCTAGAATACCTTTTAATGACGATTTCATCACACTCTCCTTTTTTCAATATTTTTACTGTATCAAACTCTGCAAAAAACTTCATACCGTATTAAATACGTGAGTACAGAACCCGCGCCGAATCCAATACGCTAAATCTCTTGTTTAGATTCAAACATACTTCTCGCTCGTTTTACATACTTTAACTTTTTAAGGAGAACAATCATGAACGAAGAAAGAAATGAGCAAAAATATCTTCTTCCAGTCAAAGTTGCAGTAACGGGACATCATGCTTATGAAGCACAGAGATTTTTTCGTAATAATCCACGTTCTTATGGAAAAGCAGGACTTTTTGCAACAGCAGCTGCGTTCGGTGTATATGAAATAGCAAAAGATGTTCAAAACCAGAGTTTAAAAAAATAATAAAATAATAGCAGATACTGTGTGCTGAAGAATTTTCGGCACACAGTAAATGTTGTGATGTTAAGTATTTTTCTTTAAGAGATGTGCTGTTTTGTATGGTACCGATTGCGGTGCTGCAGCAGGAAGAGGTGCTTTTGCTCCTGCTAGTTTTTTTGCTGGCCCAAACATTTGTTGTGGTACCGCCTGGGGATTTTTTTTAGGTGCCGCCCCTCTTCTAGTTTGAAACATTTGTCTTAACTGCGCGTTCTCTACCATTAATCTAGCGATTTCTTGATTTGCAGCGACAACTTCACTTCTTTTACAAGGTATTTCATCTTGGTTCACTTTTGTGGGCAAATGATATCTAGAAAGCGTACCGTTTAAAAAAGCTTCGTTACTTTCCTTCAGAGAAGGATAAAGTAAATACTGAGGGAGGGGTTGCGCGCCAATTATTTTTGGATAAGGCAAATCACTTTCATAGTTAAATGCATGTTGCACACAATTACCATCTTTTGTTAAAGAAACGCAATGCAATAACTCTCCAATGCCGCATGGATGCTTAGCGTTTATAGTCACACATGCCAATGCAACTACAGTGAACGCTAGTTTTTGCTTAGCTTGCTCGACTAACATTTTTCTACGTTCTTGTTGTTGAGGCGCAAGTACATCCAGTGCAAGTTGCACAGCGTCAGTATTAGCAAAAAAACAATTAGGAGTTTGATCAGTAGCTGCATACATATATTCTTCATCTCGACCATTATGATGAGAATATATAGCAGTTACTTTATCTGCACCCACAGTTTTAAATCCGCCAAAAAAGTAACTTACTTGATCTAAAAACTGTGCATAGTATTGACTATATTTTGCTTGAAAAAACGTAGTTAATTCAGCTCTTAAATTTTCTACTAAAAAAACAGAAAGTGTATCGATGTATTTAAAAAAATCATTTATCACATAACTCGTATGCAGAACATCTTTTTCATCCGTAACCCCTGGAAACTTGAGATCTTCGTCACCCGCTATACACATTCCTATTCTATGTTTTTGAGAGAAAAAAACTTTTTGGGTATTTAATGAAAATGAAACATCCGACTGAGTTAATGTATCTGCAATAATATAAAATCCATTTTCACATGCCACAATCACCGTAATGGTCATAAACTTTCTCCTTAAAAATAAATCCCCTACAAATATTACTCCTAACTTTTTAAGAACGAAAAGAAAAAAACGAGAAAATTTTAGATGGGGTGAACGACGGGGCTCGAACCCGCGACAACCGGAATCACAATCCGGGGCTC
>CAZLGL010000018.1:0-8137 GCA_964559315.1 uncultured Coxiellaceae bacterium
AATTTACTTCTAACGGCTTAGTTAACTCAGACGCTATTTCTTCTGTTGATTTAAATAGTTTAGGTGCTGCATCTACCGCTACTGTTTCTGGTGGTCCTTATGTGATTACTGCTTCCAATGCCACAGGTGCGGGATTAAGTAACTATATTATTTCTTATATCGACGGCAACTTAACGGTTAATCCCAAAGCATTAACTATCACCGCTAATAATCAAATTAAAACCTATGGCGATAACGTAAATTTTAATGGCAACGAATTTACTTCGAGTGGCTTAGTTAACTCAGACGCTATTTCTTCTGTTGATTTAAACAGTTTAGGTGCTGCATCTACCGCTACTGTTTCTGGCGGTCCTTATGCGATTACAGCTTTCAATGCCATGGGTACGGGATTAAGTAACTATATTATTTCTTATATCGACGGCAACTTAACGGTTAATCCTAAAGCACTAACAATTACTGCTGATAACCAAACTAAAATTTATGGCTCAACGTTTAATTTCAATGGCAACGAATTTACTTCTAACGGCTTAGTTAACTCAGACGCTATTTCTTCTGTTGATTTAAACAGTTTAGGTGCTGCATCTACCGCTACTGTTTCTGGCGGTCCTTATGCGATTACAGCTTTCAATGCCATGGGTACGGGATTAAGTAACTATATTATTTCTTATATCGACGGCAACTTAACGGTTAATCCTAAAGCACTAACAATTACTGCTGATAACCAAACTAAAATTTATGGCTCAACGTTTAATTTCAATGGCAACGAATTTACTTCTAACGGCTTAGTTAACTCAGACGCTATTTCTTCTGTTGATTTAAATAGTTTAGGTGCTGCACCTACCGCAACCGTTGACGGTAGTCCTTATGTCATCATTGCTTCTAACGCAGTCGGAACAGGATTAAGCAATTACACCATTTCTTACGTTGACGGATTAATGACAGTAACCCCTCCTATAGAAATTCCAAATATAGCTAGTATTAGCTCTACTCATCCCAAGAAATCTAATAGATTAGTAAAATTCACTGGTAAAGAAACGAATATTATTGTTGTAGGCCAAGTAAAAACGATTTCAGGTATCGCAATCGCTATAGAACAAAATGGAAAAACTCGCCAACTTTCTGTCGGAAATCACATTTACTTAGGTGAAAAAATAGTCACAAAGAAAAATAGTACTATAACAATAGATGACTTTTTAACTGCAAAAAGAATTTTTATCGAACCAGACAGCTCTCATCTCTTTTAAAAAAAAAGGCGCGAAAAATCGCGCCTTTAAATATCGCATGAAATAAATTTCATGCATTACGTATTTTAACCCCACATCAAACGCACTTTCTTCTTCATTACCACTGCAATGTGCGCCAAACTCGCAAACGTCAAATTCGCAGAACCTTTTTGAATTTTCTGCATCTGCGTTGCACTCGTTCCTAATCGACGCGCAAATTCATTAAACCCAATTTTATGCTTCTCCATATACCCTTCAATTGCAACAGCAACTTCTTTTTGTAACTTCTTAACAACTGCAATCTCAGCGCCTTTGCTATTGTTCTTAACAACAGCTTTGACTTTTACCGCAGGCTTCTTTTTGACACGTGCTTTCATTAACGTCTCCCTGGTTTTCTATAAAGTTGTGCTACTTTATCAAAGAATTCTCAAAAAGTATTAGAAAAATTTCGTTACTCCAACAAAACCTTCATCCGCTCGACTAAATACAGGGGAATATCATACCGGTCGCCCTCTCGCCCCAAATTTTTCGACGATATCCTCACAAGGCGCGAAACGGAGTGCTTATTGCGGTAGGCCACTAAACTCTTACTTTTTGAGGAAACCCACGACTTGACTTCAACTGGAAGCATTTCGCCACCAGTGTTAAACAAAAATTCGACCGCAGCCGTATTCCGACTTGTCCAATAATTTAGTTCATTTCCCGTAGAAACGAGTAGTTGAGCTACAACATTTTCCATCAATGCACCGTTATAGTTTGAATACAAACTCTCGTCTCTTAAAACATCCTGACTGGGCACATCCAGCATCGTGGATAATAACCCTGTGTCTAACAAATACAGTTTAAACCCCAACTTATTGTGTTGCTCAGATACATCAGATGAAAATGGGTAACTCCTTTCTGAACAACGATAAACAGCCCCCATGCGCATTAAAGCTTCCATGGCCACTTTATACTCACGCAAACGCAATCCCTCACCCAATTGCGAAAACATAAATTTTTTGTTTTCTTTCGATAACTGGCCAGGGATCGATTTCCATAGCCAAATTATTTTTTGAATTGCTGATCCTGGTTCGTTCGACGCAAATGTAAGGCCGTAGTGCTCCAAAACAATTTTTTGTTTCATGCTCACATCCAGTAAATTATTCGTTTTTTGATATACCTCCACGACTTCAGGCATTCCCCCCGTGTACATATACAAACGGAACAACTCCAATAACTGATGATGTAAATCGTCAGACAGGGGCTTACATGACTTAATGGCCAGCAAACAATCAGCCAGCTTATTTTTGTTTAATTTTCTGAGAAAATCTAAGAAGCTTAGTGGGTATAGCGTGAGTACCTCTAGCACATCGGGTGACAGCAACTCCTGATTACCGACACTTTTCGGTAACCCCCGATAAGCGCCCGCAATAAAATAGGATTTTTCTTCTCCCATATACTTTAAACTCTTTAAAGCTGGGATACATGATTGAAGGTCATCCCAAATCATCAATGTTTTTTTAGGTTTAATACTTCGTGAAAAATAAGCCTCTAAAGAACCAATAATTTTTCCAGGGGAGGCTGACTGCTCAAAAAAACGCGCTATGTCTTTATTTTCTTCAAAACTGATATAAAGTACGTCATCAAACTGCTCTTCCCCAAATGATTTGAGTAAAAATGTCTTCCCCACTCGCTTTGCACCAAACACCACTATCGGCTTATAAGACGCACCCTTCTTCCAGTGAGAAAGCCTACTAACAGCCTCTTGAGACATAAAAATCACCATCCATTAATTCATGGGAATAACGTGAATATTATCACATTATTCCCACCAATAAACGTCATATCATTTTGACGGGATTTTCGTGGCATTTATAACGATTCGAGGGGGAAGGTCGAGGTAAAACTAAAGGAAGAGGGAGGAAAACTTGTGGTTTGCCAGAACAAAAAAGAAGCTTTATAAGAGCATGGTGAACGACCTTCTATAAGTCGAGACAGGAACACTCTTTTAGCGTTTTCAAAACCAATAGATTTTTTTATTTTTTATATCGCATATACCCTAATATAAAGATACAGCCTCAAAAATGAAATATTAGCAGCGTTAACGCTAATGATGTCGTTGACGATAATACATTGAATGCTTCTGCAAAAGAAACATCTCATTAAATGAACACCATACTAAATATGTTCGCGAACAAAAAATGCATAACAATCCTATTCTATTATTTTTTAAAAATTTTTAAGCGCTTCTCTTAACGTATTTATTCAAAAAAATTTTCTGAATTTTAATATTTTATATCTGCTTAATATTTTTATCCTGTTCCGTTTTTTAATTCAAAGATAAATCTGTAACTTAATTTTTTAAACTATCATGATTAGTTTCAAGATTTATTGCGCCATAAAAAATTTATTTATTTTTTATTTTTAATAAAAATTATTTTTTAATTTTCCTAAAAAAATATTCAGAGCAATATTTTTTAAAATTTTATTTTTAAAGCGCGGTGACAAATTATTTTTTGATTATTTATTTTTTAATTTTCCAAAAAATTAATTTATCAATTTTTTTGGAATGCGCCTTGTTAGACTGGCTAAAAAAAATTATAGCTATTTAATTTAAAATTCATTCAAGTATTTTTGCTTTACCTTTTAAATATTAATTCAATTAAAAATAAAATTAATGCTTAACTAATAACAAAGGGCTTAGCTCTATTTTCGCACCATAAACAATATAGAATTAAAAATATTTTTTATTTTCACTCAAAGAAAAGCCTCATCTGCTATTTTAGTCAAAAAAACATTATTGCGCTTATAAAAAATAAATTCAAAACAAATAACGCAATTTTTAGGCGATAGAATATTGCGCTTTGATAAATTATTTAATGGTTTATAGAATAGTAAAATCATCTCAACAAAAATCTCAACAAAAGCCCATGACGCTTAATAAAAAAGAGTGCTGCAAAAAAATTACATGGAAATAAACAAAAATAATCTCAAAAAAACTTAGAAACGCGAAAAAAAATTAAATTTGGAACGCTTTTGAACAACCCAAGACCACCCACAGAACACTTTACTAAGAACTGCTCAAAAAATGTGATCACACCCTGCTTGAGTCCACCTCAAACACATTTTTTACCCCCTCAAAACACCCCCCTGTTCTAACGCCATTCCAGAGCCTTAAAAACGTCTCTTTTCTCCATAAATGCCGCCACTTGGCTAAACCTGATCTATATATATAGGTGTGGGGGCAGAATCTATGATTACTAGGCTACTGCTTAAAATGATCTCCCGCCTTGCGGGAGTGACTATTTGTTCTCTGTGGTGGGGAGTGGCAACAGCGCTACCTCAAAATGGTGAAGTAGCTGCCGGAAATGCATCCATTTCACAAACAAATTCTCATACTGTTATAACGCAAACTTCTCAAAATGCAGTAATAAATTGGCAAAATTTTAATACGGCACCAAACGAATCTATTTTGTTTAATCAACCCAATACAAATGCAATTGCATTAAATCGAATTACTTCCGGGTTACCAACGACGTTTGCAGGATCGCTAACTGCTAACGGGCAAGTTTGGATTTTAAACCCTGCAGGCGTTCTTTTTACTACCACTAGCAACATTAATGTTGCGAGCTTAGTTGTTACCACTCACGACATCTCAAACGATAATTTCATGAAGAATAACTTTCAATTCAGACTCACACCCGGATTTGAAAATTCAAAAATTATTAATGCCGGCAATATTACAGTCGCTGATGAAGGAATCGTCGCGCTGGTTGCACCAGGAGTAGAAAATCACGGAACCATCATCGCAAACTTAGGACAAGTTCATTTACGTTCAGGCTCTGCATTCACATTAGATTTTTACGGAGACGATTTAATTAATTTCGGAACATCGGCTCCTGTCTCTAACGGCTACGTTTCAAATTCTGGAATTATTCAAGCGACTGGCGGAAAAGTTTATATGACAGCAAATTCCGCCGCGCACGTTGTGCAAAATGTTATCAGTATGTCTGGGGTCATTGAAGCAACCACTGCTACAACCGGCAAACATGGCGAAATTATTTTAAATGGCGGTCATGCAGGAATAACAAAAATTACAGGGAAGCTAAAAACAGCTAATCACACAAAAAATACCGGTGGATTTATTGAAACATCAGGTCATATTTTAGATCTCGATCCCACTGCAATTATCGATGCGGGTGTTGGAGGAACATGGCTAGTCGATCCTTATAATATAACAATCAGTGCAGGCTCAGGCCTAACGAACAACGGCGGTGCACCTAATTTTACGCCAACGGGAAATAACTCAAACATTGGCGCCAATTTAATTGTCAGTCAACTTAATGCAGGAACAAATGTAACGATCAGCACTGGCTTAACAGGTAGCCCCGGTACTCAAGCCGGAAATATAACCATTAGCTCTACAATTTCTGCTTCACCATCAACGCCAACAACATTGACGTTCATTGCTAATGGAACCATCACCTTCTCGGGTGGAGGAACCACAATTACCTCCGGTGGTAGTACACCTTTCAATCTCACTATGCAAGCGGCTTCCATTGCAATAAACCGTGTTATTAATATAGGCACAGGGATTGTTACATTAACCGCGTCCGGAGCCATAACACAGACGACGGGAGCCGGAATAACCGCTAATACTATTAATGCTTCCGCTGGCACAGGCATTGGGTTAAGCGCATCCACAAGTAACATCAGAAATTTCAATGCAACAAACTCCACAAGTGGTGCTATCTCACTCACTAACTCAGGTACATTAAATATTACCGGCATCACGCAATCAGGAACCTCACTAACAATTACGAACACAACAGGTGCAATAACTCAATCAGGCCCTATTAGTGTTGCGACAACGTCTACTTTTGCTGCGGGTACAGCAAATAACATTACGTTACCCAATACAAGCAATGCCTTTACGGGTGCAGTAACAATTAGCAGTGGTAATGATGTCAGCATAAAAAACAATCTTTCTTTATCTCTTGCTGCATCCACTGTTAATGGAATATTGACGCTTAACACTAACGGAAACTTAACGCTCAATGGAATATTAACCTCTTCCGCTACCGCAGGTTCACGCTCCATTATTTTAAGTGCGGTTAATTTAATTAATAGCATAGGAGCTGGAGTATTAGTTCCTGGCACAGGTAATACTTATGTTATTTATCTCAGCAATGTGACAGGAAATACGTTTAATAGTTTAGCTACGGGTAATCAAGCCATTTGGAATAAAACCATCAGCACACTAGTACCTGCTAGTGTACCAACGGGTAACCGTTACGTTTTTGCAAATCAACCGTCGGTGACTGTTACAACAACAAGCACCTCAAAAACTTATGGAACAGATATCACAGCAACAGTTGCTACACTTTATAATGTTTCTGCTTTTATAAATGCTGCAACATTTGGAAATGTATTTACTCAAGATACGGTTGCAAACGCACTAACAACCGTCGCTCCTACCTCAGCAGGGTCAGTAGCAACGGCTACTGTTTCAGGAAGCCCTTACAGTGTTGTAAGTGCTGCAACAGCAACGACAGGTTATGCTGTTGTTTTAAATAATACAGGTACAGTGAGTGTAAATCCTAAAGGACTAACGATTACCGCTAATAATCAGTCCAAGATTTATGGCACGGCATTTACATTTGCAGGAAATGAATTTTCTTCAGCAGGTTTAGTTAATTCTGATACGGTTTCTTCAATTACTTTAACCAGCGGTGGTGCAGCCGCAACTGCAACTGTTGCAGGCAGTCCGTATAATATAGTTGGCTCTGCGGCAACAGGTACTGGATTAAGTAATTACAGTATTTCTTATGTAAACGGCTCATTTACTGTCAGTCCGAAAACATTAACCATTACGGCTAATAATCAATCGAAGATTTACGGAACTGCATTTACATTTGCTGGAACTGAATTTACATCCAGCGGTTTAGTTAATTCTGATACGGTTTCTTCCATCACATTAACAAGCTCAGGGGCTGCTGCAACCGCAACTGTTGCTGGAAGTCCTTATGCAATTACCGCTTCAGCTGCAACAGGTACAGGATTAGCTAATTACAGCATTTCATATGTTAATGGCTCATTTACTGTCACACCTAAAGCATTAACGATTACCGCTAACAATCAATCCAAGATTTACGGAACTGCATTTACGTTTGCTGGTACTGAATTTACTTCAAGTGGTTTAGTTAACTCAGACAGTATTTCTTCCATCACATTAACAAGCTCAGGGGCTGCTGCAACCGCAACTGTTGCTGGAAGTCCTTATGCAATTACCGCTTCTGCTGCTGCAGGTACAGGATTAAGTAACTATGCAATTTCTTATGTTAATGGTTCGTTCACTGTTACTCCTAAAGCCTTAACCATTACTGCTAATAATCAATCAAAGATTTATGGCACAGCATTTACGTTTGCAGGTACTGAATTTACATCCAGCGGTTTAGTAAACAGTGATTCAGTTACCTCAGTTACTTTGGCAAGTAGTGGCGCCGCTGCAACCGCAACTGTTGCAGGCAGTCCTTACGCAATCACTGCTTCTGCTGCTGCAGGTACAGGATTAAGTAACTATGCAATTTCTTATGTTAATGGTTTATTTACTGTTACACCTAAAGCTCTAACCATTACCGCTAACAATCAATCCAAGATTTACGGAACTGCATTTACGTTTGCAGGAACTCAATTTACTTCAAGTGGTTTAGTTAATACCGACACGGTTACTTCTGTAACGTTAGCAAGTAGTGGTGCTGCTGCAACCGCAACTGTTGCAGGTAGTCCATATGCAATTACCGCTTCAGCTGCAACAGGTACAGGATTAAGTAACTATGCAATTTCTTATGTAAATGGTTTATTTACTGTTACCCCGAAAGCATTAACCATTACGGCTAATAATCAATCGAAGATTTATGGAACTGCATTTA
>CAZLGL010000019.1:0-1880 GCA_964559315.1 uncultured Coxiellaceae bacterium
CTTCCGAAGCAGGTTAATGAACCATGACTAATTACACAATCTTATTTACAGATCCAAAAATAATAACTTATATCCTTTCGATATTTTTTTATTCTTCAAAATCTAATAAATTTTTTATTTGGTATTCCTCGTTTGTCCAAATCGATAAGGGCCAGGATACAATTCTTCGGCAGTATCAGAATCATAACCTTCTCCATCAGAATCATGCGCATTCCCAAAGTTTTCATGTAACTCTTTATGCAAATCCAGTCGAGTGGAAAGGGGGGTGGCATCTTTATGGTGTAACATAAATTGAAGATACGCTTCTCGATTGTTATCTCTAGCTAAAACAATCATTTCTAGATAAAGTTTGTTAATGCGTTCAACTTTTTCTTTTACGTTGTATATGTTATTTGAAATTTCCTTGCCTGTGAAAACTCCATAGTCAGAGAATGGAGCAAATACGTCACGAAGATGCAGAAATCCTTTTTCTATTAATCTTACTGCGCGCAATTGGGCAGTGGCGAGTGGCAATTCGTGATCTTCGTCTTTAGGAATCATCCAACGTGCAGGTTCTTTTATGAAGCAGAGATAAAAAATTTGCATGACCAGATTAGTTGTATAGTCTTGTGCGTTTGAGTTTAATAAAGTGAGATCTTCCGTTGTAACTGGCATACCAGTTTTAACAAATCGTAACATCCAGTTTGCCAGCTGTTGTTCCTTTATAAGATCAACCTCTCCCTTATCATTTGTGACAAGAGCACTAAGACACCGGAATATATTAGCGTAATCTCCCACCTCATCGATAAAACAATGACCGACGTGATTTTCGAGAGGATTAACGCGGTGTTTGTAGCTGATTGTTGCTACTCCATATTGTACTTTCTCAGAATTTCCAAAGCATTCATAGTATTCTCCTCCATGTTGATAGTAATGAGTTTTTTTTGTAACCCGTGTCCAGGGAAAAGAGCAGACGTCACTGGGTTCAGGAAAATCCATGACACTTAATGATGCGCGCATAACCGCAAGTTCAGCTGCTATTAAATAACGAGCAGGGACATTAGTCGCTTGTAAGATACTAACGGGATCGCCGATCAGACGTTGTCGTTCATGAAGTAAATGCTGAGAAACTTCTGCTACCTTTGGATTGCGGATGCGTTCGATTGCGAAAAAATGTTTTTCCGTTTGTATTTGCCTTCGCAGCTGTTTTTTTTGAGGGCTGACCAATTTCATAAGAAGACGTGCGGCTAAATCTTCTTCTTTTGCGGGATCATACATTTCTAAAGAATCAGATAACTTTTGAAATGGTGTAATCTTTTCTGAATGAGTTAATGTGCTCATTCTTTCAGTAAGCAGTTCGGTAGGGTCGGGCGCTGGCCGGAAAAATAATTGCTCTAGTGATGCGCGAGCTAATTGTTTTATTTCTGCTAGTTTTTGTTGTGCTGCTTCATAAAACGGCGTGTTAACAGGTATTGAATCCAAGTAATGCCAGCAAGTTTTATATCGTTGGTTATTAAAGTGGTGTAAGGCGGTGTAGTAGATAATCGTATACTGATAATCTGGGGGACAAATGCGATTATTAAATAGCTGAGAAAATATATCAAAGGCCAAGGTGGGGTTTATTAATGCATCTCTCTTAGCAGCGAGTTCAAAAATTTTCACTGCTTGCACTAAATCCGTGTTTATTCCATCTTTACCGTAGAGAAGTGCTATTCCCAGTAAATTTAAATTACGAGAGCTAATTTTCAGTACGTTAGCTTTTAATATCAAAATATCCGCATTTAATAGGGTAACACCCCCTTAAAATTCCCCAGGTAAGAAATAGAGTTTTTTGGTACTTTAACCGTGTACCAGGAGACTTGTTATGAAAACGAAACGATTCAATGAATCACAAATTTTGA